>JAFZPP010000037.1 GCA_017550285.1 Oscillospiraceae bacterium
AAAAACCGTCATATGCGGATACAGAGCGTAGTTCTGGAACACCATTGCGATATCGCGGTCCTTCGGAGCGATGTCGTTTACGAGGCGGTCGCCGATGTAGAGTTCGCCCTCGGAGATTTCCTCCAGACCTGCGATCATACGCAGGGTCGTGGACTTACCGCAGCCGGACGGACCGACCAGAACGATAAACTCCTTATCACGAATCTCAAGGTTCACGTCGGAAACGGCGACAACACCGCCGGGATACTTCTTATAAATACCCCGCAAAGACAAACTTGCCATTCTCATGTCCTCCTGTAATCTAATCAATAATTTTATCCATGCAGAGCCGGCAGCCGGAAGGAGAATCCGGATGTCTCATCCTGCAAGTATGCGCCTGACCGCATACATAATGAAACATAGGTTAGCAGCTTCAAACGAAACCTGTGAGGGCAGATTTCGCCCTTTCAACCGCTGATACAATCATACCAGATTTTTCGCAAATAATCAAGATGATTATTGACCAAACTTATTTACAATCCTTTATCCAATATGACGAATAATATTCCGCGCAAAACGCGCAAACTTCCGAAATATCCGAATTTCTCAACGCAGAATATACATCTTTGTTGAAAATATGAAGATAGCTTCCGGACGCCAGATCAGGCGGCAGACGGAGTTCTCCGATGCCCACTCTGAGCAGATTTTCAACATGATTGCCGGCTGCGGCAAACATCCGCTTGACCTGATGATATTTTCCCTCATGCAGCTCGAGCACCGCAAGATGCGCTGACACCGCACGGCATTCCGCAGGCTGGCACAGCTCCTCGCCGTCGCCCTCGCGCAGGATCATTCCGCGCCGGAACAGCTCCGTATATTCTTCGCGGAACGGCTCTGCAAGCCTTGCAAGATAATATTTTGCGACATGATGCTTCGGAGAAAGCATCTGATGCGAAAGCGCGCCGTCATCGGTGATGAGCAGCAGACCTTCCGTGTCGATATCGAGCCTGCCGCTCGGAAACAGATTCGGTAATCTGTCCTCGGGTCTGAGCAGATCCAGGACGGTTTTCTGCTTCGGATCGCGCGACGCCGTAATGACGCCCGCGGGTTTATGCAGCAGATAATAATGATGCGCAGCATAGGCAATCTGCTCGCCGCGAAGCGTAACAACTGCCTGCTCCGGATCAATCTGACTTTCGGGCTTCCGGATCACCGCGCCGCCGACCGTCACCGCACCGCTGCGGATCATCGCCGTCAGTTCCTTTCGGGAAAATGCGGTTTGTCCGGATAAAAAGCGGTCAAGACGCATAATCTGTGATTCCTTCCCGCATATATTGTCATAGCCGCACCGCTCTCTGCATATTATGCATCAAAAGGGGGGCGCAATATGGTAATCAAGGTAAAGCAGCTTCTGCTGCGGCTCGGGATCGTGCTCGCATTTCTGATTCTCTTTGCAGGACTGTTCATCCTGCTCCGGAGACCGGAAACGCCGCAGACCGAAACGCTGCCGGATTCGGCAGAAGGACGCGCTGCATGGCTGAATCTGCGCGGCTGGCAGGTCGGGGAGCCGGAAATCTCCGAGGCAGTCATGCCCGAAGAATGGCTGACGCCGAACGGTCAGAGCTGGCTGAAATTGCAGCATGCACAGGGCATCCGGCCGGAGCAGTATGCCGGCGCACAGATCACGCGCTGCCGCTATCCGCTCAAAAACGGCACAGGTCCTGAAATGTATGCAGAGCTTTTGCTCTGTGAAAATGCGCTTGCAGGCGCAGTTGTATATGATGCAGAAACGCAGCTTATGCGTCCTGTCCGCTAGAATGCCCGTCCGGTTTCTCCTGCATCTCGCTGATGACGCGGATAAAATCCGCCACATCGGAGAATGCCATATAAACGGACGCAAAGCGAACATAGGCGACGGTGTCGATCTTTCTCAGACGCTCCATGACCATTTCGCCGATGCGGTCAGGGGAGACAGTCGAAACCATTTCGCCGCTGAGCTCCGCCTCGATCTCATCAACCAGACCGCTGACCTGCTCCATTTTGACAGGGCGCTTCTTGATCGAATTCACGATGCCGCCGATCAGCTTATTGCGGTTAAACGGCTCCAGTGAACCGTCACGCTTTGCAACCATGAGCATCGGGCGCTCGACGCATTCGTAAGTATTGAATCTTCTGCCGCATTTTGTACAGCAGCGGCGGCGCTTCTTTTTCCCTTCGACAGAACGGGAATCAATGACCTTGGTATCCTCTTCGCCGCACCACGGGCAACGCATAGGACATGCTCCTTTCCTTTATTTTGTTCTACATTCTCTTTCCGGCTTCTGCCGGTTTCTTTATGTTTTTTCTGCAATGCGGATCAGGCGCTCTATCTTTTGCCAGTCCTCCGCAAGCTCGGCGGTACTGCCGAATGCCTCACGGTAAAGCTCCAGCGTCACAGCGCCGTCAAAGCCCTGCGCACGGAGTGCCGAGAGAAACTGCGCGATCTGAAAGCGTCCCTTGCCGATCCGGAGACAGTCTCCCAGATCGCCGTGATCGCTCAGATGCACATGCACAATATGTTTTCCGAGCAGCCGCACGGCTTCGTCAATGCTCATGCCCGCGCGGACTGCCTGCTTTGTATCAAATGTCAGCCTTGCCTCATCGCCGAGGATGCGGCAGAATTCCTTGAGGAATTTCAGGCTCTGGCTCTCAAAAAGATGCACGTTTTCCTGCGTGACCGTCACGCCGAATCCCTTTGCGGTCTCTGAAAGCAGATGAAAGCGCTCACAGTAGATTTCGGGGGATACTCTGCCGGGATAGCAGCCGTGCAGCACGTAATATTTTGCGCCGATCTTCTGCATCAGTGCAAAGACCTGCTTTGCCTCCTCGAGAAAATCCGAGCATCTGCGCGGATACCGCGAGAAAAGCATGAAGCTCTCGTTCGGCGCTGTCCAGGGATGTACCGAGCAGCAGGTGATACCGAAGCGCCGCAGCATTGCACTGAGATCATTTGCATAAACCGGACGGCATTCGCACGGTGCATTCAAAAAAATCTCAACCGTCTGAATACCGTGCAGACAGAGATCATAAAGCGCATCCTCTGTCGGCTTCGGGAACAGACAGGCTGTGGAAACTGCTGCTTTCATGCTATAGCCTCCGATGCTTCATCCCTTTCAACAATCAAACCGATTTTTCAACAGATATATTATAACACGAAGCACCCTGCGATTGCAAGGTGCTTCGTATATTTTCAGAAATTCACACAAGGAGCCGCGGAGAATGCCCGAAATTTTTGCAAATTCCTTGCATGAGACCGCAATTTATGCATATTACTCCTCGGTTGTTGCGGCTTTTTCCTTCTTGGCGCGCGTTTTCCATGCCGTCCAGAGCATCGGCGCGAGGCAGAGAGAGGAGTAGCAGCCGGAGATCATACCGACCGTCATCGGAATGCTGAAACGCAGAATCGAGCTGACATTGTTTGTAACAGCAAGAATCGAGACAATCAGCATTGCGGTGATCGTGGTGATCGAGGTACGGACGGTTCTGCGCATCGTCTGGCTCAGCGAAATGTTGACCAGCTTCGGCAGCGCAGTTCCTTCCGGCATCAGATTCTGATTCTCACGGATTCTGTCGTAGATAACGATTGTATCATTGACGGAATAGCCGAGAATTGTCAGGATAACCGCCATGAAGTTCGAATCAATCTCGAAACGGCAGAGAATGAAGGTACCGAATACGATGACAAGGTCATGCAGCAGTGCGACAACTGCGAAGATACCTGCGCTCCAGCCGGAGATGCGCTTGAATCTCCACGAGATATAGAGAATCAGAACAACGGATGCAAAGATTGCAGCAACGAGGCACTTCGCAAGGAATTTCTTACCGGATTTTGCAGCAACGTCGTTCGTTTCGAGCGCCTTGATATTGCTGTCCGGATACTTCTCCTGCAATTTGCCGAGCAGCTCATTCTGCATCTCGGAGGAGAATGCCTTTTTCATGCTGAAGGAGAGCGTAAAGGTCTGCTCCTTCTCGCCGGTGAATGCCTCACCGGTCTGCACATTGACAGCCGTACCGAGATAATCCTTTGCGAGCGATGCAATATCACTTTCATTGATGCTGCCGCTGTAGCTGTAGGTCGAGAGCGTACCGCCCTTGAATTCGATTGAAATGTGCACGCCGAAAATGAAGCAGCAGAGCAGCACAACGACCATAAGAATTGCGGAAAGCGTGAAGAAAATCTTGCGGGTTCCGTAGAAATCACGGACCTTCACCTGCTCCAGAATCGACTGGATATTTGTGTTTGTGGAATTCTTTTTCTTGTTTGACTTGCTCATTTCTCAGCACCTCCGTACAGCTTTCTGTTCTGGAAGCATTTGAACTGCGAGAGGGAGGTCAGCATCGTGCGAGAAGCCAGAACGCCCATGATAAAGTTGAAGATAACACCGGTCAGCAGTGTGAAGCCGAAGGAGAAGATGGTACCCTCGGTCGAAACGCCGAACCAGCGGAACAGGAACGACAGCAGCTTTGCAAAGAAGCTGGAGGAAACGCCGAATGCGCCCATAAGGATGATTGCCACGATGATAACGGTCATGTTGCCGTCGAGAATCGAGGTGAAGGAACGCTTGTAAGCCGCTTTCAGTGCGGAATCCAGAGACTTGCCGGTGTTCAGCTCTTCCTTGATGCGCTCACCGGTAATGATGTTGCAGTCAACACCCATACCGATTGCAAGGATGATACCTGCAATACCCGGAATGGTCAGCGTATTGGAATCCTCAAAGCCGAACCAGCCGGAAATGACAGCCAGCGTACCTGCGACCTGACCGAGCAGCGCGATTGCTGCAACAAAGCCCGGCAGGCGGTACAGAACGATCATATAAATCATGATCAGAGACAGTGCGATAATACCGGAAATCATCATGATCTGGAGTGCGCCCTTGCCCATGCTCGGAGAGATTGTCTTGAACTGCTCCGTGGTGAGGTTGAACGGCAGCGCACCGCCGTTGATCTTGTCGGCGAGTGCCTTTGCACCGTCATAATCGAAATCGCCGGTGATGACAGCGCTTCCGTCGCTGATGACAGCGCTGACGCTCGGATAGGAAATGCAGTTTGTATCCATCCAGATCGAGATAACATAACGGGACTGCGAGCCGTTGATATCGAGGTATTCCGTATCCTGATTGACAGCAGCCGAAGTTGCCTCGCGGAATGCATCCTTGCCGCTTTCCTTCAGGGACAGTGCAACGGAGTAGCCGCCGGTCTGGTTGCCGCTCGAATCACGTTCCAGCGTAACATATGCTTCCTCGACATCGGTACCCTCAAGGATGATATCGCCGCCCGGAATGACGGTGGTATTGCCCTCGTCGTCAACCTCGGTGTCATAGACATAACCCTTGCGGAACTGGAGCTGTGCGGTATCGCCGAGCTCCTTGACAGCAGCCTGCGGATCGAAATTGCTTTCGCCGGTCTGCCACGGGAAGCGGACGATCACCTTGTCATTGCTCTCGTCCATGTAAACCTCATAGTCATTGATGCCGAGTGATACCAGTCGGGCTTTCATGACCTCTTCTACAGCCTCAAGCTGCTGCTTTGATGCGTCGATTGACTCATCCGCAGGTGCGAATGTGACATCGACACCACCCTGAATATCAATGCCGAGACGGATATCCTTCAAGCCCTTGATATAGGTGGTTGTCAGATCACCGTATTGATTCCGGACGCCGAACACGGTGGAAGCCGCGAACGCAAGAATCAGAATAAACACGATGAAAAAGACGGATTTGTTGGTCTTCACTGCCAAGCCTCCTTGTTTATTGAACTAATCAGGCATAGCAGCTCTACTGACATATGCCGACAAGTAATTTTTATTATAGTGCATTTTTGAAAAAATGTCAAGGGATTCCGCAGAATTCTCATGACAGCGCAAATTCTCAGACCGTCAGCTCCACATCCGCAGCAGTTTCCGCATCCGCAAGCACCGGTGCAATGAACTCGGAAAGGAATTCCTCGACCTGCTGCACGCTTCTGCCGATATAGTTGGAAGGATCGAGATTTGCTTCGAGCTCCTCTGCCGTGACGCCGAAGATCGGGTCATTCACAATGCGCTCGCAGAGATCGTTCTTCAAGCCCTTCTGCTTGACCTCCGCACCTGCCGCCATAGAATGCTGACGGATATGCTCATGCAGCTCCTGACGGTCGCCGCCGCGTGCCGCCGCGTCCATAATGACATTTTCGGTCGCCATAAAGGGCAGCTCATTCATGACGCGCTGACGGATCACAGCCGGATAGACGACCATGCCGCTCGTGACGTTCATCATGATATTGAGGATTGCATCCGCTGCGAGGAAGCCCTCTGCCACAGCGATGCGCTTGTTTGCGGAATCGTCGAGCGTGCGCTCAAACCACTGCGTACCGGCGGTGAATGCCGGATTCAGCGTATCGGTCATGAGGTAGCGCGCAAGTGCCGTGATACGCTCGCAGCGCATCGGATTGCGCTTATAAGCCATTGCCGAGGAACCGATCTGACCGGATTCAAACGGCTCTTCCATTTCCTTGAAGGACTGGAGCAGACGCATGTCATTTGCAAATTTCATCGCGCTCTGTGCAATGCCGGAGAGCACGTTCAGCACCTGTGCATCGACCTTTCTGGAATAGGTCTGACCGGAAACCGGAACGATTGCATCCTCTGCAAAGCCCATTTCCTTTGCAATTTTCGCTTCCATTGCACGAATCTTTGCGCCGTCGCCGCGGAAAAGCTCCATAAAGGATGCCTGCGTGCCGGTTGTACCCTTGGAACCGAGCAGCTTCATTCTGCCGATCTCGAAATCCAGTTCCTCAAGGTCCATGAGCAGCTCATTCATCCAGAGTGTCGCACGCTTGCCGACGGTCGTGAGCTGTGCCGGCTGACAGTGCGTATATGCAAGGCAGGGCTGTGCCTTCCATTCCTCTGCAAATTTTGCGAGATTGCCGAGCACGGTCACCAGCTTGCTGCGCACGAGCTTCAATGCGTCGCGCATAATAATGATATCGGTATTGTCGCCGACATAGCAGGAGGTCGCGCCGAGGTGAATGATGCCCTTCGCATTCGGGCAGACGAGTCCGTATGCATAGACATGGGACATGACATCGTGGCGGCATTCCTTCTCGCGCTTAGCCGCAGCTTCATAGTCGATATCGTCGATATGTGCTTCCAGCTCCGCGACCTGCTCTGCGGTCACATTCAGACCGAGCTCATGCTCGGCTCTTGCGAGTGCAACCCACAGGCGGCGCCATGTGGAAAACTTTTTGTCTGCGGAAAAGAGATACTGCATCTCCTTGCTCGCATAACGGGTGCAGAACGGGGATTCATAACTGTTCGTACTCATGTGTACATAGTCCTTTCTTTTTATCAGTAATTGGTCACGGCACAGCCGTGCGGATCGCTGCGGTGGCTGAAATGCCGGATAATCATATGCGTTTCGGTATCCGCCAGCACAACATCGTCACAGTTGCTGCACAGGAC
Organism: Oscillospiraceae bacterium; assembly: GCA_017550285.1. GTDB lineage: Bacteria > Bacillota > Clostridia > Oscillospirales > Ruminococcaceae > Firm-04. Next base: position 7,457 of record JAFZPP010000037.1, read on the forward strand.
GGTATATTTCATCACCGCATCTTCAAACTTCTCATAATATTCCGTTTCAGCCCTTGCGGAATGTGCCTTCACTGCATAGCAAAGCATATATCGCATGATCATTCTCCTTTGATCGCGTAATTGAATTCTCTGCCCTTTCCGCTGACAAAATAATCAAGCCTTCCCGGCACCGCTTCACAAAAGGCGCCGAGATAGATGAGTGTTCCGTCCTGAAACGCTGCTTCAAAGCCGTGTTCATTTTCCCAGTCACAACCGCCGCAGAGCCGGAAATAAATCTGACCCTCCTGCTTCGGCTTATTCACAATCAGTTCTTTGAATCTGAAATATTCCGGCATATCGCCTGCGGGCGTATCCTCTGTGATTTCAGGCAGATCGTATTCTTCAAAGCTGAAATCTTCGCCCTCATCCTCCATGTATCCCGCAATGGTATCCAGAGCATAGCGCTTTGCAGCTTCATTGATCGTGTCTGTCATCTCATCGGAAAAATGCTCGACCGCATCTGCGCAGCGCCCGACATATTCCTCGGTCATGCTTTCATCCAGATCCGCATAAACCGCAAGTTCCTTGTCAAAGCGCTTGCTGAAATATTTACCCTCACGAAAATAACAGCCCTCTGTCAGTTCAATTTTCATATGACACTCCTCTATTTTAAGTCAATGGATGCAGATACTGTCCGCTCAGATTGCCGGCATCACTCTGCCGCCGGAAACCGGAATATAGGCACCGGTCGTGAAGGAAGCGAGCGGAGACGCAAGAAATGCACACATCTGCGCAATTTCCTCATCTGTTCCGCGGCGTCTCAGCGGAACGGTTTTCTCATAATCCGGCTGCGATTCGGTATGATCGTGACGATCCTTTTCCGTGATTGTCCAGCCCGGTGCAACCTGATTGACCGTAATCTGATGCGGACCGAGCTCCTTTGCAAGCACGCGCACCAGTCCGTCCAGACCGCGTTTCGCTGCGGTATAGGCGCCCCATGTTTCCTCTGCGAGCGCCGCGCATTCGGTATTGATTACGACAATTCTGCCGCCGCTGCCCTTTGAAATGATTTCCGGCACGAATGCCTGCGTCATGTGTACCGTCTGCATCACGCAGGACTGATACTGACTGTCAAATGCGGCAAGGTCCTGCTCGAGAACCGGCTTGCGGTCATACTGAATGACGGCATTGTGAATGAGGATATCCGGCACGCCTGCGCGCCCCGTGATTTCCTGCTTCATGCGCTGCACCTCCTCCGCAGAGGTGATGTCCGCCTGCACGATCATGACTCTGCGTCCGGTTTTGCGGCGAAGCTCACCGGCAAGCAGCTCGACTTCATCCTTTCCGTGAAAATAGTGCAGCACCAGATCGGCGCCGCAGTCGGCAAAGGTTCTTGCAATCGCGCGTCCGAGCATGCCGGAAGCGCCGGTAATCACGGCGAGATGACCGCGAAGATCAATCGTCAGCATACATATTCCTCCCAAGAACAATATCGGTTTATACGTAGGATCAAACAATGAAATTTATGAAAATACGATGTTTTTACGTAGTATCTTTCAGTATGATACCTGCATCGTCCGGCAGACAGAGCGAGACGGTGCAGCCGGATACATCCCTGCGCTGCCAGAATCTGACCCGCGATGCATCCGGATGATGAAATATGATCTGTCCCTCTGAACCGAACGAGAACCGCAGCGCCGCAAACGGCAGCCGGATACCCTCGCCGGTATATTTTGCATATGCTTCCTTCAATGTCCAGAAGCGCGAAAATGCGCTGTTCTGATTCTCCTCTGCATGAATCAGGCGGATTTCCTCCGGCGCACAGACCTTCTGCATCAGCACATCCCGCACCGCGCGCGGCGGTTCTGCATCAACCCCGAGCGGCATTTTCCCGACTGCCGCAACCGCAAGTCCCTTGCAGTGTGAGAGGTTCATATACAGAAAATCATGCATCAGCTTTGGTTTTCCAAGCCCGACGCGGTGAATGACCGCATGTGAAACGCCGAAATCCTTTGCCAGCGCAGCACCGAGCAGATCGAGTGCTTCAAAATGCGAAGCCCTGTGCGTCTGCCGTCTGCCGGTCTCCGGTATTTCCGCTGCATAGACACGAAGCATCAGCTCCTGCGTGGATTCTGCATATCCGGAGAGCAGCTCTGTCATGCTTCGTCAAAGAGAATGCGCGCCGCGCTGCATCCGATTCTGTCGCAGCCTGCCTCGAGGAATGCGACCATTTGCTCGCGCGTGCGAATGCCGCCGGCAGCCTTGATTTTCACATTCGGACCGATATGTGCCTTAAACAGAGCAATATCCTCCAACTGTGCACCGGCACTGCCGAAGCCGGTCGAGGTCTTGATATAATCTGCGCCGCCATCGGTCACGAGCTTACAGACGCGGATTTTTTCGTCCTCCGTCAGATAACAGGTCTCGACAATCACCTTGAGAATCGCAGTATGACAAGCCGTCCGAAGCGTTTTGATATCATTGAGAACTGTCTCGTCATCGCCGTTTTTCAGCGCAGCTATGTTGATTACCATATCAATCTCCCGCGCACCGGCAGCGAGTGCAAGCCCTGCCTCCTGTGCCTTTGCAGCGGATTCCTCATAGCCGAGCGGAAAGCCGACAACCGTACAGACATTCAGCTTCGGATAAGTCTTTTTTGCACGCGCCACATACCACGGCGGAATACAGACAGATGCCGTATGATACTGCAAAGCCTCCTCGCAGATTTGTGCAATATCCTCCCATTTTGCATCGGCTTTCAGAACCGTATGGTCAATATGAGACAGGATTTCTGCGTTTGTCATAGCCCGTTACCTCTTTTCATCATGATACATCACAGTACGCGCCGCACCCGTGACGAAGGTGACAATTCCGCTGAGCAGCAGCATAACTGCGCATGCAATCGCCCAGAAATAACCCTCCGCCGGACTCCAGAAGGTCAGACGCGGATTATTCAGCAGAAACGCTGCCGCAATCTCTCCGGCAGCAAGCAGAACAATCTGCATCAGACACGGCATAAAATCAGAAGCGAAATCCGGTATCCGGCTTGTTTTCCGCGTAAACAGGCGCATTTCCCATACCATTGTAAAAAATGTCATGAGAAATACCCCGATTGTAATGACGCTGCCGAACGGATGCGATTCCCGATTCTGCACATCATTTTTCACAGGATACATCTGCACCGACACGCACAGAATCAGATGCATCACAAGCATCACTGCCGTACCTGCCGGAAACCGCGGGCGCTCCGTCTTCATCGCGGATCACCTCCCTGTTCTGCCGGTTTTGCAGAAATGTGCGGTCAAATGCCGCGAAGATCAGAAGCAGAATGCCGTTGACCGTCAGCCGCGCCGCATAGAGCGAAACTGTCTCCGTCAGCGGCGAAACGCCGTCCAGCGCCGCACTCAGCAGATTGAGATTCGGATAGCGCATGAGCTGCATAACCGTGACCGTTACGGCAAGCAGAAACGGTATGATTATTGCAGCAAAAAACACGTTTCTGCGCGATAAACCGGTCTTCTCCTCTTTTTGCAGAAAATGATAGAGCATCGCGGAAACAACTGCCGAAAGCCCGCACATCCAGACGCGCATTTCCAGCAGCGAATACAATGCCCAGAAAAACACCTGAATAAAGAGGCTGCCGAAAAATACGCATATCCATTTTTTCAGTATCTGCGAGATTTCCATATGACAGCCTCCTGTCAGTCAGTTAGTCCTCGTCCGGCTCGAAATCTTCCTCATCCCCGTCGGATTCATCGCGGTCGGAATCCTCATCCGTTTCCTCATCGGATTCGTCCTCTGTCTCCTCGGAATCATCCGGCTCGGCAGTTTCTTCGGGCTGTGCAGCCTCCGCGGATTCCTCCGCAGCGGCTTCCGCCTCCTGCTGCTTGAGCTCGTCCTCCGAGAGCTGCTCGACCTCGGAAATCTCCGCGTCATCCTCATGCTCGGTACGTGTGAAGGACATCACTCTGCCGTCCTCGGAAACGCGCATTACGCGGACACCCTTTGCGATTCTGCCCATGATGCGGATATCGCTTGTGCGGATGCGGATGATGATGCCGTCGCTCGAAATCATCATAATATCGTCGGTTTCGTCAACGACCTTGATGCCGCAGACCTTGCCGCGTTCTTCATCCGGCTTATAGTTTGTCAGACCGAAGCCGCCGCGGTTCTGGATGCGGTAGCTGTCGATTTCGGAGCGCTTGCCGAAGCCCTTTTCGGTGACGGTCAGCAGTGTTGCACCGGCACGGACTCTTGCCATAGAAACGATCTCATCTTCACCGCGCAGCTTCATAATACGGACACCGTGGGCACTTCTGCCCTGCGGACGGATGCAGTTTTCATCGACACGGATTGCCATGCCGTCTCTGGTTGCGACAAAGAGCTGATCCTGACCGCAGGTCATGCGGACGCCCTCGATCTCGTCGCCCTCATCGAGCTTAATTGCAATCAAGCCGTTTTTGCGGACATTTTTGTATGCAGGCAGCGGTGTTCTCTTGATCTTGCCGTTTCTTGTGACAATGACGATATAGCTTTCATCATTGAACTCGCTGACCTTCATCATCGCCGCGATCTTTTCATTCTCGGCAAGCGGCAGCAGATTGACAATATTCGTACCCTTGGAATCCTTGCCGCCCATCGGAATCTCGAAGCATTTGAGGTCAAACATGATGCCGCGGTTCGTAAAGAACAGCACATGATCATGGCTCGAGCCGACGAACATCTCAGAAACGAAATCTTCCTCGCGCTGTTTCATGCCCGTGACGCCTCTGCCGCCGCGGCGCTGCGATTTATACACCGCCGCCGGAACACGCTTGATGTAACCGAAGTTTGTATAGGTCACGACGCAGTCCTCGACCGGAATCAGATCTTCGATATCCATTTCGCCGCTGACATTTTCAATCGTCGTGCGGCGCTCATCGCCGAATTTGCCGCGGATCTCCTCGAGATCGTCGCGGATGATGCCGAGCACGCGCGCCTTGTGTGCGAGAATATCGCGCAGATCGTTGATTTTTTCGCAGAGCGACAGCATTTCATTGATAATTTTGTCGCGCTCCAGACCTGTCAGCTGACCGAGACGCATCTGCACGATTGCTTCTGCCTGTGCTTCGGAAAGACCCGTCATCGGATATTCCTTCTCGGAAGGATCGACGGTCAGACCCATTGCATTGCGGTATGCCTCGTCCTCCATGAGCGTCGAAAGATTGACATTCTGGAAGCGTTCAATCAAACGCTGCTTGCCTTCCGGAATGGATTTTGATGTGCGCATGATTTCCACAACCTCGTCAATGAAATCAAGCGCAACGACAAAGCCCTGCAAAATATGTGCGCGCTCGCGTGCCTTGCGCAGATCAAATCTGCAAGAACGCTGCACAACGTCGATCTGATGATTCAGATACTCCTCGAGAATCTGTTTCAGCGAAAGCTCCTTCGGGATGCCGTTGACGAGCGCAAGATTGATGACGCCGTAGGTATCCTGAAGCTGTGTATAGCGGAAAAGCTGATTGAGCACAAGATTCGCATTTGCGTCCTTTTTCAGCTCAATACAGATGCGCAGACCCTGTCTGTCGGATTCATCGCGGATATCGTGGATACCGTCCACGCGCTTTTCCTTTGCAAGCTCTGCAATCGACTTGATCAGCTCCGCCTTGTTGACCATGTACGGGATTTCCGTCACGATGATGCACTGACGGTTCTTGATCTCGGTGATCTCGGTTTTCGAGCGGACAGTCAGCTTGCCTCTGCCGGTTGCATAGGCTGCGCGGATACCGGCTCTGCCCATGATGATACCGCCGGTCGGGAAATCCGGACCCTTGATAAAGGTCATGAGCTGCTCGAGCGTCGCCTCCGGATTCTCAATCAGAAAATCGAGTCCGTCAATGACCTCACCGAGATTATGCGGCGGAATATGCGATGCCATACCGACTGCAATACCCTCCGAACCGTTGACAAGCAGATTCGGGAAGCGCGCCGGAAGTACGGTCGGTTCCTTCAGACGGTCATCGTAGTTCGACTGAAAATCAACCGTTTCCTTCTGAATATCCGTCAGCATATTGACGGACATCTTTGTCATTTTTGCCTCGGTATAACGATAGGCGGCAGGCGGGTCGCCGTCGATTGAGCCGAAATTTCCGTGACCGTCCACAAGCGGATAGCGCATCGAAAAGCTCTGTGCCAGACGGACGAGTGCCATATAGACAGAAGCATCGCCGTGCGGATGATATTCACCGAGCACGGAACCGACGATGTCGGCGCACTTACGGTACGGCTTTTCCGGCGTCAGACTTTTCTCAAAGAGTGTATAGAGAATGCGTCTGTGAACCGGTTTCAGACCGTCGCGCACATCCGGCAGCGCACGGGAGGTGATAACAGACATCGAATACGCAAGGAACGATGACCGCATCTCCTCCTCAATATCGCGGTGGATCATAATTGCATTACTTGTGTCGTACAAAGGATTTCTCCTCCTTTATTCTCGAGATAATTATAATTGAAACAGTTTTTTCAGCGTACCGGTTTCATCCTCCGAAAAATCCTTTTTCGGGATGACATAGAAATTGCGCTTAACCAGATAAACCATGAAATATTCCGGAAAATCGTATATTTTCACATCCGGACCGAAGGTGATTTCCGTATCCTCAACCGGCTCGCGCTGCACCGGCTCCTCCGGAAAAATCTGCTGAAATCCGTTTCCGCCGGATGCTTCCGGTTCAGCAGGAGATTCCTCTGCTTCCTGCGTCTCCTCCGGCGCTGCGGCAGATGCTTCGTCCTGCGGTGCCTCCTCGGTATGAATAATCAGTCCGTCTTCAAAGACAGAGAGCGTATAGATATCCGATTCGACCTCTTTCAGCGCATCATGCACGGCGCGGCGCAGCTTGAAGGTCTTGTACCAGCGCACCAGAATGATGCCGAAGCATGCAACAATCAGCAGATACACAAGCGTATTGCTGTTATCCTGAAATGCTGCGTGAATATAGACGCCTGCAATGGCAAGCAGCACGATTGTCAGCAGGATATTTGCAGGAAATACGTGTTTTTTCTGAAAATTCACAAATGCATCGTCAAACATTGCCAGCGGAATATGATAGCTGCGGGTCATGACCGGTTTTCCGTTTTTATTCATCCGCACCGTCCTCCGCTTCATCCTCAGCAATGATGCTGCCGAGCGCTTCCTCAATATCGAGCTCCGGCGCATCCATGATCTCGGTATGCTCCGCCTCGAGCTCTTCATCCGCTTCTGCGTCGTATTCCTCGAGTTCTTCCTCCTCCTCGGAATCCAGCTCGATTTTCCGGCCCTCCGCATCATAGAGATGCAGTTTTTTTGCGCCGTAATACTGATTGCAGATATCCGAAGTCAGCGAAGTATCGTCATCCTCCTGCTCCGGTACCGGCGTTTCATCGTCGCCGAGCATGGATTTGCCCTCGAGGAGCTGATATCCGCCGGAGCATTTATTCTGCGCAAAATCCTGAATCGCAGCAACAGTCTGCCGCGAAAGCTCCCGCTTCGGAATATATAGAAACTGATTGACAATCTTATTTTCCGCAAAGAGGAATCCGCGCATATTCTCATATGCAATCAGACTGTTTGTGGAAAATGAGGTTGTCGCTTCTTCGATTTCCTCCGCATCCATTTCCGCAGTCTCATGCTTATCGAAAATTTCCATTGTCGTGACGGCATGCGGATAAAACGTAATTTCACGCCATTCGCCGAACAGCAGCTTATTCGTTGCAATGAACTTTTTATTGACCGGAACAAGATAATACGAAAGCCCGATCACCAGACAGCCGACTGCATAGAAAATGAACGCGATATGCTTCGTCATGATCGTAATAAAGATGCAGATTGCGATCAGCACGCCGCAGGTAATCAGCCCGATGCGCTTGTCGCTGGTCTTTTCCGTTTCGTTGTAAATACGGAATACATCCTCAAAATCCCCGTCATTCAGCCTGCACTGCACAGACAGGATTTTCTCTTCTTTCTCCATAGTAAACCTTTCGGATCAGACATCCAGATTGACTGCATATTTTGCATTGGATTCGATGAATGCTCTGCGCGGCTGCACCTTGTCGCCCATGAGGATCGAGAAAATTTCGTCCGCCTTCATCGCATCCTCCATAGTGACCTGAATCATCGTGCGCGTTTCGGGATCCATTGTCGTTTCCCAGAGCTGAACAGGATCCATCTCACCGAGACCCTTATAGCGCTGCACTTCGACCTTTGCGCCGTTTGCAGTCAGTTCTGCAATGTATTGGTCACGTTCTTCATCGCTGAATGCGTATTTATGTGTTTTTCCCTTTGTGACACGGAAGAGCGGCGGCTGCGCAATATAGACATTGCCGTTTTCAATGAGCGGCCGCATGAACCGGAAGAAGAATGTCAGCAGCAGCGTGCGGATATGGCAGCCGTCCACATCGGCATCCGCCATGATGATGACTTTGCCGTATCGCAGCTTGGTGATATCAAAATCCTCGCCGATTGAGGTGCCGAGTGCCGTCACGACCGGCTGGAGCTTGTCATTGCCATAGACCTTGTCAATGCGCACGCGCTCGACATTCAGCATCTTGCCCCAGAGCGGCAGAATTGCCTGATAGCGTCTGTCTCTGCCTTCCTTCGCGGAACCGCCTGCGGAATCACCCTCGACGATATAGATTTCGGTATATTCGATATCGCGCTCAGAGCAGTCTGCCAGCTTTCCCGGCAGCGACGCGGATTCCATTGCGGACTTGCGTCTTGCCGTTTCACGCGCCTTCTTTGCAGCCTCTCTTGCGCGCTGTGCCGCCTGCGATTTCTCAAAAATCGCCGCAGCAACGGTCGGATTCTCCTCAAGATAATCCATGAGCTTATCGCAGACAGTCTGCTCGACGAACGGTCTGATCTCCGGATTGCCGAGCTTGACCTTTGTCTGGCTCTCGAACTGGCAGTCGGTCAGCTTGACGGAAATAATCGCCGTCAGACCCTCGCGGACATCCTCGCCCATGAGCTTTGTATCGTCCTTCATCAGACCGAATTTTTTACCGTATTCATTGATCGTTTTCGTCAGTGCATTGCGGAAGCCGACCTCATGCACACCGCCGTCGATTGTATGCACATTATTTGCAAAGGACATAATGACTTCATTATAGCTGTCATTGTACTGCATTGCGATTTCGACGGAATTATCATCCTTTTTGCCGTTGAAATAGATCACCTGATCGGAAAGCGGATCAAGACCGCGGGTCTTATGAATATGCTCGATGAACTGCCGGATACCGCCCTCATAGCAGAGCACCTCATGCAGTTCCTCCTCCGGATGACGTTTATCTTCAATCTCAATCTTGAGACCTGCATTCAGGAACGCCTGCTCACGCATACGCTTGAGCAATACCTGATAATCGAAAACCGTTGTTTCTTCAAAGATTTCCGCATCCGGCTTAAAGGTGACGGAGGTACCGTGACGCTCGGTATCACCGGTCATTTCCAGCTCCTTGCTGTACTTGCCGCGCTCAAAGCGCTGGAAGTAGCTGTGCTTGCCGTCCCAGACCGTCAGCTCCAGCCATTCGGAGAGCGCATTGACAACCGATGCACCGACGCCGTGCAGACCGCCCGCGACCTTATATCCGCCGCCGCCGAACTTACCGCCTGCGTGCAGCACGGTAAAGACAACCGTCGCCGCAGAAATTTTCTCCTTCGGATGCATACCGACCGGAATGCCTCTGCCGTTATCGGTGACGCGGATGATATCGCCGTCGAGAATCTCGACCTTGATCTCCGTACAATAGCCTGCGAGCGCCTCGTCAATCGAGTTATCCACAATCTCATAGACAAGATGATGCAGACCGCCCGAGCCCGTTGTACCGATATACATACCCGGACGCTTCCGGACAGCCTCCAGACCTTCCAGAACCTGAATTTGATTTTCGTCATAGTCGCCTTCCACAGGCGTTTGTGTCAGCATTTCTTCATTTTCCATTATTACGTGCCTCCGGGAAAAAATATTTTTTGATCCGAAACTGCTGCCGTAAATGCAAACGAATCGGGTGATATTCAGAACATTGTCAGTGCGCGCTTGCGCAGCGTCGAAACGGAAATCGACGAAATATAGGCAATTTCCTCGCCGTTTTCGATGCAGACGACAAAGCTCTTCGGCATTTCCGCCGAGACATTGACTGCCTTGCCCTCTTTTTCCAGCCGGCTCAGATACGCGCGCGTATCCGGACCGATTGTCGTATTTTCAATATCAAACACACCGATCACTGTCGTATCGTTGATCGAAATCTGTTCACCGAGATGAATATACATAGCTGCACTCCTTATTGCGGCTGCTGTGTCAGACAGCCGTTCTCCATGCAGAATACCTTTCCTTCGCCGAAATGCCCGACTGCCTCGGGCTGCGGTGTTGTCAGGAAAATCTGCATATCTCCGACGATATCATATACGAGCTTCTGCCGCTGGGCATCGAGCTCTCCCATGACATCATCAAGCAGAATGACCGGTGTTTCATCCTTTTGCTCATAGAAAACCGCCGCCTGTGCGAGCTTCAGCACCAGCGCGGTACTTTTCTGCTGTCCCTGCGAACCGAATTCACGAACCGACAGTCCGCCGATCTTGCAGGAAAAATCATCTCTTCCGGCGCCCTTTGCAGTAAAGCCGAGCCGGATATCGTCATCGGCGGATTTCCGCAGCTGTGCATAATAATACTGCTGCATTTCCTCCGTTGGTTTCTCCGGAATCTCCGAATTCCGGAACAGATTGGAGCGGTACTTGACCGAGAGCTTCTCCCTGCCGTCCGTAATTGTGCCGTAAAGCTGATCGCAGACTGCCGCCAGCTTTTTGAGATAGGCATACCGCAGGCAGGTCAGCAGGCTGCCGTGTGCGGCAAGCTGAATATCCCAGTCCTCGAGCTCACGCTTTGAGGCATGCCCGAGCTGAATCTGTTTCAGTACGGCATTGCGCTGTGCGGTCAGCTGATCGAAACGCCGGATGCATCCCAGCATCGCAGGCGTGATCTGTGAACCGCATAAATCCATGAAGCTGCGTCGTTTTTCCGGTCCGGAGCGAATCAGCTCGCGGTCATCCGGCGAAAAGACGACGCACTGAAACTGCGAAAACAATCCGCCGCCGCCTTTCAGCGGTACGTGATTGAGCAGGATTTTTTTCTGCTTTCCCTCTCCGCGCGCCATATGAATCTGAATTTCCTGCACTCTGCGGCTGTTCTCAAAGCTGAGCTTTAAGTGCATCGCCTGTGCTTTCAGATGCAGAAAATCCTTTTCCTTCGCGCCGCGGAAGCTGCGGCAGCCCGTGCAGGTCCAGATCGCCTCCAACAGATTCGTCTTGCCCTGCGCATTGTTGCCGTAGATCAGATTCCGCTCCGGATGCGGCGTCAGACTGACGCTTTCCAGATTGCGGAATCCCTCCGCGTTCAGTGATAATACACGCATTTACGTTTCTTCTGTCGGAGCAGAAACAATGACCTCATAGCCTTCGACGGTAATGCTGTCCCCGTTGCGGATTTTCTTTCCGCGCATGGTGCAGACTTCACCGTTCACCTTGACGTCACCGTTCTGGATGATCTCCTTTGCAAGTCCGCCGGTATCGGTCAGACCGGAGAGCTTCATGAGCTGATCCAGCTTGATAAACGGCGTTTTTATGGTTACATGCATGGTTTCCATCGCATTCTCCCGAAAAATAAACTTATCTCCGAACCTGAACCGGCATGATGATTGCGACCGAGCCGTCGCCGTCTGCCTCCATGATCTTGACCGCACGGTCGGCAGCCGTCAGGAACAGGCGCACTTTATCGCTCTGTACGGCGCGCACAGCATCAAGCAGATAGCGGTTATTGAAGCCGATGACCATTTTTTCACCGTTCATATCGCAGGAAAGCTGATCATCGACACTGCCGACAACATTCTGACAGCTGATCAGGACGCGGTCCTCCTCAAACTGGAAGCGCACCGCAGTCTTATTCTTCTCAGAGATCAGCAGACCGCAGCGCTCAAGACTGTCCATGAGCTCGCGGCGGCTGAGCGTGACCTCAGTCTTGGTATTTTCCGGAATGCTGCGGCGATAGTTGATAAAATCACCGGCGAGCAGTCTGGTATAAACGATATAATGTCCGATCTCAAACATCGCATGATGCTGGTCGAGACGGATTTTGCACGGATTTTCGTTCTTTTCGTCATCACCGAGCAGATGCTCGATCTCACGCAGCGCCTTTGCCGGAACGACAAACTTCATCGGCTCCTGACCGGCAAGCGGCTCTGTGCGCAGTGCCATGCGGTAGTTATCGAGCGCAACGATATTCAGTGCATCATCCGCCATTTCGATGAGCTCGCCGGTAAAGATCGGCTTTGTCTCATCGAGCGATACGGCATAGATCGTCTGGTCGATCATATTTTTCAGCAGACTCTGCGGAATGACCGCGCCCTGCTCCTGCTCGATATCCGGCAGATCGGGATATTCGTCCGCACGCATACCCGGAAGCTGGCAGGATGTGCCGCCGCCGGTGATTGTAATTTTCAGATGATCGTCTGTTTCAATCTGCAAAACGCCGTCAGGCATTCTGCGGACAAGTTCTGCAAACAGGCGGCTGTCGGTCAGGACAACGCCTTCCTCCTCGACGGCTGCCGGAATCTGTGTCCGGATGCCGAGCTCCAGGTCATAGCCGGTCAGCTCCAGCTCCTGACCGGAAACCCGCAGGCAGATTGCGCTGAGTGCTTCCATAGGTGTTTTTGCGCTTGCTGCTTTTGCAACATTCGGCAGCACTTCACAAAGGTCCGATTTCTGACAGGTATATTTCATATACTGCATTTCCTTTCTTTGGGTCGCTGACTGTTTCCACAATCCACATGCCGGAGAGGGAATGCAGACAGCGAACCTTCATCTTTACATAATAGGTAATAATTAGCAGGAGTAGGAGAGCGGGTTGAAAAGTGCAAAGCGAACTGACGGGAAATCGGATTCCGCGTATACACGCTGAATCTGTTCCGTCATTTTCCGGCGGGCTTTTCCACCTTCCGGATTGGAAAAAATGTGGGAAAGTGGAAAGGGATTTGTAACAATTCTGCAACCGTGAAAAGAGTGGAATGCGTCTGAAAAAATGTTGAAAACTTGGTTGAAACTGTGAATACTCGGAGTATATTCGCTTGTTTTCCACAATCTGACCACACTGAAACGAAAAAATCCCGAAATTGCGCCCTCGCTTTTCAACGAAGTTTTCAACATCTGTTGAAAAACAGAAAAATGAAACATATGCTCTCTGCAATCATTCTGTAAATTTTCCGGTGCGTTGATTTTGGAAAAATCCGATCCGTTTTGACAAAATCGGACACTTGCACAAACAAGTGGAAAACCTTTCGGAATTATTTTCCGGAACCGTCACGAATGGTTTTTGTAATGGTCTCGATTGCGTCGCGGAGGTTCGTATCCTTCTTCATATTCTTCTCGACATACTTCACGGCATAGACGATTGTGGAGTGATCGCGGTTGCCGAATTCCTCGCCGATTGCGGCAAGTGTCATCTGTGTAATATCGTGTACAAGATAGATTGCGACCTTTCTTGCATTGGAAATCTGCTGCGAACGCTTCTTCGAGCGGATATCCTCCGCGGTGACGCCGTAGAGATTCGAGACTTCCTGAATGATATTTTCCACCGTGACCGGTGTCGGCTGTTCATCTGTCAGGATATCGCGGATCACGCTCTGCGCCATGGAAAGCGACGGTGCGGAGTCTGCAAGGCTCTTGAGTGCCTTGAGCCTCTTGACAGCGCCTTCGAGCTGACGGATATTCGTCTTGAGCCGGTTTGCGATAAATTCCGCAACATCATCGGGAATATTGAGATCGAGCAGCTCTGCCTTGCGGCGGATGATTGCGACTCTGGTCTCGAAATCCGGCATGGAGATGTCGGTAATCAGACCGGATTCAAAGCGTGTGCGGATGCGGTCCTCGAGGATTTTGATATCCTTCGGCGGACGGTCGGAGGTCAGAACAATCTGTTTTCCGGCTGCATGCAGGATATTGAAGGTATGGAAGAATTCTTCCTGTGTGCGGTCCTTGCCGCTGATAAAATGGACATCATCGACGAGCAGCACATCTGCGCTGCGATATTTCTCGTGAAATTCGGAGGTATCCTTTTTGCCGATTGCTTCAATCAGCTCATTGGTGAAGGTTTCGCCGGTGACATAGATAATTTTCAGCTCCGGATTCCGCTTTTTCATTTCATGGGAGATCGCGGTCAGCAGATGCGTCTTGCCGAGACCGGACGGACCGTAGATAAAGAGCGGGTTATAGGTATTGCCGTTGCCGTCGCCGCGTGCAATACTGGTGCATGCAGCATAAGCGAACTGGTTGGAGCCGCCGACGATAAATGTATCAAAGGTATAGGCATATTCGCCGTCCTTTGAGGTTTTTTCGAGTGCCTCACCGGTCTGGCGGTCCTGTTCTGCCGCATCGGCAGTTTCGTCACCCTCCTGCACGATCAGGCGCAGGCTGACCGGAAATCCGAGGATCTGTGCAAAGCCATCCTGTAGCAAATGGGCATAGTTATTCGTGACAACGGTGCGCTGAAAATCGGAAGCGCAATAAAAAACAGCGTCTGATCCCTCCAGACGCGCAGGCTTCAGCGTATCCAGCCAGAGTTTCTTTGCAATATCACCGACTTTACCGTCCTTTGTGCAGTATTCCTTGACTGCTTCATATACCTCTTCAAAGGAATTCACGGATCCATTCACATCCTTTTCTATTAAATGATATGACAGAACTGCACATGGGGATTTTCTTTGATCTGACGGGATTTCGTGCAGTCTTATACACCATATATTATAGCATATTGAAAAGATAATTTCAAGCAAAACTCACAATCATTGGAGAATTATACAAAAGCGGGAACTGCTCGCACAAGATTGTTGATAATCCGCGCCCTGCCTTGATAATATCTGTTTTTCGGAACGGCGGAAAGGGCGGGAAAGCGTAGAAGAAGAACAAAAAAACGAATCCTTTATATATAGTACCTGAAAAAAGGCAGTATTATCTTGCGGCATGGCAATATATTTATGAAAATAAATTAACATTATTAAAGGATAATTCTCGGGTATGTTCGGTGCAGATTTTTACTGTTGATTCATCGCATGCGCGTGGATTCATATTATGCTGTATTGCTGCATAAGGATTAGCAGAATGTGCATACTGAGAAAAGGGAGATGCTTCATATGAATGTACAGTTCAGACAGATTTCGCTGCTTTGTGCGACGGGATGCCTGATGCTCGGCGGCTGGCGTGTGATGCCCGTACTGGAAACTGTGGAGATCGGTGCTGTATCCTGTCCTGCTGCTGCTGAGACCGCGCCGCAGCCGCAGCAGACGACAACCGCACCGCCGGAAACGACTGCCGCTGTTGAGACAGGCACTGTCACGCAGCCTGCTGCACTGGCGCCGGCAGCGCCGCCTGCCGAAAATCCGCTGATTATCAACATCGAATCCGAAGGCTCAAAGGCGCTCCGGAATGCGCGGCTCTATCAGGAAACGCAGAACGGCAGCGGCGGCGAGATCGTTGACCGGCATTTCGGGGCGCAGTCCGGCGATCTGTTCCTGACGCTTCCGGACGGCGGACAGGTCCGGAATACGACCTTCTGGCGCAATGACGATTTGCTGTCAGAAAGCCGGATTCTGCCGCAGCTTGACGTAAAGCTCGACGGGACACCGACCGTTCTGATTTATCATACGCATACAACGGAAAGCTATGTTTCGCCGAAGACCGGAAACTATGACGAGAGCTTCAATTTCCGGACAACCGAACCGGATAAGAATATGGTCATGGTCGGAGATGCAATCGCAGAGCAGCTTGCAGCAGCCGGTATCGGCGTTGTACATGCGCGTGAGCTGCACGATTATCCCGTCTGGACCGGCAGCTACAGCAACAGTGCGGAAACGATTCGTGCGGTGCTCGACGCATATCCGGATATCTGCATTGCACTTGATATTCACCGCGATGCGATTGCCGATGGGGACACGGTTGTTGCACCGGTCGCGGAGATCAACGGAAAACAGTCTGCGCAGATCATGATTATCTCCGGCTGTGATGACGGCACGATGAATATGCCGGATTACCGCGAGAATTTTCATTTTGCATGCAGATTGCAGCAGACCGCCGAAACAATGTTCAGCGGTCTGACGCGGCCGATTCTGTTTGATTATCGCAAATACAATCAGGATATGACAAAGGGGAGTCTGCTGATCGAGGTCGGCTCACAGGGCAATACGCTGGAAGAAGCGCGTTATGCCGGTGAGCTGGTCGGGCAGGCACTCAGCGAAACCATCCAGCAGATTGCTGTTGAAAATGAGGAGAGCTGATATGAAAAAGCGCATAAAAAAAGCCGCACTGATTGCGGCTTTCGGATATTTGTCCGTAACGGGGCTGGGCTTCGGTATGCTCAAAGCGGCACAGCAAACGCGCCGGACGCTCTACGGCGGAGCGCCGGTTATGGCACAGGTCACACAGCAGCAGACGCCCGAAGCCGCGGAAATTACGCTCGGCGGCGGCGAATGGCATATGCAGATTCAGCTGCCGGAGCTGCAATTTCTCACAGAGGCAGCGGATGCACTGCCGCCCTCTCTCTTGAAGCTGCTGCTTCGGATTTTTCTTTTTGCAGACCGCGCTGCCGTTCAGACGGCGGAGACCATCGGCATGTAGGAGAGCTTTTCATTCTGCTCGTGATAATAGCGGTTCAGTTCTCCGCGATAGATCAGCTTTGCATCGGGCAGATAGCGCAGATCATCCGGCGAATAGAGACTCGAATCCTTATCGAGCTTGACACCGCATTCCTCCAGCACATAGGCGACAAACTGCGAGCAGACAAACTTATTGCGCAGCTCGCTTTCAATCTGCATTTTCACGCGGAGCAGACCGATCACACTGTAGGAATAGAGACTGCGGCATGTGATAAAGTGGTCGATCATGCACTGAAAATGCGAATACTGCTCCTCCGTCAGAGGAATTTCATAAATTTCACAGGGAATAACAGGGAATTTTCCGAAGGTTCCTTCGCCGATGAATTCTTTGTTGAATGATGCCGGAAACGGAACATAGGTATAATTCCGGCAGAAGCTGTATAGTTGATTTAATGCGGCGTCTCCGGAGATTGAAGCATGATTATACTCCATGCGGGAAAACAGCCGGATGACTCTTGCAGGACCGGTACCGGTTCTGGTCATGAGAACATAGATCGACCGTTTCTTCTCAGATGCAGTATTCATGATTTCACTCCTTTCTACCATGTTGTCAGCAGAAAAGGGATTTTCTGCGTAAATTTGAAAAAAGGGGTTGCAAATTTTTCTGATTTCTGTTATAATAGGGAACGTAGCCCATAATAAGCTGCGAAATGCGCCCGTAGCTCAGCTGGATAGAGCGTCAGACTCCGACTCTGAAGGTCATGCGTTCGAATCGCACCGGGCGTACCAGAATCCCTGTACCGTTTGGTACGGGGATTTTTTATTTGACAGAGTGTCGAATCGAGTGCGGAGGCTCTCCGCTCGAATCGCACCGGGCGTACCAGAGTCCCTGTACCGTTTGGTACGGGGATTTTATTTTTTACCTTTGAAGCGCCCTTATGTTCCATCCGTCGGACACCTTATGCCCCGTATTTCAGATATAGAATCCGCAATAATACTGCAATCAGAATCGTCGGCACAATCAGCACGAGTGCGCCGATGATTCTTTTTTTGCGGTTTTTCTCAATAAATCCGCAGAACAGCGTATAGCCGCCGAACAGCAGATAGATCGTCACACCGAGCTTGACAAGGCTCTGCCAGACGACTGTCATGCCTCGTCCGATGCCTCGGCAAACTGGGATTCATGGCGCGTGAAGAAATCCGTGCGCGGCGGCAGGAATTTCAGCTTGTGGTTTGCGTCTGTGAAGAAGCTGACCGGCTCAAAGATCGTATCCCACGACCAGATGCGCTCGTCAACCTGCAAATATTCGCGCAGCTTCTCTGTGCCGAACGGTGCCATCGGATGCAGCAGCACGCCTGCAATCCGGATCATATAGAACAGATTGCTGAGCACCTGCAAGGTCTCCTCTTTGCTCTGCTCATCGGGCTTCAATGCCTTCGACATATATTTGCTTGCATTGCGGATATAGCCGTCCAGTACGTAAGTACACTGGTGGAATGCGAATTTCGACATATGCCGCTCATATTCAAGAACGGCTTTTTTTGCATCTGCAAGAATATTCTCTTCCGGTGCAAGATCGGGGAGAATGCCGTCCGTGACCTTCTGTGCGGTATAGAATGCCGTCCGGATGATGCGGTTATAGACATTCGAGAGCAGCAGTCCGTCCTTGATGACAGGATCCTGCTCGTTCGGATCGGCGTCGGGATTGTAGGGCTTTGGCATGAAGCTGACCGAGCGCTGCCCGAGACCGAGACCGAGCCAGTGCATGCGGAGCTGTTCCGGCGTATAATAATTCAGCAGATCATCCGCCATCGGCGGCTTGACCGCACCGGAGCTCGATGCCTTTTTGTCAAGGAACAGGATATGATGATTCGCAACAATCACAGGCATCTGCAATTCACCCTCCGGCGGATCCGATATCTTTTCCGCAGCCTGCTGCTGTGCCATCCACATTGCAGGCTCTGCGATGCCGTAGAAATAGATATTATCCTGACCGATGAACTGATAGACTGTCGCATCCTTCGAGCACCAGTAATCCTTCCATTCGGCTTTGTCATGTCCCTCAGATTCGAGATACGCCTGCGTAAAGGAGATCGGCGCCCAGAGCGATTCCGGCCAGACCCAGACAGTCAGACCCTCTGCGCCTTCGAGCACCGGTGCCGGTACGCCCCATTCAATATTGCCTGTCAGGCGGAAGGGCACCAGTGTTTTGCCCGTGCGGTAACGGATGCCGTTTTCTGTCAGGATGCGGCAGGCTTCGTCGCAGTCCGGCAGCTTTTCAAATTCAATCGTAAACGAGGGCTTCTTCGGCTCCTCGAGATAATTATGTGCAGGCATCTGATCTTTGAGCGTCAGATACTTTTCTTCAAATTCGCGTTTGATGTAAATGACCGGCGGTTTCAGAAATTCCGAGATCGTTTTCCATACGACCGGACGGATTTTCTTATCCTTCTGCATTTCGCCGACCCATTCCTGCATCAGCTTCTCATAATCGCGCAGCTTGAAGTACCAGTTTGTGACCGGCTTCATGGTCGGGGTCTCGCCGGTCAGCGCAGAGACCGGATTCAGCAGATTCTCCGGCATATACTGATGTCCTAAGTCGCATTCATCCGCATAGCCCTTTTCAGAGGTGCATCCCTCGACCGGACATTTGCCGATGACCTGTCTGCCGTTGAGGAAGACGCCTGCCTTTTCATCAAAGAACTGCATCGTTGTAATCTGATTGAGCTGTCCCTTGTCATAGAGCGACTGCAAAAATTCCAGCGTATATGCAGCGTGAATCTCTTTTGTTCTGCCGAGACCGGATGCACCGAAAAGATTCGGCGCGATGCCGTAGGCTTTCAGCGTATCCTTCTGCTTATTGTGATTGCGCTGCACAAAATCCTCGAGAGAGCCTTCAAATTCGCCTGCCTCGACCTTCTTGCGCCAGCCCTCCGCGATCGGGGAGCCGTAGCAGTCAGTGCCGCTGACGAAGATCACGTTCTCGCTGCCGATGCGGTCGCGCAGAAAGCGTGCATAGGTATCCGCAAACACGAGCATTCCGCCGACATGACCGAAATGCAGCTCTTTATTGCCGTAGGGCATACCGCCCGTCACGACTGCGCGCTTCGGAAATTCCGGACGCGGAATCTCGAACGTTTTTTTACTATTTGTATCATGATTCCTCGACATAATCTGATTCCTTTCTGTCACGGTATAAGAATTCACTATATTATAGCACATTTCACCTAAAAAATCAAGGTTTTACGGCGATTATACGGACTGTTGATTCACCGGCAATTATTATCGTTATTTTCAACGCATTCCGGCGGCGCCGGTGCAAAGAAAAAACGCAGAATCTGCAAGCAAATTCTGCGTTTCTGACGGGGTCGGAAAATGAACCGTGCATTATTTGTTCTGCGTCAGTTCTTTCGTCTTCTCCGTGACGGTGTCTCCGAACTGAAAGGTGAAATACCGGTAGGCATTGATTACGGTCGTCTGTTTATTCTGTGCGACGCGCGGCGCCTTGGTTCCGTAGTTCATGTGGATATGTCCGTGGATGTGGTATTTCGGCTTGTATTTATCCAGCAGCTCATTGAATGCTTCAAAGCCGCGGTGACAAATATCATTCGGGTCATTGGTATCATGAAATCCGGCAGCGGGTGCATGCGTCAGCAGGATATCGAATCCGCCGTAGGAGCGCAGCTTGAGCCAGAGATGCCGGATTCGTCTCTGCATCTGCTTTTCATTATATTGATACAGCCCGCTGCGGTAGCGCATACTGCCGCCCAGTCCCAGAATCCGGACGCCCTGATATTCGATGATGTCATCCTCGATGCATTCACAGCCCTCCGGCGGATTTACCTTGTATTTTTCGTCGTGATTGCCGTGTACATAGAATACAGGTTTGTTGGACATTGTGACCACGTATTCCAGATATTCCGATTTCAGATCACCTGCGGCAAGGATCATGTCAACACCTTCAAAGACGGACTTGTCAAGATGTTCCCAGATGTAAGACGATTCCTCGTCTGACATTACCATAATCTTCATAACTTTACTTCTCCTGTTTTTTCAGATTGTTTTCCCCGTAAAAAAACAAAAGCAGAATCGGTAGAGAGACGTAATGCAGAGTCAAATATGAAGATAATACAAAGTAAAAAAGGGGGAGACAGAAAGCAGTGCTTTCTGAAAATATAAGTTACAGATTATAAGCCGCGGATGCTGTGCCACTTGGCAAATTCACGGAAACGCGGATCAAGCTCGGAAACATCCGGCAGTGTGCCGACAACATTGTCCGGCAGCCAGTCTGCCTGAATGATCTCATCCGGCGTCAGGGACTGCTCCGGTGCGACCTTGCAGGTGCCGTCCTGCCCGTAGATCGGACCGCTGAACGGCTGGAAATTACCTCTTGCGATCTCATCCTGCATGAGCTTGACAAGCCGCTGCGTACCGCTCGGCAGTCTGCCGGAGACAGCGACGTCAATCGCGCCGGAGGACATGCCCCAGTAATAATTCAGCGCCTGTGTCTCATTCTGATTGCCGTCATTTTTCCATGCGCCGATCAGCACAGAATGCACCAGATCCTCGTACAGACTGCCCCAGTTCCAGACCGGTGCAGCCAGCCGGAACGAGACACCGCCGTATAAGCCGTATAAGCCGAAGCCGGTATCATCGAGCAGCGGTGCATTGATATCTCTGTCGGATATCAGGTCGATCTGCTTGCTGCGGAAATATTCCAGCGGATCGTGATTTTCCAGCGTGGACCAGTCCAGATATACCATTGCACGCGGATTGACCATTTTGACGCCGAGTGCAAATGCGCTGATTGAGGAAGGCGCGCCGAGAATCGGGTAATCTGCGATATAGCCGACACGCTCGTTTTCGGTCATGGAGCCCGCAATCAGACCCGTAATGAACTTTGCCTCGTAGATGCGCAGATAATAGGTACGAAGCTGCTTGTATGCCGTATTGACGGAGCAGTTCAGCAAAATGGCTTCCGGATGCGCGACAGCCATACGCATGCTGACGGCATGATACACAGGGGAGGTCGTGAAGATCAGACGGCAGCCTTCTGCGATTGCACTTTCAATGACGGACTCTGCTTCATCGACTTCGCAGACATAAGCCTTTGTCGTAATTGCATCGCCGAAGGTATCCTCTAGATAGCGGCGCCCGATCTCATGATTATAACTCCAGCCGGAGCCCTGCGGGTCCTTCGGATAGAGGAAGGCGATATGCAGCACCGGCGTACCGGTCAGCGGAATCTTCTTTGTCAGCGCGACCTTCTGCGAAACCTCGGTCGGATTCAGAATATGCGAGGTCGGATTGACATTTCCGAGCACGCGGAATTCCTCTCGAATGCGGTCGATCCTTCTGTGCAGCTCGAGCGACGAGAGCCCGCGCACCTGTTCAAAGCCGTAAATCTCCAGAAAATGCAGGAATGCATCGCCGGCGGTGATCGGCGGGCGCTGTTCATATTTTGTGGAATAATAGCTTGCAAAAACGGTATATAGAAATTTGACATCCTTGCGCAGTTCTGGCTCCCACGGCGGCATCAGCGGATGTTTCTCGTCAGGATCATCCGGCAGCTCGGTCGGCGTGATTGCCTGAATCAGGCGCGGAAATGCACCCGGCTGGCTCATCTGAATCTCGTAAATACCGGCGATACGGTAAAATTCCGTGAATTCGGTATAAACCTGATATTCAATCGTATCATTCGGCTTCGGAATGATTCGCGTGACCTTCGCTTCGATTGAGACGGCACCGTTATATTTTGAGACGCTGACGCGCTTGTTTCCTTCGCAGACATAAAAGCGCTGCATATATTCCATAACCGTGATCGGATTCCGGAGACCGATCTCATTGATTGAATCACAGAGCTGTGACCATTTGCTGCCGAATTCGGATTCGTATTCAAACAGCGGCATAAAATTGGAGGCAAAAGCAGAAATACGCTCCGACTGCGAAATACCTGCGATCAGCGAAATCGGAATCTCGATCTGTCCGAGCGGCAGCTGCCCCTCGACTTCATTTTCGCGCAGGATATCCTCGAGCGCAGGCAGATACGGATAAATACCGTGTGAGACTGCCTGCCGGAAATGTTTTTCGGCGAGCTTCTGTGCCTTTGCATAATCCTGAATTGACATTTGGATACTCCTTTCAGAATGGCTGCGGACGGTTTGCTGGATCTGATCCGGAAAGGCTTTTTCCATTATAGCATATTAAGCTGCAAATTTCAATGGGAGAACAGCGAAAAAAAACATAATGTACTGCATGGGAGCGAAAACGGCGGCGGGTTCTACCCGCTTATAGCATATTATAGTGCAAAAAGCAAGCTGAGAGTATCATGCTTTGGATTACAGTCAGCCTACCGGAAAACTTTAGATCAATGGAGGCGGGCACTGCCCGCTTATTTTTCGTGTGTTTTTCTCTTGCAATTTGTGAGAGAATGTGCTATAATGCAATCAAATAAAAATAAAGGAGGAATCTTCGTGAAACGGCAGCGTCGGGAACCGATTGTTCTTTCGCAGATGCGCCCGATTACACTGTTTTTTGTACTCGCCGGATGTATCGCGCTGACCTTTGCATTCATCCGTTTCGATGATGTGGCAAAATTCGTCCGCAGAATCACATCCGCGCTCGCACCGGTCTTTGCAGGCTTCGTCTTTGCATATCTGCTTGCACCGGCTGCGTCCATGCTCGAAAAGCGCTTCGACAAATGGCTCGCTGATCCGATCCGGAAGCATCCGAAGCTGGCGGTTCTGCCGCGCGGGCTCAGTTCATTTCTGGTCGTTGCGCTGTTTATCGGCTCAATCGTCCTGCTCGTGATCGTGACCTTTTCGCAGGTCGTGAACGGTCTCTCCACGGCAATCGACCAGCTTCCGCATTATTTTAATCTGATTATGGAGTATGTGGAAAAGCTGCTGCATGCGGACAATACGCTTGCCGGATACCTCCGTGAATTGCAGGAACGCTTCTCTGCAACGGAGCTCGGCATGGGCAATGTCGATCCGGTCGATGTCTCGCAGAAAATTCTTGCGATCGTTGCGTCCGGTGCGACCAGTACGCTCGGATTTTTGTATGCCGTGATTGTCGGCTTTATCATTGCCGTCTATCTGCTCGTCAGCCGGCAGCGCTTCGTGCGGCAGTGGAAGCAGATTCTCTACGCACTTTTCAAGCCGAAAACCGCCGACTGGATTGACAAGCAGATGACCGCCGCAAACCAGACCTTCGGTACCGCCGCAATCGGCAAGCTGCTTGATTCGCTGCTGATCGGCATGCTCTGCTTTATCGGCGTCACGATCATCGGCGCGCCCTATACTACGCTGATTGCCGTAATCATCGGCACAACGAATATGATTCCCTATTTCGGACCGATCTTCGGTGCGATTCCGTGTACGCTGCTGATTCTCATGGAGAATCCGCTGAAAGCGCTGTATTTCCTGATTTTTATTATTGCCTTGCAGCAGTTCGATGCCAATATTCTCGACCCGAGAATCGTCGGTCAGTCGATCGGACTGCCTGCCTTCTGGGAGCTTTTTGCATGTCTCCTCGGCGGCGGAATCTTCGGCATCATCGGTCTGATTATCGGCGTGCCGATGTTTGCGGTTGCTTATACGCTGATCCGGCAGGTTGTGCTGGAGCGGCTTGACGAGCGCGCAAAGGACGGCGAGCTGACACCCGAGTTTCTGCGTGATACGCTGGAAATCAAGGGACATATCGAGGATTCCGGTCTGTTCCATGATGACGAATCCGACAGCCAGTATTTGCAGCATCTGATTCTGCTTGAGGATATTGCGCAGAAGCCTTCGGATATCAAGGAAACCGCCGATGAGCTCCTGCATGATCTTTCAGAATAAATGCAGATAACAAAAACCTCGGAATCTTCGTGATTCCGAGGTTTTTTCATGCTTACAGCTTTTTCTTCTCATTATCGAGGAATGCCATGAGATCGTCGAAATCGGAGGCAGAGACCTGCTTTTTGACGACCTTCTTCACAACCTTTTTGACAACCTTCTTTTCCGCTGCCGGCGCTGCTGTTTCAGCCGGAGCAGATACCGGAGCTGCCGCTGCTGCGGGTTCAGCCGGAGCGGAATGTGCAGCCGGTGCTGCCTGAACAGGTTTTTCCTCAACCGGTTCTGCAAATCTTTTTGCAGGTGCTTCGGGTTCTGCATAGCGCTTTGCCGGTGCTTCCGGCTCCGCGGTCTGCTTGTCACGCTGCGGTCTGTAAGGCATGCCGAATGCCTCGTCCTGTGCGGCTCTTGCGAGTGCCTGCGCCTGCTTCAAGCGGCTTTCCTGCTCCTCAGCAAGCTGCTCGGCGGTCGGAATCTGGATGTGACCGGTTGCAGTCAGGCGCGGAATATCCTCCGTCGGGGTCGGCTTCAGCGGACGCTGTGTTGTTGTGGTCAGCGGCTTGTCGCCGGATTTCGGAATGGAAAGTGTATGTGTTTTCGTGATGATCTCCGTCGTGTAGAGCGGAACACCGTCCGGCGTTTCGGTCTGGCGGCGCTGCTCCATATGGCTGCGGACCGCTGCAATGCGTTCTGCACGGCGTGCGGCTTCCTCTTCCTCCATCTGCGCAAGCTCTTCTTCACTCATGCGGTGCTGCGGACGGAAGGACGGTGCATCGGGATCTTCATACATTGCATCGTCGAAGGTCTGCGTCTTTTTGCGCTCTTTAGCAATGCGCTCTGCATCGCGCTCTGCGATTTTCTGCTGCTTTTGCTGGATCGACTTGACAAATGCAAGATCGTTGTCTTCATCCTCGGGATTGAAGTCCATTTCCTTCTTTCCTGCAACAGAGGAAATCAGATAGATCAGAATGATGAGCAGCGGCAGTGCAAAGCCGATGATCTTGCCGGCAAGACTGCTCAGGAATCCGATCAGCATGCCGAGCTCCTTGCTTCTGCGGCGGCAGATACCGATGATCGAGGATTCCTCGACCTGCACAGCGGTCGTATTGCTTTCTGTCGTCAGATAATAGGTTTTGCCGGTCTGATCGGGGACACTTGAATCCGTATCGACGATCAGGCTTGCAACGGCAATGCGGTATGCATCGCTTGAATTGCGGTAAAGGACAATATCCTTCTGGCTGATCTGATCGGTGTCCTCAACAAAGACGAGCACACCCTTCGGAACCTTGGTCGGCATATCGTCTTCGGTATAATAAACGTAATGATTGCCGAGCAGACTGGGCGCGGCGCCGTTTTGGAAAAGCAGGTTCACGGCTGCGGTCAGTGCCACAACCATCAGCATACAGAAGATCAGCAGTACACCGAGGCAGGATATATGTCTTTTGCGTTTATTTGCCATAATAACAGTAGCAGTCTTGCAGGACTGCGCTCCTTTCTGTGTAAATCCTTTGCCGCTCTGCGGGGTATAAGCGGCTGAATATGCAAATTCTATTATAGTATAGCACACTTTCCTGAAAATTACAATTCTTTTCTGTCTTTTTTTCGCAAAAAATTTTTTTCGGCATTTTCCCTTGACATTTTTATGAAAATATGCTATAATAACTAGGCATTCATCCGGAATGCGAAATGCATATCGGTGCCGGTGTGGCTCAGTTGTGTAGACACTAGTTTCACTTCGTGAAACTGTGGCGCATTCGTAATGCGTAGGTCGTCGGTTCGAGTCCTTAAATAAGTTCATAGATATGCTGGTGTGGCTCAGTTGGTAGAGCAGCGCATTCGTAATGCGCAGGTCGTCGGTTCGAGTCCGACCACCAGCTTTGACCCGTTCTTTATTGTGAGAACGGGTTTTCTATTTGTATTGTAATGCTGGTATAGCGCACCGGCTCCGGCACTGCCGGTCGTCGGTTCGGGTTCGACCACCGGCTTCAAAGGCTTCGCATGATTGCGGAGCTTTTGTTTTTTTATAATAGGGTTACCTCTTTCCGCAACAGACGGTTGCTTGACCGCTGATCCTTCCTGTGCTATAATGAAAACACAAGGAGGGATGCCGAATGCAAACCAAAGAAATCATATACGAGCTTCGTACCAAAAAAGGAATGTCGCAGGATGCGCTTGCGGAAAAAGTATTTGTCACACGGCAGGCTGTCTCACGCTGGGAGAACGGCGAGACCGTTCCGAATACCGAAACGCTGAAGCTGCTCTCGCAGGTGTTTGATGTGTCGATCAATACGCTGCTCGGCGCGCCGGCAAAGCTGATCTGTCAGTGCTGCGGCATGCCGCTCGACGATGCAATCATCAGCACGGAAAAGGACGGCTCACGTAATGAGCAATACTGCAAATGGTGTTATGCGGACGGCACCTATATGTATCATGATATGGATGATCTGATTGAAGTCTGCGTGAAGAATATGGCGAGCGACGCGCATCCTGTGGATGCAGTCCGTGCCTATCTCAAGGATATGCTTCCGACGCTCGATTACTGGAAAAATCACAGTGAACTCAGTGACGGCGGTGCATTTGAGGAATTCAAGCAGAAGCTGATCGGTGAGATCAATGCGCTGCAAATCGCGGGCATGCCGAAGCTCGAAAAGCTGAATGCGCTCGTCGGCAGCTATGTCAATCTCGCATATACCCTGCCGAACGGCAGCAAAGTCAAATTCATTGACGATCATGCAACCTATCTCGGCAATCAGCTGACAAGCGAAGCGGATGCATCCAGATGCTTCGGCATTCTTGCAAATATGGAGTTTATCATGATCTGCACCTACGGCGAAAACGGCGCAGACCCCGAACTGCTCCTCTATAAAAAACGGTAAATCATCAGACAAAATAATCCCGAAGGCAGTGTTCATGACCCTGCTTTCGGGATTTCCTGTTTTTTCAGACACAGCAAACTTCACTGCATTGCAGCAGACTGACCTGCCGCATATGAATTCCGGCACGGGAGCAGTTTGTGATCGGGATTTCGCAGCCGCTCTGCCGCATTTTTTGCAGCATCGCCGGAAGATACTGCGCATCGTCCCTGCCTGAGAAATACCGTGCACCGGCAAAGCTGCTGCCGTGTGCGGCATTGATCAGCAGATGTTCCAGTGCGGTGCCTGCATCCGGATGTGAGCAGCAGGCAACGGCGATCTTTCCGGTCTGTGCATCTGTCAGCAGAAGCGCAGCGGTCAGCTGAATGCCGCTGCCGGAAATATCCCTGAGCGTCAGGCGGCTGCCGTATCCCTGTTTCAGCAGCAGATATATGCGGTATGCTGTCCGGTATCTGCTGAGCACCTCCTCGGGGATTTGCGGTGCATCCGGAATATGCCCGAATCTGTCTGCCGCTCTGCGTGCCAGCAGCTCAGAGAGACCCTGAACTGCGGCATCGTCAGGAGAGCAGCCTGCGCAGATGACTGCGTCAGAAGCGGTATGCGGCTGCTTTTTGCACAGTCCCGTAAAGCTCTGCAAATAAGCGCCCGCACGCGCGGCGGCGGCGGTCTTACCCGTACCGCAGAAAATGCGCGGAACATGCGGCAGTGTGATCTGTGCTGCCGCTGTCCCGAGCAGCGGATGATATGTAACGGTTTCGCGGATATCTGTCTGATGCAAGATATAGTATGTCCGGATATAAGCGATGATCTCCTGCGTTGTCTGTGACGGCGATGCAGATGAATGCTGAATCATATATAGCTCCGATCCTTGACAATCATTTAATTAGGATTATAACATAATGCACAGTTATTATACTATACACTTATGCGAAATGCAAGATATATCCGGTGAACGGATGCTTTCCGGCGGCTAACGGTTCATAATTACATGAAATATAATATGATTAAACAGAAAATGAGATACAAGGTTAATCGAAAGACCGTACCTTGTATCTCATTGAGACGGAGATATAGATTCGTTTGAACGTAGTGCAGGAGTTCTGTGGTTTTACCTTGATTTTGTTTTGCGTTGAGAGGTGGATTGTTTGAGTGAGATTGGTGGTTGAAATGTTTTGAGAAAATGGTGGATTGTTTGCGGCATTGAAAAGATATCTCCTACATGATTGATCGCTCATGTTATGAGTATTATACACGAATTGATGCCCGATTGCAAGGCTTTTCCGGTAAACGGTCAGTTTTCGGCGGTAGTCGGTACGGCAGAAGGGCAGGCGGAAAGATGACCGTCAGTCATACTGTTTTTCGCGTGGGTGCGAAGTTTTATCGTTAAAAATTTGACAAGTGAACCTGCATGCGGTAAAATATGATCATGTATATAAGCAGAAGCAAATGCGCTTTTTTACGGTTTACTGTAAACCTTTTCAGGCTGTTTTCCTACTATATAGGTGAGATCTCAAATCTTCGTCAGGAGGTGACACGATGCAGGATGCAGAACTGCTTGCGCTCTATCAGGTGCGCGATGAATCTGCGATTCGGGAAACTGATGCAAAATACGGCAGACATCTGAGACAGATCGCAGAGGAGCTGCTCGCAAATCAGCAGGATGCCGAAGAAATCGTCAGCGATGTGCTGATGCAGGCATGGAGCAGAATTCCGGATGAACCGCCCGCGCATCTGTTTGCATATCTGGCTGCTGTGACGCGCAATCTTTCGATGAACCGTCTGGATGCACGCAACGCAAAGCGGCGCGGCGGCGGAAAGCTGCCTGCCGTACTGGATGAGCTTTCGGAATGCGTTGCGGACAGCAGCTCGGTCGAGCAGGCTGTCTCGGAACGGCTGCTCGATGATGCGCTCTGCCGTTTTCTTGATTCGCTGACGGCAGAACAGCGCACGACCTTTGTTCTGCGGTATTACTATGCAATGCCGCTTCCGGAAATCGCCGCGCGGAAGCAGGTCAGTGTCAGCACGGTCAAGGTCACGCTGATGCGCCTGCGGAAAAAGCTGCGGCAGTATCTTGAACTGGAGGGTTTACTATGACACAGAGAGATTTGTTTGATGCGCTCGGCAGACTGCCGGAATCCTACCGTCTGGAAGCGTTGGAGCAGCCGGAGACGGATGCGGCAGACGAGATCAATACCCTGTTTACACAGGATATGCGGCAGCATGCAGAAGAAGCAAAGCCGCAGACGGCACCGGATGAGCAGCCCACTTCCGCAGAGCGCGGGAGCGTGTTCAGCCAGACGGCGCCGCATATCAGAAAAGAGCAGAATCCGATCCGCAATGTAACAATCGGGCTGACGGCAATCGCCGCTGTCATTGCGCTGACTGTCGGGGCTGTTATCTGGCGCGTCAATCAGGAAACGATTGAAACAATCGGCAGTCCTGCGGCATCGTCCGGACAGTCTGCGGTCACGGAGATGCAGACACAGACCGATGCTGCCGGTGAACCGGTCACAGAGACAACAACAACGGCTGCTGTGCAGGCAAATGATGAAGCAGTCACGACCGCAGTACCGCAGGCGGAGCAGGAGGAATCCGTCCATACCGCGGAGACCAATATCTTCGGCGGAAAGGGTGCACTGCGGATTGTCGGCATACAATTATATATGTCGGAGCCGTTCCTTGAGGATGAAGAATACTGGTATCTCGGCGGCAAAGGGCGCGTCAGCAAAACGGAAACCGATGCACAGGGCAAATATTGTGAGGAGCTGCTCTGTCAGACGCCTGGCTGTCTGCATCAATCGCCGGAGTGTCTGTATTATCGCTATCAGTCATTGCTGACGGACGGCGAGGAACTCTATCTGCCGTATGATCACGGACATATTGAATTTAACGGTGTGGGCAGCGGCGAACTTGCGCGTCTGCTTCCGGACGGAACAGAGGAGGATTTTTTTGTGATCGACATGTATGAAATCCTCACCGGATTCCGGAATGCGGGAAATTCTGCGGACGCGAATGATTATGAACGAATCTATATTTATGATCTGCAAAAGCTCGGTGATTCCGGCAATTATCTGATTCACGGGCAGCTCCAGCATGAGGACATCGGTTCGCTGAGCATTGATTTCAATGTGATCTATACCCCTGAGACACACCAGAAAATCTTTCTGCCGTGGGAAAAATATGACTGGCAGTATGATGCGCAGAGCGGGCAGCTTTTCGGCTGTTATGCCGCGGATGAGTATGCAGCAAGCAAAGGCTTTACGCGGGATGCTCAATTTGGTCTGTATGATATTCATACCGGCGAATGCATCAGGCAAAGCGGTATCGTTCCGAATATGTCGGAAGCAGTGATGCTGAACGGTACGGTTTATTTTATCCGGCGAATCGAATCCGAGCAGCGATTTATCGTTGACGGAAAAGAGCAGGGCGGCAGACTGGTGCAAACCGATTCGCTCTGCACCTATGATTTTGAGACAGGGAAGCAGACGGTTTTGCAGGAGGAGATCGACTTTTCGCAGATTGAACTCTGCGGCGGCAGGCTGCTCTGCAAGCGGAGTGCGCGCGTCGGCAAGGATCAGCTGTTCTTTCTGAATCCGGCAGATATGTCGGAGGAGGTGCTCTTTGAAACGCCGAATAAGATTCCGGTGCTTTACTGCTGCACGAATCCGGATTTCCTACTGGTGCAGGGCGAATACGGTGCAGAGGGTTTCATTGTTGACGGTGAATTGAAGCGGTTTGATTTCAAGCTCTTCTGATAATAAAAAGAAGATATATGCCCCTGCGTGTTTCAAAGCACGCGGGGGCTGTGTTTGTTCGTGCATATTTCAGCATACGGCTGCCGGAAGGTCAGCAAAAATGCCATAGTATCCCTGACCGAAAAATCAGAGATACTATGGCATAAATCATTTGTATCAGCTTACTTTTTGATCATCAGAATATACTCCTGACGGAAGATGACTTCCTTTTTGCTGCCGGAATTGTCAGCAGCATGGTAATCAATCAGGATCGAAAGCTGTCTGCTCCGCGGCGAATCCGTCAGATTGACGTTACTGATGTCAATCGGCAGCGTATAGCGAAGCGGGACACAATTCTCTGATGTCAGATCGGGTGTGAACGCAGCAGCTGCATCCGGAATCGAAGAAGGCTCGAGTTGATTCGTAACGGGATTCATATAGGAGCCAAAATCGTAAGGCTCGATTATGACGATATTTTCCCCTGCCGAATTGCCGTATGTGATCGGCTCATCCGATGCCATTGCCGGTCGGATTTCAATCGAGATATCCTGATTTTTCAGATTCGTGTCCGGTGTCCATTCAAAGGTGAAGTTCAGGAGATTGTTTTCATCCGGCGCGATTTCCTCCCCGATGCCTTTCAGTTCCCTGCCGTTCAGCAGCAGCTTTGCATATTTGCTGTAAGCTGCGACCTGCTCGAATACTGCCTGCTCCGCCGGTGTCAAATCCGGATAATAGTCTGTAATGTTGCGGAACGGCTCACCTGTTTCGTAATCCTTTGCGGAATAAACGACACACGGGACATCCTCCGGCGCAAGCCGCGGCTCGGCATTATAATCATGCTCAGAATCTGTTGTCGTTGTCTCCGTTTCCGTTGTATCGGTGATCGGCGGTTCGGTCGTCGGCTGATAAGGATACTGGAGCGCGCCCTTTGCCGTATCCAGCGGATGATCGTAGAGAATGTGGATAAACGCGACCGCATTGCCCGCGACATCATATGTGCCGAAATAGGTGTCATCGCCGGCGCAGTATTTTTCCACAACCGTATTGTTCTCGTCAACCTGCATGATCGTGTCATCGAAGCCGAGCTGCGTGCCCTTTTGCTGCAAGGAATAGATCGTCTGTTCCCAGCCTGACGTCCTGTCTGTTTCAAAGCTGTTGCTGATGCAGAACATACCGAACGGGGAAATAGCAGTCCGGCGCAGCGGAATTTCGCCGAGGTCTTTTTCAAACTGCGGCGGATTGACATAATTTGCATCCGGACACATTCTGTTGACATCATAGGTGAAATACAGATCGGAGCCGCGGTCATAGAGCGGAACACTCTGCGGCGTATAATCCAGCTCATACAGCGTTTCATCCGAATCGGCGTTCTGTCCGGCGCCTTCTGTTTCCAGTCTGTCAAAATGATATTTCAGCTTTGTACCTTCTGCGGAGAACGGAATGCCGTCGGTATTGTAAACAATGCCGCAGAGATGCCAGACGCCGTTGTCCGGTTCAGGTGTCTGACCGGGCATGAATCCGTAGGTAAACTGGCTTGTCACAGGACCGTCCTGATCAGAGCTCCTGAATGTGATTGCCGGAAATGTTTGCTGAAATTCATCCGTTGTCTGTCCTTTCAGCGGCGTGACATCATAGAAGTAATAGAGCACCCAGTCGCAGCCGGTGACGGCTTTCAGCTCGACGCGCCAGTTTTCATCCTCGGCGGAAACGTCATCAAAATCTCTGCCCCAGCCGGTAAAATCAAAATCGCAGGGCTTTCCGGTTTTCGCGGCATAATATTCCTGCATCCGGCTGACATAGCAGGGCAGGACTTCCGTATCGACCGCGGCGGATACATCCTCGATCTCGGATGCGATGCTTGTCGCAGCGGAGAAATCCGTCTGCTGATTTCTGCCGTGCAGCAGCAGATAGCCGCCGCCGACATTTGCAGCAAGCAGCGCTGCCGCGATTGCGGTTCCGGCGATTCTGCCGCCGCGTTTTGTCATATGAATATTCTTTTGCTGTGCCATATTCAGAACCTCCTGTTTGCAGGCAGGATCGTGTTTGATTTTATCGACCGCGCTGCAATACTGCTGAATTTTCTTTTCCATTATGCATACTCCTCTCAAGCGCGTTTTTGAGCAGCTTTCGTGCCCGGTAAAGCTGCGTCTGGACTGCGGTTTCACTTCTTCCCTTCATGCCTGCAATCTCTGCGACGGAATAATTTTCGTAGTAGTAGAGATGAATCACGGAGCGGTATTTCGCGGGCAGGCTCATGACGGCGTGCCAGACCTCGCTTTCCTCCGGCGTCTCAAACGGGATATCGGCGTCCTCCAAGGGGACGGTAAACCGATAGCGGAATGAGCGCAGCAGGTCTTTTGCGAGATTGATTGTCACGCGCATCATCCATGCAGTTTCATGGGATTCGGTATCGAATTCCTTTCCGCAGGCGAAGCGTTTGAGGAACACCTCTGAGGTCAGGTCCTCCGCGTCGGCGCGGTTTTTGCAGTAGGCGAAAGCGAGCCGGTAGACTGATTCATGGTATTTATCGTAGATTTGTTCCATTTCGTGTTGTTCCACGGGTTCCTCACCTCGATTCGGATCATGTTATTTGGTATTGAAGCGCTTCTATATTGTAAACGATTGAGACGGCGAAAATATCACAGAATTCTGAATTTTTTTCTTTTTCAAAATGATAATCGCGTGTTTTTTGCGTATTATCTGAGAAATAATGCTTTCGATTTGATTCAGAAACCTGTGCCTCGCTTTCCTGCCCTCGCATTCGCGCCCCGCGCTCAACAAAAAATATCATCGGACATAGGATAGAGAAACCCAAAACTGAAAGTTTCAATCCGCTGTGAAACGCAAAAAATACCAGAAAAGAAAAGCATATTCTATGCCGCACCGCATATACTACTCTCGCAGACGCGGCAGAGATTCCGGTGCAGCATTCCCTTGCAGCGCCGTTTCCCTCCTCCGTGCGCTGCAAATCCACGAAATGAGGATCAAATCATGTGGGATAAGCTTGCTCTGATACTGCTGGTCATCGGCGGTATCAACTGGGGGCTCGTCGGGATCTTTGAACTCGATCTCGTCGCCTGGATGTTCGGCGGTGCCGCGTCGATCGTGAGCAGACTGATCTACATTCTGGTGGCGCTTTCCGCCGTCTGGTGTATTTCATTCCTGTTCCGAGACCGCTCTCCGGTGCGCGCCGAGGCGTAATTCCTTTCCCCCTTTCTTTGCGCCCTGTATGCGGAATGCTCCGTATACGGGGCGTTTTTTTGGATTCGACATTCTCCGACAACTGTCTTTTCACGATATGCCCAAATTTTGCGGCAAGATTCGTACAGATTGACAAAAAGTTCCGTTTGACTTGCGTTTTTGATGAAAATATGATATACTAAAGTGAAACACTGGGTTACTATAAAAATATATAGAAGAACTGAGTAAGGAGGATAAATCTGTATCATGAATACGACACAGCAAACAACCCTCAACGGTACGCCCTGCATTATGCTTTCTGCCGGCGGATATGAGGCTTATATTGCTTATGAAATCGGCTCGAATGTCATCCGCCTTCGGGATATAAAGCACAATATTGACGTATTCCGCTATTCTCCGGATAATACCGCTGAAACGCTGAAACAGTCCGCCGAGGTCTGGGGACTGCCTACGCTCTATCTGCCGAACCGCTTTGCCGACGGCATTCTGAAAACCTCGGATGCAGTCTATCAGCTGCCGCTCAATGAGCCGGATCCCTATCACAACCATATTCACGGATTCCTGCACAAGCGCATTCATACCGTCATTGCACATCACGCCGACGAGAACTGCGCTGTCGTCAAGACCGCTTACGATTACGATGAAAAGGATCCGTTTTTCCCGTATCTTCCGCTTCGCTTCCGTGTTGAGCTGACCTTTACGCTCAGCGAATACGGTCTGGAGCACAAGATTGCGATGATCAATCTCTCGGAGAAGGCACTGCCGATTTCCATTGCAACGCATACGACCATTCAGGCACCGTTTTTGGACGGTGCAAAGCCGGAGGATATGCGCCTGACGGTGCCGATCGGCAAGCGCTGCGAGCTCAATGAGCGCTGTCTGCCGACTGAGCGTCTGCTTGATCTCAAGCTCTCCGATCTGGAATATAAGAACGGTACAAAGTGTCCGGTGCTCCAGAATCTGGATAACGATATGTATCAGGCGGAGAACGGCAAGCTGGACGGTCAGGATTTCTACGGCGTGATCGTCGAGGATGAGCCCTCCGGCAGAAAAATCTGCTATGAGGTCAGTCCGGAGTATAAGTTCTGGATCATCTGGAACGATAAGGGCTTCAACGGTTACTTCTG
This sequence comes from Oscillospiraceae bacterium, assembly GCA_017550285.1. GTDB lineage: Bacteria > Bacillota > Clostridia > Oscillospirales > Ruminococcaceae > Firm-04. The sequence continues at coordinate 42,851 of JAFZPP010000037.1, forward strand.
TCCGGAGCCGATGACGGCAATGATCGACGCGCCGAATCTCGATCTGCCGCCGGAAATCACGGGCTATCAGGAGCTCAAGCCGCATTGTGCCTTTGAAGCGAATCAGCGGTTCTTCACTGTTTGAGGATATTCCCGAAAGGGGGAATGTGACATGAAGCATTCGGATCAGAAGAAGCTGACCTCTATGGTCTGTGCAGGCGTCCTTTCCGTATCGAGTTTTTTCGGCTGTGCATACGGTCCCGACCCGACAACAAGTCTGCGGGAGGATTATTCGCTGGAGCTCAGTCAGATGCCTGATTCCGGTGATGCTGCGATCCCCGCGGCGGAATCAATCCGCAATACATAATATAAATAGTATAAAATCGCGTGATCTTTGCATATCAGATCACGCGATTTATTTTTTTCAGAAAAAACAGAAAAAAACTTGAAATTGGGTGTAACCTTTTGCCGGTTCCTCGGGTCTAATATATTAGGAGGTGCGAAATTGGCTCGGGTCTGTGATTTTTTGATATTTTGCCGTAGATTCTTGACAAAATTCGGCTAATATGCTATAATTAAAGTGTATAGCCATATCTTGAAGAAAGGGAACTGCGGATGAAACATTTTAACAAAAAGTCACTGTCTGCTGCGTTTTGTGCCGGCATGCTTTCGCTCTCTGCCTGTACGGAACCCGTATCTGTATACGGTCCCCCTTCTTCTGTGCAGACACAAGCCGGAATGCAGTCCGTTACCGAGGAACCGCAGGATGTTTACGGTCCGCCGTCAGCCGGTGAAGATGAACCGGCGGAGGATTCTGCTAATTCCACAGCGGATTGAAAACCGGCTTGCGCAGAGCAATGCATGTACTCCTAGTTTTCCGAGCGCCGGAGCGCGGTCTGCCGTGTTTCCGGAAATGACAGCATGATTCACAGGAGGCAATGTATGAAGAAAACCATTCAAACGCTCATGACTGCGGCAGTTTTTGCTGCTGCACTCGGAACCGGTGTCGGGGATACGATATCGGCACAGTATTCTGCCGGTGCCGATGATGTTACGACGGTTCCGCAGACAACCTACGGTCCGCCGGTCTGGATGCAGACGACCGACGAAACCGAGGAGGAAACGACAGATCTTCGGGATGAGGGCGAAGCAACGGTCTATACCGACGATGATTCCACGACGCCCCTTGAAACGAATCTGCAACTCAGCGGTCAGGTAACGATCCCGATGATGACCACAACACTTGCCACAACGCTTTCATTCATGGGGACGACCGCGATTCCGCAGCAGAGTGAAACGACCACCTGTACCACGGTCGCTTTTGAGGGCACGGCACCGATTCCGACAACGACAGAGCCGGAGGAGCTTGTGACGCCGGGTGAAGCACCGCTCTATCATGAGCCGGGCGACCCCGACTACAACGGCAGCATTGATGCGCGCGATCTGACGCTGCTCAAGCAGTATCTGCTTTCCAATAAGGCATACGGCATTGATGCGGAAACCTATGATGTCAATATGGACGGCGATATCAACAGGGAGGACGTCAAGGCGCTGCTGCGTCTGCTGACCGGCAAGCCGGAGGATGAGGAGGAGAAACCGTCAACGGATGACAGTGATCTGATGACGGCGACAACAACGCTCGGTACGTCAACCTGTCCGCTGTACGGTCCGCCGCCTGCCTATTGATGCTGTACCGAAAAAAGAGAGGGCTGATTGATTATGAAAAAAACTCTGCAATCCAAGCTGACGGCGGCGCTGTTTGCGGCTGCGATCAGCACGAGCGGCGGAACACTGTCGCCGCAGCTCGCAAGGGCGGCTGATGCGGCAGACGATGTGACCACGGTGCCGCAGACGACCTACGGTCCGCCGGTCTGGATGATGACAACGGATGAAAGCGATACAACGACAACAACCGCAACAACTGAAATGCCGATTTTCAGCACCGAGGCTCCGACGGTCACGATGACAACTTCAACAACCGGAGAGCCGGCGTTCGGTACCGAAGCACCGACTGTTACCATGACCACGACAACGGAGGAGCTTCAGCTGGCAGGTGAGCCGGTTCTCTATGATGAGCCGGGCGATGTCAACATGAACGGCTCGATTGATGTCCGCGATCTGACGCTGCTGAAACAGTATCTGCTGAATCAGTCGAAGTACCAGGTCGCTGCGGGCGTCGGTGATCTCAACGGGGACGGAAAAATCGACAAGAAGGACGTTCAGGCGCTGATCCGGCTGCTGACCGGCAAGCCGGAGGGTGAGGAAGAGAAAACGTCAACAGACCCAAGCAATCTGATGACGATGACAACAACAATCGGCACGACAACCTGCGTGCTGTACGGTCCTCCGCCTGCTTACTGATTTTGTACCGAAAAAGAGAGGGTATCATATTTTACAGAAAGGACTGAGAACACAATGAAGAAGACACTGCAATCCAAGCTGACCGCAGCGCTCTTTGCGGCTGCGATCAGTACGGGTGCCGGCGGCACTCTGACGCCGCAGTTTGCCAATGCGTTCGGCTCGGATACGGATATCACGACCGTGCCGCAGACAACCTACGGTCCTCCGGGCTGGATGACAACAACGGAGGATACCGAGGAGACGACCACGGAGCTCATGAAGGAAGGTACGATTGTGACCTATGAGGAAACCACAACGACTTCGACGTCAGAGGAGCTCTGCCTGAAGGGTACCGTTACGACAGTGGAGGAAACCACAACCGAGCCTGAGCCGATTCAGCTCGCAGGTGAGGCAACGATTCCGACGACAACGGTTACAACGGATAATCTGGTGACTGCCGGCGTTGTACCGATCTTTGCCGAGGCAGGCGATTCTGATTATAACGGCAGCATTGATGCGCGCGATCTGACGATGCTCAAGCAATATCTGCTGAATCAGAATTATGCGCGGACGCTGGGCGGCGGTCCGGATCCGTATGATGTCAACGGAGACGGCGCAATCGACAAGAATGACGTCAAGGCGCTGATCCGTCTGCTGACCGGCAAGCCGGAGGAGGATGACAAAATCACCGAAACGACAACAACCGTAACCGTTACTTCGACCGACACCTCAACAACGACCTTTACAACCTATCCGGTCTGTCTTTACGGACCGCCGAAGGCTTTTGACTGACTGACTGACAGATAAAACAGAGGGCTCGATATGAAAAAAACAACACAATCACTGATGACTGCGGCGATGTTTTCTGCTGCTGCTGTTTCTTCGTTCAGCGCTGCTGCTGCGGAGGAGCATCTCATGTACAGAACCACAACGCAGAATGCACCGCTGTACGGCCCGCCGCCGGTTTCGCTGGCACTCGGCGATATGAACGAGGATCAGCAGCTTGACGCGCGCGATCTCTCGGTGCTCAAAAAAATGATCATAGACAGCCGCGGTCAGATCACACTGGACGAAGCAGGCGATCCGGACGGAGACGGCATTGTCCATATCTGGAGCTGGGGCGATTCTTCGATCAGAAGCAGTATTTATGTCGGTGACCTGAATCAGGATTTGAAAATTGACAAGAAGGATGTGGAGGCGCTTGTGCGGCAGCTGACCGGCAAGCCGGAGAAAAAGGAAGAAGAGGAAACAGACCCGATCGTCACGACGACGACAACGGTTATGGAATCTGAAATGACGCAGACCTCTTACGGTCCGCCGCCTGCATGGAAGTAAACTGAAACGCAGAAGCGCTGCTTCGGGAGGGCGCGATATGAAAAAGACTATGCATTCTTTACTCACCGCTGCAATGTTTACGGCAGCGGCGACTTCGTCATTTCATGCATCCGCCGCAGAGGCAGCGCTGATGCAGAAAACAGAACGGACAGATCAGCTTTTGTACGGTCCGGCGCCGGTCACGCTTGCACTCGGTGATATGAACTGGGACAGGGAAGTGGATGCGCGCGATCTGACGGTTTTGAAGCAGAAAATTCTTGCAAATGACGGTGTGATACAGCGAAGCGCGCGCTGTGATCCGGACGGCGACGGCTGGGCGGTAATCTTTGGCGCGAGCGGATTTAGTCTGCTGGACCTCGGAGACCTGAATCAGGATATGAAGCTCGATAAGGAAGACGTAAATCTGATGATCCGGATGCTGACCGGCAAACCGGAGAAAGAAGACGAGATCAAGGAGAATTCAGAGACAATCACAACGATAGTGACAACCGAGACTGCATGGACCCGGAAGACACTGCCGACAACAACGTGGGATTGGGATGTCGTTGTTCCGCTGTACGGTCCGCCGCCTGCTGCGTAACAGAATACTGACAGAAAAGAGGATACATATGAAAAAATCAATTCAATCCATTCTGACTGCGGCGATGTTTACGGCAGCGGCGACTTCATCGCTCAATGCCTCTGCCGCAGAGGCACAGCTGATGCAGAAAACCGCAGAACCGGAAAATGTGCTGTACGGTCCGCCGTGGGTGTTCGCCGAGAGCGGTGATATGAACTATGATTTTCAGCTGGATGTCCGCGATGTGACGCATCTGAAACAGATCATACTGGAGGAGCGGAGTCCGCAGCAAAGTGATACCTACCTCGGCGATGTCAACGGCGACGGCAGCATCGACAAGGAGGATGTCAAGGCGCTGATCCGGAAGCTGACCGGCAAGCCGGAGGATGAAGAAGAAGTAACAGAGCCGATTGTCTCGACGATAACAACTATGCAGACTGCTTACGGACCGCCGCCTGTATGGGGCTGAACGGCTGATCTGCCGCACGGGAGGGGCACGATATGAAAAAATCATTACATTCGATCCTGACGGCTGCGATGTTTGCAGCTGCGGTCACGACCTCTGTCGGCAATCCGGCGGTATCTGTGCAGAGCGGTGCTGCATCTGCCGAGGCAGGTCTGATGCAGGAAACGGAGCGCGAAATGCAGGGCGCTTACGGTCCGCCGAACTGGTTTACCGAGACCGAAATGACAAAGCTGACCGATACCGAGCCGCAGGATGTCTACGGCCCGCCCAACTGGTTTTCTGAGACGGAGACCCTGACGACGACAGACGTCACAAGGGATATTCCGCCGACGGTCTACGGTCCGCCGAACTGGTTTTCGGATAAGGAAACCGAAGCCACGGTCACGACAACGACAGATGTCACAGAGATCATTCCGCAGCCGGCTTACGGTCCGCCGTGGGTATTTGCCGAAAAGGGCGACGTCAATTATGACGGTGTGATGAATGCAGCGGATCTGACTTTGCTCAAGCGCGCGCTCCTCACGAAAAATGCGGATGAAACGGTGATGCAACTCGGCGATCTGAATGCGGACGGCACCCTTGATAAAAAGGATGTCAAGCTGCTTGTCCGGCAGCTGACCGGCAGACCTGAGAATGACGATGATCCGAAGGAAACGGCGCTTACAACGTCAGCGACACTTGTCACGACGCTGATGACAACCACCACCAGACCGCCGACTTCGCTTTACGGTCCGCAGTTTACCAGAAAAACGACAGACCGGACAACCGAAACACTGACAACAACGGATGTGACCGAACCGATCCCGCAGCCCGAATACGGTGCGCCGGTATATTTCGATGAGAATTAAAATCAACAGGAGATTATTATGCTGAATCCGAAACTGAAAGAACAGAATATGCAGCGTCTGGCTGTTTACCGCGAAGGTCTGAAGGCAATGCCGCAGATCCATAACCTCTTTTTCGAGCTGACGCTCCGCTGCAATGAGCGCTGTCTGCACTGCGGCTCGAGCTGCGGCGATGTCCCGTCCGATGAGATGACCACGGAGCAGTGGTGCGGCATCATCGACCAGCTCAAGGAGGACCTCGGCACCGAGGGCTATATGCTCTGCATCACGGGCGGTGAGCCGCTGCTGCGCAAGGATTTCTTTGAAATTATGGGACATGCAAATGAACTCGGCTTTAACTGGGGCATGACGAGCAACGGCACGCTCATTACCGAGGAGGTTGCGCAGAAGCTCCGCGACTGCGGCATGAAAACCATTTCGATCAGCCTGGACGGCATGCAGGAGACGCACGATGCCTTCCGCCGGACACCGGGCGGCTGGGAGCGCGGCTTGCAGGGTGTCAAGAATCTGGTGAAGGTCGGCGGATTCCAGTCGATTCAGGTAACAACGGTTGTGACGCATCAGAATATCGTCGAGCTGGATGCGCTGTTTGATGTTCTCAAAGATATTGATATTGATTCATGGCGTGTCATCAATATGGACCCGATCGGCAGAGCAAAGGAGCATCCGGAGCTGCTGCTGACAAAGGAGGATTACAAGACGCTGTTCGAGTACATCCGCAACAAGCGCATTGCCGGTGAGCCGGTCTGCTACGGATGCAGCCATTATCTCGGCATGGAGTATGAGCGTGAGGTGCGCGACTGGTATTTCCTCTGCACGGCAGGTCTCTATACCGCGAGCATCATGGTCAACGGCGATATTACCGCATGTCTCGATATCGAGCGCAGACCGGAGTTCATTCAGGGCAATGTGCTGAATGAACATTTCAAGGATGTCTGGGAAAACAAGTTCCAGATCTTCCGTAAGGATCTCAGCCTTGAAAATGAAAAGTGCCGGAACTGCAAAGAGGCAAAATACTGCCACGGCGACGCATATCATACATGGGATTTCGATAACAACTGTCCGCAGGTCTGCTTCAAGGATGTCCTGTTTGACTGAGGTGGCTTCGATAGATTTAATAATGGGGGCTTCTCGCCCCCATACCCCTCGCCAAAGGATGAATCCATTTTTATATAAGGATAATACAAAGCCGCTCAATCAAGCTGTTACGCTGAATTGAGCGGCTTACTTGTTTTTTATCAAAAATGGGATTCTTAAGGGATAGTATCCCTTAAGCGGGAGTTTGAGGGCGGAGCCCTCATTACAAATCATCGCTGAGCGATATCGTGAATCAATCTCCGAACGAAACGCCGATGCGCTTGGCGGTGATGACGAGCTGATCCTTCGGATCGACAAACTTTGTCAGTCCGGCAATATCCTCGAGCTTATTGGAGGTAACCTTGCCGTTGACCATTGCGACGGTTCTGCCGTATTTTTCATTGGCAATCAGCTTTGCGGCATGGACGCCGAATTTTGTTGCAAGGATACGGTCATATGCCGAGGGCGAGCCGCCGCGCAGCATATGTCCCGGGACGCAGACGCGCGTATCAATGCCGGTGCCTGCCTGTACCTGCGCCGCGATGCGGGAGGTCGCCGTGATGATGCCTGCCTCCTCACGCTTTCTTGCGCGGTCTTTCTTTTTGAGCTTCGCCTCGTCCTTATCGAACGCGCCCTCTGCGACCGCCATGATTGAGAAGGATTTGCCGCTTGCCGCGCGCTTCATGATCGCGTCGCAGACCTTGTCGATATCATAGGGAATCTCCGGAACCAGGATGATATCCGCGCCGCCTGCAAGACCGGAATTCAGCGTGAGCCAGCCCGCCTTGTTGCCCATGATCTCACAGACCAGAATGCGGCTGTGAGAGGCAGCGGTCGTGTGCAGGCGGTCGATTGCGTCCGTTGCGGTATCGACGGCGGTATGGAAGCCGAAGGTCACATCCGTGCCGTAGATATCATTGTCGATTGTCTTCGGCAGACCGATGACATTGAGTCCCTCCTGCGCCAGCAGATGCGAGGTTTTATGTGTACCGTTGCCGCCGAGCGTCAGCAGGCAGTCGAGCTTTTGCTTTTTGTAGGTCTCACGCATATTTTTGACTTTGTCCACATTGTCATCGCCGATGACAGTCATCATCTTGAACGGCTGACGCTTTGTGCCGAGGATTGTGCCGCCCTGCGTCAGAATACCGGAGAATTCGCCCGGCTGCATGACGCGGCAGAGATTGTGGATCAGACCGTAATAGCCGTTGGAGATGCCGACGATCTCGACATTCTCCTCGCCCATCAGCTCAAAGCATGCCTTTGCGACGCCGCGGATTGTCGCATTCAGTCCCGGACAGTCGCCGCCCGATGTCAGGATTCCGATTCTCTTTTTCATGGTTTTTTTTCCTTTCGTATATAGTTTCCGGTTGACGGGAATTTACATCTTATGCCGGTAGGCGCATTTCGGGTAGTTGGAGCAGACCCAGAAATTGCCCTGCGGCGTGGAATATGCTTTCAGCTTGGCGTGACATTCCGGACAAATCTGATGCAGTAGCGCCATGCGTGCGCTGTTTTTATACTGAATCGACTGCTGCTCATGCTCGACGCGCGCGATATTGCCGCGAATCTGATTCTGTCCGATAAAATCAAAGATATAGTCGATCTCGCCGTCAGTCAGGAGCTTCTGCTGCTGCTCCGCGACATCCTGCATCACCTTTTGCAGCGTTTGCAGCGAGGTCACGATATTCGTGCGCGGCGGATAGGGCGGCGTGATCTCCAGTCTTGCGCCGGTGTAGCGGTACATAATCACGATAGAGTGATAGTAAATCTGAAAGGGCAGCGGCGCCAGAAAATCGCGCAGATATTTCAGATGATACAGATTTTGCAGGACGGGGCTGTAGTAATCTATTTCGCGGTCGCCGGTATAGTGCTTCCAGTATTTCTTCATGCCCTCGCCCTGAATGATGCCGCGAAATGTTTTCATTTCACAGACGAAGATACCGGCGCGTGTCAGGATCAGGAAGTCGATATGCATGGTCTTGCCTTCCTCAGCCGGAATCAGGATATCGCGGATGATTTTCAGGTCCTGATACTGCGCCAGCAGCATGGTCAGCTGCATCTCCGGTGTGAGCTGTTCATTTGCCATAGTCTTGTGTGCCTTCTTTCGGTAATTTGCCTTGATCAGTAAACAATTTTATTTGTCAGACTGTCGCGGATGAATTTCTCGGTCTGCCTTGCGGTCATCGGACGCCCGTAGAGATAGCCCTGTGCATATTCACAGCCTGCTGCGCGGAGCATTTGCGCCTGTTCGTCTGTCTCGACACCCTCGGCAATCGTGTGAATCTGCTTTGCCTTGGCGATGCGCGCGACCGAATGCACAATCTCCTGCACGACCGGATTGTCATGCATTTCCGTGACAAAGGAGCGATCCAGCTTGACGATTGAAAAGGGAAGCTGCTCGATATAGCTCAGCGAGGAATAGCCGGTGCCGAAGTCATCCATTGCGAGCTTGATGCCGGCTCTGCGGAGCTCATGCATCCGCTCGATTGTTGTATCAATATCCATGAGGGCGAGCGATTCCGTCAGCTCGATTTCAAGGCAGCTCGGTGCAAGTCCGTATTTATCCAGCGCATTCTGAATCTGTGCGCAGATATTTTCCTGATAGAAATCCGTGCTGCTGAAATTGATCGAGACGACGGTATCCGGCAGTCCCATGGTCTGCCAGACCTTCATCTGACGGCAGGCGTCATACATGACAAAGCGCGTGATCTGCGTGATGAGCTGCGAACGCTCTGCAATCGGGATGAATACGCCCGGGGAGATCACCTTGCCGGAGGGATGATTCCAGCGGATCAGTGCCTCGAGACCGACGATTTCGCCGGTTTCCAGCGAGACCTTCGGCTGATAATACAGTTCCAGCTCATTACGCGAAAGTGCCTCATGCAGCTGCGATTCGAGATTACTGTCATGAATGATCTGGTCATGCATTGCAGGGGTATAGCGGCTGACGCTGCCGAGCGCATTCGAGCCGGAGGACAGCGCAAATTCCGCATGCTCCAGGATATGCTCAAAGCTGTCGCCGTCCGCGGGCATTCTTGCGTATCCGGCGGAGCAGGTCAGCGAGCGGTTGGAGAGATCGCCGACCGCCTTGGTCAGCAGGGCACGCTGTACCTTTGCGATGATCTTCTCCGGCAGTGAATCGTCGCCGGTGTCACGCAGAATCAGTGCAAAATTATCGCCGGAGATACGCGCGCCGAAGCCGCCCTGCGAGAGCTGCTTGACGAGCACATCCGCAAAGCTGCGCAGCAGTGCATTGCCCGCTGCATAGCCGCAGGTATCGTTGATCAGGTGGAAGCGGTCGATGTCCATGACAATGACCCAGTAGGAATTATGCAGCTCGGAGGTGCATTCATAGAGCTCCGAGCCCATGCGCATCAGCTTATTGCGGTTCGGGATGCCTGTCACCATATCTTCATAGGCGATCTTCTCCATTTTGGCATCGCGCTGCTTTTCTTCGGTGATGTCAATGACCGTTCCGCCGACGACGAGTCTGCCGGATTCCTTATAGGTGGTTGCACGGTAGCGGTAGGAATACCAGCGGTACTGTCCCTCTGCGGAGCAGATGCGGAGCTCCAGCGTATCGGTTTTGTCGATAAAATGCTTCATGTGGCTGCGCATGGTCTGCACATGGGTGTCAAATGCGACCGCATCCAGCGGGTAGATCAGCTTGCGGATTTCGGGGACGGTGATTGAATTGCTGCGCAGACCGAACATCTTTTGCAGCTTCTCCGAGGTGAAAATCTTCGGATTGCCCTGCTCAATCAGCAGCAGACCGACATCCATGAGCTCAATCGTCAGATTATGTCTGTCTTCGGAGGCGCTGAGCCGGTTGGTGTATATTTTCAGCTTGGACTCCATGTTGCGGATATCGGCGAGGTCCATGCCGATCGAGAGCAGCCATGTGACACCGTCCTCGCCGGTCTCGACGGCAGAGGTGTTCCAGATCATGTTACGCGGTGCGCTGCCGCGCGCGGTGAAGGAATACTCATGATTCTTGGCATTGACGATTTCGCGGATATCTGCGTCGGTCATTGCCTCCTTCTTGCCGAAGAACATCGGCACAATCTCCTTCGCATTGATTTCCTCATGCTTCCGGATGTTGGCGAGCTCCCTGAGCGCGTCATTGAGGATGACCTCGGTGACGCTGTCATTCCAGAGCATCGCCGGTGCGGTCAGATTCTGTGTCAGATAGGTCAGGCGCTTGTGCGTCAGTTCCTTTTTTAACTGTTCGTTCCGGTCGCGGCGGTGTACCATGACAACGCAGAGTACGACTGCGAGCAGTGCATAGGAATTGAAGATAATAAAAATCAGGTCGCCTTTTTCCCGGTGGAAAAAAGCATACAGAATCAGATATCCGGTCAGCAGCGCAAATCCGATGACAACGGCTGCGATCAGATGATTTTTGTGTTTCATGAACCGCCCGCTCCTTTCTGCAAGAATTTCTCCTCGTTTGTCCTGCACGCTTTCTGTCGCTGAAACGGAAACCGGTGTTCCGGCATTCCGTGAAAAGTGTACAAAAGTCCATAATGTTATTATATCAAAGAATGCCGTAATTGTCAATGGATTTTCGTGAGATGTGAAAAACATTTTGAAACAGATTTCACAAAAAATTCACATTTATATGGTAAAATATAAAAAGCATAAATTCCAATCCGAAAAAACAGAAAGGAACCGATCACCATGAAGATTCTGATTGTCGATGACGAAATTAACATCCGCAATGTTGTGAAGGAATATGCAGAGCACGAGGGCTTCAAGGCAGATGAAGCCGGCGACGGCATGGAGGCTGTCACAATGGCAAAGGCGCAGGACTATGATCTGATTATCATGGACGTCATGATGCCCCGTCTGGACGGATTCTCCGCCTGCAAGGAAATCCGCAAGACAAAGGATACCCCGATTATCATTCTCTCCGCGAGAGATGACGAATATGATCAGCAGCACGGCTTCGATCTCGGCATCGACGACTATGTCACAAAGCCGTTTTCGCCGCCGCTGCTCATGGCGCGCGTCAAGGCGGTTGTCTCGCGCCGGAATTCCTCACGGACGAATGTCACCGAGCCGATGACTTTTGAGGGGCTCGAGATTAATATGTCCGGCAGAGAGGTCTATGTGGACGGCAAGCGTGCCAATATGACTCCGAAGGAATATGATCTGCTCTTCTATCTCGTCAAGAACCGCAATATCGCCCTGACACGCGATAAGCTGCTGGAGGAGGTCTGGGGCTATGACTTCTTCGGTGATGACCGCACAGTCGATACCCATATCAAGATGCTCCGCAACAGTCTCGGTGAATACCGCAAGTTTATTGTGACGCTGAGAGGAATGGGATATAAGTTTGAAGCATAAGTTATTCCGGAAAAATTCCATGCGCCTGAACATCTGGTTCTGGTTCATGGAATTTGTCCTTTTCACCTTTTTGCTGCTCTGGGTCTGTCAGGTTCTTTTTTTGCAGAATTTCTATGACCGCATGAAAACCAAGGATATCATGCGGCTTTCAGACCAGCTGATTGAGCTGTATCAGCAGGGCGGCTATGAAAAAGAATTCAAAGAAATCGCAATGAAGAATGAGCTCTGCATAGATATACGCGACCGGTTTAACCGTTCCGTTACGTATTATCACGGTATTGCCGGAAGCTGCTTCATTCACGGCTATAACAATCAGGCTACGGCGATTATTCAGAAGGTTCGTGAATCCTCTGACGGTGTTGCATACTGGAAGGATACGCATCCGGTCACGAATGCCGATCTGCTGATTTATGTGCGCGTGATCGGCTCGCCTTCGATGCCGGAGGGCTATCTGCTGATCAATACGCCGCTCAAGCCTGTCTCCGCGACGGTCAGCATCATCCGGCGGCAGCTCATCATCATCACGATTCTGCTCGTGCTGATCGCGGCACTGCTTTCGATGATTGTCTCCGACCGCCTTGCAAAGCCGATTGTCCGCGTGACAAAGGAGGCGGAGCAGCTTGCGCACGGCAGATACGATATCCAGTTTGACGGCTCGGGCTATGACGAGGCGGAGCGCCTTGCCGAAACGCTGACCTATGCGAGCCATGAAATCAACCGCGTCGATGCCATGCAGCGCGACCTGATCGCAAATGCCTCGCATGATCTGCGGACACCGCTCACAATGCTGAAAGCCTATGCAGAAATGATCCGCGATCTGTCCGGCGACAATCCGGTCAAGCGCGCGGAGCATTTGCAGGTCATTATTGAGGAAACCGACCGCCTGACGGCTCTTGTCAATGATATCCTTGATCTCTCCAAATATGAAAACGGAAAGATGAAGCTCGAGCGCAGTGAATTTGACATGGAGGACCGTCTGACTGAAATCGTCGAGCGCTACAGAGGGCTGAGCGATGTCTCCGGCTATACCTTCTCGCTCGAAACCGACGGCGAGGCGGTTGTCAGCTGCGATGCGGGCAAGATCGAGCAGGTGATCTGCAATCTCATCAATAACGCCATGAATTACAGCGGTGAGGAGAAGCAGATTTTCGTCCGGCTTCAGCATACGCCGGAGGGCATCCGTATTTCCGTGCGCGATACCGGCGCCGGTATGGATCAGGAGACGCTCTCACGCATTTTCGATAAGTATTACCGCAGCGAAAACTATAAGCGTGAGGTGCGCGGCACCGGTCTCGGGCTCTCGATTGTCAAAGCAATCCTGCGGATGCATGACTATGCATTCGGCGTGGACAGCACGGTCGGCGTCGGTTCGACCTTCTGGTTCGTGATTCATCCGGAGGAAGCCGAGAAATCATAAGCGGCGTGGATTTGCATATAACCCTTCGGGGCTGAACCGCTTTTCTCGGCAGGGTGCACAAATCTCCGGCGCGGCACTTGACTTTTTCTCAGTTTTACTGTATAATCAAACCTTGCAGGGGTATCTTTGCCCGATGCATACTATATTTATATAGATGCAGGCAGATATCCGATCCAAATACTGTAATTCGCTGTGCTGCTATGCTGCGGCGCATTGATACAAAAGAAAAGGAGTGACGATTTCCATGAAGAGAACATATCAGCCGAAGAAGCGGCACCGTAAGATGGAGCATGGCTTCCGGAAGCGTATGGCAACCGCAAACGGTCGCAAGGTTCTGGCTCGCCGCCGTGCAAAGGGTCGTGCAAAGCTGACCTACTGATCCGATACGCAAGTAAGAGGGCCACAAGATATTGTGGTCCTTTTTTACTATGCGAAATGTCAACGCTCCCCGGGGGAGAAGCCTATGCTTTTTACGCAGATACTCAATCAGAACGCAGATTTCCAGCGGCTCTACCGCTCCGGTGCGTTCTGCTCGCTGGGCAGCGCACTGCTCTATGTCAGACCGAACCGTCTGCCCTATAACCGCCTCGGCATCACCGCGGGCAAAAAGATCGGCAATGCCGTGAAGCGCAACCGCGCAAAGCGCATCATCCGCGAAGCCTACCGCGCTGCGGAGCCGCTGCTCCCGATCGGGATTGACCTCGTCGTTGTTGCGAGAAGCTCGCTGCCGGAACAGTCCTCGACCGTTCTGACAGAGCGCTTTCTGACTGCCGGTGTGCAGCATTGCTGCGGTGTCAGCAGCGGAGAGATTCCGTGTACGCCGAATCCGCAGAACCGCAAGAAACCGCGCGGCAGCAAGACCGCGAAGCAGTCATGAAGCTGCTGCGGCATATCTATTCCGCACCGATCCGCTTTTACCGGCGCTTCATTTCGCCGCTCTTTCCGGCAGTCTGCCGCTACAGACCGACCTGCTCGGCATATGCGCTGGAAGCGATTGAACGCTTCGGCATCATCCGCGGCACATGGCTCGGTACGCTCCGGATCCTGCGGTGCAATCCCTTTTCAAAGGGCGGCTGGGATCCTGTTCCCTTGCAGTTTGATCTGCTGGGACGGCATAAGGTTCCGCAGCCGGATCCGCTTTCAAGAGCGCAGCGGCTTGCGCTGGAATATGATCTGCTGCTCGCAGACCGGACAAAATGGCACGGCAGAAAAGCCGCCCGAAACTGACAGAATATTGAATTATCGTGTTCCATTGAACGGAGGAAACGCATTTGAGTCTCATCGCAAAGCTGTTTGGCTGGATTATGTACCTGATCTATCAGATCATCCCAAGCTACGGTATCGCTATTATCCTGTTTACAATCGTCATCAAGCTGCTGACGCTGCCGAATACCTATAAAATGCAGGTCAATCAGGCACGGCAGGGCTTGATCGCGCCGAAGCTCGAAAAAATCAAAAAGTCGTTTGCGAATAATCCGCAGCGTTTTCAGGAGGAGCAGAATAAGCTCTATCAGCAGGAAGGCATCAACCAGACTGCCGGCTGCCTTGGCTCGATCCTGATGATGGTTCTGCTGCTCGGTGTTTATCAGGTTGTTTACCGTCCGCTGACCTATGTTCTGCGGCTCGAACCGGAGCAGATTACGCAGGCAAAGGATTTGCTGGTTAACTGGCTTGAAACCCAGAATATCACCGAGAAATCCATCAACGGCAGACCGGAGCTCATTCTGCTGAAATATGCAAAGACCAATCCGGAGATTTTCAGCTCTATGGGCGGCTTTACGGACAAGCTCGCCGGCTTCAACAACAACTTCCTCGGCTTTGACCTTGCAGGTGTGCCGAGTCTGCATCCGGAAAACGGCTGGAGCTTTACGGCAGTCATGCTCGTTCTCCTGCCTGTTCTCGCAACGATTGCACAGCTCGTCATGACGGTCATTACGCAGCGCCACAGCCGCAAGATCAATCCGGCTGCTGCACAGTCCATGGGCGCCATGAACATTATGCTCTATACCACGCCGCTGATGACGCTCTGGATCGGTATGTCCGTTCCGGCTGCTATGAGCTTCTACTGGGTCGTCAACTCGATCATTTCACTGGCTGTTCAGCTGATGCTTTATAAGTATCTTTCCGGCGAACGGCTCCTGAAGATCAACGAGCGCGAAAAGGCAAAGCAGATTGCCAAGGGTCCGACATGGATGCAGCGCATGATGGAGCAGTCCCAGCAGCAGCTTGCCGAACAGGAGGCAATGCAGAACGGCAGCGGCAACGGCAACCGTACCCGCTATATGGACGGTGACGACGGTATGTCCCGCAAGGAGCGTGCCGAATATGAAAAAACGCTGATAGAAGCAGCCAGAAAACGTGCTGCTTTGAAATACGGAGATGATATTCCGGAGGAGCAGGGCTCTGTAAAGGATTGATGCTCCGCAAAATCTGTAACGAAGGGAGATCAGAACGAAATGACCGAAATCTTTACCGCTCCGACTTTAGAGGAAGCGAAGCAGAAGGCAGCCGATGCATTCGGCGCACCGATTTCTGAGATCACATTTCAGGTTCTGGAGGAGCCGAAGCGTTCCCTGCTCGGCGGCCTCTTTGGCAAAAAGGAAGAATACCGCGTTGAGGCAAGCTACACTGCCCCTGCTGCGGCGGAAGCACCGGTTGAGACCGCTGCGCCCGCTGTCAGCGAATCGGTAACCGAAGCACCTGCTGCTGAGGAAGCAGTTTCCGCTGTGTTTGAAGATGAAGCAGACGATGATGCAAAGCCGGAGGTTCCGGAGGAGATTCAGCTTGAGAAAATGCAGATCGGCGCAGCATATCTGGAACAGGTTCTCGCGCAGCTCGCGCCGGAGGTCAAGTGCACCGGCAAACTCGAAAACGGCATTTCGTTCTCGCTCGAGGGCAACGGCGCAG
This sequence comes from Oscillospiraceae bacterium, assembly GCA_017550285.1. Classification (GTDB taxonomy): domain Bacteria; phylum Bacillota; class Clostridia; order Oscillospirales; family Ruminococcaceae; genus Firm-04. The sequence goes on from JAFZPP010000037.1 coordinate 59,125, forward strand.
GCAGCCTGATCGGCAGACGCGGCGATACGCTCGACGCGCTTCAGTATCTTACCTCTATGGTCGCCAACCGCGGCGATAAGGACTATGTCCGCCTGACAATCGACACCTGCGGCTACCGCGAAAAGCGCAGAAAGGCATTGCAGGAGCTCGCACAGCGCATCAGCAAGAGCGTGCTCCGTACCGGCAGAAGCGTTGCGCTGGAGCCGATGAATCCCTATGAGCGCCGCATCATTCACTCTGCCGTGACCGAGATCGAGGGTGTTTCCTCGCATTCGTCCGGCGAAGAACCGAACCGCAAGGTTATTATTACGAATGATTCCGCACCGGAATACAAGCGCGATGACCGCAATGCACGCGGCATCCGCGACAATAAGTTCAACCGCAATGACCGCCGCGGCGGCAGAGGCGGAAGAGACGGCAGACGCAATGACCGCGGTGAGCGCAGAGACCGCCGCCCGAGCGGTGAGGGTCCGCGCAAGCTCGATCTTTCGACCAGCTTTGAAAAGGATTATAAGCGCCCGAAGCCGGAAGATGCGCTGAATGCCGGTGTTTACGGTAAAATTGATATCTGAACCACAAGGGCGGCAGCAAAGCCGCCCTTGTTTTTTGAGGTGGCTATGAATACGATTGCTGCGATTTCTACGCCGAATGCAGTCGGCGGCATTGCAACGATCCGGATATCCGGTGAGGATGCGATTGCGGCTGCATCGAAAATATTTATCCCTGCCGGAAACGTGAAAGTAACGGAGATGCGCGGATATACATGTGCATATGGCTGGATTGCGGACGGGGACCGGCGTCTCGACGATGTTGTCCTGACGGTGTTCCGCGCACCGCACAGCTATACCGGCGAGGATACGGTCGAGATCACCTGCCACGGCGGTATTTTTCTGTCAAAGCAGATTTTGTCACTGCTGCTGCGCTGCGGCTGTGAACCCGCCGGCGCCGGTGAGTTTACAAAACGCGCATTCCTGAACGGGAAGCTCTCGCTCTCGCAGGCAGAGGCGGTTATGGATGTGATCCGTGCGGATGGCGACGCAGCATTGCGGCAGGCGAATCTGGCGAAGCAGGGAAAATTGCACGAACGTATGTTTTCTATCAGCGAACGTCTGGTGGATATGATGTCCGCGTTTGCATACTGGCTCGATGATGCGGAGGAGATGCCGCCGGAGCTGGAGCGCAGCTGTCTCTTGCAGGAATTGTCAGCGCTGTATGCGGAGCTGCGGCAGATGTCAGCGGATTATCAGAACGGACGCATCCTGCGTGAGGGCATCCGGACGGTATTGCTCGGCAGACCGAATGCAGGCAAATCCTCGGTGATGAACTGGCTTTGCGGAATGCAGCGCAGTATTGTGACAGACATTGCAGGTACAACGCGCGATGTTATTACGGAACAAGTCAAAATCGGCGATTTTACGCTGCTTTTATCAGATACAGCGGGTCTGCGCGAGACGGAAAATGCAATTGAATCAATCGGTATTTCGCAGGCGTATCTGGCGCTGGATACCGCGGACTTTGTGATCTATGTTGTGGATGCGGCAGTCGGTATGATGCAGGAGGATAGGGAGATTCTTGCCTCGTGCAAGGAGCGTCCGGTACTTGTACTCTGGAATAAGACAGACCTGACGGATTCCCAGCCGCCGGAGCTGGATGTGCCGGTGCTGACAATTTCTGCATTGCATGCGGATTCCTATGCGCCGCTCGAATTGCAGATCAAAGAGATTTTTCAGGAGAGAACATTCTCTGATCAGCCTACAATCATGAACGAGCGGCAGAATACGCTGATTCTGCGTGCGGCTGAGCGGGTTTCAGTTTGCTGTAACCTGCTGAATGAAGATGCGGAACTGGACATGATTTATGCAGAACTGGAAGAAGCAGCGCATGCGCTTCGAGAGATTGACGGCGATGATGTCACAGATGATGTGATCGAAGGCGTCTTTTCTAAATTCTGTGTCGGAAAATAATGTTCCACGTGGAACATTCTGCTTTTGTGACGATAAATGTTCCACGTGGAACAATAAGGAGTGAAGAACATGCCGGAGATTATTCCGTTTGACGTTGCGGTGATTGGCGCAGGGCATGCAGGCGTAGAAGCGGCGGTTGCGTCGGCGAAACGCGGCTGTAAAACGGCGCTGTTTACGATTTCACTCGATCAGATCGGCAATATGCCGTGCAATCCGTCAATCGGCGGCAGTGCAAAGGGGCATCTGGTGCGGGAGATAGATGCGCTCGGCGGCATCATGGGCATGGCGGGTGATGCCTGCTGCATTCAGATGCGAATGCTGAATCTGAGCAAGGGTGTATCCGTACACAGCCCGCGCGCGCAGGCGGATCGCCGTAAATATCATACTTATATCAAACAAATCTGCGAAAATGCGCCGAATTTGCAAATCATCCAAACGGAGATTGCGGATATTGAGATCGACGAAAATCAATGCGTGAAGGCTGTCGTAAACCGATTTGGCGCGAAATACCCATGTAAGGCAGCAGTGCTCTGCACGGGTACATTCCTGAACGGCATGGTATATATCGGCAAAACCGGCGTCGAAAGTGGTCCGGATGCCTGCCTGCCTGCACGCTCGCTTTCCGCAAAACTGACCGCGCATCATATCACGCTCCGCCGCTTCAAGACAGGTACGCCGTGCCGTGTGCACCGGAGAAGCATTGACTATTCGGTTTTGCAGCCGCAGTTCGGTGATCCGAATCCGCAGCCGTTTTCGTATGCGTCAGATGCAAAAGTGTATCGCAACGATGCCGTATGCTATATTGCAAACACAACGGAGGAGACACACCGGATTATTCGGGAGAATATTCAGGAGTCGCCGCTGTATTCGGGGATGATTCACGGCGTCGGACCGCGTTACTGTCCGTCAATCGAGGATAAAGTGATTCGTTTTCCGAGCCGCGAACGGCATCAGATATTCGTCGAGCCGACCGGATTGGATACCGAGGAGATGTACATGCAGGGATTCAGCACATCGCTGCCGGAGCATGTGCAGATTCAGATGTATCGCAGCGTAAAAGGCTTGGAGCATGTGGAGATTATGCGCTCGGCATATGCGATTGAATATGACTGTATCAATCCGCTTTGTCTTTCTCATACGCTTGGATTTCGCGGATTTCACGGGCTCTATGCAGCCGGACAATTCAACGGAACATCCGGATATGAGGAGGCTGCTGCGCAGGGTTTGGTTGCCGGAATCAATGCTTCGGCATATGTAAAAGGCGAGCAGGAACTGGAATTATCACGTAAAAGCTCGTATATCGGCACGCTGGTCGACGATCTTGTCACGAAAGGCACGGAGGACCCGTACCGTATGATGACGGCGCGAAGCGAATACCGGCTTTCGCTGCGGCATTCCAATGCGGATGCGCGTTTGACCGAAACCGGACGCCGGTACGGTTTGATTTCCGATGTGCGCTGGGCGGAATTTACTGCGAAAATGAATCGCATTGAATCCGGAATTGAGCGGATTAAGGCGGAAAGTGTCCGTCCGGATGCTGTAAACGCATATCTTGAACTGGTCGGAACATCGCCGATTGCACAAAGTGTCCGTCTGGATACGCTGATGCGACGTCAGCAGGTGAACTGTTCGGATATTCTTGCTGCACTGGGCATTGATCTCGGCTTGCAGGGCGAGGAGCCGGCAGAAGTCAGCCACAGAATCAAATACGAGCAGTATATTGCGCGGCAGGATCAGCAGAATGCGCATCTTGCGCATCTGGAAAAGATCAGACTTCCGGAAGGTCTGGATTATCATACGGTGCACGGGCTTTCGTCCGAAGCAGTCGAGAAGCTGACGAAGCAGATGCCGGAGAATCTCTCGCAAGCATCGCGGATTTCCGGCGTTTCGCCGTCTGATGTTTCCATTCTGATGACCTGGCTGAAAGCGGGTGGATATCATGGTGAATGAAATGCCGTATGCGGCTTGTGAGGCGCTTTTTGCGCGGAATCATCTCAAACTCGCCCAAAATGCATACGAAAAACTTGATCAATATGCGAATTTACTGATTTCGGAATCTGCGCATCAGAATGTGACAGCTGTACGCGCGCTGCCGGATATCTGGGTGCGCCATTTCCTCGATTCTGCCTATCTGGCTGAAATCGTAAAAGAAGGAAACGTGCTTGACCTCGGCACAGGCGGCGGGATTCCTGCAATTCCGCTTGCGATTCTGAATCCGGAGCTGCGGATTACAATGCTGGACAGTGAGCTCCGGAAGATTGAGTTTTGTCAGTATGCGGTGAATGAAATCGGACTCACAGCGAAAACTGTCTGCGGCAGGGCGGAAGAGATTGCCCGTGTATCCGAATACGAGGCACAGTTTGACTGCGTTGTTTCGCGTGCCATGGCGAACGGCTCTGTGCTGACAGAGCTTGCGGTGCGCTTCCTGAAAGTCGGCGGCTGCCTGATTGCGATGAAGGGCAGACAGTATGATCCGTCTGTTGAACGCTTTGCAGAGGCTGCATCTGCGCTTGGCTGCTGTGTGGAACAGGAGACGGAATATGCGCTTGAGGGCGAGATGAAACATCTGATCACTGTTCGGAAACTATCCGATACCACACTGCAATATCCGCGCAGATACGCGAAAATCAAGCGAAGTCCACTGTGACCGGAGGCGGAATGTTCCACGTGGAACATTCCGCTTTTTGCGATTTCACCAATGCCGATTGCCATTATGAAGAGAAACGAAGAAAGCGGTAACAAAGCGATTGCAAATGTATACAGTTTGGAAATGCAGTTGACTTTCCGCTGTGAACACGATATAATATAACATAGAGATAGTATGCAACCACGGATGCATAACAGAAAGGAATCTGCAACATGAACAACGACCGTTTTTCAGATACAACGGAGCTGCCTGTTCCGCGCGTGCCGCGGCAGCCGCAGAATCAGCAGCCCTCTGATCCGTTTGCTGAGGCAGCACGGACGAATGATACAACATACAGATCGAATCCCAATCCGCAGCGCAGTACAGTTGACCCGAATACGGGTGCGCCGCGTAGAAGGCTGAACGGTGCGGCTGCACCGCGTCAGTCTGAACATACAACCGGCGCCGACGGCTACGCGCATCATTCCGGCGAGCACCCGCCGTCTGCTTCGGGCAGCAATCCGCACCGTGCCCCCGCGCGTCCGACTGCATCGGACGGTTATCCGCATCGACCTTCCGGACGATCCGGTACACAGAACGGCAATCCGCAGCGCCCCTCTGCGCGGCAGAGTGCGCCGAACGGTTATGCACAGCGTCAGGTGCAGCCCGCACCGCGTCAGCGTATCCGCCGTGACGGAGCCAATCCCCCGCCGCAGGCGGCAATCCGCCGCGCGTCCTATCAGGAGCAGATGCCCGAGGACGATCAGATTTATGCCTACCGTCAGCCGCAGCAGGTGTACCGTCAGCCTGAATTTGCCGATGAGGAAATCCGCGAACCTGCGCCGAAAAAGAAAAAACGCAGAAAGCGTCACCGTCACAGCTGCCTGCGAAAAATCATTACTTCTCTGCTGACGGTTGCAGTTGTTTTATTCGGGCTGTACTCCGGCGTCGTATTGCTTGCGATCAAGAAACTTGGCTATGAAGAGACCGGTGCGCGCGCGATCACGGCGACCGCCGCCGAGCCGGATGCAGCGGTGCGGAATGTGCTGCTGATCGGAACCGATAACCGCGAGGATGAGCGCGGCAGAGCCGATACCGTGATTCTGCTCAGCTTCAGCAAGCACAATCACACAGTCACGATGACCTCTTTGATGCGCGATTCCTATGTCAATATCCCGAATCACGGAACCGATAAGCTCAATGCGGCTTATGCCTACGGCGGTGCAACGCTGCTTATGGATACGATTACGAGCAACTTCGGCATTCCGGTAGATGACTATATTTGCGTGAATTTCCGCGCGTTTGTGCATATAGCGGATGCCGTCGGCGGACTCAAGGTTGAGATTTCCGACCGCGAAGCGGAAGCGATCAATGTGATTCTCGAGAGCGAGGTCAACGGCATTATGGGTGATGACCCGAAGGATGATTTCCTGCCCAGCGGCGGCACATTCCTGCTTAACGGAAAACAGGCACTCGCCTATGCACGGATTCGCTATGTCGGCAATGCGGATTTTGAGCGCACGGAACGTCAGCGTACTGTGCTTGATCTTATGCTCGGAAAATTGAAGCATCTCAGCCCGGCGGCTGTCCCGAAGATTCTGATGAAAGCCGTTCCGGAGCTGAAAACGAATATGACAACCGGTGAACTTTATCTGCTGTCACTGCAAACGCCGGTCAAACTCATCGGATATGACATGCAGAAGCTGCGTCTGCCTGCGGACGGGACCTATTCCGATCAGACGGCGCCGGACGGACAGATGGTTCTTGCGGTTGATTTTGATGCGAATATGCAGCTTTATCTGAAAATGATTCATGATGCACCGCAGCCGGAACCGGCAGAGGGTGAGGTGACTGCGCCGTGAAGGGACAGGTGATTTTTCAGCTGCTGACAGTGCTCCGCGAGGAGACTGATGATCAGCACCGCCTGTCGCAGCAGGCGCTCTCTGACCGGATGCTTGCCAGATTCGGCGTCAAACTGAACCGCCGCACATTGAAATCGTATCTCGATGATCTGATTGCAGCGGGATTTCCGCTGAATGCCGCACAGAAGCAGCGCCTTCTGCCGGACGGTTCTGAGGAGATCATGCAGACAGACTGGTATCTGGAGCCGCAGTTTGAGATCAGCGAGCTGCGGCTGCTCTGCGATATGCTCTCAGGCATGGCGGCAGTACCGGCGTCACAGCGCGATTCGCTCGCAAGGAAACTGATGCGGTTTGCGCCGCCGAGCTTCTCCGGCACACAGCTGCAAAGTCAGATTATCTATCTGCATAAGCCGCCTGCACAGCAGATGATGTTTTCCGTTGAGATGCTTTGTGAGGCGATGCGCCGGAACTGTATGGTCAGCTTCAATTACGGCAGCTATGTGCTGAATGCGGAGGGCATTCCGGAGTTAAAGCCGCGCACCCGTGAAGACGGCGCAGTGCGGGAATATTTTGTCAGCCCGTATGAGATCGTTGTTTCGCACGGGCGGTATTATCTGATCTGCTGCAAGGAGCCCTACCGGACGCTCTCGAACTACCGCATCGACCGCATGACGGAAATGCGGATTCATGACGATTTTACGCGGATTCCGCTGGAGGAGCTTGATGCACAGACTAGCTATCCGCAGCGGCTTGCCGAGCAGCTTTATATGTACAGCGGTGAGGCGGAGGAGGTCTGTTTTCTTGCGGACAGCCGGATTCTGAGCGATGTGCTCGACTGGTTCGGCAGTGATATTATCATTCAGCCGGAACAAAACGGACTGCTGCATATTACGGTGCAGGTGCATCCGACGGCGATGCAGCACTGGGCACTGCAATACGGCAGATATGTTACGGTGCTTTCACCGGAATCGCTGCGCAGCGAGCTTGCGGAGATTGCAGCCGATCTTGCTGCGCGGTATCAGCGTGAACCGGAAGAATAAGCGGTGTTTGGTTATAATATTTATCTTAATATAATTCTGCATTGACAACCAGCCGGATATTTGCTATAATGAATCCGGAAGTAAGATCAAATCGCAGAAAGGATGATCCGGATGTATGAAATCCAGCGCATGGGCTGTTCCTGCCGCCATGACAGCAGCTTTGTCTTTGATCTGCCGCAGGGCTTCGACGGCTACCTGATGCTTTATGTCAAGACGCGCGCGTTTTTCCGCATCGGCGAGGAAACGCATACGGTCGAGCCGGAAACCTTTATAATATACAACCGCAATTCGCCGCTTTATTACGGTGCGGCAGGCGGAGCTTATGTCAATGACTGGATGCTGTTCGACTGCACCGAGGTGCTGGATTCCGAAATCGGCATCCGGTTTGATACGCCGATCTTCATCGGGGAGCAGATCAATCTGACGCAGTATTTTCAGCTGATTGCGGACTGCTATTACCGCGGTACGGATGCGCAGACGGCAGGTCTGCTGATCCGCGCGATGCTCTCGGAGATATTCTCGAAAACGGAGCGTCCGGAAGCCGCTGAGCTGCCGCATTACCGTGAGCTGCTTGATCTGCGCAGAAAGATTTATGCGCAGCCTGCGAAGAATTGGAGCATGGAGCAAATGGCGCAGATGCTCAATATCAGCATGCCGTATCTGCATGCGCTGTACCGCAAGGCATTCGGTGTGACCTGTACCGCAGACGTCATTCAGAGCCGGATGGAGCAGGCGCAGCAGTATCTCAATAATCCCGGCATGACAATCGAGGAGATTGCTTATGCCTGCGGCTACAGCAGCGGCGTCCATTTCTCGCGGCAGTTCAAAAAGCACTTCGGCGTCTCACCGCTGCAATGGCGGAAATCCGGCAGACCGGATGATAAAAAATGATAAAAGGATAGGATATGTTAAAAACTCAATAACATATCCTATTCTTTTTTTATCGGCGCTGTGCTATAATGGGGACAGTGAAGGGACAGTGCAGCAGTCCGTCAGGCTGTGATTGTTGCATATGTGCCTCACGGGAAGTATCAGAGGCTGTCGCCGGAGCCGGTATGAGAGAGCACCGGAACCGGCAATACTATGATCATCCCGCCTGCCGGTGCGGTCCGTGAGAGGGGGGACCGCACCGGCGGGTTTCGGGAAACTGTGCTTGACACAAACTGGAAAAGGGTAATATGAAAAAGGGGAACATCCTATGCCTTTGAAAGTTTTACTCATAGGCGGGACCGGCACGATCAGTATGGCGATTACGCGGCGGCTGGCTGCGCAGGGACATGAGGTTTTTCTGCTCAACCGCGGCTCGCGTACCGCCGACCTGCCGGAATCGGTCAGGATCATTCGCTGCGATATCAGCGATGAAAAAGAAGCCGCAGGACTGCTGAACGACATGCAGTTTGATGCCGTCGGCGAATTTATCGGTTTTGTACCGGAGCAGGTACAGCGCGATGTGCGTCTGTTCGCAGGCAAAACGCGGCAGTATATTTATATCAGCTCTGCGTCGGCATATCAGAAGCCGCCGGTCGAGAGCGTCATTACGGAAAGCACACCGCTTTCCAATCCGTACTGGCAATATTCGCGCGACAAGCTCGCGTGTGAAACATATTTGATGCAGCAATACCGTGAGAACGGCTTTCCGGTGACGATCGTCCGTCCGAGCCATACCTATGACGAACGCGCCGTACCGCTCGGCGTTCACGGGAAACTGGGAAGCTGGCAGGTTGTCCGCCGGATCATGGACGGCAAGCCCGTGATCATTCACGGCGACGGCACTTCGCTCTGGACAGTGACGCATAACAGTGATTTTGCAAAAGGATACTGCGGTCTGATCGGAAATGTTCATGCCATAGGACAGGCGTATCATATCACTTCGGATGAGCGTGTCACATGGAATCAGATTTATCAGTGCATTGCGGATACGCTCGGCGTGCCGCTGAAGGCTTGCCATATTCCCTCGGATTTTCTCGCTGCGGTCAGCGATTATGATTTTGAGGGCAGTCTGACCGGTGATAAGGCGTGCTCGGTGATTTTTGATAATACGAAGATCAAGCGTGCGGTGCCGGATTTCTGTGCGGCTGTCCGTGCCGATCAGGGCATCCGTCAGACGGTGCAGTATATTCTGGCGCATCCGGAATATCAGATTCCCGATCCGGAATTTGATGCATGGTGCGACCGTGTGATTGCTGCCTATGAGAATCTGAAAGGAGCGCTTGCAGAGTGAATAACTTTCAGTTTTGCAGCCCGACCGAATTTGTATTCGGCAGAGGGACTGAAAATGAAGCAGGTATATATGTCAAAAAGCACGGCGGTACGAAGGTGCTGCTGCATTACGGCGGCGGCTCTGCCGTCCGGAGCGGTCTGATTGACCGTGTGAAGCAGTCGCTTGCAGCATCCGGCATCGGCGTTGTCGAGCTCGGCGGCGTCAAGCCGAATCCGCGTGATACACTGGTTTATCAGGGCATCGAGCTCTGCCGCAAAGAGGGCGTGGATTTCATCCTTGCAGTCGGCGGCGGCTCGTCGATTGATTCGTCCAAGGCGATTGCCATGGGCGTCCCCTACGCAGGGGATTTCTGGGATTTCTACTGCGGGAAAGCTGCGATACAAGCGGCACTCCCCGTCGGAACTGTCCTGACCATAGCAGCAGCCGGGAGTGAGGGCTCCGGCGATTCTGTGGTCACAAGGGAGGCAGACGGTCTGAAAAGAGGTACGGGCTCTGATCTGATCCGTCCGCGGTTCTCAATCCTGAATCCGGAGCTCACCTGCACGCTGCCTGCCTATCAGACAGCGTGCGGCGCGACGGACATTATGGCGCATGTTTTCGAGCGCTATTTTACCAATACGCAGGAGGTCGAAATCACCGACCGTCTCTGCGAAGCCGTCCTCCTGACCATGGTGAAGGAGACACCGCGCGTGATTGCACAGCCTGACCTGTACGAGGCACGCGCAAATATCATGTGGGCTGGCACCGTCGCGCATACGAATCTCGTCGGTGTCGGCAGAGAGCAGGACTGGAACAGCCACGGCATAGAGCACGAGCTTTCCGCGCTCTATGACTGCGCACACGGTGCCGGTCTTGCCGTAATTATGCCCGCATGGATGGAATTTGTTTATCAGCATGATGTGATGCGCTTTGCACAGATCGCTGTCCGGCTTTGGGGCTGTCAGATGAATTTTGCGCATCCGGATGTCACCGCGCTGGAAGGCATCCGCTGCTTCCGCCGCTTCCTGCACAGCATCGGTATGCCGGTCAATTTTGCAGAGCTCGGCGCGAAGGAGGAGGATATTCCGAAGCTGGTCGAAAAATTCGGCATCGGCGACGGAAAGACCGGCGGATTTGTACATCTTTCTGCGGCTGATATTGCGGAGATTTACCGCATTGCCGCACACGCTGCCCTTTGACTGCGCAGGATTCAGGGATATCTGCGCGATATAGATTTAACCGACATGGATACTGGAAGCCGTGTCGGTTCTTTTTTTGCATTTGTTCACGCGGTTTACAAAAGAATATGGAAAACCGCTTGCATTTTTATGCGCAATGTGCTATAATATGAATATGTGCAGATAAGCAGTTCGCAGTCCGGTGACAGAAAAACGGCTGCAAGATACTTGATTGTGCAACAGAGGAGGGCACTCTTATGAAATGTCCGCATTGTCACGCTGCCATACCGGATAAATTTTCATTTTGTCCGCAGTGCGGCGCAGCAGTCCGTACCGAATCCGGCAGAGTCATTCGTCCGGACGGTGCGCGCAGAGTTGTGAATACGGTACTGATCGGTGTACTTGCCGCGAATGTGGTCGGCGGTGCTTTTCTGATCCACGGAATCCATAAAAAGCATCAGTCGCCGCCGGAGACCTCGATTTCCGAGGTGCAGCCGGAGGACAGCAAGCCTGAAAAGACGACCGAAGCACCGAAGGAAACCAAACCCGAAACCGAAGCCGCTGCGGAAGCGACAACCAAAGCAACGACAATCAAGGAAACAGAAGCAACAACTGCAAAAACAACCAAGGCAACCACCACAACGGAGAAAACAACCAAAACAACTAAGGCGACTACGACAACGGAGAAAACAACCAAAACGACCAAGGCGACCACTACCACGGAGAAAACGACGAAGAAAACAACCGAAAAGACAACCGCCAAAACAACTGCAAAGTCAGCCAAGAAAACGAAAACAACGGCTTCTTCCGCCAAGAAGGAAGATACGAAAACCACTGCCAAGCAGGAGCAGCAGCAACAGCAGCAACAGCAGGTTGTGCAGCAGCCCGCGCAGCAGGAGCAGCAGAGTACGCTGACCTCTGATTATTATGCAAAGCTCGGGGCGATGCCGTTTGTCTGCGGCAATAACGGAGACCCGTTCCTGCCGCCGGGAATGTATACGAAGGCTGCGAATGAAGACGGCAGTGCGCAGAGTGAGGCGGATGCCAAGCAGGCGATGCTGAATCTGCCGATCAACTGGGGCAATGACGCGGATATTTTCTGCGGCACGACGCCCGATGACAACGGTACATCCAATTCGACCTACCGCTATATCGCCGATGCATTTCCGGTTCCGGGCTTTGCGGATCTGCAAATGCCGGCGTCGATTGATCTCTATATCCATAACGGTACAGCCGCGCACGGCAGTCATCTGCGTGCAATCGACTATCGCTTCGGCAATCATCCCGATTACAGCGGACCGTATATCTGGACACGCGCGGAGATCGAATCCTATTTCAAGCAGCTGACAGAATATGCTGACTCACTTTACGGCGGTCATGAGCAGATCAGCGACAGCACGCTGGGTCATTACCGCTATCGGAACGGAGCGCTCGATATCGGATACTACGAGCGAAACGGCAGGTATATCCTTTGGATTTCGCGCTCCAACGATTGATTCGCAGGAGGTAATATATGGAATTCTGGGACGCAGTCAGCCGCGGCATGGACCGTCTCGCAAACAAGCTCGATGCCCTTTCCGAGAATTATCAGGCGCAGCATTCGGACACCGGCTTTACCATTATGGATAAGGATTATTGCTGGGAGGATCTGGATTATGCATCGGATTTCACCTTGCAGCGTCATGTGGTCTCGGGCGAATGCCGGATCGTCGATCAGTACGGTCAGATCGTAGACCGCGGCACGCAGGCACAGCTTGAGCAGTCTATGATCCGGCGCGCGGCGCGTGCGGAGGCGATTCGTGCGGCAGGCGGAACCGTTCCGGTCGGGACGGATTTCAGCAGCACGATGACCCCGCCGGACACCGCAGTTCCATATACGGGCATACAGCCGGTGCAGGCACAGTACGGCGACATCATCGGCGTTGTGCGGCGCGGCGGTACTTATGTGCATTACGGCATCTACGTCAGCGATACCTGCATCGTGCACTATAATATTCCGGCGAGCAAGACAATCGGACATGCGACGGTGCATGCGACGAATCTGCGCAATTTCCTGCGGGATGATTCGGCGGAATACTTCATTCTGGATTTTCCGAAGCCCTATGTGCCGCCCGTGGCACTCGGCAGTGCAGGCAGCACGCCGCATACCAACAGCTATTCCGAGGAGCTTGCGCGCTCCTTGCAGCAGACCTACGGCTATCATCTGTATACGCCGGAGGAGACCGTTGCCCGTGCGCGGTCGCGTCTGGGCGAGACAAGCTATAATCTTTTTACCAATAACTGCGAGCATTTTGCGATCTGGTGCAAGACCGGCGTCAGCGAATCGCTGCAAGTCAACAATATGCTCGGCGCACTGCTGAACAATCAGCACTGGCAGTTCCGCAAGCCCATGTTCCGCTTATGAAGCGAAAATTCCCGGCAGACATGCGCCTGTCGGGAATTTCTGTTCCGAATCTGAGGGAGGCACCATGCAAATCGAGGGCATTTCATCCGAAATCAATCTGATCCGCAGCAGCAGGCGTTCGCTTGCCGCGGAGATTCTGCCGGACGGCAGCGTGACGGTCCGCGCACCGATGCGCATGCCGGAGAAGGAGATCGTGCGCTTTCTTTCCGAGAAAGCGGCGGGCATCGAGAAGCATGTGCAGAAGCGCCTCGCACAGAACCGGACACTCGCGGTGCTTCCGCCCTTTACGCCGGAGGATATCCGCGATATGGCAAAGCGCGCAGCCGCAGTGATTCCGATGCGTGTGGAATATTTTGCGAAGGAGATCGGCGTCAGCTACGGACGTATCACGATCCGCAATCAGAAAACGCGCTGGGGGAGCTGTACTGCGGAGGGCAATCTGAATTTCAACTGCCTGCTCATGGCAGCGCCGCCGGAGGTGCTCGACAGTGTTATCGTGCATGAGCTCTGTCACCGGCTGCACGCGAATCATTCAAAGCAGTTTTATGATGCGGTGTACAGGGTGTTTCCCGATTATGACCGCTGCAATGCGTGGCTGAAACAAAACGGCGGATTGCTGATCCGGCGAATGGAGGCAGGAAATCAATGAACCTGAAACGAATCAAACCGGCAATGCTGACCGCGGTGCTGCTGCTGACGATGCTGCTCGGCGGCTGCGGCGATCCGGCAAACTATGATCTGCCTGCGCAGCCACAGGAATTCAAGGTCTCCGATTTTACGAATCCGGAGCTGAATACGGATGCATATGCGAGCATCGAATACAACGGCAGAAGCTATATTCCCTTCGGAACGCTGACACGAAAGCTCAAGGGTTCGGATGTCGGGGAATGTCTCGGCTATATCACGCAAATGGACCTGAAGGACGAAGCGACGCGCATTACGCTGCTGAAGGCGGACAGTGACTGCAATTTTCTCATTGCTGTGGATACGGACAGCGAATCGCTGGAAACAACGGTGATGCGCGCGATTGATACGAAGAAAAAGGACATCCCGATTCCGGATTTTATCAAGGATGAGGAATACGAGTTCTGGAAATAAAATGATTTGAAGCGTGATTTCTCAGAGACAACGCTGACAAGGAGGCAAAATACATGCGAGTGATTACAGGAACGGCGCGCGGCAGGCGCCTGATGACGCCGGAGGGGCTGGATACCCGCCCGACGACCGATAAAGTGAAGGAGGCAATCTGCTCATCCCTGCAATTTGATTTTCCGGAGGCGAATGTGCTTGATCTGTTCGCAGGCAGCGGACAAATGGCGATTGAAGCGCTGAGCCGCGGTGCACGGCGCGCTACGCTGATTGATGCCGACCAGCGCGCAATCACCTGCATTCGGGAGAATGTCAAAAACTGCGGCTTTGCCGATCAGGCGACTGTGCTCAAATCGGATTCCGTCAGCTTTTTGCAGCGGACATCGGAGCACTTTGATATTGCATTCCTTGATCCGCCCTACCGCCACGGAATTTTGGAGCAGATTCTGCCGATTCTCGCAGAAAAAATGCAGAAAAACGGGATAATTGTCTGTGAGCATGAGCCGGAATGCAAAATTCCTGAGAGAATTCTGCATTTTGACTTGCAAAAGCAGAAAAAATATGGTAAAATAATAATAAGTATTTACCGGAACGCCGATGCAGATGCCGATTGACCTGATGCGAACCGGTATCAACCTGACGGAACGCAGAAAGGAATCTGCCATGAGTGAAACAAAACGCCGTGTCGCGGTCTGCCCCGGCAGCTTCGATCCGGTCACATACGGGCACCTTGATATCATCAGCAGAGCCGCAAAGCTCTTTGACAAGGTGATCGTGCTCGTATCAGCGAATCTCGAAAAGCATCCCGTGTTTACCCTCACCGAGCGTCTGCTCATGATCGAAAAGGTGACCGCGGGCTTCGATAATATTGTCATTGACATACTGGAGGACGAGCTGCTCGCGGATTATGTCCGCAGGGTCGGCGCGAATGCAATCGTCAAGGGTCTGCGCGCCGTGACGGACTTTGAATATGAGTTCCAGATGGCACTCGGCAACAAGAAGCTCTATCCGGGCGCCGAGACCGTATTCCTCACGACCGCAGCAGAGAATATGTATCTCAGCTCCAGCATCGTCCGGCAGATCGCCACGCTCGGCGGCGATATCAGCAGCTTTGTTCCGCCGGAGATTCTCTCGGTTATCATGGAACGGCTGCATAAACCACAGAACCATTCACCTTCCGGAAAGACTGCCAGCGCGCAGGAGCTCCGGCAGGTGCAGCAATTTGCAAATGCAATCGGAAAGGAAGAATCGGAATGAGTGTATTTGATGTTCTTGACGAAATGGATGACCTTCTGGACAATGCGAAAGTGTTTCCGCTTGCCGCACATAAGATCGTCATTGACGGTGACCGCTTCCGTGAACTGGTCAACGATATCCGTCTCAACATGCCGAAGGAGATGAAGCGTGCGCAGACCATTGACTATGACTGCGACCGCATCATGAAGGAGGCGCAGTCCAACGCGGAAAAGATTATCCGCGGCGCAGAGGAGCGTGCAAAGGCACTGGTTGCGGAGAATTCCATTGTTGAGGAAGCAAAGAAGCGCGCCCATGAGATCCTTGCAAAGACCAAGGCAAAGTGTGAGGATACGAAGGATGCGACGGCAGCTTATGTCCTGCAATCCCTGAACTCGACCGAGACCAAGCTCAGCGAGCTGATGCAGGATCTCAAGCGTGAAAAGAGTAATTGGGAAAAATAAAGCGTGAAAAGCGGCAGCTGGTGATCCGGCTTGTGCTGACGCTGCTCTGGATGTGCGTGATTTTCTGGTTCTCCGCGAAGAATGCGGATGAATCCAGCAGCATGAGCGGCGGACTGCTCCGGTCACTGCTTTCGGTTGTGATTCCGCACTGGAAGGTGCGCAGCGCTGCCGAACAGCAGGCGATCATAGATCAGCTGCATACGATCTTTCGCAAATGCGGACATTTTTCGGAATATACCGTTCTGGGGATTCTGCTTGCCGCAGCGGCAAGGCAGCTCCGGAAATGCATAGCAGAAAGCCGGCAGGCGATCACGAAAGAAGTGATAATACTGCCGGCGCTTTGTGCGTTGCTCTATGCATGCAGCGATGAATTCCACCAGCGGTTTGTAGCGGGACGGAGTTGTGAGCTGCGGGATGTCTGCATTGATTTCGGCGGTGCAGTGCTGGGAATACTGATTTCGACAGGACTGTCACTGGTATTGCACAGGATCATAAAAAACAGGCAGAAAAAAGCCGCGCAATGTAAGCCGTAAAGCTGCATTGTGCGGTTTTTCTTTCTGATGAAATTTCAGAGCACTTTGGAGAGAAATTCCCTGAGACGCGGATTTTTGGGGCTGCGGAAAAATTCCTTCGGATTATTCTGTTCGACAACGCCGCCGTCTGCCATAAACATCACGCGCGAGGCAACTTCCTTCGCAAAGCCCATTTCATGTGTCACGACGATCATTGTCATGCCGTCGTCTGCGAGCTGCTTCATGAGCTGCAAGACCTCGCCGACCATTTCCGGATCGAGTGCAGAGGTCGGCTCATCAAACAGCATGACCTCGGGATTCATTGCCAGTGCGCGCGCAATCGCAATGCGCTGCTTCTGACCGCCGGAGAGCTGCGAGGGATATGCCTTTGCCTTATCCGGCAGCCCGACACGTTCGAGCAGTTCCTTCGCCTTTTTATCTGCTGCTGCCGCGTCCATGCGCTTCAGCTTGACCGGTGCAAGCGTGATATTCTGCTGGATGGTCAGATGCGGGAACAGATTAAAGTGCTGGAACACCATGCCCATGCGCATCCGAACCTCATTGATCTCCTTGTCATGCAGATGCGTGATCTCCTTGCCGTCGAAGAAAATTTCGCCGCCGGTCGGCTGTTCCATGAGATTCAGGCAGCGCAGAAAGGTCGATTTGCCGGAGCCGGAGGGTCCGATGATGACAACCTTTTCACCCTTTTCGATATGCTCTGTGATGCCGCAGAGCACCTTTGTATTGTGAAAATCCTTCGTCAAATTTTTAACGTCGATCATTTGCTGCGAGCCTCCTTTCCAGAATACCGACGAGTTTTGTCAGTATGACGACCATGAACAGATAGATCGCGGCGACCGCAAGCAGCGGCAGGAATGCCGAGAAGGTCTGCGAGCGGATGATATCGCCGCCCTTGGTCAAATCCTCAATCGCAATATAACCGGCGACAGATGTCTCCTTGAGCAGCACGATGCATTCATTTGCCAGCGCAGGCAGCACATTCTTGAACGCCTGCGGCAGAATGATATAGCGCATCGTCTGCGTATAATTGAGACCGAGGCTTCTGCCGGCTTCGAGTTGTCCGACATCAATCGACATGATGCCGCCGCGAACGATCTCCGCAACATATGCACCGGAATTGATGCCGAATGCGACCACGGCGACAAAGGTCTTGGAGACCGGCACCGTCGCAAAAATCACAAAATAGATAATCAGAAGCTGCACAACGACCGGCGTACCGCGGATGACCGTCAGATACAGGCGGCAGATCAGGTCGGGAATCAGCAGCTTATGCGTCCGCAGATAGGTCGAGCGGATAATTGCAACCAGAAAGCCGAGAATCAAGCCGAGAATCACGGCAAAGAAGGTAATCAGCAGCGTTGTGCAGAGACCGTTCCAGAGATAAGACCAGCGGTCCGCCTCAATAAAATTCTGCCGAAAGCTGTCAGCAAAGCCCATGTTCCGTTCCTCCGAAAACAGCAGGGCTGTCAGTTTTCAGACAGCCCGGATCAAATATATCGGTTTATTTTCTGACGATAACGACCTGATGCGTTACAGCGTAGTTATTGGTAAACAGGACGTTCTTTTCTCTGTCCGGCGTGACGGAAAGACCTGCCACGCCGACGTCCGCCTTGTCGCTTGCGACCGCAGTAATGACCGCATCGAATGCCATATCCTCGATCAGCAGATCATAGTTGAGATAGTCACAGACCGCGTGCATCATATCGACGTCGAAGCCGACGATCTCATTGCCCTGACGCTCCTCATAGGGCGGGAACTCCGCGTTTGTTGCCATAACGAGCTTACCCTTGCTGCGGCTGAGGTCCTGACGGACAACATAGGGGTACTGACCCTTCTTGTCGCCCTCATAGTTCTCCTTGATGCGCTGGAGTGTGCCGTCATTGGTCAGTGCCTCGAGCGCTTCGTTCAGCTCCTGCTGGAGTGCGGTATTGCCGAGCTTGACTGCGATTGCATATTCCTCATCGGCAAATTCTTCGCCGAGAATCTCGATATCTGCATTGACATCCGTAAACGATTTTGCGGTTTCCAGATCAACAATTACGGCATCGACCTTGCCCTGCTTGAGCGCCTGTACGCCGTCCGCAGCCTTGTTATACCGTTCGACGGTTGCGTTTTCAATATCGCCCGCCAGTGTGTCGCCGGTTGTACCGAGCTGCACGCCGATGGTTTTGCCGTTGAGATCAGCAATGGAGTGTACGGTATTCTTCAGCTTGCTGCCGCAGCCTGTCAGCAGGAGCGACGTCATTGCAGCTGCCGCAAAACATACAGCGAGTTTTTTCATCATCTTCATGATTTTTCCTCCCTTATCAATTTTCAGTTTGAGAGTTTGATTCCAAAACGGACACCTTGATTATAGCATACTATGAAAGAAAATGCAATGGAAATGTAAAAAAAATACCGTATCAGGCAGAATATGCACAAAATGCACAGATTTCGCCGCAAATAAACAAAAAAACCGTCTCCATTCGGAAACGGTTTTCTGGATGAGGATGAGCGGACTTGAACCGATGACCCCCTGCATGTCAAGCAGGTACTCTAACCAACTGAGCTACACCCTCACAACAGAATTTATTATAACACAGTTTTCCGGATTTGTCAACCCCTATTTCAAAAAATTTTTAGGGAAGCATACCGGCGGCGCCGGTGCAGATCAGCCGGTGCCGCCGGTATACAGATTTCAGTGTGAATCAGCCGTAAAGACGCTGCTGCTGTTCGGTGCGCAGCCAGTCTACGGCGAAGGAGATAAATTCCGAATTCGTCATGCGGTGCCCGTCGCAGACACCGTACTCCCAGCCGTTCCGTCCGTCGGCATTCTCCCATGCCTGCGTAATTGCGTGGCGGATGGAACGCTCGACGCGCGAGGGTGTGCTGTGCAGCAGCTCCGCAACTGCCGGATAAATCAGATTCATCATACATCCGCTCGGGATATCCTGCCGGTAGGCAGTCATGATCGCACAGCGGAGATAGTGAAAGCCGCGCAGATTCGTCGGAATTCCGAAGCAGTGCAGCAGATGTGTGACAGCATATTCCGGATCCTTCCGGTTGACTGCCGCATCCTGTGCCGGTTCGCGCATGCCGGAGAGCCGGTAGACATAGGATACCAGTTCCGTGATATTCTTTGTACACGGAACATAATGTACGCCCTGCTGCGTCAGGATCCGCGCCAGCCCGTCATTCTTTCTGTTGTACAGCACGAGAATCACAAGCTCGGAGTGCCGCAGCAGCTCCTCTGTCAGGACGGGGACATGAATGGTCTCTGCGGTCAGATTGAGCACGAGGACATCCGGATGCTCTGTCCGGACGGCTGCGGTCAGCTTGTCATGCCTTTGGAGCCGCGTCACCGCCCATTCCCCTTCTCCGGCGAAGGCTGCTGCGATGTTTGCCGCGGACTCATCGCCGATATCGCCGATGATGATGCGAAGTTGTTTATTCATTTTCCTTCTCCTTTGCTTTCTTGTTCTATATTTATCTGCAATAATTATTATATCAATTTTAATGCGGCGGTGTCAAGGGATTATCCTGCGGATTCATGTCGAAAATTGCTGAAACCCCTGCAAAATGTCGAACGCCTGTCCGGTATGATATTCGCGGGCACTGCCGCATATGCTGTTGCGAAGGAGGGATGCGCGGATGCGTGATCTGATTTTTGCGGTTTTGTGCAGCGGTTTGCCGGCATCGCTGCTTGGGATGCTCGGTGCTGCGGCGCTGCTGACGGTATTTGATCTGCCGTTTCCGTATCATACGGCTGCGGCTGCGGTTCCGCTGCTGTCGGGATGCTTTCTGGCAGCTTACCGCGCCGGCAGACGGCAGCGCCGCGGCGGACTGCACTGCGGCTTTCTGGCGGCATTCCTGCTGACGGCGCTCTGGTACGCAGCCGCGTGTATCCTCAGCCGCAGACTGTATCTGCCGGTGATTCTGCTGCTGAGCCTGCCCTGCGGCATGCTCGGCGGTGTATGCGGCGTCAATACGAGACTGCCCGTTCCGCACAGGCGTCTGCATGCCGCAAAACATCTGTCCGGACAGCTTTTGCTCTCGCATGATGCAAAGAGCGGAATCCGCAGGGCAAAGCGAAAGCGTACAGTGCAGCAGACAGTTGAAAATGACGCAGAGCAGCCCGAAATGTTGCTGACACATTTCTCCGATACCGGCAGAATTTTGTGCACGTATACAAAGAATGTGAAAAGATGAAGAAAACCCTTGATTTTTTTCCAAAACATGATACAATAGATTTAGCACTCTGAGATAAGGAGTGCTAAGAATCTCTCGCAGAGAGTGCTAAACGACCGGAAACCGGTATCTCCGGCTTCCGAATATAGAACAGGAGGAACCATATCATGACTATCAAACCTTTGGCTGACAGAGTTGTGATCCGCATGACTGAAGCGGAGGAGACCACAAAAGGCGGCATCATTCTGACCGCATCTGCACAGGAGAAACCGCAGGTGGCAGAGGTTGTTGCTGTCGGTCCCGGCGGCATTGTGGAAGGCAAGGAAATCGCCATGTATGTCAAGGTCGGCGATAAGGTGCTGCTCAGCAAGTATGCAGGCACCGAGGTCAAGCTGGACGGTCAGGAGTACACAATCGTCAAGCAGAACGACATTCTCGCAGTTGTCGAGTAAAATCGCAGCTGATACTTTGATTTACTGATTCTGAAAGGAGCTTATATATCATGGCAAAAGATCTGAAATACGGCGAGGAAGCAAGAAAGGCGCTTCAGGCAGGTATTGACAAGCTGGCGGATACCGTCAAGATTACCCTCGGTCCGAAGGGCAGAAATGTCGTCCTCGATAAGAAATTCGGCGCACCGCTGATCACCAATGACGGTGTGACCATTGCAAAGGAAATCGAGCTGGAAGACCCGTTTGAGAATATGGGCGCACAGCTTGTCAAGGAAGTCTCCGTCAAGACGAATGACGCAGCCGGTGACGGTACCACGACCGCAACGCTGCTCGCACAGGCAATCGTCCGCGAGGGCATGAAGAATATCGCAGCAGGCGCAAATCCGATGATCCTGAAGAAGGGTCTCGATAAGGCTGTCAATACCGCTGTTGAGACCGTCAAGTCCAATTCCAAGACCGTTGACGGCAGCGCAGATATTGCAAGAGTTGCAACGATTTCTTCTGCGGATGAGACAATCGGCAAGCTGATCGCTGAGGCAATGGAGAAGGTCTCCAAGGACGGCGTCATCACGATTGAGGAATCCAAGACCGCTGAGACCTACAGCGAGGTCGTGGAAGGCATGCAGTTTGACCGCGGCTATGTCAGCCCGTATATGGTCACCGATACCGATAAAATGGAAGCTGTCTATGACGACGCATTCCTGCTGATCACCGATAAGAAAATCTCGAATATTCAGGAGATTCTGCCGCTGCTCGAGCAGATCGTTCAGAGCGGCAAGCGCCTTGTCATCATCGCTGAGGATGTTGAGGGCGAGGCTCTGACCACGCTGATCCTGAACAATCTCCGCGGCACCTTCAAGTGCGCAGCAGTCAAGGCGCCGGGCTTCGGCGACCGCCGCAAGGAGATGCTCAAGGATATCGCAACCCTGACCGGCGGCGAGGTAATTACTGCTGATCTCGGTCTGGAGCTCAAGGATACCCAGCTCACGCAGCTCGGCCGTGCCCGTCAGGTTGTCATCTCCAAGGAGAACACCATTATCGTTGACGGCGCGGGCAATTCCGATGCAATCAAGGCAAGAGTTGCACAGATTCGTTCCGAGATTGAAAATTCGACCTCTGATTTCGACCGCGAGAAGCTCCAGGAGCGTCTGGCAAAGCTGGTCGGCGGTGTCGCTGTGATTAAGGTCGGTGCACCGACTGAGATCGAAATGAAGGAGAAGAAGCTCCGTGTTGAGGATGCACTCGCTGCAACGAAGGCTGCTGTCGAGGAAGGCATCGTCGCCGGCGGCGGTGTTGCACTGCTGAATGCTGCGGATGCTGTCTCCAAGCTCGTTGAGTCGCTGGAAGGCGATGAGAAGACCGGTGCGAAGATCATTCTCCGCGCACTCGAGGAGCCGATCCGTCAGATCGCTGCAAACGCAGGTCTCGAGGGCTCTGTGATCATCGAGAACATTAAGCGTGCAAATAAGACCGGTTACGGCTTCAATGCTTACTCTGAGGAGTATGTTGATATGATTCCTGCCGGTATCGTCGATCCGACGAAGGTGACCCGTTCCGCACTTGAGAATGCAGCGTCCGTTGCTGCAATGGTGCTGACGACCGAGAGCCTTGTCACCGATATCAAGGAGCCGCTCCCGCCTGCACCGGCAATGCCTGCCGGCGGCATGGACTACTAATGCATCAGAGCGCAATGATCTGAAACGGGGCTGCTCGCCCCAGACCCCGAATTTGTATAGAAAGCCGCTGAAATCTGCGTAGTTGCTGGATTTCAGCGGTTTTTGCGCATGGAGGATGTAGGAAGGAGGAAGGAGGAAGTGAATAGTGAAAAACGGCGGTATCCGCTGCGCGGATAGATTGAAAATAAAAGCCGCTCAATCCGGCAAACAGGCTGAAATTGAGCGGCTATTTTTATGATATCGAAACTGGGATTCCAAAGGGACAAGTCCCTTTGGCGGAGTTTGAGGCAGAGCCTCATTATTGATCCGTCGGAGACACCTCTTATGACTGCGTGTAGGCGTCGATGCGCTCGAAGCCGTCGAGGAGGATGTCGCGGCGGGTGAATGCCTTTTCGGTGCCACGCGCAACGCAGGTCAGCGGGTCCTTTGCGGTGCGGCAGGGGACACCGAGCATACGGGTCAGGTACGCCTCGAGACCGCCGAGCAGTGCGCCGCCGCCGGTCAGCAGGATACCGTTCGCGCAGATATCGCCGACGAGCTCAGGCGGTGTTTCTTCCAGCACGCGGCGGATCATCTCGCCGATTTCGTTGATATCGTCCTCCAGTGCCTCGGAGAGCTCCGCTTCGCTGAGGTCGCACTGATCGGGCAGACCGCGCGAAATATTGCGTCCCTTGACCTGTGCGATGACATCCTCTGCCGGATTATAGAGATTGCAGAGTGTCTTTTTCACCTGCTCTGCGGATTTTGCACCGAGCAGAATCTGATATTTATTCTGCACATAGCGGATGATCGACTGATCGAATTTATTGCCGGCGATTTTCATGGAACGCGCCGTGACAATGCCGTTCATCGAGACGACCGCAATATCGGTTGTGCCGCCGCCGATATCGACGACCATATGACCGACGGGACGGTTGATTGAGATGCCTGCGCCGAGCAATGCGGCAAGCGGCTCCTGAATCAGATGCACCTTGCGCGAACCGGTGCTCATGGCAGCATCGAGGATTGCGCGCTTTTCGACGTCCGTAATCAGCGAGGGCACGCAGATGACGATACGCGGCTTGATGATGCGCGCACCGGCAACGACGTCAATCAGCTCGCGGATGAGCGCCTGCGTCAGGATGTCGTCCGAAATGACGCCGTCCTGAAGCGGATGCACAACCGCGATATACGAGGGGGAGCGCCCCTCCATTTTATAGGCTTCCTCGCCGACGGCGACCACGCGCTCCGTGCGCTTGTTGAACGCGATCACGGAGGGTTCATTCAGCACAACGCCCTTGCGGCGCTTTGTGATAATGATATTCGCCGTACCGAGGTCAATTCCGATATCCATGGTATTGCTTCCTTTCCTGCGGGCAGGACCCGCTGCCGTTTTGTTTCGCCTTTATTTTTCGATATATGATTTTATATTTCTGTCAGGGATGATTCTGATGCCGGAAACCGGTAAACCATGCGGTATTCCTCATCCGTTTCGCCGATTGTCTGAAAGCCGAGCTTCCGGTACATTTCGGCAGCATAATTCTCTTTCTGCACGGACAGCGACGCCTGCCGGTATCCGGTTTGCTTCAGATGCTTGAGCATCGTCTGCATCAGCGCCGTTCCGATATGATGTCCTCTGTATGCGGGATACAGTGAGACTGCAAATGACGGTGTATCATCGTCGATATATCCGTAATCGTGCATGATGCGTACCCAGACGGCGCCGACAACCCTGCCGCCGACCGCCGCAACAAAGCATGCATCGTCCTTCTGCGTGCCGAATTCCCGCGTATAGACCTGCAATTCCGGCAGATTTATGATGTCACGCGGCGGTGCCTCGGCGCCCTCCGGAATGAAGATTGCCTCATAGAGAAAATCTTGCAGAAGATCATATTCATCCGGTTTGATCGGTCTGATCTGATAATTTGTGACCGCATAGCAGACCTCGCCTGCGGGCGTTTTTCCGGCTCTGCGGAACCGCTCGACGGTCTCCGTGCGCTGCATACGGGATTTTTGCAGCACTCTGCCGGATTTTGGGTTTGCGGCGCGGTGATAGGCTTCGAGCCGGACAAAGCCCGTCTGCGCAAATGTCCATGCGATAACGGCATCGAGCGCTTCGTCCGCATAGCCGTGACCCCAAAAAGCCGCGCCGATGCAGTATTCAATCTCGGCAGCCGCACGGTCTGACCAGACCTTGCAGAACGCGATCTGCCCGATATTCTGATTCGTTTCGCGCAGGATGATTGCCCAGCGGTAGAAATCCGGCTGCGCATAGCCTGCGATATAGCTTTGCAGCAGACCCTGTACGGCTTCCGGCGTCTGATAGACCGGCTCGCCGTATTCATGCTGCACCTGCGGATCGGCAGCCCAGTTTTGCAGCATATCGGACGCATCCTCCGGTGCAAATTTTCTGAGCAGCAGCCGCGGTGTTTCGATTGTCTGCGTGCCGCAGTGCTGCATCATTCGGGTCTCCATTCCATTTCCGTGAACTTCGAGTGCTTCACGGCAAAGCCGAGCTTTTCGTAGACGCCCTTGCCCATATCGCTTGCGGAGAGCGTGACCTGCGAGAGATGCTCTGCCTTTGCTGTTTCGAGGAGCAGCTGCATCATGCGTGTCGCAAGACCCTGTCCGCGATACTGCGGCTCGGTATAGACGCCGAGGACATAGCCCGATCTGCCGTTCGGAAAAAACGGATTTGCAGGCTTTTCCGAGATCATCAGGATCGCATTTGCCGCAAGGGTACCGTCCGGCAGAAGGGCTGCCGCTGTCCGGCAGCCTTTTCCGAGATGCGCCGCGAAATAGGGCGGAAGCTGTGCTGCGATTGCAGCCGCCTGCGCCTCCGGCAGGTCGCCGAATTCTTCATGCAGATAAGCAAGCCGCAGTCTGCAAAGCTCCGGTATATCTGCTGCTTCTGCCATGCGGATTTCAATTTCCGTGGCGAACACCTCCCCCTATACAAAAACTCATACTGTTTTATTATAGCATATTATACCGAAAAGTGCAATAGGAGAATCAGAAAAAGGAGGAGGGAGGATGATGCAAGTCTTCATTTGCAGAATGCCGCCGGCGGTCTTTCGATCTATACCCGCGGGCGCTGCCCGCTGAAAGAAAAGCCGCGGAACCAGAATGATTCCGCGGCTTGCGTCATAAGGCTTATTTTTTCAGGAGCTTCTTTTTCTGCTCATCGAATTCTTCCTTCGTCAGGACGCCTTCATCGAGCAGCTCCTTGAGCTTTCGCAGCTCATCTGCGATCAGATTCTCAGAGATCGCAGCAATCTTCTTCTCCTCTGTTTCCTTTTCTGCCTTCTTCTGCTTTGCGATGACGTCTGGATCCGGATCATCTTCATAAGGCAGCTCATAAATGCCCTTCTTGCGGTTTTCACGCATGAGCAGCAGCACCGGATTGTGCTCCTTGTCATACAGATAGAACATCACGACGCAGAACAGTCCGCAGACCAGCGTGAACAGACCTGCCGTCAGTCCGGGCGGCGTATAGCGCATCTTGACGGTGTGTTCACCCGGCTCGAGCTCCACACCGATCATTGCCTTGAAGAGCGTGGTGTAATTGACCTCGACCTGCTTGCCGTCGATTGTCTCATAACGCTTGTACGGCTTGCCGTCAACCCAGATTTTCCAGCCCGGTTCTGCCGGAATCGAGGTCATCATCATCTGACCTTCCTTCGCGGTGATCTTGCCCTCGAGGGTTCTGCCGCCGAATTTGGTCAGCTTCCACTGGGATTCCTCGTTCTGGAGCGTCTTGATATCCTGCTCGAAGAGCGGAGAATCGAAGTGGTAGAAGAAGAACTGCTTGATGATCGTATATTTTTCCTTGGTATTTGCAGCATCGGTCAGCAGGGTCATGCGAAGCTGGAGCTTCTGTCCTGCCGGATACTGTCCGACATAGAGGATGTGGTAGTTATCGCCCTCGAAGTAGGAGCCGAGCGATTTTGCGCTGGTGCCGTCCACATTTTCCATGACGGTATCATCCGCATTCCACTGATCCGCGAGCCAGAGATTGACCTTGCTCTGGTTCTCGGTCTTGAAGAACAGATAGAGCGGCTCGTCGGTCTCGGTCTCAAGGAAGATATCGACGGTCGGGTCCGGCTGGTGAACGGTCGGATTATTCGGGTCCCAGCCGTTTTCGCGGAAGCGCATCTGATCGCCGTATTCGTCCTGATAGCTCTGGTTGTAGCGCATCGGCTCGGTGACGGTGATCGGATGATAGTAGGTGTGCCACTGATCGAAGCCGCCGCCTGCGGTAAAGGTCGTGTTGCCGGAGATTGTGCTCAGCAGGATGTTCTGGCTGTTGAACGGGTTGTCATTGCCGAATGCATTGACGCGCTCGATATCCTTGCTGACCATATAGCCGATGCTGAGTGCATTCGGGTTCTGGTAGACGCCGACGTCAATATCGGTTTCGGACTGCGACTTTGCCTTCTCATCCTTGATTTTGACATATGCAGCGCCGACATCGGAATTCTCGCCCTTCTTGAGGACATTCTCATTGTCATCGCCCTTGTCGAAGACATATTTGATGCCGAGGATACTGTCTGCGAGCGGCGTATTGCCGTCGTATCTGGAATAATAGGAGCTGGAAGAGTAGCCCATGGTCTCGATATAGGTCAGAATCTTTGCATTCATGACCGAGCTCGAGTGCGTAATGCCGCGGAGCTTGAAGCCGCCGTTGTCATTGACGGTACGGACATAGGTTTTCTCTGCGCGGTAGAAGGTCGGGTCGGATTCATAGAGTCTGTCAACCATGTCTCTTCCGGACTGGATATATTCGCGGTAGGATTTTCTCGTGGAATATGCGACTTCCTTGTGAATCTCCTTGAATTCGCACTGTGCATTGTAAACGAGCTCGACGGATGTAACCGCCAGCAGGCTCGTCAGGATCGCAATGCGCATGCCCTTCGAGGGATTCTTCTTTGTCATCAGGTAGATGAAGACGCTGTAGATCGCAAGGAACAGGACGGTCAGCCAGATAGATTTATACGTATCGAGATAGACATCGCCCTTCTGGCTGATGAACATTCTGTCATAGTTGTTGATGAGCTTGTCCTTGCCCATTGCGACATAGTGGTTGATGAGCAT
Source organism: Oscillospiraceae bacterium (assembly GCA_017550285.1). Lineage (GTDB taxonomy): Bacteria > Bacillota > Clostridia > Oscillospirales > Ruminococcaceae > Firm-04. Next base: position 87,086 of record JAFZPP010000037.1, read on the forward strand.
GAGGACTGCGAAGAATCCGACGAAGCTGCCGCCGATTGCCGCCTTTTTGATATGGGCAGCATAGCGCAGCGTCATGGCGGTCATGCTCAGCATGACGAAGGAGAAGATAAAGGAATAGCGGAAGGGCAGCCAGTTCGGCATCTGTCCGCCGTGCCAGAGCATGTCAATCGGACGGATCAGCATGCAGCAGAACATGACAATGACAAGGAATGCATAGCCGATCTTCTTGCGGAGCGGGATGCGTCTGTTGAGGAAGAAGAGCGGCAGGCAGAGTGTTGCGAGCACACCGCTGTAGATTTCCGGCTTGCCCTGCACGTTGACGGAGCTGTACTGATTGACACAGGTGAACTGTGCGATGAAATCCAGCACCTTGAACTGCGCCTTATAGGACCAGTCCGGCGTGGTGAAATCAAATTTACCGAGCGCCAGTGCATTGTAGACCGGCAGGATCATGAACATCGCAAGGCACATTGCAACGGCAGTCGAGAATGCCATGCGGATAATGATATTAACGATGTTTTTGACCTGACCCTTGGCAAATTTGACCTTGTCGGAGCCGAAGAAGAAATAATAGACAAAGTAGATCGCGGTGAAGATGCAGCACATAAAGCCGATATAGAAATTTGCAATGCAGATCAGCGCAAGCGGAATGATATAATTGAGCTTTCTGCCGTCGTCAATCAGGTATTCGACGCCGAGGCAGATCAGCGGCAGACAGATCAGACCGTCCAGCCACATCGGGTCAATGGTCTGAATGATGCCGTAGGAGCACATGCCGAACATCGTGCCGAGCAGGACGCCGAGCATCGGGGTGACATGCTTGGATTTCTGTGCGTAGTAGCAGAAGGCGACGGATGCCGCACCCAGCTTGCACAGAATCATGATCAGCAGCGCCGCAAGGATGAGCGAGCGCGGCAGCAGCATGACGATCAGCGTAAAGGGTGAAGCGAGGTAATAGCCGATGACGCCCTGATAGCCGCCGGAGAGATTGCGCGACCAGTTATAGAGGATGCTGCCGTCGCCGTGGAAGGCATCTCTGAGGGCTTCAAAGTAGTAGACATACTGACCGTTTAAGTCAAGCACGAGAACGGAATGTTCGCCTGCCGGATACAGACCGAAGATCAGATATGCCGCGTAGATGAGGACGACCGGCAGGCAGAATGCCGCCAGATACGACCAGTTGCGGGAAAGCCAGCCCTTGATGCCTCCGCTTTGCGGCGGTGCGACGGGCGCAGCCTTCGTCTTTTTGTTTGCCATGGAACTCCTCCTTTTGTATTGTCCGGAATCCGGACAGAAAAGTGCATACAAATCTATTATACATGATTCTGCCGGATTTTACAAGGGGTTGCGCAAATTTTTTTGTATTTGCGCCGCCTACCTTATATGACCGGATTTTTCCGGAATCATTACAGTATTTTCTGAAAAAAAAGAAACAACGGCGCGCTCCGGCAGATGCGGAACGCGCTTGGTCTCATGTCATGTTATGATGGTACGGATCATCCGCCGAGGACCGTGAATTCCTTGGGGAACAGCGTCAGATTGCGCGGCGCATCGTCCGTAATGACGAGCATATCCTCAATCCGGACGCCGAATTTGCCCGCCATATAGATGCCGGGCTCGTCGGTCATGACGATGCCGCGTGTCAGCGGGGTATTGCAGCGCGGTGATGCGACCGGCGATTCGTGGATTTCCAGACCGACGGAATGTCCGAGCGCATGGGTGAAATACTGCCCGTAGCCTGCGGCAGCGATGACCTCCGCTGCGGCATTGTGCATATCGGAGCAGAGCATATTCTCCCTTGCGGCTGCCTGTGCGGCTGCCTGCGCGGCAAGCACGGTCTCATAGACCTTCCGCATCTCATCGGTTGCCGATTTGTATGCGACGGTGCGTGTCATGTCGGAATGATAGCCCTGATAGACGGCACCGAAATCCGCGAGGATGAAGTCGCCCTCCTGCAAGGCTCTGTCGCCGGGGACGCCGTGCGGCTTGCTGGTATTCTCGCCGAACAGCAGAATCGTATCAAATGAGGGCTTCTCGCTGCCGCCGAGTGCCATGTAATAATTGAGGCGTGCGGCGGCTTCGCGCTCGGTGATGCCGGTATGCAGCTCGGGCAGGAGACGCTCCAGCGCTGTTTCTGCGATGCGCTGCGCACGGATGATGCAGGCAATCTCCTCCTCGGATTTGTTTGCGCGGAGACTGCGCACCTTCTTGCGGACGGGCTGAAAGCTGATGCCGAGCAGCTCGCGCATCACGGCGAATTCGTCAACGGTCAGGACATCGTCCTCATACATCAGCTTCTGGATGCCGTTTTCACGGAGCAGCGTTTGCAGAAATTCATAGAGCGAGGTCGTCTGCGGGCGGGTGATGACTTCAAAGCCGAGCGGAATCAGCTGCTGTTCCGCATTTTCGATATATCTGCCGTCGGTGACGAAAACCGCCCTGCCGTCGGGGAAAATCAGGCATTGTCCTTCCAGCGCGGTCGCCTTGGTGACATAGATCAGATTGACCTCGCCGGTCAGGAGCAGCGCGTCGCAGCCTTCCTCACGGACAACGGCTGCCAGTGCTTCGATTCGGTTCATGGAATAATCAACTCATTTCTCTGAGACTGTTTCATTTTGCATGCTATCATTTTACCATATTTCGCCGAAAAAATCAAGCGCTTCTGCTGCCCGCGGGGGATGCAGTACCTTCGGTAAATTTATAGTGGGGGCGCTGCCCCCACGCCCCTGCCCAAGGGACATTGTCCCTTGGGAATCCCATTTCAAAATCTGCCAGCCCCGAGAAGGGGCTGGCAGATTTTGCAGCGGGAGGTCCGGAGGGATAATATCCCTCCGGCGGAGTTTGAGGCGGAGCCTCATTATCAATCTATCAGAGATACTGTATCTCTCCGCGGGCAGCGGGAGGGTTATTCAGAGCCCTCTAAGAAATACGAGGCTTCCATATCGGCGACATGCAGTGCAAATGCGAGCGGAAACCGTTCGAGCGCCGTGCCGATTGTGCCCTTATCCTCCGGACCGGAAAAGCCCATATGCCAGCGGATTGCCATTGCCTCCTCACGGTGCAGATGCATGAAAAACTGAATCATCAGCACGGATTTCTCGCCGTGACCGTAAGGCAGACGGTCATCAATCTTGTAAAACGGCACCTTCTCCCAGACGCCCTGTGCATTTTTCGCGTTGCGGTAATCGACCGTATAAAAATTCATCTTGCAGAGATCGTGCAGCAGCGCGCAGACGGCGATTGTCTCCTCGGAATACTCCGGAAAATGATAGACGCTGTGCACGCGCTCGCGTTCCAGATATGCCTTGAGATTATAGTACACATTCAGCGAATGCTCCAGCAGACCGCCCGCATAGGCGCCGTGATAGCGCGTACTGGCAGGGGCAGTGAAGAAATCGTTTTGCTCTGCGAGCAGATAGCTCCGCAGACGGTCGGCACCCGGGCGCTTGACATGCTCATCCCAGATGCTGAGAAATTCCTGTTTTTTTGCTTCCAGTTCCTGATCGGTCATTTGATCATCCTCCAAATTGATTGTTACGGCTGAACCGTATAGCCTGCGAACTGACGGAAATCCTCCGCCGTTCCGCGGAAGACATTGAGGTCAATCAGCACATCGCCGCCCGAATAGCCGTCGAGCATGCCGCGCGGATTGTACTGCCAGAATGTCCAGTCCGGTGAAAAGCTGTGTGAAGGTGCGCTGAAAATGCTGCGAATCCAGAGCGTGTAATCGAAGTCGGTATCCTTGAGATAGGCTTCCCAGCATTGCTTTGTCGTGTAGATGATAGGCTTTTTGCCGTAGACGCCGCGCATTCTTGCGAGCAGAATCCGCAGGTTTGTGCGGACAGCGTCGGCATCCGGCAGATTTTCCGAGCGGTAATATTCCAGATCAATGACCGGCGGCAGCGCATCCTCGTCATCGGGGACAACGGAGCAGTAATTATCCGCCTGCGTCGCCGCGGAGCTGTCGAAGCTGAAAAAGTGATAGGCACCGACATACAGTCCGGCGGCGCGCGCATTTTTCCAGTTCTCGGCAAAGCAGTCATCGACCGTGCCGGAGCCCTCGGTCGCTTTCAGGAATGCAAAGGTGATGCCCTGCTCTGCGATGCGCTCCCAGTTCATCTGCCCCTGATAGTGTGAGGCATCAACGCCGCGTACCGGATAGCGCGATTTCAGCGGCATATTGAACCAGAGTGTTCCGGTACTGAACAGATGCCAGAGCAGCAGTCCGCAGACCAGAATCGCGGAGAGCAGCAGAAGTGTGCTGCTTTTTCTTTTGTTCTTCAAATCGGAAAGCCTTCTCTCTTTGTATGATAGTCCTTTTCAAAATGATGTCCCTGCGGCAAACCGGAATTTGCCGGTATAGTGCGGATTATATTGGGGGCGCTGCCCCCAAACCCCTGCCTAGGGGATACTATCCCCTAGGAACCCCGCTGCAAGTTTTGTCTGCCCCGTATGGGGCAGGCAAAACTTGAAATGGGATTCTCAAGGGACAGTGTCCCTTGAGCGGGAGTCTGAGGGCGGAGCCCTCAGCGTATCCCATACTACACCGATAAGCTCCGGTTTATCACGGGGGACACCATTTTTGAAAAGGGGGTTACTGTACCTGTCCTGTGACGATGCCTCTGCCGTTTGTTGCAAAATAGAATTTGCCGTAGACAGCAGCGTCGCCGGTGATCGAGGGTGTGATGTTACCGAAGCCGTCCTTGTCGGTTGTGAGCTTATACCAGCTTTTGCCGTGATCCTCGGACATATAGATGCCGCCGCCCTGACCGTTCGCCTCGCCCATCATGTAAAGCGGTGCGACGCCGCCCGGATTTTTCGGTGCGCCGGTGCCGATTGCATTTGCGGATACATCCTTGAGGTAACTGACGGTCGCGCCGCGGTCGGAGGAATAGCCGATGCTGTTTCCGGAGCGAATCCAGAGTGCATCGGGATTGTCATGGCAGGGCACGAGCTCACAGTTATCCGAGACGGAGAGACCGTTCGAAGCAAAATTCGTGCCGCCGTCATCCGAGCGATAGATACTGTCATCGCAGACCGCATAGATCGTATTGGAATCAAACGTATCTGCAATGATTTTCGCGCCGCGTCCGAGTCCGTTCGGCTTGAACCACGAATTGCCGAAATCTGTCGTATAGTAGACATTTGCGGCAAGCACGCCCGGTGTCCAGAAGATTCTGCTGCCGTCTGCATTGACTGCGACGGTGCCGCTTTCGGCGCGCTCCGGCAGCTTCGGTGACGGGAACCATGTATTGCCGCCGTCATTTGTGAAGACCAGCGGCGAACGCTTATTGTCGCAGGTATACGCAGCGACTTTTCCGGCTGCCCATGCCGCCGCGACATCCGAGGCGGTGCCGTTGTTCATGAAGTGCAGATCATCCGGATAAAGGTTCGTATCGAGATGCGCAAAGCCTGTCAGGTCGCCCATGATCGAATAGAGCGCCGGAACCGTGCTCTCGGTCTTTGCGACGGAAACGACCTTGAATACGGCAGTCTCCTCAATGCCCTTTGCATCGAACTGCACAATAACCGGACAGTCGCTGCCGAGATCAGTCATGTTCTGCGTGGTATAGAGCGTCGCGCCGGTGCCCCATGTGACACGGTCGCTGTTGAACGGGTCAATTTCGAGATCGGCGATCCACCAGCCGGTTTTTGCCTGCTGACCGCCCCAGCGGAGCCATAACGCCTCGGAGGTATCCATTGCATAATGATCGCCCGCGCCGGAGAACAGCGGCGTCCATGTATCGCCGCCGTCAGTCGAGCGATAGACATTTTCGCCCTTCTCCGACCAGAATCCGAGCGTGCTGCAAACGATTGTATCAGGGTTGCTGCCGTCCACGGAAAGACCGGAGAATCCGCCGTATCTGCCGTCCTTGCAGTTCGGAGTGATATCCTCGAATTTGCCGGATTTCAGATCATACCGGCAGACTGCGCCGCCCTTGACGGCTGCATTCGGTCCGCAGGAATCGGAATAGCAGAGATACAGATATCCGTTTGACGAAATCTCCGCTTGCAAAGGATACATGCCGGAGAGATGTGCAGGCAGCTTCTCGAACGATTTGCCTGCATCCTTCGAGCGGTAGATGCATTCGCCGTTCTGCATCGCGCAGCCGACATACATATCATTGCTGACCGGATCGAATTCGATCCACATGACGCCGATCTGACATTTTTCCTGAAAATAGTCACCTTCGACGGGGAACGCGGCATCTTTTTCCCATGTGATGCCGAAATCATTGCTGACATAAAGCCCGTCGGTGCGCGAGCCGCAGAAGACCTGTTTGTTATCCTTCGGATTGACCATGAGCCGTTCGCCGACGCCTCTGCCGGACATATTTCCGCCCATGGCGAAGGGCATATCCGTCTGAAACCATGTATAGCCGTAATCGTCGGAGCTGAGAATTGCGCCGTTGCTGCCGGCATAGGTGCCGCAGGAGAGATAGACGCGGTTCGGTTCGACCGGATCGGCTGCAATAGATTCGATGCCGATGAGATTCCAGTCATCTGCATTGACGCCGCCGAACTGGTCGGTGATCGGCTCCCATTGGCTGTCTGCACTGAATCTGCGGTAGGCGCCGCCGATATCGGTGCGGCAGTAGCAGAGCCCCTCCTCGGCTTTGCTGTAGACAATGCCGGGGATATATCCGCCGCCGCCGATTGCGACATTGCCGAAAACGGTCTTTCTCGTATCGGTTTTCTGCGCACCGCATCCTGTGCTGAGCAGCATGACAGCGGCACAGCACGCCGCCGCGCGAATGATATTCTGATATTTCATAATATGCTCCGTTCGGAGAATTTTTGACATGCGGAATGAGAAATCGCGGTATCGCAAAGCGATGATGCTGCGAAAACAGATTGGACAGAATCTTTTTCAGATGCGTCCGCACAGCGGATACCGTCATTTCAAATTTCTGATTATACTTTTTGCAGCACGGTCTGCACGGACTGCATATCTCCGCCGAGATTCGGGATCATCACGCCGCACTGCATCAGATAGGCGCCGGATTTGACATCCTCGCAGCCGCAGAGCGTGAAGGCATAGTCTGCATCGCTGTCGAGTCCTGCAAGCAGGATGCGGCGGGACTTCATATTCGCCTCTGCCGTGATCTGGATATACGTGAACACGGCTTCCGATTTGTCAGCAGATACGAAAATCCATGCGTCAAAATCCGCATTCTGCTGCGCGGCATAGCCCGAGGGCCGGAAGGGATTGCCGAGCCGCCAGAGTGCGCCGTCGCGGATCAACCTGCTGATGCCGTGCCAGCGCGAAATCTGTGCCGGAATCTGTGATTTTTCGGCATCGGAAAGCTGCGTGACATCGAGCTCATAGCCGAAGGTGCCGAACATAGCCACATTTGCGCGCGTCTCAAAGGGCGTCACACGACCTGTTGCATGATTCGGGCAGACGCTGACATGCGAGCCGATTGCAGAGGGCGGCATGAACAGCGAAGCGCCGTACTGAATCCGCAGACGGTCCTTTGCATCGGTATTGTCCGAAGCCCAGATCTGCGGCGAATAATAGAGCATACCGGCATCGAACCGCGCGCCGCCGCCGGAGCAGCTTTCGAGCAGGATATCCGGATATTCGGTGACAAGGCGCTCGAGCATCTGATAAACACCGAGCATATAGGCACGCCGGAAGCCTGCGCGCGGAATCTCCGTCAGCTGGCGGTTCATATCCCATTTGATATAGGAAACCGGCACAGAATCGAGGATTTTCTTCATCTGCTCCCAGATCGCGTCACGGACATCCTGCCGCGTATAATCCAGCACATACTGCGCGCGCGACTGCGTCCGCGGTCTGCCTTCAATGCCGACTGCAAAATCGGGATTTTCGCGGAACAGGTCGCTGTCCGGCGAGATCATTTCCGGCTCGAACCACAGCCCGAACTGCATCCCCCTGCCGGTGATATGGTCGGTCAGGGGCTTGAGTCCGCCGGGCAGCTTGCGTTCATCCGGTGTCCAGTCGCCGAGCGAGCAGTTGTCGCTGTCGCGCCTGCCGAACCAGCCGTCATCGAGCACAAAGAGCTCAATGCCGAGCTTTGCCGCTTCATCGGCGATTGTTTTCAGCTTTTCGAGATCAAAATGAAAATAGGTCGCTTCCCAGTTGTTGATGAGCACGGGGCGCTCGATATAGCGGTAATCGGAGCGGATCAGATGATCGGAGAACAGCTTATGGAATGTCCGCGACATGCCGCCGATGCCGGATTCGCTGTAGACCAGCACCGCCTCGGGCGCGTCAAATTCGGATTCCGTGCTGAAAGCATGTGAAAAATCGTCGGTCTGCATGCCGATCTGCGCTCTGGTCTGACAGAATTGCGTCAGCTCGGCTTGCAGCATGAAATCGCCCGACCAGATCAGTGTGAATCCGTAGGCTTCGCCCTGCTGTTCGGTTGTTTCGGGACGTACCAGCGCAAAAAACGGGCTGTACTGATGCGAGGATTCGCCGCGGCTGCTGTCAAGGCGCTGCTTGCCGTGGCGCAGCGGAAGACGCTCCGCCTGCCGTTCGCGCGCCCATGAGCCGTAGAGCGAGAGCATCTCGAAGCGGTCATCGTCAAGATCGACGGATGCCGACAGCACGCGCCGCAGCGTCACATCACGGTATCCGCAGTGTTCGAGCGAGACACTGCGGATGATCGCGTCGATCCCGTCGAATACCGTATAATGCAGCGTGACCTCGACGCCGGTCGGCTCATCGCGCAGCAGGATATCGAGCGTTTCGCAGCCGTTGCCCCATGTGTGCGGCATGCAGCGCGGATTGTATTTTCCGTTGTAGATGCGGTGACTGATATAGCGCAGATTGCAGGCGCATGCACCGTCTTCATTTTCAATGCCGATTGCAGCTTCGCGGTAATCGCCGGTGCCTGCGCACGGATATTCAAACGGCGCGCAGTCCATGAAGCTCGCGCGTTCGCGTTCATTTTTTGAGGGGACAAAGGGCGGATCGCCGAGCCGCAGCAGATCGCTGAGATCCTGCGGCGCGATGCGCTTTCCCCAGTATGTATGCAGCAGGAAACCGTCTGCGACCGTCAGCACATAGCTCGCGTGCGGCGTATCAAGCTGAAACTGCCCTGCTTCCTCAAGATAGGTAATCATGGTAAATCCCCCGTGTCGGACTGATACTGTGTTTCAGCAGAAAGGGGGCAGATCAGTTTCCGCCGGTGACGCCGGCATCGCTCAGCGCTTTTTCGGTGCCGCAGACCATGATATTGCCGTATTCGGCATCATTGGTATAGAGGATATAGCGGAAGTGGTCGATCTGCTTGTCATACTGCTGTGTCTGCTTGTAGGATTCCAGTGTATCGGGATTGTTTGCGCGGATGACATAGAGCCCCTCGAAGCCGTCCTCCGGCTGTTTGCCGTTCGAGGCGGCAAGCATGGAGATGCCGGTCTGCTCGGTCATGTCATTGAGCGTGACCTGATAGCCGAGTGTCTGCATGTTCATCTGAATGACGGAATCTGCCGGAATATAGGCTCTGGATGCGGCGGAGGATTCCGGCTCCGTACTGCCGCATCCGGTCAGCAGCAGACCTGCCGCTGCAAGTGCGAGGATTTTCTGTTTCATGTTCCGTTCTCCTTTGTGTCAGTTATATTTCAAATAAGAATCTTTGCGCCGTAGGGACCGAGCGGCAGTTTATTCTGATAGACCTTGCCGGTTTCAAAATCCTTGAGCGGATGCGGCAGATTGACAGATTTCTGTTCTCTGGTCCAGTTCATGACAAAATAATATTTCGTGCCGTCTGCGCCGGTTCTTGCCGCCGCGACAACGCCGTGCGGGAAGGTCGTGTCGATTGCGGGCTGGATGCCGAGCCGCTCTGCCAGCGAGATCAGGAAATCCGAGAAGAAGCGGTCCTCGGCAAATGCGCCGAGGTAATACGCCGTACCTCTGCCGAAGCTGCTGCGCGTCAGGCAGGGCAGATCGTCCGGCATGCAGGGATTGTCGTGCTCATAGACCGCGAGCACCTCTGCGCCCTCTGCCGCAACACGTTCGCAGAGACGTTCCAGCTTGTAGGATTCCGCCAGCGGGAACGGTGCCTTGACGATGCGCATGGTCTCATGCTGATTCTCATAGAGCGGGTCGGTTTCGAGGAACCGGATGCCTGCGAGTTCTGCAAGCCCTTCTGCCGGTGTATCACCCATATAGCAGAGATCGTGTTCATCCACAAGACCGGTGTGCAATGTCAGCAGAACCGTGCCGCCCTGCTTGACGTAGTCGCGGATGCGCTTTGCAACGTCTGCACGCAGCATGTAGAGCATCGGCACGAGCAGCAGATGACAGCCGGAGAAATCCATTTCCGAATTGACGAAATCGACGGCATAGCCCGCCTTCCAGAACGGAAGATACATCCGCAGCATCAGGTCATTGTCTCCGATTGAGCCGTTGCGCGGACCCTTTGCATCATTGACAGCCCAGTGACTTTCGAGATCATAGAGGATTGCGATATTCGCAGTTGTTTTCGCGCCGCAGAGACCGTCGAGCTTTTTCAGCATTGCGCCGACGCCGCTGACCTCACGGAAGACGCGCGTATCGGTGCGGTTGGCATGCGTCATGACGGCGCCGTGGAATTTTTCGGCGCAGCCTCTGCTCTGCCGCCACTGGAAATACTGGATGCTGTCTGCGCCGTGCGCAAGATTTGCAATCGAGGTCAGGCGCAGGAAGCCCCATGTCTTCGGGCGGCAAACCTCCATCCAGTTTGTCTGCGAGGGTGTGTTTTCCATGAGCAGGAAGGGTTTTCCGAGCATCGAGCGGCACATATCGGAGAATGCATCCGCCCAGAATGCGTTATAGGTTTCGTCGCCGTCGGGCTGCGTATGCCAGTTCGGATAGCTGTCCCACGAGATGACGTCCAGTGACTTCGCCAGCTCCCAGTAATTGATGCCGTCATAGAAGCCCATGAAGTTCGCTGTCACGGGGATATCCGGATTTGCCGCCTTGAGCGGTGCGATTTCATTTTCAAAGAAGCTGCGTGTCTGTGCGGTGCAGAAGCGCTTCCAGTCGAGCGTCAGACCGTGGATGCAGGGCTCACCGATCGGCGAGGGCGATTCGATCTCGTCCCAGTCCGAATAGGTATGCGACCAGAATGTCGTCCACCATGCCAGATTGAGTTCATCAAGTGAGCCGTAGCGCTTTTTGAGCCATTCGCGGAATGCTGCCTGACAGAGGTCACAGTGGCATTCGCCCTGAATCTCATTGCTGACATGCCAGAGAATCACCGCCGGATGATCGGCGAATCGTTCGGCGAGCTTTGTATTGATCTGCCGGACCTTTTCGCGGTAGACCGGCGAGGTATAGCAGTGATTGTGTCTGCCGCCCTGCAAATCGCGGACGCGCTCTGCACTGACGCGGCGAATCTCCGGATATTTTTTCGCCATCCATGAGGGTTTTGCGCCGGAGGGCGTTGCCAGAACGGTATAGATGCCGTTGGCATAGAGCTTGTTGATGATGTTTGCGAGCCAGTCGAGCTGATAGTCGCCTTCGCGCGGCTCGAGGGATGACCAGGAGAAAATGCCGACGGAAACGCAGTTGATATTTGCCTGTTTCATCTGTTCGATATCCTGCGCGAGGATATCGGGACGGTTGAGCCACTGCTCCGGATTGTAGTCGCAGCCGTGGAGCATATGCGGATAAGATGTGAGTGCCTGCATGGTAAACGCCTTCCTTCAAATATATATTTTTCTGTATTTTTGCCCGTTCGGGCATCACTTCTATTATAACCGATAATCGGTATGCCGTCAAGCAGAAAAACAGCGGATTTGCGGCAGGAAACCGGCAGAAAATCCGGTTTCAGGGGACAATTTGTATATTGATTGAAATATTGTTCACGAAACTGACTGAATATCATCTGTTTGGTTTTAATTTTTATACACTTTGTATACGAAAACATGAACAATACAAATGATATAATCTGCACAGAAGTTGTATTTTGTTAATTTTACAAATTTACAAAACGCAAGCAGATGCGACGTTTTACATGCTGTGATAGACAGACTTCGTCAAACTGCGCAAAACGAAACCGATTTGACGACTATATATGTCGGATTTTGGAATTTTTACAGATTGTACGAAAAAGGGGTTGACATACTGATGAATTTGAAATATAATAATAAATAATAAGATAGGCGAGTTATCAGATGATGCAAATCAAGCAGATGCTTGATTGTACAACTGTCGCCGGGGGAAGGGAAGTAGATGTCATGTGAAAATTTATAATTTATTTATGCGTCCGGTCACTTAGCGCCGGATCAAACGGACTTTGTGCGGCAGCAGCGGATGCGCCGCGCAAATGTATTTTTATCCGCAGGCGCCGTGCAGCGGAGTGCTGTACGGACAACACAGAAAGAGCCGGCAAGTCCGGCATCACTCAACAGACATATCCCGAGAAAGGATGAGGATTGGATGAAAAAAACGAAGAGGCTGCGAGCGATCAGCGGAGTGGCGTCCGCTGCACTTCTTGCCTCGTATCTGCTGCCGCTGGGAGAAATCCCGCCGGCACTGACAGCAAGAGCAGCTGATGATGACAGACCTGTTTACGCCAAGGAGATTACACCCGAGCAGTTGCTGACAGACTTTAACCTGTTTATTGAGGAGAATGTGACTGCAACCAACCAGGGCCATATTGTGGGAAGCGTGATCATCGGAGACACGCTCGATACGCCGAATGCATTCGGCGACGGCGCGATCACCTCCAGCTATATTCACCACATAAAGAATCTGATCAATATTGCAAAGCCCGGCGACTGGATCGTAGATCCGGAGCTGAAGGAACAGTGCGAGAGAAATAACTACGTATACTATCATATAAATGATAATGAGAATCTGAATCTGCCGTATATGCAGCAGATCGCGGATGACTGCGAGTATGTTCCGATCAAGAACGCATTTGCGGAGCTCCGCAAGTGGTCCTCCGAGCAGAAGGAATCCGATTCTGCCTATAAGGCGACTGCGGATAACATCAATACGGAAGGCGTCCTGACGCTGGATGTGGATGCGAACCGCAATATCATTATTCCGAAGGATGTTTATGATGCTGCAAAGGCGATCAATCTCGTCAGCAGCAACACCGAAAACATCATGTGCGGCAAGAATACGATCACGATTGCCGATGTCAAGGATGTCAAGTTCGCCTTCGGCGGCGGCGGTGAGGATACCAAGACGATTCAGTTCAACGGCATCGTCTCCGAGACCACGATGAAGGATACGCTCTGCACTCCGCCCGATGAAACCAAGTTCCGCGGCGGTCAGCTGAATCTGGAAGCAGGCATGAACCTGATCTGGAACCTGCCGGATGCAGAGAATGTGGATACTGCGTTCCTGGAAGGTCACCTGATTGCACCGAATGCAAATGTGAACGTGACCGGCGGACGCTTTGAGGGCGGCATCATTGCAAAGAATGCAAATCTGGATGCAGAAGCCCACTTCTATCCGTATAATTCCTGGACCGTGCGCCACGCACCGTATTCGTTCGATCTCTTTAAGTATATCAACGAAGCCGGCGGCGAGCCGCTTCCGGGTGCACTGTTCGGTGCATTCCCTGTCAGCGAGAACGGCGTCGGCACAGACCCCTCGTTCACGCTGAAAACCGGCGATACCAATCCGAATCTGTTTTCGCTGGATGCCGGTAAGTACGTGATCAAAGAGTACGGCGCACCTGCCGGCTATATGGTCAGCGATACCGAGTATTATATCGAGATCACTGAGAATCCTGAGCACGACGCTGTCATCAAGCTCAATACATGGGACAACGCCGAGACAAAGACCGTTCAGTATACCGACAAGGTGACCGTGAAGCTGTACAGCGATCCGGATTTCACCAAGGTAATCAAGACGGCTGAGTATTCTCCGCTGGCACTGGCTGAGAATCTTTACACCGTCGGCGGCAAGACCTATGCATTTACGGTCGGTTCGGACGGCAAGGTCACCAAGGCTGAGGAGGTCGCTGCGGACGGCAGCCGGACAGATGCAGAGCTCGATCAGTTCACCTTTAATTCGGTTGACGCTGCATATTATAATGTAGTCTATGATGATCAGACAGTTGTTCCCGTAAACGGTTTTTATGAGATCAACGGCGATCAGTACGAGATTCAGATCGAAGAAGACGGCACCGTCTCGAAGATCACAAAGAAGGGCAAGACACTCAGCGCTGACGAGGTCAAGAGATTCCGCCTCGGAAAGATGTCCACGACATGGGGCCCGTTCGGCGGCCAGTGGGATCCCACGACGCTCAAGACACTGTACTATTATGATAAGCCCTACACGGAGCAGGGCGCACAGATTCTCTACAGCGCAGAGGCAGATGAGAACGGTGTATACAAGTTCGCCGATCTGAATCAGTCTTATATTATTACGACAGAAAAGGGTGTCGGCTTCGGTCAGGTTCCGGATGAAGTAACCGGCGTTACCGAGGCGGATGCCGATGTGACTACCGACATGGTTTCGACCGTCAAAACAACCAAGGGCAATTACATTGTTGTGCTTGACGGCTCCGTTGCTTCCGCAGTCATCAATGTCTCTGAGAAGCTCGGTACCAAATTTGAATTCACCGACAGTGAAGCAATGACACTCCGCAAGGTCGATGCCGCAGAGCCGGACACTGAGCTCAGAGGCGCATACTTTGCATATATCGAGGAAACCTATGAACTCGGCGCGGGCGGAAAGCTCACTTACAAAAGCGCATCCCCGAAGGAGCCGAAGGAAGGCGAACAGAGCGAGAGCGCTGACGGCTTTGAATGGGATAAGAGAGATTCCTCTACGGCGTTCTCCGTTCTCAAGATCCGCAACTTCAATCCGAACTATGGCTTCGGCGGAAACAAGAACGCAAGAATCTACAGAATCACTGAGACAATCGCACCGTTCGGCTATGCGCTTCCGGAGAATGATATTCTGCTGGGCTGCTACGCTGACAGAACCAACAAGCGCACCTACTTCAAGACTGAGGTTCCGCGCGGCACGAAGCCGGAAACACTTCCGATTGACGAGAACTTCAATCTGAAGGCTGACCGCGGCGGCTGGACTGAGATTGATCTGAGCACGCCGGAGGGCAGAACCCTGACCGTTGCAGATAATGTCAATGAGCTGCATTTGCAGGTCGGCAAGATCGACTCCGCCACGAATGCCTACGTTGCAGGCGCAACGCTGGAGCTCTGGGAGGAGAACGGCAAGAAGGCGATCCAGTCCATTGATACTGCAAAGGAGCTGACCCTCATCACGGAGGCTGGCGGCAAGGCGATGAACATTCAGCCGGGCGTCTACTATCTCGTGGAGACCGAGGTTCCGGAAAACTACAAGACCGATGAAAAGAACCAGAAGCATTACTTCACGGTTCTGAGCGATCTTTCTATTGTCAAGGGCATTGTCCGCGAGATGAACAGCTCTGATAATGAAAAGCACGACATCGCACAGATTTACGTCAAGGTCGCAGATCGGACCGCCGATCCTTACGACGTTACACTCAAGGTCTTCTTTGAGGACGGCACCACAAAGGAAATCACGAAGACTGTCAATCCGGCAGATGCAGATGCGCAATATAATTCCTTCATGATCTTCCATATGGATCAGGCAGAGCCGAAGGGCAAGCTGAAAAACGTAATCGGCTACACGGCTTCTTCGACTGCGGATTATGAAGTCGAGATCGCAGCCGGTACCGAGGAGAGAGGACAGTGGAAGGACATCAAGTCCCGCTGCGGCAAGATTCCGGTCGGTCAGACCGTCGGCTTCGGCGATACCGGCGTAGCAAATGTCGTTGAGCTCGACGGCTCGAATGACAATGTGCTGAATATCGACAGAGCGCCGGGCGCAGCAACACTGACCATTGCAAACCAGCAGGAAGCTGTGAAGAGCAAGCTGATCTTCTCCAAGCAGGATGACGGCTATAAGCTCAGCTCTGTCACCGAGGATACTTATACGGCTGTCAGAGACGGCAAGAAGATTACCGGCGCAAAGCTCAGACTTACATATCAGGGCAACGATACAACGCTGGCAGCTGTGACTTCCAATCTGGACGGCAAGACCGGCGCACCGGTTCTCGGCGACAACAACACTTCTCTCACATGGACTGTCACGGATACGGACCTTGCACTCGAGGGTCTGCCGCACGGCGAATATCTCCTTGAGGAGCTCGAAGCGCCGGCACTGTATCAGCCGATTGCCCCTGTGAAGATTCAGGTATCCAATGATGCACCTGTCGTGACGAATGCAAATGCGGACGAAAAGAAGGCAGTTCCGGTCTCTGTGCAGTCCGACAGCGAAAACCACACCTACACACTGAGCATTTATGATTCTGTCTATTCGATCAGCGTCAGAAAGCTCAGCAAGAACGGCAAGCCGCTTCCGGGTGCAGTGCTTGAGCTGACCGGTAAGAACGGCGATAAGGAAATTGATCTGAGCGGCGTCCGCGCACATGACAGCCAGTTCTTTACGGCTGACGGACTCGGTCAGTCAAAGTCCGTGAATATCAACTATCTCCTGCCCGAGGAGACGAATCTGGTTCCGAATGAAGCAAAGTCCGATACAGCTTACCGTTGGCATTCGATCGGTTCCGCAGTCATCTTTACCGGTCTGCCGGAGGGCAAATACACCCTGACGGAGATCGAGACACCGCTCGGCTATCTGCCGGTTACCACGGAGTTTGAGATCAAGCGCGGCGCAGACGGCAGACTGATTGCAGAAGGTGAACTGGTTGAATCGACCTCTCACGACAAGATCACGCTGACGGATGAATCCGTTACGCTTTCGATCAGCAAAGAGGATATGGGCGGCAAGTCTCTGGATGACGCCGAATTCACCCTCGAAAAGCTCGGCACAGACGGCAATCCGGTCGCAATCGGCAAGATTGCAATTTCCAAGAGCGGCGAATCTGTGACCGGCATCGAGACCTCTGTGAAGGATGATGCAGACGGCAACCCGAACAACGATAAGACCGTCACGATTGATGCAAAGGGTGTCACGAGCTTTGAGATTCGCGGCAATACGATGCAGCATGTTACCGTTGACGGCAAGGCGGTTCTGACGGGCGAAGCTGCTGCGGCTGAAACGCCGGCGCAGAATACCTATACCTACAGCGGCAAGACGAGCGGCGATCAGCTTGTGATCTCCGGTCTGTATGACGGTACCTACGTCATCAGCCTCTCCGACGGCAGAGAATACACGGTTCGTGCGGAATCCGAGGAGGAAGAGGTTGCATATGTGACCATGCTCGTCAAGGCAACGGTTACCGACAATGTCCTGAAATTCCGTGCAGGCAAGGTGGATATCTCCTCCCTGACCGACGGCACCTACCGCCTGACCGAAATTGCGCCTCCGACCGAAAAGGACGGCGTGGAATATGAGGTCACGGTTTCCGAATTTACCTTTACGGTCGAGAACGGAAAGGTCAAGTCTGTCAAAGCCACAACGGACGGCGACACCGAGGAGGAAATTGCAGACGCAAATGTTCACGCTGCAATTACCGACGAGGGCAAGACGCTGACAATCAAGGACGAACAGAAGCGTTATTCCTTCTCCCTTGACAAGAAGGATGCGACCGATGATAAAATCGCGCATCTGGCAGGTGCGAAGTTCGAGCTCAAGCCGGCGGATGCCGATGCAAAGTTCGACAAGCGCGTCATTGTCAAGGACGGCGATACTATTATAAAGAAGGCTGTTGACGGTGATGTGAAGCTCGAGTTCACCACCTCCGGCAGCGGCGCACTGACAATCAGCGGTCTGAAGGCTGGTACTTATACGCTGACGGAGATCACTCCGCCGACGACGAAGAAGTATCTCAAGGCTGACGGCGTGCTGAAAATCACAATCGGCAAGAACGGTCTGGTGACAGTCAAGGACGGCACAACGGCTCTGACTGAAAAGTCTGCCGACAACAAGAGCTATTATCTTGTCGGCGCAGACAAGGTCGATGTTTTTAACATGACTGAAACAACGACCACAACAACCACTACAACAACCACGACCACAACTACTACCACTACATCTACAACCACTACTACAACAACCACGACTTCGACAACGAAGCCGACCACAACAACCACGACTTCGACAACGAAGAAAACCACGACAACCACGACTTCGACAACGAAGCCGACCACGACAACCACAACTTCGACAACGAAGAAGACTACGACAACCACAACTTCGACAACGAAGAAAACTACGACAACTGCAACGACTACCACGGCTACCACAACCGTGACAACCACGACCACCGCAGCACCGAAGAAGGGCAATCTCAAGATCACGAAGACTGTCGATGCAGAGAACGTGACCGAGGCAGAGCTCAACGGTGCACTCACCTTCACGGTTCAGAACAAGGCAACCGGCAAGTATCTGGATGCAGACGGCAAGATCAGCGACAAGGCAGTCGAGATCACGCTCGGCAAGTTCACGAAGAAGGACGGCATTTATGTGCTGGAATTCAAGGATGTGGAGCTCGGCGAGTATGAAGTGATCGAGACCAATACCGACATCGCAGGCTACACGCTGAAATCGACTTCGACGACCAAGGGTACAAAGAAGGTCGAGGACGGCAAGGAAGCTGTCATTGCACTCAAGGATGAGTACACAAAGCAGAAGGGCGATCTCAAGATCACGAAGACTGTCGATGCAGAGAACGTGACCGAGGCAGAGCTCAACGGCGCACTCACCTTCACGGTTCAGAACAAGGCAACCGGCAAGTATCTGGATGCAGACGGCAAGATCAGCGACAAGGCAGTCGAGATCACGCTCGGCAAGTTCACGAAGAAGGACGGCATTTATGTGCTGGAATTCAAGGATGTTGAGCTCGGCGAATATGAAGTGATCGAGACCAATACCGACATCGCAGGCTACACGCTGAAATCGACTTCGACCACCAAGGGTACAAAGAAGGTCGAGGACGGCAAGGAAGCTGTCATCGAACTCAAGGATATTTACGAAAAGAGTGTCGGCAACCTCCAGATTACCAAGACCATTGACGGTCTGAATGTCACCGAAGAGGAATTCAACGGCGCGATCAAGTTCACGATTACGAATGAAGCAGGCGAATACCTCAATGCCAAGGGCGAGACATCCAAGGATAAGGTTGAGATCACCCTCAAGGAGTTCACAAAGCAGACCGACGGCACATATGTGCTCAAGATCGACAATGTGGCGGCCGGCACTTACAAGGTGACTGAGACTAACGCGGCTGTCCCGGGCTACGAGCTCGAGGGCACCAGCAAGACCAACGGTTCGGCGGCTGTTATGAACGGCAAGACCGCTCTCGTTGAGCTGAAAAATGTGTACAGCGAAATCCGCACCCTGACGATCAGCAAGACGGACCTCGGCGCAAAGCCGGTTCCGGAGACCAACAAGGCAACCTTCAAGCTGACTGCCAAGGATGAAGGCGCAAATCTGGAAGGTGTCAAGGTTGAGGGCAAGACCCTGACCGATAAGGACACCGATGTTACCTTCAAGGGCAACAAGGCAGAGATCACGGGACTGAAAGACGGCAAGTACGCACTGGAAGAGACCGTGGCACCGGACGGTTTCGTCACTGTGACCACATTCGAGTTTGAGATCAAGGACGGCAAGGTTGTGACCGAGTCTGTAAAGACCGAGACCAACGGCAATGTCATTGTCCACGACGACAACACGATTGAGGTTCAGGATGCACCGACCACCCTCAAGATCAGCAAGACGGACCTCGGCGCAAAGCCGGTTCCGGAGACCAATAAGGCAACCTTCAAGCTGACTGCCAAGGATGAAGGCGCAAATCTGGAAGGTGTGAAGGTCGAGGGCAAGGCCCTGACCGATAAGGACACCGATGTTACCTTCAAGGGCAACAAGGCAGAAATTACGGGACTGAAAGACGGCAAGTACGCACTGGAAGAGACCGTCGCACCGGACGGCTTCGTCACTGTGACCACATTCGAGTTTGAGATCAAGGACGGCAAGGTTGTCACTGAGTCTGTGAAGACTGAGACCAACGGCAATGTCATTGTCCACGACGACAACACGATTGAGGTACAGGACGCACCGACCACCCTGACA
>JAFZPP010000038.1 GCA_017550285.1 Oscillospiraceae bacterium
CGGGGCGGTCGGGGGACATTGTGGGGACGCTGTCCCCACACCCCTGCCTAGGGGATACTATCCCCTAGGAACCCCGCTGCTGCTCCGTACCAGCCCCATAAAGGGGCTGATGCGGAGCAGAAATGGGATTCTCAAGGGACAATGTCCCTTGAGCGGGAGTCTGAGGGCAGAGCCCTCAGAACATCTCTCAATCATCCCGCCGGATTCCGTTTTCTCTTCGTACCAATCTAATAATGCAAAGCCCCGAAGTGCCTTTGAACACTTCGGGGCAAATCTTCTATATGGGTATCTGTCTGACCGCTTCGGGCTGTTTCTTATTTCAGCAGCGACTCCTGAATCGTAAAATGCGCCGGTACGCCGTGGTTCATCTGAATCACCAGCTCACCCTGAATCAGCGGCATAAAATAGCCGAGTGCCTGATCGGTGATATTATTGCCTGCGGCGTTGATATATTCACGCGGCAGCGCCTTTTCGCAGTTTGCGACCTCCTTCGCATCGGCGGTCTCAATCGTCACCGTATATGGCATATCGTTCAGACGGCGGAATACCATGACCTTGCCGGTCTCGCCGCGGAGTGCACAGCGGACGCCTGCCGAGCCGATTGCCTCGGATTCGTCGATATCGGTGCGCGAGCAAAGATGCGAGGAGCAGCGCTGCATGACATTCAGCTCGATTGAGCGCACCTTGCAGCCAATCTCCGCACGGACCGCGCGTTCCAGATAGCTGCCGATGCCGGACAGATACTTATGTCCGAAATTATCCACAACGCCGGACTGCACGCCCTCCGGCACCTCAATGCCCTCGGAAACGGCAACAATCACAGCCTTGTGCTTTGCCATTTCCTGCCGGACATCCTTCATAAACTTTTCCAGCGAGAAATCCGCCTCCGGAACATAAATCAGATGCGGCGCAGCCTCGCCCAGACCGTGCAGCACCGCGCTCGAAGCGGTCAGCCAGCCTGCGTGTCTGCCCATGACCTCAACAATCGTCACGGACGGAATGCTGTAAACGGAGCTGTCGCGGATGATCTCCTGCATCGTTGCAGCGACATATTTTGCCGCAGAGCCGAAGCCCGGCGTATGGTCGGTCACGCAGAGATCATTGTCAATCGTCTTCGGGATGCCGATGATCTTAATGTCGATCTCCTGCTCGGCAAAATAGGCAGAGAGCTTCTGCACGGTATCCATGGAATCATTGCCGCCGATATAGAAGAATGCACCGATCTGCCGCTGCTGCATCGTCCGGAGAATGCGCTTGTAGACGCTTTCGTCCTCGTGCCAGTCCGGCAGCTTATAGCGGCAGGAGCCGAGCACTGTTGAGGGGGTCTGCCGCAGCAGCTCCATGTCCTCGTTCGTGAAGATCATCGTTTTCAGGTCGATCAGGTGGTTCTCGATCATGCCCTCAATGCCGTTGACAGAACCGAAAATCGCGTCGATCTCGGGTTCCTTCAAAGATTCCTTGAATACGCCGACAAGCGATGCATTGATCGCACAGGTCGGACCGCCGGACTGCGCAACTGCTATATTCATATGATTTACCCCTCTCAATCCGCACAAGCGGATTTTATCTATTTTATTGTAGCATACTCACAGAGGAAAGTCAATGCATCCAAGTTGTATTTATATCATTTATTGCTGCGTACAACTCATTTTTTGCGATTTTTGTCATGATTCACAATAAAACTGATGATTTACCTTTTTCCGGCGCAGCAAAAAGCCTCCGGCAGAGACCGGAGACTTTTTGAATCAATCATAATCAATGGATGCACATGCCGAGCACAAAGCCCGTTGCGAAATTATCCTCGCCGTTCGTGCTGATCGGAATCAGCTCACCGCCCTGCTTCTTGCAGGGAATCATTCTGACATTTTCAGCCTCTGCATAGAACTTGCAGATAACCTTGAGTCCGGAGGATTCAAATATGCCCATGATGCGCTTGCCGTTTGCATCGGGCTGGGAGCCGAGGATACCGTAATCGCGCAGACCGCTGTCTTCCTTATCCGCCTCTGCGCCGTCAATGATCAGCGTACCCTTGAATTTCTTATTGTTGCCTTCGATTTTGTGTCCGTTATACTCGGCAGAAAAGGTCTTGGTCTCCTTGTCGTACTCTGTTTCAAGCGGCTTTCCGACAATACAGGAGCAGTCGCCGTTTTCCAGATGAATCACAACAGAAAGCGTCGGATCGGTCGGAACCGTGCCGGTCAAGCCGACAGTCATATGAAGCCCCGCCTTGTTTTCCGCGATTGTCTGACCGTCAAAGCGCAGCTCCTCGTTGTCATCCGAGATCACTACAATATCATGATCGTTCCATTTACCCGCAAAATACTGT
This sequence comes from Oscillospiraceae bacterium, assembly GCA_017550285.1. Taxonomy (GTDB): domain Bacteria; phylum Bacillota; class Clostridia; order Oscillospirales; family Ruminococcaceae; genus Firm-04. Next base: position 2,327 of record JAFZPP010000038.1, read on the forward strand.
GTAGCCATTTTTTCTCTTCCTTCTTTTATTATGATAAAATATCGGACGGAATGTCCGTATGTTTATTATAACATATCACAATGCAAAAATCAAGCTGAAACTGTATTTACGATGCATGTTTTCTGCCGGAGCGCTTTAGAGAAATGCGCAGTCCTGCATCATCACCAAAAGAAAGGCGAAACAAAATACCGGCGGGAGTTCCCCGCCCGCCTGCACGAAAATGCGCCGCTCAATCGTTTTATAAGTGAAGCGCGAATCAAATCCGCGCTGCATTGCGCAATGCAAACCATTCCGACAGGAGGTGATCCGCCACGGATACACTCAGCTTTGAGGAAATCATGACCGCAAACTACAATACCCTGCTCCGGATTGCCGTCCAGCATACCGGAAACCTTCCGGAGGCGGAGGATATCGTGCAGGAAACCTTCCTGCGGCTGCTCGAATCCGGCAGAAAATTCCGGAATCCGGAGCACGCAAAGGCGTTTCTCATCCGTTCGGCGGTCAACCGCTGCCTCGATTACCTCAAATCCGCCCGTCACCGGCAAAACATCGCCCTGACCGATGCAGCTGAAAACATGCTTCCGGCTGACAGCGGCGGCTTCGGCAATGCGGAAACAGAGGCGGTTCTGGATGCGGTCGGACGGCTGCGCCCCGAATACCGGAATGTGATTTATCTTTATTATTACGAAGAATATTCGATCAGGGAAATTGCGGCGATACTGCGAAAAAGCAGCAATACCGTCAGCTCATGGCTGACCAGAGCACGCAAACAGCTAAAGGAGGTTTTGCAGGATGAAGAATTCAGCTTATCGGAATGCCATGATGCAGATTTCCGCCGACAGAGAGGAGATTCTCATGAAAGCAAGAGAAATGCAGGCAAAATATGATGCTGCGCATCCGGCGCGGCAGAAAGAGCGGCACGGCTTCCGCATCGGCATTGCAGCCGCGGCAGCGGTTCTGTTCTGCGGCACCGTGACGGCAGGTGCCGTCAGTGACTGGGATTATGCGGCGCTGTTCCGAAAATATTTCAGTGAGAAAGCCGGCACAGAAATCGACTATGATTTCTCCGGTATGGGCATCGACATCGGGGAAAGCTATCGGGGCGAGGGCTACACGCTGACCGTGGAGGCGGTGCTTGCAGATCAGACCGCAGTCTATCTGCTCTATGATATCGCGCTCGATGAATCCGTGCAGGCGCAGATCGCAGACAGCGAAATCATCAGCTTCCACGGCGGTCTGGGCAGCGGACTGAGCGATACAGGCGGCACCGGACATCATGAGCCGCTCAACGAAGATGAAAACGGCGTCTGGCACGGCGTTTTCACCGCAGAGATCGACTACGGCACCGATCCCACCGCAAAGTCGCTGGATTATTATCCCGGCTTAGTCATCATAGCACGCGAAAACGCCGAGACAATCATTCTGCCGCAGATCGGTGACGGCCATGCGCTCGGCTCGGTACCGCTGGCGGATATTACCGTGCAGAAAGGCATCAAGCGCGATTGCAGCGTCACGCTGCCGGATGACATCAATCAGGTGGAATACACCTCGCTGTATCTCACACCGATGCAGCTCAAGCTCACGCGCACCGATCAGTTCTCTTACGATCAGCTCAGTCAGACGAACCGCAGCCTGCTGCCGACCATTCTCACGCAGGATGTCCGAACGGTTGACGAGATCGTCTCGGACAGCTGCGCCCTGATCTTTGCAGACGGCTCCGAGCAGCCTGTGCAGGGCAGTTTCCAATGCAGCAGCGGCAGCACACGGAACGAATACGGCACCTACGATGTTGAGAGCGGTGCCATGATGATCTTCCGGACACCGGTTGACCTTGCAGAGGTCACCGCAGTCCGCATCGGAGACACCGTGATCGCAGTCACAGACGAATAATGCATCCATACAAAAGGCGCACCGCATAAACATACGGTGCGCCTCTTTATCTCCAAAGCGATGCTGCACGCTGCCCCTGAACCGAAAGCACTTCTTCGGGCAGCGTGACGCTCTGCCATACTGCCACTTTCCGTTCATCCGGAGCGCGGGTCGACCGCTTGACAGTATTATATGCAGATTTGCGCAAATTGCAACAGGAAAAATCTGTCGCCTGCATTATTTTTTTGCGGATTCCCTGTCCGCGCCGATCTTTGAGAGGACCTTTTTCTCGTTGTACCGCAGGAAGACGATGCCGCCCAGCAGACAGAGAACCACTGCCAGCAGCGCCGTCAGACGGTAGCCAAGTCCGTAGCCCGATTCGCCTGCCGGTGTATCTCTGCCGATTACTGCAATGCTCGTAAACAGCAGCATTGCCGCCGACTGTCCCAGCTTAAAGGCAAAGGTGCGCGCCGCATAGAACATGCCCTGACGGCTCTCGCCGGTCTCCTGCTGATCCTCCTCGGAGATATCCGCGACAACCGCCTGCGGCAGGATGCCGAGAATCGCCATCGGGACCGCTGCCAGCGCCGCGACAATCACACCGTATGCAACCGGAGGAATCGCGGTCTTGCCTGCGAACGATGTCACTGCAAAGGCGACGGAAAAAAATGCAAACGCAAAGACAATCAGCTTCTTTTTTCCGATCTTCTTCGAGACGATGTTGACGACCGGATAGCATACCAGACTCAGCGCGGTCATCACGGCGAACAGCGGAAACGTCATCGAATCCGAAAGCCCCATGAGCACAGTGATATAGAAGGGCAGTCCCGTCTGGAACAGCGTCAGTCCGATCCAGTAGAGAATATCGGAGCAGACGAAGATGCGGAAATCCTTGTTTTTGAAGGTTGCCGCCAGCGAGCGGAACGCCGAAGTCTTGCTCGGCGTCGTATCGGCATAGACCTGCTCGTCAATCAGAAATGCCGGAATCAGCATACAGATGACGGCAACCGCCGCAAGAATCCCGATTGTAATGCGATAGCTGCCTGCATATCCGGCAGCATCCATAAAGATGCCGGCGATATTCGGCACCAGATAGGCAATCGCCGTGCCAAAGAAATAGGTCACGGAAATGAACGTCGAAAGATTGATGCGCGCTTCCTGCGTTCTGCCGAGCTCCGGAATGAGCGCGTTATAGGGTGTGCAGTAGCAGGTCATGCAGAGATAAAAGAGCATCGCGCAGAGGAACAGACAGACCGTATTGACCGTGCTCTCGCCCTTCACCGGCGAACAGAACATCAGCACCGTCACCAGCCCGAACGGAATCGCAGCAAAGCGCATGAACGGGATGCGCCGCCCGAGCCGATGCGTACAGCGGTCGGATTTGCCTGCGATCAGCGGATCGGTCACGGCATCGAACACTCTGCCGATTGCCGTAATCAGACCGATTGCCGTCAGCCCGAGGAAGGTTCCCTGCGGGATAAATTCAAGCTGACCGTTCGCAAGCTCCTGCTTGCTCGGCTGAAAGAAAAAGACAAGCCAGTTCGCAATAATACCGGACAGAATCGACCAGCCGAACTGTCCGATTGCAAAGATCCATAAAATACTATTTGCGGCGGTTTTCTTCTCCTTCATTTGCATTCTCCTTCCTGAGATAGCTCACTGCCATAGCAGCCAGCATTTCCAGTTCGGCTCTTCCGCTGCCGAAATCATCAGAGGGAAGCAGCTCGCCGCAGAGCATCTTTTTGCAGAGCGAGAGCATGGAATGACCGAAGGTCAGATAAAACAGCTTGAAATCAATATCCGACCGGACCGTGCCGTCCGCGACGCCGGCGAGATATGCAGATTCCATGTAAGGGTAGAAATTGATGATCGAGCGCTCATAATCAAAGAGCGCCGCCTTCGGAACATTCTCGTGCTGGAGCATCAGATCGAATTCGCCGACCAGCCGCATCAGATCTCTGTGCGTATCAAACAGCACCAGATACATATGCATCAGATCAGACAGACGCTTGATGCCGCTTTGCCGGAGAAACACCTCCGATTCAAAGACATGTTCATACATGCCGCGCAGCATGTTCCAGAGATGTGTCATAGCCGCGATTGTGATTGTCGTTTTTGTGCCGAAGTAGCGATAGAGCGTTGCAACGCCGACGCCGCATGCATCTGCAATATCCGTCATCTTGACGGCTTCAATGCCGTTGCGGAGAAACATCTCGGCGCTGATCTCAACTGCACGCTCAATCCGCTTTGTTTTGAGACTTTCCTGCGCATGTTGATTTTCCACTTGACAAACCTCCTATTTTGTGATAGACTATATATCAAATATAATAGTACGGCTATCATATCATACTGATAGTATAGCATATTATTTTTACATTTGTCAAGTAGGAAGGCGTGAAAATATGGACAAGTCAAAGACCATTTTCGGAAACGAAATGTCTGACCGCAGCTATCGGAAGGCGATGCGGACTAAGGAAAAATTCGCGCGAAAATACGGCGATGACGGAGACCATATTTATCATCTGCGTGCAGAGGCTGCGCCGGCAATCGGAGAACTGCTCGGTGTACAGAATCTGGTTCTGAGCGATGAACCGGCTGTCAGCTTCGATGAAAAGAGCGTCATCATCGGCAATATCCGCATGGGCTTCGGGCATTACCGCATTTCTATGGCAATGGCATCCGCAGCGCGTGCGCTCGGCTATCAGCCCTACTGGTTCGATCTGCATTCGTTTCAGTCAGCAGCCTGCGGCAAGATTATCGGCGAGCAGAATCAGCTCTATTCACTCGGTTCACGGCTCTCGCAGCAGCTTCCGCCGTTCAATAAATTCGTCTGGGAGCCGCTCAACAGCGAAGGCTTCCGCCGCCTGAGCTATAACTGCTCCGACCAGAAAACCGCAGAGCTCATGACCGGCGTCTATTTCGATCTGCCGAAGGATATCCCGTTTCTCGCGGCGCATGTCTGGCCCTCGCAGGCGGCGATTCACGCAGGGCTGACGCATGTTGTCAATGCCGTGCCGGATAACTGGCCCATGGCGCTGCATCTCTCTGAGGGCGCCGTGCATACGGTTCAGACGCCCTCTGCCTATCTCGGCTACCGTGCACTGCGCGGCATGGACAGCAACCGTCCGCTGCGCCCGATGCCGAAGGAGTCTATTGTCTGTACGGGACACTATATCGACCATGAACTTGTCAGCAATATCGAAGCGGACTGCGCCAAGCGGACAGAGCGCATGCAGCACTGCGCACCGAAGCGCTGGCTGATGTCCGTCGGCGGTGCAGGCGCGCAGAAGGATATCTTCGTCACGATTATCCGGCGGCTGATTCCGGCAATCAAACAGCAGAAGGCTGCGCTGCTGGTCAATGTCGGCGATCATGCAAATGTCTGGCAGGAGCTGCTCCGCGAAATCCCCGAGATGCAGCCGATGCTGCATACACATTTCGATGATTTTGCAGAGACCGCCGCATTCTGCAAGCAGGCATATTCGGGCGATGTCACGGGCATTCACGCCTTCTGTCACAAGGATATCTTCGCGGCAGTCTATTCGACAAACCTGCTGATGCGTGTCTCGGATATGCTGATTACGAAGCCGAGCGAGCTCGCTTTCTATCCGATTCCGAAACTGATGATCAAGCGCGTCGGCGGGCATGAGGCATGGGGCGCGATCCGTGCCGCAGAGATCGGCGACGGCACCTATGAATGCAGCACGCCCTCTGAGACTGCAGCAATGCTCATGCTCCTGCAAAAGAACGGTGATATCATCGAGCAGATGTGCGGGCATATTCTCGCAGCAAAGCAGGCAGGCATCTATAACGGCGCATACCGTGCCGTGGAGCTTGCCGCCGGAAAGCTCTGAGTTCCATATAAAACAAACGCCGTGAAATCAGGCATTGTGCTTGATTTCACGGTGTTTTTTTATGACTGTGTATGATTCCTGCCGCAGTATTGCGTGCAGAGCTTGTCGGTGCAGTTCGTGCAGCGCAGCGCGGCATTGGAATTCTCCCAGAAGCGCTCGGGATACATCATAATGCAGAGCTCCCAGAGCAGCCAGTCCGCAAATGCCATCAGCACCAGTGTCCGCGAATAAAATCCGCTGACCATGAGCATCGGCGAGAACATCATCAGATGATCCCAGTTGAAGATGCGGCAGGTCGTGCAGCATTTCGCCTTGACAATCAGCCGGAACGGACACCAGATCAGCACACAGATCAGATCGCAGACATAGAATACCATTGTAATCATCAGCAGCGCGGTATCGCTCAGGATATCAAAGACGCGCAGCATCGAGACAATGGCGACAATCACCGCCCAGAGCGCAAAAACCTTGTAGGCTGCCTTTGTCGTTTCAATGATATGCCGCCGGAGCGCCTGCATGCTGAATGCCTCCTTGATCGGCTGAAACCGGAAGCGAAAATGCTTCTGCGAGCCGAGCGCGATCACAACGCGCTTTTTGACCGGCACAAGCTGCCAGAGCATATCGAGCATCCATGCAAGCCAGAGCAGATGAAACGGCGAAAGCCGCCGGAAGAAGTTCCACTCCTGCAAAATCTCCGTCTGCTTCGGGTCAAAAATCACGATCAGAATGCAGACTGCCAGAACGATGCAGCGTATCACAAGCTGCAAAATATACACACGCCGTGTTCTGGATGTTTTCGGCTTCACGGCGGCTGCGGTGTGCTGCATGGTCTCTCACTCCCCTGCTGCGGATTATGTCTTCGGCTTTCTTGCATTTGCGAGCATCAGCTTGACGCGGTTCTCCTGATTGACGCGCGTCGCGCCGGGATCGTAGTCGATTGCAGTGATATTGGCTTCGGGATAGGCATTCTTGATGACACGCATCATGCCCTTTGCAACGATATGGTTCGGCAGACAGCCGAATGGCTGCGTGCAGATGATATTCTCCGTGCCGGATTCCACAAGCGCCGCCATTTCCGCGGTAATCAGCCAGCCCTCGCCCATGCTGACGCCCTGACTGATATACTGATCGGCTCTTGCGCGCAGCAGCTCGAAATCATGCGGCGGATCGAATACGCCGTGCGCCTCCACGGCTTTGATCTGCTGCTTCTGCATCGCGTAAATTGCCTTATAGCCGAGTCCGTTTTTCAGAACGCTCTTGTCAAAGAAATGATAGAGCTTGCCGTCCACCGCCGTACTGATTGCACAGTACATGACAAATTCCAGCAGCGACGGAATCACCGGCTCACAGTTCTCCGAGAGCAGATACTCCTCCAGATGATTGTTTGCGAGCGGCGAATATTTGACATAGATTTCGCCGACGATGCCGACACGCACCTTATTGCGCGCCGTCCGCGGAATCGCAGCAAAATCATCAAGAATACGCTTGTAAAATGTCTTCGTATGCAGATAGTCTCTCGACTGGAATGCCCGTTCCAGCTTTTTCTGCCACTTTTTCAGAACCTTGTCCGTCGAGCCCTTTTGCAGCTCATAGGGGCGGCACTGGTTTGCAATCAGCATCAGCAGATCGCCGTACAATACCGCATAGAGGAATTTCAGGAAGATCGCCGGTGTCAGCTTCCAGCCGGATTTCGGGTCTTTTTCCAGTCCCGAGAAATTCAGCGAGATAACCGGCACCTGCGGAAACTGCTCCGTCATTGCCTTGCGCAGCAGATGAATATAATTCGATGCGCGGCAGCCGCCGCCGGTCTGCGTGATGAGCAGCGCGGTGCGGTCGGGGTTATAGCGTCCCGATTTCAGCGCCTCCATAAACTGTCCGATGACAAGCAGTGCCGGATAGCAGGTATCGTTATGCACATTCTTGAGTCCCTCATCGACCACGGCACGGCTTGCCGTTTGCAGCAGCTCACAGTGATAGCCGTAGGGCTTGAGCACGCTGATCAGAAGCTGAAAATGCACCGGCAGCATGTCCGGCACGAGGATCGTATGCGTTTGTTTCATTTCGGGTGTAAACCGGACTGACATGCAATAACCTCCAATGACTGTATATCCGCTTCACCGGCATCAGAAGCGAATCTGATACGGAAAGCCGATTGCTTCCAGATATTCCGGAAAATGTGTTGTAACCGGAAACGGACGCTGCTCGAGCTTGCCCTCTTTTGTCCGGACAAGCGCACAGAGCGCCCCGATCTCGATCCGCTCCGCTTTGCAGAATTCGGCAAAGCTCGTGCAGAACGCATCAAACAGATCGCTCGTCGGCGTCCGGAGCATACAGGTTTCCTGCCACTGCGCCGTCCAGAAATTCTGTTTGCGGGTCCGTTTCAGAAGCGGCTGATCAAAATGCGGCTCCTCGATCCGGCAGAAGCCGCAGACGACCATCGCATTGCCGTCCCGCTCATATCTGCCGGACTGGGCATCCAGCCGCGCATAGCTTTTCATCATATTGACATAGGTTTCCGCGATTTCGCGTCCCTGCTGAAAATGGATGCTTTGCAGGTTGATCTGCTTGCTGGTATGTGCATCGGCATCCTGCCGCAGCGCTTCTGCAAATGCAGGCTGCGATTTCGTTTCATATGCAAACTGCGCTTCCATCTCTGACGCTCCTTTCAGAATTCGATCTGATACGGGAAGCCGAATGCCTGTATTTTTTCTTTTTTCGGATTCAGCAGCGTGAACGGCAGCGTATGGTAAACTGTTTTACCGTCTTTATCGAGAATCTGCGCCTGAAACGGAAAATAGATGATATCCTCCTCCACGCAGAGCTGCCGGAATGCCGAAAGGAACACTTCAAACAGCTCGTTCTCCGGCGTCAGCGTGTAGCTCACCTGCTTTTTTCCGGTTACAAAGCGCCGCTTGCGCTCCATTTGCACGAAGGGCATATCAAAATCCTTCTCATTGAGCGGACAAAAACCGCTGATGAGCGCATGTCCCTCTATCCGCTCATAGTTTCCGCTGCGGGCAGCTATCCGCGCCTCCTCCTCGATCATGTCCACATATTTCGCGGCGAGATTGCGCGCCTGATGATAGCGGCGGCTCCGGAAATCGGTTTCCATATCGCCGTGGATTTTTACCTCTGCTTTGAGCTGATCAATAAATCGCATTTGTATCATCCTTTTAATTGTTGTCGGCTTCTTTCTTTTTCTATCCGGCGGCTGTAAATAAGCCACCACATTATATTATAGCATATAATGACGCAAAAAGCAAGCTGAGAAAAGCAATCTTTCCGGATACAAGCTGGGGGATTTCGCGCTCTGCGGAGCGCGCCCAAAGGGCGCCGCCCTTTGGAAACCCGCGAGCTTTTGAAAAAGCTCGACCAAAACTTTTCATATTGCCCGCCGGAAGCGCTCTGAATCACCGCGAATCATCTGTTCCCTCATAAGAAGAAAAACCGCAGAACCGATCCGAGACCGGTTCTGCGGTATGTTTCTGATTTCGCGTGAATGCGCAGTGCTCAGATCACCTTGCCCATCTGATCCGGCGTCACGAGCTTTGCAATCAGCTTGAGAATGCGAAGCACATCGTCGCTGTCCAGTTCACTGTTTCCGTCACAGTTCGAGTTCAGCTTTCCCTGCGCGTCGATCTTCGCCCCAGAATCCTCAGCAAGATAGCGGCTGAGAAGAACAGCATCGGAAACATCCACGGTGCCGTCGCAGTTGGAATCACCGTAGAGAAACTTGTCACCCCCGTTGGACTGGGTGCTTTTCGTGGTGGATTCCGTAGAGTCCGGTGTGGTATTGCTCGAGGTGGTGGTTGTTTCCGTCGAAGACTTTGTGGTCTCGGTGGACTGCTTGGTCGTTTCCGTTGTCTGCTTGGTGCTCTCGGTGGTCTTCGGCGGCGTAACCGCAGATTCTCCGAGGTCTGCACCGGAGCTGCCCTTTGTGCCGTCCGGCTGGACACCCCAGACCTGTGCGCCGTTTACGAACATAACGAAATTCTCATTGATCGAATCCGCCTTCTTGAGGTCAGTTGCATCCTCAAGACCCTTATAGGACGGGTCATTCGTTGCATCCCATGCGCCTGCGGTAGACTTGCCGTCCACAGCATCCGGAATGGAAATACGGAACTGCACTTCGTCGCGGTGCTCAGACTGTCCGGTCGGGCAGATCGCTCTGCCGTCCTCAAACTTGATCGAAGCATAGTAGATATTGCCGTCATACTTGTGCGGACCGGTCACGGTTGCATAGCCCTGCTCACCGGCGCCGTACTGCTGCGATTTCGCCTCGACCTTGACATCGTCTACGGTGAGACCTGCCTTATCCAGCTCAGAGACATCAAAGTAATAGCGCACCTCAACGTCCTTCTGGACTCTGGTCGGCCATGCGGTGTGGTTCATCGCCCACATCTTGATCTCGGTATAGCTGGTGCCCGGCGTGCCGTTGATGACAGCCGCGACTTCCCACTCTGCCCACTTCGGTTCCTCAACAGGCGGGAATTCTGCCAGCGGTGTGCCGCCGTTCTCGTCAATCATCGCGCAGAGAACTGCGGTGTAGCCTGCATTATAGTCGATTGCAACCTCGGTCTGCTCGTAATTCGCAACACCGATCTGCGACATATCATAGGAGCCGTCGCTCTTCGGACCGCCGATCAGCGCGCCGTAAAGCGTATGCGCATACTCTGTCTGCCAGCCTTCATCGCCGCCGGACTTCTTGCCCAGCTCATTCCAGTGGTCATCATGGATGCCGGATGCGGTTCTGTGGTGAATCGCAGTCGGATTCTTGTCGCCCATGCCGAGCACATAGCTGAGCTTCAGCGCGTTGTCACCGAAGCAGTAATTTACCTGCGTATCCGCCCACTTGTTGTACTTGTCGGCATTGCCGCCGTCCTTGAGCACGGTGTCGCAGGCGAGCTTCGTCAGCCATGCGGTATTGCAGGCATGACGCAGGCAGCCCCAGTTCGTCAGATGCGAAAGACCGTCCTTTGTGATATTGCCCTCAAACGGCTTGAGATCAGGGTCGCCGGCATTCATCCAGTAACGGATATGCTTGTCAATATGCTTGATCCACTCTTCCTTTTTGGTGATCTGCGCATAGAGCAGCGCAGCCGCCTGTGTGGTATCATCCCACGCAAGACCCCATGTGTATTTCCAGTCAGTGGACTGATTCTCCTGCGGGAAATTCGGGACATAATCCTTCTCGATCTTATCGAGATAGGAATTGTCGCCGGTCGCCTTATAGAGCCAGCAGGCTGCATACATGCAGTCATCGAGCCATGTCGAGGTATTATACATACCGGACATATTGCCGATATCCTTTGCGCTGCGAATCTTGTCCGCTCCTTCAAAGAGGTCCTTTGCGTGCTTTAAGTAGTTTTCATCCTTCCAGATGAGGTAGCCCTGCGCCAGTGCTGCTGCGGAAAGCGCCGCAACGGTGGAGTTCTTGACCGTATCGTATTCGCGCGTCCAGTTGCCCTGCTTCAGATAATGCTTGCGCAGATAGACCTCCGCGCTGCACCATGTATTGTGATCCATGCCGCTGTCGCCGATCGTGCCGATCATCTCGCCGCCGCCGAGATCACATGCAAGAACATAGTCCATTGCGAACTTCATATTATTCTTGTAGACCTCGTCCAGACCTGCCTTTTTGATTGCGTCCTCATATTCCAGATAGCCCCATGCCATCAGGGAAACGGAATATGCATTCGTCAGCGTAAACTTGAAATGGTCGCCGGCATCAAACCAGCCGCCCGGAACCTTGTCGGTATCCTTGCCGCTCTCATCAACCATGCTGTCTGCTCTCCACGGCACATTGTTCCACTCAGGCAGAACGCCCGACTGCTGGACCTCGTAGAAGAACATCGACTTTTGCAGCGCTTCCGCATAATTATATGCAGATGCTGCGGACACCGGCACGGCAGATGAAAACGGTACAGCCGTCGCGGTGAGAACTGCCGCTGAAAGCATCGCGGCAATTTTTTTGGATTTCATACGAAATGCCCCCTCTCAAAAATTGCGGTTTGTACGCGCCCCGCAGCGCATACACCACCTTTTATATCATAACACATCGAGCGCCGCTTTGTCAAGAGCATCCGCGGAAATGCAGCAAAAAACGCCTCCCGTTTCCGGAAGGCGCCTGTCATCAGTCCTCAGACTTTTTCTTCTTTTTGCCGTCATTATTTGCGGCGGCTGCTGCGATGCCGTTGGAACGTGCAGCCTTGCGTTCTCTTTCCGCCTGCTTGCGCTCCTCGATCTGCGTGATATTCTCGTGAATCGCCCACTTCTTAATGCGGATGCGGTTGCGCTCTGCACCGGTCTCAAGGACAACAGTATCCTCCTCGACCTTGAGGACGATGCCGACGATGCCGCCTGCCGTGCAGACCTCATCACCGATCCGGACTGCATCACGCATTGCCTGCGCTTCCTTCTCGCGCTTCTGCTGCGGACGAAGCAGCAGAAAATAAAGCAGAATCAGCGCACCGATAAACGGCACCAGCTGGAGCAGCATTGCGCCCGCTGTCATCTGCGGCGACGCGGCATCCGTTGCGGCAGCCTCGCCCTCTGCAAATGCACAGACGGCAAACGCCAGCGCCGCAGAAGCTGCAGCGGTCAGACGCACTGCGATTTTGGTCATCAGTTTCATTGGGAATCCCCTTTCATCATTCAATCAAGTGTTATTATAGCATACTTCCGGCGATTTTGCAAGCATTTTTCAGTTATCCGTCAAATCAAACTGTTCTTCTTCATTCGTCATTGCCAAATCAATGATTTTGCCGAAAAACCGCGCCGGATTGCGCAAAATCCGCTCGCTGAGCTCCTCCGCGACATCGCGCGAGGGCGTTGAAATCCGCAGGAAGAACATCTCCGTTCCGTGATCCATGCAGCAGAGACAGAGCTTGCAGCCATTCTCATCCGGCTCATAGGTGATGTTCAGATCGCGCAGCGCCTTCTGCCTTGCGACACAGCGCAGCGCCGTCAGATGCACCTGATCGCGGAAGATTTTCGGCACCATGAGGCGCAGATTCTGTGCGTTCTGCCTGCCGGACTCTGTCAGCACGATCATATCCGTATCACGCTCTGTCACCCGCTCAACCGCCTTCGATTCGAGCAGCGAGCCGAGCGCATCATGATAGAGAAAATTGCTCAGATACTTGCCCCCGACCATGATATCAAAGAGCCATGCCTCCGGCAGCTTTCCGTCGAACCGCATCAGCACATCGCTCATGATGATGCAGAAATGCCAGTCCTCCATTTGCGAAAGCTCCGGCGGCGGGATCGGTTTCCGCAGCAGAATATGCGGTGCAGGGTCGGGCTCCATATCCGGAAAAAACGCCATTTGTCCCGGCAGATCATATTGCTGCTGTTCATCCTGCCGCATTTCCGGTTTCATGCGCCGCACCTCCCTCTGCTGTAGTTTGTGATCAGATAAAGTTCGGATAATCGAGCATATGCGAAACAAGCGCAATCGACATTGCCGCTTCGATGCTCGGAACCGCCTCCGGCACGAGGCACGGATGCGAAACCTCTGCACTTTGCAGCACCTCGTTCGTCATTGCGGAATAATCAACGGTTGCCTGCGGCTTCCCGATTGATGCCGTCGGCTTGATCGCCACATTGAAGCAGATCGGCATGCCCGAGGAAATACCGCCCAGAATGCCGCCGTGATGATTCGACTGCGTTTTCACATGCCCGTGCTCGTCCACATAGAACGGGTCATTGCACTGGCTGCCGGTCATTTTCGCCGTCCGGAAGCCGTCGCCGAATTCGAGACCGCGCACGCCGGGGATACCGAATACGAGCTGTGCAATCGAATTTTCAAGTCCCTCAAAGATCGGCGAGCCGATGCCGGCAGGCACATTGACCGCATAGCAGCTGATCGTACCGCCGAGCGTTTCGCCGCCTGCCGCCGCATTCTGGATATCGGCGAGCATCTTTTTGCCCTGCGCCGGATTGTTCACAGGGAATCTGCGGTGCCGGATCGCAAGCAGCTCATCCCGCGTCACCTCTGTCGGGGAAAGCGGTTTGTCTTTGATATTATGAACGGATGTAATCTGTGCGCCGACATAAATGCCGCGGCGCTCGAGCATCTGCTGGCAGACAGCGCCTGCAAAGCAGAGCGGGATCGTCATGCGCTCAGAGAGATGACCGCCGCTGCGGACATCCGCAAAGCCGCGGTAACGCATCGCGCCGGTATAATCCGCATGACCGGGACGCGCCAGATGTGACAACTCCTGATAATCAACCTGCTGCATGCCGCGCGGATTATTGAGAAATGCACAGAGCGGCGAGCCGGTCGTCCGGTTGTTGATCAGTCCGGAGAGCACCTGCGGGAAATCAAGCTGTTCGCGCTGATGTGCAGGATCGTCCGGCAGAAAAACTGAGCGTGTTCTGCGCGTCATAAAGCGCGCCAATTCTTCAATATCGACATACTCTCCGGGCGGAATATTATCAAGCACGACGCCGATCGCCGGACCCTCCGCCTCACCGAACAAAGAGATGCTGATGCGATGATTCCATATAGATGCCATATGTGCCTCCGTTCATGATTGCTTTTATTATTATACCACAGCAGGCGCAAAAACACAAGTCTTTTTTGTCGCGGAACAGAAAAAACGGAGAAGCGCATGCCTCTCCGTTTTTATTTTCAGATCATTTGAGAAAAGGATCAGTGTTCCTTCTTCTGCTTGCAGACCATAGCAGCAGCACCGGCAATCATCAGACCTGCGGCAGCAACACCGACACCGGCATCACCGGTCTTGGTTGCAGTTGTCGTCGAGGTATTGGATGCGGGCTTTTTGGTGGTCTGTGTGACACCGTTCTCGCGGCTTGCCGTAGTCGGCTCGCTGCCCGGATCCTGACGGTCGGTCTTGCTGGTGTTGGACACCGTGGAGACATCGGTCTGGATCGAGGTGGTCACAGTGGCGGTCGGCGTCGTGCTCGAAGAAATCTTCGTGCTTTCAGACTTGCTGGTGGTCGGCTCAGAGCTAACCGTCGTCTTGGACGTCGTCACCGTCGTAACAGAAGTAGCCGTGGTTGTCGTCGCTGCCGGAAGCTGAATACGAATCCAGCCGTTGACAGCATTGTATGCAACCGGATCGGTTTTTGCATCGAGGAACTTATCAACATCCAGCGTCAGCGGGTAAACCGTACCCTCCTTTGCATCCTCCGGAACAACAAACTTTGCGGTATAAATTGCACCGTCTCTTTCGCAGTTATCCATACCGGACGAAGCATAGCCGATCAAATGCTTATCAAAATTGATACTTCCGCCTTTGGTCAGACCGTAGCTTGCGTCGCCCCATGTCAGATCGGGCTTTTTGCCGTCCTCAGTGAGGACAGGCGTGAGCGCGCTGTCATAGGTCAGGGAGATACCGCTCGGAGCGTAACCCGTATTATTCTTCAGCATAACGCGGAAAGAAACCGTCTCACCGGGTTCTGCATATACCTCATCTGCAATAATGTTTGTTACACCGTTTTTCAGCTCGGAAGCGCGGTCACCGAGGTCAACCTGCTTAAAAGCGAGGACACTCACTGCGCTTGCAGCCAATCCAACCGCAGCAGTCATACTGCTTACGATTGCGATCACCTTTTTCAAAGCTCTCATCGAAACACTCCTTTTCTCTGTAAAAAACGGGCAGGGCAGAGACTGCTCTGCCCGTTTTTGCGTGGGTTAAACTGGGTTATCCTTCTTTTACGCCGCCGTAGAATTCATCAATCAGGTCATAGCCGACAATCGACTCCCATGTAGTCGTATCAATCAGCGTGACATACTTTTCAGTATAGTAATTGAGGATATTCTGCGCGTCTTCGACATCGAGGACAGGCGGATCAACCTGCTTGCCGTCCTTGTCTCTGAATGCGACGTTACCGAGATAGAAGCACAGACCGTCTTCACCCTCGAATTCAGGATCGACCTTCTTCTCAGGATTGATCAGTGCGCTGTCATTAAAGGCAAGAACCTTCTCGGTGTAGTAGGTCAGAACGAGCTGCGGATCCTCAGCGGAAACGACGTTGTCGAGGTTGACATCGCCCTTGACGCCGATATAGATCTTGAACTCGCCGAATTCGACCGGCTCGCCGTTGTTGATGTTGAAGTCCGGATCAGACTGCTCAGACGGGAAGTAGTACGCCTTGACAGGATACTTGTTGGCATGTGTTGCCTTGAGCTCCTGCTCAGCGGTGTAGTTCTCGCCGAACTGTGCCTTGATCTCGTTCTCCCAAACCTTCTTCGGTCCGTCCTCAGTCTCCTTCGGATGCGTGTAAGCACTTGCATCGAGCGTCTTGGTCTCGAACGGCTTGACGCCGCCCGGAATCTCGCCGGTCTCTGCGTCATACTTTACGTGGACAAGCTCAACACCCTTTTCGTTGACGAAGTAGCCTTCATCGTTGATGTAGAACTTGCTGACGGTCAGGGAAGCTGCCAGACCCTTGAGTCCGTTGCTGTCCTTGAAGGTGCGGGTATCGTGCGACCAGTAGTTCACACGGGTAGGCGGCTCGAACGTGAACTTGTAGGAAGTAACAACCTTCGGAGTCGTCTCGCTGTTCGGATTCGTCTCAGACGTCGGAACAGTTGCGCTCGTGGAAACAGTGCTCTCGGTAGAAACCGTTGCGCTGGTCGAAACAGTGCTCTGCGTAGAAACAGTTGCGCTGGTGGAAACAGTGCTCTCGGTAGAGCCTGTGCCGCTGGTCGAAACAGTGCTCTCGGTGGAGCCTGTGCCGCTGGTCGAAACAGTGCTCTCGGTGGAACCTGTGCCGCTGGTCGAAACAGTGCTCTGCGTAGAAACAGTTGCGCTGGTCGAGACAGAGCTCTCGGTCGAACCGTTTGCGCTGGTCGAAACAGTTGCGCTGGTGGAAACAGTGGTGCTTTCCTTCGTTACCTCAGGATCAATGGTAATCGAACCGTCGAGTTCCTGATGCTTGAGGAGGTTACGCTCCGTATCGGAAGCAGAAACGCTGTCCTTCACGAAGGTGACCGGATACTCGATGCCTGCCGGAACGCCAGCCGGAACGTCGATCAGCAGCGTTGCGATCGTTGCACCGACCTTTGCGGTCTGGTTTGCACCGTCAGCGGAAGCCCAGACCAGAACGCGCTTGCTGTTGTCCCAAGTGAACTCGCCGTTTGCGCTGGTATAAGCATCGCCGTACTCAATGCCGGAAATCTTGAAGCCGTCCGGAACTGCAAACTCCATGGTGAAGCCTGCTGTGCCCGTATCGTACCAGACATATACCGGAACCTTCGCGGTGGTACCTGCCGCAGCTTTCACCTTTGCAATCTGGTAAACGACGTTGCCGACGTTGGCAACCGGCGTGGTGGAAGTTTCAGACTTGCTGCTGTCGGAGACAGTACCGCTGGTGGAAACAGTGCTCACGGTGGAGCCTGTGCCGCTGGTGGAAACAGTGCTCTCGGTAGAGCCTGTGCCGCTGGTCGAAACAGTGCTCTCGGCGGAGCCTGTGCCGCTGGTCGAAACAGTGCTCTCGGTAGAGCCTGTGCCGCTGGTCGAAACAGTGCTCTCGGTGGAACCTGTGCCGCTGGTCGAAACAGTGCTCTCGGTAGAGCCTGTGCCGCTGGTCGAAACAGTTGCGCTTGTAGATGCTGTAGAATCAGTAGACTGCGTGGACTCGCTGGTGGATTCAGTCGGCGTTGTGCCTACCTTGACCCAGCCGTTCTCCTTCTCGATGACAAGTGCGACACCTGCCTTATCGGAAGAATCGAAGTTCACGAATCTGACCGGATAAGTACCTTCCTCTTCCGGAGCGGTAAATACCAGATACAGAACCACTGCATCGTCAGCTGCCTTCTGGTTTTCACCGTTGGCATCTGCCCAGACAACGATCTGCTTGTTGATGTTCAGCGTTGCGTTGCCGGTATAGGCTTTGCCTGCCCACTCAAAACCGGTGAACGTGAGGTTCTGGTCATAAGCGAACTCGACATTGAAGCCTGCGGTACCGGTATCACCCTTAACGGTAACCGGAACCTTAACGGTTGCGCCCTTATCGCAGGTTTCCTTGCCGATGATCCAGTTTGCAGAGCCTGCATTCGGATCCTTGACAATGACCTTGCCGTCCTGCTTTGTCAGAGCGAGGAACGCACCGTCTTCATTGGAAACAGAGAGATCCTTGAAGGTGACAGGATATTCACCAGCCTGTGCCGGAGCGGTGTAGAGGAGGTAGAGGACGACTGCGTCGTTCGCTGCCTTCTGGTTTGCGCCGTTCGCATCTGCCCAGACAACGATCTTCTTGTTGGTGTTAATGGTAGCAGTGCCGGTATAGCCCTTGCCCCACTCAACACCGGTGAAGGTGAGCTTGCTGTCGTTTGCAAATTCGACGCTGAAGCCTGCGGAGCCGGTATCACCCTGAACGGTGACCGGAACCTTGACCTGTGCGCCAGCCTCTGCAACTTCCTCACCGATGATCCATGTAGCAGAACCTGCCTTCGGATCGGTGACGATGACTGCGCCGTTCTCCTTCGTGACCTTCAGCCATGCGCCGTTTTCGTCGCAGACTTCCAGCGCTGCAAATTCAACAGGATATTCACCTGCTGCTGCCGGAGCGGTAAAGTTCAGGTAAAGAACAACATCGTTATCCTTTGCCTTCTGGTTTGCATCCGCGCCCCAGACTGCAATGAGTTCCTTGTCATTGATCGTGGCGTCGCCGGTGTAACCCTTTGCCCACTCAATGCCGTCGAACTTCAGTGCCTTGTCAGCCTTGAACTGAACATTGATACCTGCGGTTCCCTCATCACCGGAAACGGTAACCGGAACCTTGACCTTTGCATTTGCAGAGACGGTCTCCTTGCCGATTGTCCAGTTGGAGGAACCAACCTTGCCGGTAACGGTAACAGAACCGTTATCCTTGGTCAGCGTGAGAGCCTTGCCTGCGGTGTTGGTAACTTCGAGACCCTTGAAGGTAACATCATAGGTACCTGCTTCTGCCGGAGCGGTGAAGTTGAGGTACAGGACAACAGCGTTGTCCTTAGCCTTCTGGTCTGCGCCGTTTGCATCTGCCCAGACAGCGATTGCGTTCTTGGAGTTCAGGGTTGCCTCACCGGTATAGCCCTCGCCCCATGTGATACCGTTGAACTTCAGCTTGGTGTCGAAGCCAAACTCTGCAACGATACCTGCGGTACCCTGGTCGCCGGAAACGGTAACCGGAACCTTGACGTCTGCGCCTGCCGCAGCAGTTTCCTTGCCGATCTTCCAGCTTGCAGAGCCTGCCGGAACGTCAGCGGTGGTTGCGGTGGTCTTGGTGGATTCGGTGCCGGAGGTAGACTTAGACTCAGACGTGCTGTCGGTCTTCTCAGAAGAAGACGAAGAAGCGGTGGTCTCGTCGCCGCCGATGTTAATGGTCAGACCGTGGAACAGGAACTTATGCTCCTTGCCGTCTTCCGTCGGAACGACCTTGTTGTTGATGTTGCTGCCGGTCTTCATGCCGATCGTAGCAGTGCCGGATTCCGGAGCCTTGATGGTGAAGCTGTAGATGACTGCACCGTCATCAGCAGTCTGACCGTCCTTGTCAGCCATTGCGTAGTTCACTTCGCCGGTGGTCTTTGCATCCTTGGCATTGAACTGCGGCGTACCTGCATAAGCAGAGCCCTTCTTTGCCTTGACATACTCAACGCCGGAGAAGTCGAAGGTCATCTGGAGACCTGCGGTGCCCTGATCCTGCTTGACCGTCCAGTTAATGGTCAGCTCCTCGCCTGCGGCTGCCTTCATGGTGTTGTTGCCGGTCATATTGTCAGCAACAGCCGTGAAGTCTCCACTCGCCGGAACGAGGTTGTAGATGATCGTGTTGGTGATATCCACCTTGCTGCCCTCAGTGGAAGCAGTGGAACCCTTGGTGGTGTTCTCTCCGCCGCCGACGTTAATCGTCAGACCGTGGAACAGGAACTTGTGCTCCTTACCGTCTTCCGTCGGAACAACCTTGTTGTCGTTGCCCATCGGAGCGATTGTTGCGGAGCCGGATGCCGGAGCCTTGACGGTGAAGCTGTAGATGACTGCGCCGTCTTCAGCAGTCTGACCGTCCTTGTCAGCCATTGCGTAGTTTACTTCGCCGGTGGTTGCAGCAGCCTTGGCATTGAACTGCGGCGTACCTGCATAAGCAGAGCCCTTCTTTGCCTTGACATACTCAACGCCGGAGAAGTCGAAGGCCATCTGGAGACCTGCGGTACCCTGGTCCTTCTTGACTGTCCAGTTAATGGTCAGCTCCTCGCCTGCGGAAGCGGTCATCGTGTTGTTGCCGGTCATATCGTCAGCAACAGCCGTGAAGTCTCCACTCGCCGGAACGAGGTTGTAGATGATCGTGTTGGTGATATCCACCTTGCTGCCCTCAGTGGAAGCAGTGGTCTTGGTGGTGTTATCTCCGCCGCTGACGTTAATCGTCAGACCGTGGAACAGGAACTTGTGCTCCTTACCGTCTTCCGTCGGGACAACCTTGTTGTCGTTGCCCATCGGAGCGATTGTTGCGGAGCCGGATGCCGGAGCCTTGACGGTGAAGCTGTAGATGACCGCGCCGTCTTCAGCAGTCTGACCGTCCTTGTCCGCCATTGCGTAGTTCACTTCGCCGGTGGTTGCAGCAGCCTTGGCATTGAACTGCGGCGTACCTGCATAAGCAGAGCCCTTCTTTGCCTTGACGTACTCAACGCCGGAGAAGTCGAAGGACATCTGGAGACCTGCGGTACCCTGATCCTTCTTGACCGTCCAGTTAATGGTTAGCTCCTCGCCTGCGGAAGCGGTCATCGTGTTGTTGCCGGTCATATTGTCCGCAACAGCCGTGAAGTCCCCGCTAGCCGGAACGAGGTTATAAATAATCGTGTTGGAAATATCCACTTCGCTGCCCTTGGTGGTCGCGCTTGTGGATTTGGTGGTATCGGAGGATGAGCTCTTGGTGGTGTCCTCGCCGCCTGCGTCAATCGTCAGACCGTGGAACAGGAACGCATGCTCCTTGCCGTCTTCCGTCGGAACAACCTTGTTGTTGATATTGGTGCCCGTCTTCATACCGACAGTCGCCTTGCCGGATTCCGGCGCCTTCACAGTGAAGGTATAGATGACTGCATCATCATCAGCAGTCTGTCCGTCTTTGTCTGCCATTGCATAGTTTACTTCACCGGTGGTCGCAGCTGCCTTGGCATTGAACTGCGGCGTACCTGCATAAGCAGAGCCCTTCTTTGCCTTGACATATTCAACACCGGAAAAGTCGAACGTCATCTGGAGACCTGCGGTACCCTGGTCGTTTTTGACCGTCCAGTTGATCGCCAGCTCTTCACCCGGGGTAACCTTTACGAGGTTGTTGTCTTTGGAATCGACAGCAGCCGGCGTATAGTCCTTACCCTGCGGGACAAGGTCATAGACGATCGTATTTGCAGGTGCGTCAGCTTTCACTGTCGCCGCAGATGCAGTAATCCCCGGAAAAGCTCCCAGCAGTGACGTTGCAGCAAGGCACAAGGAAGACAGAGCCGAAATAAGTCTCTTCATCTTTATCCCTTTCTGGATTATGTGCGCAGAGAATTCACTCCGCGCACATAAAACCGTCAACTAAATTCTGTTTTCTGCCCTCTGGGCAGCTTTCTGATTACTTCTTCGGAAGAACGTCAATCAGCTTTGCCAGGTACTCCTTGATTGCGCTGGAGTCGCCCTGACCGATCTTGCCGTCGCCGTCGCACTCAGCGTTCTTCAGACCCTGCTCGGAAACCTCAGCGGTCTTTGCGAGGTATCTGTTGAGGAGAACGACGTCGTTGATCTGAACCTGACCGTTGCAGTTCACGTCACCAGGCAGAACAGTACCGGTCTTGGTCTCAGACTTGGAATCAGAAGAAGAAGCGGTGGTCTCAGAAGAGGTCGGCTTCGTATCGGAAGAAGCAGTGGTCTCAGAAGAGGTCGGCTTCGTATCGGAAGAAGCGGTGGTCTCAGAAGAGGTCGGCTTGTCAACATTGATCGTCAGACCGTGGAACAGGAACTCGTGCTTCTTGCCGTCCTCAGTCGGAACAACCTTGTTGTTGACGTTATCGCCGGTCTTCGGGCCGATCGTTGCAGAACCGGATTCCGGAGCCTTAATCGTGAAGGTGTAGATGACTGCATCGTCTTCAGCAGTCTGACCGTCCTTGTCAGCCATTGCGTAGTTGATTTCGCCGGTGGTCGCTGCTTCCTTGGCATTGAACTGCGGCGTACCGGAGTAAGCGGAGCCCTTCTTTGCCTTGGAGTAGGTAACGCCGGAGAAGTCGAAGGTCATCTGGAGACCTGCGGTACCCTGGTCGTTCTTAACGGTCCAGTTGATCTTGAGCTCTTCGCCCGGCTCAGCGGTCATGGTGTTGTTGCCGGTCATATCATCAGCAACCTTAGTGCAATCCTTGTCAGCCGGAACGAGGTTGTAGATGATGGTGTTCTTGATATCAACCTTGCTGCCCTCGGTGGAAGAAGCAGTGGTCTTCGACTCAGAGGAAGAAGACGGCTTCGTGTCGGAGGTAGCGGTGGTCTCAGAAGTAGACGGCTTCGTATCGCTCGGCGTGCCGACGGTGATAACCAGTGGCTCGGTCTTGAAGGTCTTCTCGACGGTCTTGCCGCCCTCGACACCGGAGACCTTGGACTTTGCGGAGGTCTTCTTGGAGTCGTCGATTTCCTTGTAGGAACCGTCAGTCTGCTTCTCGAAGAGGGAAGCCGGTGCGCAGTTATAGAACTGCTTGGTGTAAACATCGAGCGTATAGGTGCCTGCCGGCAGATCAGCCGGAAGGTCCAGATCGAAGGACAGGAAAGCGGTGTCATATGCCCACTTCTCATCCTTGGTCCATGTCTCAACGGTGGTGTAGTCAGTCAGATCATCCGGCTTGCCTGCTGCAACCCATGCATCGTAAGAGTCGATGTTGTGAGGGCCGTTTCCGCGCGGATTCTCATCAGCTGCCTGGAAGTTGATTGCGTGAGCAGCCTGATAGGAGATGTTGAATGCATCCGGCGTGAAGGTGCAGACCTGGCCGTTGTTGTAGTAACCTGCGCCGCTGGTGTCACCCTCAGCCTCTTCGTAACCGTAAGCACCGGAATCGAGGCAGATCTTGGTCTTCTTGTCTGCCCAGGAAGAATTCTTCGCGGTGATGCCGTAGTTGCTGAATGCATACTTATAGTTTGCGTACTCCTTGCCGCCCTGGTCCTTAACGGTACCCTTACCGAGGGTCTCGTCGCCGTTAATCGCCATCTTCAGAGCGAGGCTGTGGAAGCCGCTGGACTGCGGAATGTAAATCGAAACAGGAACGGTTGTGCCGCCCTTTTCGACAGTGACCTCATTTTTACCATTGGATCTGAACGAAATAATCGTATCATCGACCTTACCGTTTGTTGCAGCGTCTGCACTGAAAGCCAGAGCGCCGCCCATAGCCGTCGCTGCGAGTACGAGCGACGAAAGAGCAGAGATGAATTTCTTCATGACAACTTAATCCTTTCTGGTCTGATACCGTGAAAGCCGCCTTCCCGGTTCAAACGCATTTGTTTATTTGGTTTTGTTGGGTTTGTCTTCGGCGATTCTCCGTCGGCATGCTCCCGGCGGAGCGTGCGGCTCATTGCCGACCACGAAATGTTGCAGTAGATACGCGCCTTGCGGCCGCATATCACGGAGCATGGAATCATTCAGCTTACCCGTGCGTCTGTTGATTCCCCGTGGGTGAGCTCTTAACGTGCCTCCTGAGTGTCGTCTTCGCGGTCATGTTCCATGATCCGAAGCATCAGCGATACATCACTCATTGTCAGCATTCCGTCAGTCTCACAATCTGCGTTTGCGTATGCTGCGGCGCTGAGAGCCAGCTCTTCTGCGATTGCCCGATGCATCAACACTGCGTCCGCAACCGTGCGTCTGCCGTCCAGATCAATGTCGCCGTACATTGTTGCGCCGGTTTCATCAATCGGTTTCCAGACGATGCCGTTCCGCACGACGGTTTCACAGGAGTGGGTTGTTCCGTCCGCATCCAAATAGCCAGCAGCTATTACCGCATCCGCGGCATCCCCCGCTGCTGAAACGAGCTTCAACTCCGTCGGAGAGCCCTTCGGCATTTCATCCTTGAGCCTGCCTTCGACCTTGAAGAAAGCCTGTTCCGTTCTCAGCCAGTATTCTGCGTCCAGAGCCGTTGCCCAGCGAATCCACAGCAGTCCGTTTCTGACTTCAAACTGAAAGACAGTCCCGGCGAGCTTCGGGTTCGCACGTACTTCCGCTTTCTGTGCTCCGGTGTCATACAGCAGCTTCACATCGGTAATCCCGAGAGCAGCAGTGTCGTATGCGATTGCAAACTCCAGTGCGCACAATCCGGTTTCCGGCAGTTGATCCAGTGAGAGTGTCGCCTCGAAATGCCCGTCCGTGTCAGCCGCCGTCCGGTCAAGGACAAGTGCAGCAACAGGCTCTTTCTCCGCGGCAAGCACCTGAAAGGGCGCCGTTCCCAGAGCTGAGTACGCCATGAAGCCCGCAGCCATTACGGCAGCCGCCGCTTTCTGCGCCTTCATTCCTTTCCTCCTTCTTTCATGATAATGTATATACTCCAAGAAACGCGCTGATACATTTCTTTTCATATACCTCGGACGAAACGAAGCAGTTTTGCGCCCCTTCACCGGATTCAGCGTTTCCGGAGCTGCACACCGCCGCGAACGTCCGTCTGTTCCGTACCGGTTTACGCATGCCCGATTGCAGGTGTCCTTCCGCTTCCGTACTAAAGCGTCAGAGGCTCCCTCAAAAGGGTATACGTATCCAGACAATACGGCTTACTACCATTATAATAAACCACTGTCACAAAGTCAAGACTTCGGTACCGTTTTTGTGATTATTGATAAATCCCGCATGTTAAAATTATGCAATCCGACAACAAAATCCCGCGATTATCCTACCTCATCAGTAGGAATCAAATCTCACGGGATTTTGCTTTGTTTTATGATATGCAGAATATCATTCGAGCCACTGATATTCCTTCGGGATATTCGCATCGACAATCGCATTGATGACATCCATGCCGAAATCCTTTGCCGTTTCACGCGGCGCATGCGTATAGGGCAGCGCATGGGAATCCGCAAGCTCCGGCGTATACAGATTATAGGGATACAGGCGCAGGTTTGAGAAGGAATCCTCGTAGTGCGTGATGACCGGCATCACGCCGATATCCTCGACCGTCACAGCGCCCGTCTCGCCGTTCTTGACAATATTGAAGTTCGCCATTTCGCCGACGACATTAAAGTTATCGGTCTGTGCAGAGATGAAATTGCCGAGCGAATAGAACACGAAGCCCTGCGTACCGTCCTCGCGCGTCAGATATTCCATTGTCTCTGCGGTATGGGAATGCGTACCGATGATGACGTCCGCACCCCAGTTGATGATCTTCTGTGCCAGCTCGCGGACATCGGCACGCACCACATGCGTATCCTCATCGCCCCAGTGCGTTGCAACAACAACTGCATCCGCAACCTCCTTCGCGCGCTTGATCTGGCGCTCGATCAGGTCCTCTTCCTTCGTCATGCCGACGCAAATCTCGGAATAAGCCGGAATATAATAGCCGTTGAGCATTTCCGCATAGGAGAGATAGGCAATGCGCATGCCCTTGATATCCTGCACGCGGATCGTCTCCTGATCGTTCGGACCGCGGTATGCGCCGAGCGCAAGCACCGGTCTTTTGCGCATCATATCGTCCCAGAAATTGATCGAGGCTTCCAGACCTTCGATGCCGCGGTCGAGCATATGGTTATTTGCAATCGTGAAGATATCGAAGCCGACGTCGATCATGGTATCCGCAAGCACCGGCGGCGAGCAGAAATTGAGATTCGAGCCGGAGATTTCAAATCCGTCGCCGCAGATGATCGTTTCCTGATTGATAACGGCGACATCCGCTGCCTGTACAATCGGCGCGACATTCTCATAAAGCGGCATGAAGTTATACTCCTCGCCGTTCGTCGCCTTCGCCTGTGCCGCCTTATAGACATAGGTCTGGACGAGATTGTCGCCGACGGCAAGCATATTGACAGAAATATCAGGCGGGGCGGCAGGCTCCGTTGTCGTCGAGAGGGCGGTTGTCTCCGTGTCCAGCGTGACGGGCGCCGTGGAATCCGTCACAGCCGGTTCGATGCTTTCAATGGGCTGATTCTCCGTTTTGCCGCTGCATGCCGCAAGGCAGAGCATCACGCCGAATGTGAGCAGCGCTGCCGCCGCTTTATCCGTTCGCTTCATCATTCCGAAGTTCCTTTCCTGTGCTGAGGGGCTGAATTTGTCGGATTTTGCCGTTTCAACCCATGTATTCTTTATTATAACACACTCAGAAAAAAAAAGCAACGATTATTTTTCTTAATTTTGCGCCGCAGAGAAAAAATCCGCGAATACTATATTATAAATGATTGCAGCGAATAAACATCTTCGGGCAGCGGAATAATCAAACAGAAAATGCAAATCCTATCCGGCGGAGATGAGAATATGCAGCTAACCGATACACTGGAAACCAATCTCAATATACTCACGCACCTGACGGGCGGCTCGGCGGACCGGATCGTCAGCCGGATCACAGTCTGCGGCATTGCCTGTGCCCTGCTCTCCTGCGAGGGCATGTGCAGCAGCGAAGGCTTCACGGAACGGCTCGCGGCACCGCTCAGCGCCTTGGCGGGCAGCTTCGGCAGCGGCGATGCACTGCTGCGGCATCTGCAAAAAACGCAGCTCCCTTCCGCAGACTGCACAGCCGTATGCGAAACCGCAGAGTTGCTCCGGCTGCTGCATGCGGGATTTGTGATTCTGCTCGCAGACGGTGCCGCATTCGGTCTTGCATACGGCATGCAGGGCTTTGCGTCGCGCAGCATCTCGGAGCCCTCCGGCGAGCTGAATCTCTACGGCGCAAGAGAAGGCTTCACGGAGCCCGTCCGCACGAATATGGCACTGCTGCGCAGACGGCTGAAATCACCGCTGCTGTGCTTTGAAATGCATACCGCAGGCACGCTCTCGCAGACCGAGCTCTGCATGGTCTATCTACGCGACCGCGTGCCGGAGAATCTGCTGCAAAGTGTCCGGCAAACGCTGCAAGCACTGCCGCTCGAGAGCATATTTTCCGTCGGATATGTGCGTCCGTTTCTCGAGGGCAGCGATATGCAGCTCGTGCACAGCACCGGTATCACAGAGCGTCCCGATATCTGCTGCGCGAAACTGCTTGAGGGCAGGGTCGGCATTCTGATCGACGGAACGCCCTTTGCACTGCTGCTGCCGCAGCTTTTCTGCGAAACCTTCCAGACGCTCGATGATTATAACTATCCGCCGCTCTATGCGACACTGCTGCGCTGGATCAAATATGCCGCCGCACTGACCGCGCTGCTGCTGCCTGCATTCTATCTCGCCGCGGCGCTGCATCATCCCGAGCTGCTGCATGAAACGCTGCTGCGTCTGCTTGCGGATTCGGAGCAGAATGTGCCGTTTTCGCTTGCCGCGGAGATGCTCGGCGTCCTGCTGCTGTTCGAGATTGTGCGCGAGGCGGGGCTGCGGCTCCCGAAAGCAGTCGGCGGCGCGGTCGGCATGATCGGCGGTCTGCTGATCGGAGATGCGGCAGTGCAGTCGGGGCTGATCAGTACGCCTGTGCTGACTGCGGCGGCACTCTCGGCAACGGCAGGCTTCATCATTCCGGAGCACCATGCCGCACTGACAGTGCTGCGTCCCGCGTTTATCCTCGCGGCTGCGGCGGCAGGTCTCCCCGGCATCGCGCTTGCCGGTACGGCACTGCTGATGCATATTTGCAGCACGGAAATCTTCGGCTATCCGGTCTCGGCGCCGGTCGCGCCGCTGTTGCCGAAGCGGCTTGCGGATATCGCCGCACGCATCGGCTTCCGCCGTCTCTCACAGCGGAATTTCCGCATTTCCGAGATCAAACCCGACCCCTGAATCCGCAGAAAGCAAAAGCCGCAAGCGCAGGGCTCACGGCTTTGCAGTATGATTCATCATTTCTCATGTTTGATCAGGTCTTCCCACTCGGTCGGAATACCTGCGATGTTATTCTGCACATAGTAGTTCAGGATGAGCTGTGCATCGACGGCGTCAACAGAGCCGTCCTCATTGACATCGGCGGCATGCTGCTGCTGCGCATTCAGCTTCGGCGCATTGTCTGCCAGCGTCTGCACATAAACATTCAGGACAGACTGTGCATCAATCACCGTGACCATATTATCATGGTTCCAGTCACCCTTTTCCCGCTCGATCATCTCCATAACGCAAGCAGTGATCGTTTCCGTCATGCCGCCGGCAGTGACTGTAATCTCATAGTCGCCCGCTTTGCTGCCGTCAAATGCCGAAGCATCCACAAATTCCGGATGACTGCCGAGCGATTCCCCGTGGACAGACCATGTTTGTCCGTCCTTTCTGCCGGTCGTCGTCAGCTTCACTGCGTCCAGATTCAGCGGCTCACCGACTTCAAAATACAGTCTGTCCGCCGAAATACCGAGGTTTGTGTAGTCCGTTTCCCCGTCAACGTATTCGAGCTCGAGCAGCTTGTAGCGGAGCGGTTCTGCGCCGTCATACAGCCCTTCAACCACAAGATAGACCGGATATTTGCCGGGCTTTGTAATATCGACCTCTGAATAATCCAGCTTCTGGCTGCTGATCGGTGCCTGAAAGATATCCCAGTATACATATTGCTCCATACCCTTCGAGACCGTACCGTAGCCGGATACGACAGCGCCGGTCAGATCGGGCTCCTCGCCGACCGTATATACCTTGATATACGGTTCATGATTCAGAATCGCGCCGCCCGAGATGCGGGGTGTCTCCTCGTCGGATGCCGCCTGCACGGGCAGCGCTGCCGTACAGGAGCATGCGGTCAGGAGTGCAGCTGTCATGCATACATACTTCATCTTTTTCATCATTCTCATCCTTTCTCAGTAAATTCGGGCAAGCGGGCGTTTGCTCTTCTGTTTCATCATAGCAGCAGAAGCGGCGAAAGTCAAGTATTCAGACGAAAAATCTGCCTATTGAACAAGAAATAGCCTGCCGTTTCAGTAGTTACACCGATTTTTCGGATTTTGGAAAATTTCGGCGTTCTGCACATACAAACCGGCTGCCGGCACAGCCAATCTCAGCAATCAATACAATATAGTAATGCCCCTGCGCATGTTGTAACACGCAGGGGCAAAATGTCTCATGTTCAGAGCGCATTCCAGTCGGTCGGAATGCCTGCAATGGTATTCTGCACGTAGTAGGTCAGGATGCGCTGTGCATCGGCTGCATTGATTTCGCCGTCGCCGTTGACATCGGCAGCCTGTTCCTGCAATGCACGGAGCTTCACGGAATTGTAAGCAATCCGCTCCGCCGTGATATTGAGCACGCTCTGTGCATCGCCGGCAGTGACCTTACCGTTCAGATCGACGTCGCCCGTGACCTTCTGAATCACCTCAAACGGATAATTGCGCGCCGCTGTATACGTCTGCAAGGTGGAATTCTCCCAGCCGCGGATCGTCCCCAGATAATATGCCTGATGCCGCGCATAGTTATTGGAGATTGTCGCGTCCATATCGCAGATTACGCAGTCCGGATTCAGCAGCGTAATGCATTCAAGACTTGTGCAGTCGAAGAAGCCGTACTGTGCAATCTCCTGCACATTCTCCGGCACGAGCACGCTTGTAATGTAATAATTATACGCGAAGGCACTCGGTCCGATTGTTGTCACATCTTCCGGAATGATGATATCGCCGCGGCAGGCATTGCCGTCAATCAGCACATGATTGATAATCAGAAACGGATTCTCCGCACGCTTTGCCGCAATCCACGGCGTATCGAGAAATGCATCCTCGCCGACGGTTTCGAGTGTCTCCGGCAGATTCAGCTCCTCGAGCGCCAGACACTTTGCAAATGCCTTCTCCCCGATGCTTTTGACCTGTTCCGGAATGTTCAGCTCCGCGAGCTTGCGGCTCTCAAGGAACGCATTATCCGGAATCGCCGTAATCGCCGCAGAGAGCTTCACGCTTTTCAGCTTGAAGCAGGATTTGAACGATTCCGCGCCGATCTCTTTCACACTGTCGGGCAGTGTGATGCTGACCGCATTCGCATTGTAGCGGAATGCGCCCTCCGCGATCTTCGTGACCGGCAGCCCGTCAATCTCCGCCGGAACAGCAACCTCCTCCGGCAGATCGGCGGTATAGCCCGTGATCGTCACAGCGCCGTCCGTCACAGCATATTTGAGCCCTTCGTATACGGGCTGCGTTTCTTCGGCAGCGCATACCGAAGACGGTGCAGGCAATGCCGCTCCTGTCCCGATGAGACAGGCTGCGCACAGCATCGCCGCGCCTTTTCCTGTTTTCATTTGAATTTCCCCTCTCGATTCATGTAATCAGCATATCATTTGCTGATTTTATTATCATAGCATACAAGAAGCAATTTTGCAAGCCATGAAGCCGAAAATCAGCATTATACATAAAAAGGGAAACAGGCGAATGCAGCGGAAGGTACGCGCTGCGTCAGCATACCGTAAAGTATATTTTCTGCAATTCCGGCAATCCTATCCGTTGAAGAGGAAGGAGGCGGAGCGATGCAGTTTCAGGGAAAACGGAGCGCCGTGCAGGCAGCCGCGATATTGATTCTGCTGCGGATGTGCGTTTTTTTCTGCGGTGATACGCCTTTTTCCATGGCATACGCAAAGCAGATGCTCCTGACCGCAGGCGTACAGGCGGCACTGATTCTGCCGCTGCTCCGCTTCCGGCACCGGCTGCAAATCCCGCCGCGGATGCGCTTCTGTTTCCGGCTCTGCGCAGCATGGGAAGCGGCATATCTGACGCACTGCTTCGGGCGGCTCAGTATACAGCTGCATTTGCAGTATCAAAAGACGCTCCTGCCGCTGCTGCTCCTGATGCTGCTGTATACGGTTCCGCTGCATGACCGTGCATCCGCGCGGACGGCGTCACTGCTGCTGTTTCTGGCGGTCAGCGGATTTCTGCTGCTGCCGGTCAGCGGCATCGGGACGGCACAGCGCATCCTTCTGCATACCCCTGCGCCGCCGGTCAGTCCGCTGCGTGAATGGGCGGATGCTTGTGAGCTGCCGTTTCTTCCGCTGCTCATGCAGCAGCAGACAGCGCAGGATGCAAAGCGCAGTACGGCTGTCTGGGCGGGATTCCGGCTGCTGTTTCTGCCTGCACTCGTGCTGTTCGGGACGATGCAGAACGGTCGCCTGCTGCATTTTCAGGGGAATCCGTTTTTTCTGCTGCTTGCCCGCACGCCGCTCTCGGATGCGGTCCGGACGGACGGCTTCTGGCTGCTGCTCGCCTGCGCCTGCGGTGCGCTCTGCATCACCTTCTGCCTGCAAACCGCCAAGCCGCATCTGCAAGCACAGCGCCGGATGCTCGCGGCTGCATTTCTGCCGTACTTTTTGTTTCTCGCGCTGCTCCGGATGCTTCCGCAGGCAAAAGCGGTCAACGGAATTGTCAACGCTTTCTTCGGCATTGTGCTCCCGTGGGGCATCATTCTCTGTCACTGCCTGACGAAACGGAGGGAAACCGCATGAAAACCTTGCTGCCGCTCATAATCTGTATGATGCTGCTGACCGGCTGTACCGATATCCGGACGCGCCTGCTGCTTGATATTCTCGCTGTCGATCCGGAGCAGCCGGTGAAATTCGCCGCGCACACCTCGCAGGAAAGTGAAATCATACCGGCACAGGCAGAATCGCTGCTGCAAATGCCCGAGGCGCTCAAAAATGCATCCGGCGCGGAGATTTCAACGGGTCATCTCTCCATGCTTGCGGTCTCAGGAAATCCTGTCAGTGTACTGGAAACCTATTTTCAGGCGCAGATGCTCGCCCCGACCTGCACGGTGCTGTCTGTTCCGTCGGATGCCTGCGGGCAGCTTGCAGCGGGCAGTCTGCCGGAACCGGAGCAGATACAGTCCGCTGCGGAAACAGGGTTGCTCCCCAGCCGCACCGCCGATGCCGTTCTCGCAGATGTGCGGGGCGGCTCCGGCATCACCGCACTCTGCACGGCGCTGGATGACGGTCTGACCCTGACGCTCTGTTCTGCCGATCAGTGCTGCGCGGTACTCACGGAGGATGCCTGCCGCGGGCTTGCACTGCTCGGACGGCGCTGGCAATCCTTTGCATTTGCCGCAGAGGGCATCACCTACCGGCTGCAATCCGCACCGGTGCGCATCGAAGTCACCATGGCAGATACGCTCCAAATCGCACTCTCCGGCACAATCGACTCCGATCCGCCGCTGACCGATGCTGCCGCTGACCGCCTGACGGAAATGCTCTCGGCAGCGGTTTATGAGACTGCAATCCGCTGCGGCGCCGATCTGCTGTTCCTGCGCGAATACGCGATCCGTTCCGGCGTCACCGAAGCACGGTCCTGTTCGCAGGCGCAGTGGCGCGACATGCTGCGGCATGCAGAATGCAGCATCAGCCTGCATCAGCAAAATATCAGCAAACACGAGAATTCTGTTTGCTGATTGTGCAAACTGTCAAAAACAATGTCGCTTTTATCCTGTAAGTTTTACGATGATTTTCCGGAAAAGATATTGACGTTTTCATTGCAAACGGATATACTATATACGATGTGACCGGCAGAACCAGCTGCATGTGTGCACAGTTAAAATCACATACAGAGAGGAGCAGATTACATGGTATTTGAGAAGCTCAAGGAAATCATCCTCGATCAGCTTGACGTGGATGAGGACGAGATCACAATGGAAGCAGACTTCGTTGATGATCTTCAGGCGGATTCGCTCGACATCGCACTGCTGATGCGAACGATCTCCGAAGAATTCGATATCGCCGTTCAGGATGACGCAGTCGATAAGATCAGCACCGTCGGCGACGCAGTTGAATTTATCGAATCCTATATCAACTGATTTGAACACAAAAACCGGACTTGCAGAGAGTCCGGTTTTTTTCTGTCTGATTCTCCTTTGCAGTCCGCCGGCGCACTGCGGTTCCGCATTTCATATTTTAGTTTCTCATCAGAAAAAATCCGCCGCTCTCGCAATGAGAACGGCGGATCGTTTCCTTGAAAGATCAGATAAGATTATACTGCCTTGTTGAGGAGTCTCATGAGCTGAGACTTCTTTCTTGCAGCGTTGTTCTTGTGCAGAATGCCCTTTGCACATGCCTGATCGACGCGCTTGATCGCATAGCGGATCACGGTCTCGCGGTCCTTGCCGCCGACATATGCCTTCTTGAGTGCAGTCTTCAGCGCAGACTTGGTAGCCTTGTTGCGTGCTGCACGGATCTTGCTGGTCTTATCTCTCTTTTCAGGTGTCGGGCGCTTCTTCGGCGCGGTGTTTTTTGCTGCTGCCATAATTGGTACTCCTTTTCTTGTCTGCAAATATGCAGATGTTCAGAAATCTTCCGGAAAGCAGCATATACAGTCATCACAGAATGATTATGGCGGGATCATTCTGCCTGTGCGGGTGGGGACCGCTTACTTGTTACATGCTGCCAAACCAAATATTATTATACCAGTTTCGCAGATAAAATGCAATATGGCAAAATGCGGAATTTTGCGCTTCTCACGCAGATTTTTTCAGCATCATGCACAGTTTCCGGTTTCATTCATCGCGCAGCGACTTTCCGCTGATGATTGTATCCCAGTCATTCTCCCACGAGATGCAATCTGTCGGCGGCATATCGGGATTCATCAGGTTGAATTCCGTATAGTAGATCAGAATAAACTGCGCATCGCTGATATCGACGGAACCGTCTTTGTTGACATCGCAGGTATCCTTTTGCAGCGCGTTCAGCTTCGGTGCATTGCCCGCGAGCGTTTCCGCATAGGCGAGCAGCACATTCTGTGCATCCTCAATGCTGATCATATCATCGCCGTTATAGTCGCCGCGGGCAGTCGGTTTCAGCGGGGCAAGTTCGACTTCCGCGCCCGTGACCGCAAACTGCCGGTTAAACTTTTTTGCGTATGCCTCGGCAGTCGAGCCTGCTGCGCCGAAAATCACGCCGTAATACTGATAGCTGCCGCCTTTTGTCGTTTCTATGAAAGTGTTGCAGATCGTATCGCTGCTCTGCGCAATCTCACAGTCCGGATTTTCGATTGTAATGCTCCGCAGATTGGTACAGCCGCTAAATGCCTTTTCGTCAATTTCCCTGACAGTCTCCGGAATGACAAGACTATACACTGCGGCTCCGCTGAATGCGCCGGCACCGATCTTTGTCACCGATTTCGGAAACTCTACAACAAGTTCGGGATCGGCAGAACGGTAATAAGGCGGGCTGCATGCACCGCCGCCGATGCTTGTGATACCCTCTTCTATCACAATCTTTTTCGGGCAGAACCATTGGCTGCTGTCAGTCATCTCATATAAATCTTCGCCGACATCCAGACAGACCGAACCATACATATCGCCGGTGCCGGAATAAGTCAGCGTATGCGTTCCGACATCATACTGCCATGTGATGTTTTCGCCCGCTTTGCCCTTCGTCGGATACGGCATCGCTGCCGCGGAAGCCGTCAGCGGCGCAGACATTGCGGTCAGCGCGCCGGTCACGGCAAGGCAGGCTGCGCAAAGAATGTTTGTCAGCTTTTTCATTGTCAGATACCCCTTTCGTCTTTTATGATATCAGCTCAGTTTTTCTTGCCGATGATCTTCTCCCAGCTTGTCGGATTGGCAGAAACGGAATTTTCGACATAATAGATCAGGATATACTGTGCGTCGGTGACATCAATCACACCGTTGCCGTCAACGTCTGCGGCTTTTTTCTGTGCATCGGTCAGCTGCGGTTCATTGCCTGCAAGCGCTTCCGCATAGACATTGAGCACCTTCTGCGCATCCTCGATGCTGATCTCGCCGTCGCCGTCAAAATCGCCGAGGAGATTATCCTTCGCCGGATTCTGTGTGACCGTGGTCGTGACGGTCGTTTCTGTTGCAGAGGTCACTGTTGTCGTCTTGGCTGTGGTTGTCGTACTGCTTACAGTTACGGGGGCAGTGGTGGTTACAGCGGTCGTTGTTGCAGTGGTTGTGGTCTTTGCGGAGGTTGTTGCCGTTGTTGTGGTGGTGACTGCGGTGGTCTCGGAGCTCGTCTGCACCGGCGCAGAACCGATTGCCTCAAACGTGATATTCTTCTCCGTCGCAAATTTCTCTGTCGTAGAGCCGCTCAGACCGATGAGCTTCGCATCCTTCGGGAAGGATGTATAGGACGGGTATTTGCAGTCCGGATTCATCACTGTAACAGACTTTAGTTTATTACCGGTGTGCAGTCCGTTTTTCAGAATCTCGGTAACTGTCTCCGGCAGTACAACACTTGTAATGCCCGAGTCATAGAAGGCTCTGTCGCCGATCCTTGTCACATTTGCCGGAACCGTAATATCGCCCGTGCATTTTGAAGCATTAACCAGTGTACCGTTCACAACAACAAACGGGTTTTCTGCCTGTTTGTTGCTCAGCCACTTTGTGCCATTCATGCAAAAGGAATCAAACACCTCAACGCTCTCAGGGAACGTGATCTCAGCCAGATTCACGGCATCCCGAAATGCAACGTAACCGATTGTCTTGACTCCGTCCGGAATCACATACGAGGTTTCGGTCTTTGAAGCCGGATATTTGAGCAATTCGCTCTTATCCTTCGTGAACAGCACGCCGTCCGCAGCACAATAATACGGATTATCCGCATCAACCGTGACCGATTCCAGACCGCCGCAATAGCCGATTGCACCTCTGCCGATGCTCGTGACATTCTTTGAGAAGGAAATCGTTTTCAGCGCATCGCAGAAGTTGAACGCACTGTCCCCAATTTTTTTCACAGATTCCGGAATGGTGATCTCCGAGAGATGCGAGCAGCTTTCAAATGCACTGCTGCCGATTGTCTCCACACCCTCGGGCAGAGAAACCGAAGTCAGCTTCGACATGCCGTTGAATGCACCGTTGCCGATAACCGTAATACCCTTTTCAATGACGACTTTTTGGACGGTTTCCTTCTGCTGTACCCACGGATAGTCAGAATACGTCTCTGTCATTTCTCCCGTACCGGAGACCGTCAGCGTGCCGTCATCGTCGAGCTTCCATGTCTGACCGCCTTTCAGCGTGCCGCTCTTGGGCAGCTCTTCCTCAGCGTATACTGCAACAGGTGCGGGCATCGCCGCAGCCGAGCCGGTAAATGCAAGGCAGGCTGCGCACATCAGGTTCATCATTTTCTTCATCGTCAAAAACTCCTTTCGTGGTCGCGCATAATCCGCGCCGTATTGTACATCATTATAACAGAAGAAAAACTGCTTGTCAATAGAATGAGGTGAGAATAATGCAGGTCAGAACCGATCTGGCGCTCGAACGTGCCGCCGGCTCCCCTTCGCAGGAGGGCATTCTGCTGCGCCGCCGCGGAACGGCATTCCGCATCACGGAGATTGAAATTGATTCCGACGAGCACGGCGCCGCAATCGGCAGACCGAAGGGGCGCTATCTGACGCTCGAAGCCATGCATCTGCATCATGCATCGCCGCAGATGAAGCAGCAGATCACGGAGCTTGCAGAGGAGCTGCGCCGCTTCATCCCCGAAGGCGCTGCGCTCGTTGCAGGGCTCGGCAATGCCGATATCACACCGGATGCACTCGGTCCGATGACGGCAGGGCGCATTCTCGCTACGCGGCATCTGCGGCAGGAGCTTGCCGAAAACGATCCGGATACGGATTTTCTGCGTTCCCTGCGTCCGGTCAGCGTCCTTGCAAACGGCGTCCTCGGGCAGACCGGCATCGAAACTGCGGAGCTGATTGCCGCACTGCGCGACCGCATTAAGCCGCAGTGCATCCTCGCCGTGGATGCGCTCGCCTGCTCCGATCTGCACCGGCTCGGCTCAACCGTCCAGATTTCGGATGCAGGCATCTCCCCCGGAAGCGGCGTGAAGAACAGCCGCGCCGAGCTCAGTGCCAAAACGCTCGGCGTGCCGGTGATTGCGGTCGGCATCCCGACGGTTGTCGATCTGCATACGGTTGTGCGGCAGGCAGGTGCAGAGCCGCCGCAGGCGCTGCCGAATCTCATGGTCACGCCGCGCGATATCGACCGGCTGCTGCATCACGCGGCGCGGCTGCTCGCCCTCAGCATCAATCTTGCGCTGCATCCGCAGCTCTCCTACGAGGACGCAGAGGCATTATAGGACATCGCACAGGAAGAAAGGGATGAAATATGTTTGTCAGTTTTCTGCGTGTATTGATCTTATATCCGATTGTCGTATTCGGTGTACGGCTCATGGGCAAGCGCCAGATCGGCGAATTGCAGCCTGCCGAGCTCGTGATTACGATTCTGATTTCCAATATTGCGACGCTTCCGCTCGAGGATCAGAATTTACCGCTGCTCATGGGCATCACACCGATGCTGCTGCTCATCTGCTTTGAGGTGCTGCTCGCGCGGCTCGGGCTCAGAAGCAGACGCATCCGGCATCTGCTTGCGGGCGGTCCGCAGGTGATTATCCGCGGCGGAAAAATCGACCGGCGCATGATGACCGAACTGCGCTTCACGCTCGACGATCTCATGACCGCCCTGCGCAGCAACGGCGTATTTGATCTGCGCGATGTGCAGTTTGCCGTCGTCGAGACAAACGGGACGGTCTCTGTCTGCCAGAAGGCAAATGCAAAGCCGCTCACGCCCGATGACCTGCATCTGCATCCGGCGCAGAGCGACCCGCCGGAGGTGCTCATCGCCGACGGGAGCATCAGTGAAGAGGGACTCAAAGCGCTCGGCAGCTCCGAGCAGACTTTGCTGCATGAGCTGAAACGGAAGCATCTGACGCCGGAACAGGTCTTTCTGCTGACGGCGGACCGCAGCGGCATCTGTACGCTCATCCGGAAGGAGGATTCTATATGAAAAATCTGCGTGTATGGATCGCGGCAGGGCTGCTCTGCGCGATTGTGCTGCTGTCATGCTTTTCTGCGGCAGCGGTCCGGAAAAGCTGCACCCTGCTGATTGCACAGACCGAAGCCGTCCTCACAGCGGACGATCCGGCGGCGGCAATCGAAGCACTGACAGAAGAATGGCACAGGCAGAGCGTTCTGCTGCATCTGTTCGTGCCGAATCAGCCGCTGACCGAACTGAATACCGCGATTCTGCGGCTGGATGCGCTCTATGCCGTGCAGAGCGATGCACTTCCGGCAGAACTGCACGGCATCGCGGCAGCGCTCAAATGGATTCGCGGCAGGGAGCTGACGGCGTTCTGACCTGTCTGCGGCGTGTTTTTTATGATATCCCTTGCATAATTCGCATTTTTGTGGTATACTGATTATGGGTTAGCCTGTGCAGAGCGCGCAGGCGCCCGCAAATGCGACAATGCGATAGCAGAATTGAGGTTGATACATAGATGAAACTGATCTTTGCGATTGTAAACGGCGACGACAGCGCAGCAGTATCCAAAGCGCTCGGCAAAAACGGCTTCCGCGCAACGAAGCTCGCCTCTTCCGGCAGCTTTCTCAGCTCAGGCAACACGACATTTCTGATCTGCGTGGAGGAATCCGAAGTGGATACCGTAATCAATATTGTACAGCAGAAATGTCACCACAGAAAGCAGTTTGTTCCCTCGGCACCGACCTACGGTCCGGCAACCGGAGAGCTCCCCGCAATGCCGCTGGAGGTTCCCGTCGGCGGCGCGACTGTCTTTGTCACCAATATCGAGCGGTTTGAAAAGCTGTGAGCACGCCCGAACTGCCGGTCATCGCCGGAAATGAGCAGCTCCGCGCCGATTTGCAGCTCATGCGCCGGCAGAATCATCTGCCGCATGCACTGCTGCTGCACGGCGAACGCGGCTGCGGCAAAAAAACGCTCGCAAAATGGTTCTCGATGCTCGTGCTCTGCGAGGATGCGGAACATGCGCCCTGCGGCGGCTGCAAAAACTGCCGTCTGGTCAGCGAAAATGCGCATCCCGATGTCATGACGGCGGAGCATTCCGGCAAGCGCATGGGCTTTTCCGTGGAGACGGTCCGTGCCGTCCGGAGAGAGGCAGGGATTCTGCCGAACAACGGCGATATGCGGATTTTTCTCTTTACCGATGCCGACGGCATGAGCATTCAGGCGCAGAACGCGCTGCTCAAATCGGTTGAAGAGCCGCCTGCACATGCATGCTTTGTCTTCACGGTTGAGACAATCGGCACACTGCTCCCGACGCTGCTCTCCCGTATGACGGCAAAGGCGGTCTTTCCGGTTTCCGAGAGCGAATGCGTCACGGCGCTGACGCGGCTTTCATATTCCGCCGAGGAGATTCAGTCGGCGGTATCGCGCTTCGGCGGCAATATCGGGAAATGCATCGGCTATCTCAGCGATGAGATGCAGCGGCAGGCTGCCGAAACGGCTGCCGGTCTGACGGCGGCGCTCGCGCAGGTCAATGAATATGAGCTGCTCCGGCTGCTGACGGCTGCCGCAGCGGACAAGGACCTGCTGCGAAGGACGCTCGAACTGTTTGATATGCAGATTCGGGATGCGGCGGTGCATTCACTGGAGGGTGAATTCCGGCTCATGGGCTGTGACCGCAGCGCATCCGAGGCACTGGCAGGCAGACTGTCTCCGCGGCGTGCCATGCGGATGCACGGTGCGATTGCAGAAGCATTCGCCGATCTGGAAAGCAATGTCGGTGCGGCGCTGACCGTCACGGCACTCTGTGCGGCGCTCTGCGAAGCGTAAACGCAACGGGAAAGGAATCGCAACGGAACATATGCAGGATATGATCTTTTCAGACGGGGCAATGCTCGGATACGGCATCACGGCGGCTGTATATCTGCTGCTGCCGTGTGTGGCGCTGATACAGATGCTCCGGCACAATGCCGCACGCATCTATCCCGTAATTGTCGGAGCGATTGTCCGGTTTGTTTCTGTCCGTCTGTGCGATCTGACGGTTTCCGTGCTGCTTCTGCGTGTATCCTTTGCACTGAAAACAGTCTATGCAGCAGAATGTGTTGCATATTTTGAAGAACCCGGACGCTGGCTTGCGATGAAATGTCCGCTCACGGATATCCGAAAACCCGGCGACGCAGTCTGTTACGGCATCGGACATGCCGGCGCGGAATGCCTGAACCGCGCGCTCAGCGTCTTGCAGACAATCCGGCTCGGACAAACGCTGAACCGCAGCGGCGTTCAGGCATTTCTTGCAGATCAGACACCTGAGAAGGCTGCGGAAACCTTGAAAATGCTGCATTATTATGCAGACGGCTCGCTGTTTTCCGGCATGCTGGGCGCGTGCTGCGCAGTCACAAATTTCGGCGTACATCTTGCGCTTTCCCTGCTGATTTTCCGGAAAATCCGTGAATACCGTGTCAAAAGAAGGTGGCTGCTGCTTGCAATTCTGCTGCATCTTCTGCTGAATGCAGTCACATGGCTTGCATCATTCAGCGGCAGAGCATGGGTTGTCAGTCTCACAGGAATTGCAGCCGGTATCGGTATCATTGCACTGATCGTGCGGATCATTGACGGCAGATCGCTGATAGATGCAATCCGGTATCCGCTTGCAGATGATACGGAATAAATCCCTCAAAAGGGCTTGAATAATAAGATTTGGTGGTTAGTTAGAATGATTGAAGTAATCGGAGTGAAATTCAAAAGCGGCGGCAAAATGTATTATTTTGCGCCGGGCGACTTAAATCCCGCAGAGGGCAGCTATGTTGTCGTCGAGACCGCAAGAGGTCCGGAATGCGGCGAGGTCGCGGCAAGACGCCATGCCGTGCAGGATGAAAGCATCACGGCTCCGCTCAAGCCGATTCTGCGGCTGGCGACGGCGGAGGATATGGCAATCCTGGAAAAGAACCGTGCCTATATGGCAGACGCTATGCGCATCTGTCAGGAACGCATCGACGCAAGAGGGCTGCCGATGCGGCTCGTGGATGTCGAATGCGGTTTTGACAGCAACAAGCTGATTTTCTATTTCACCGCAGAATCGCGCGTGGATTTCCGCGAGCTGGTCAAGGACCTCGCACTGGCATTCCATGTCCGCATTGAGCTGCGTCAGATCGGTGACAGAGACGAGGCAAAGCTGCTCGGCGGACTCGGCATCTGCGGCAGAGAATTCTGCTGCAAGGGCTATCTCAACAGCTTCCAGCCGATCTCGATCAAAATGGCAAAGGAGCAGGGACTCGCGCTGAATCCGACGAAGATTTCCGGCGCCTGCGGCAGACTGATGTGCTGCCTGCGCTATGAAAGCCCCGTCTATGAGGAGCTCATCAAGCTGACGCCGAAGGTCGGCTCGACGGTCATTCTGCCGGCAGAAATCACCGGAACGGTTCCGGTCCGCGCCTATGTCATGGAGGCAAATCTCGTGACGGGCAATCTGCGCGTCAAGCCGGAGAATTCCGATGTGCCGGTCACGGTCAGCCGCGATAAGGTCGAGCGCTTGCAGGATGCCAGCCGCCGCATGACGAAGGACGATCTGCGCGACAAGCGCAATCAGCCGGAAAAAGCCGATGCACCGCAGAAAAAGGAGGCAACGCAGCAGAAACAGGAAAAACCTGAGAAGCCGAAGGCGGAGCGTCCGCAGCGGCAGAAGCCGCAGCCGAAGCCTGCCGAGGAAAAGCCGCAGGTACAGGTGCGCTCCGCTGCCGAAAAAGTGCAGCAGGAGAAACCGGCAGCGCATGCCGCAGCCGTGCTGCATCCGGAATTCGGTGAGAACCGTCAGCCGAAAGCGGTGTCCGTACCGCAGCCGAAGCCCGCTCCGCGCACTGCACCGCTGCCGGATGATCTCATGGATTTCACCGAGCACCGCGCGCTTGCGGAGCATCCCGAACGCGCCGCCGAGCATCCGAAGCAGACGCCGCAAAAGCAGGGCGAACAGAACCGCCGCTTCCGCAGACCGAACAACAATAACCGCCGCAATCCGAATCACCGCGGACATAATCCGCACCGTCCGCAGGGTGACGGGAAACCGCAGGGCGGCGGGCATACCGAAGCCTGAACCGAATCAAACAAGCCGCCGTATTCCCGCTGCGGAATACGGCGGCTTGGCAGATACACAAAAAACAGCCCGTGCAGAGCTGCACAGGCTGCTTCATAATTTTACGGGTCAGATGCAGTAATCGTTGCCTGCCTCGGCGGCATGGTCGATGATATCCTGCACGGTGACGCTGTTGAGATAATCGCTGACGGCTTTTTCGAGCCCCTGCCAGATATAGAGTGTCGGGCAGAAACCGGCGCGCGGGCAGTCATTCTCCTCATAATCGAGGCAGGAGACCGGCGCAAGGCTGCCTTCGGTCGCGCGCAGCACCTCTCCGACCGTACATTCGCTTGCGGGCTTTGCGAGCATATAGCCGCCCTTGTTGCCGCGGTTTGTCCGGAGGATGCCGCTTTTATTGAGCATCGGAACGATCTGTTCCAGATACTTTTTGGAAATATTCTGCCGCTCGGAAATATCCTTGAGGGAAACATAGCCCTCCTGCTGATGCACTGCCAGTTCGATCAGCATACGCAGCGCGTATCTGCCCTTTGTCGAGATTTTCATGTATTGCTCCTTTCACACAGAATTCACATCTGTATACTATTATATCACAACTGATTTGCGAATGCAAGCAATTTTCGCATGGCAATCTCACGTTTTTTGTACAGAAAAACGCATCCGATTCTTGCAAAACATACAAAATCTGTATGCTTACAGTGTATTCCGGAATCCGTCTGCGGATACGGGAATACATGATGATCCGCACAAAAAGGAGAACCCATATGCCGACACTTTCCTCCAGAACCGCCGGTTTTACCGATTCGGTCATCCGCAGAATGACGCGGATATCCAATCAGTTCGGCGCGGTCAATCTTTCGCAGGGCTTTCCGGATTTCGATCCGCCGAAAGCAATCCTCGACCGGCTCGCAGAAGTCACGCGCGAGGATTTTCACCAGTATTCGATCACATGGGGCGCGCAGAATTTCCGCGAGGCGCTCGCCGCAAAATACGAACACTTCGCGGGCAGGGCAATCGACCCGAACGGCGAGATTGTCGTCACCTGCGGCAGCACCGAAGCCATGATGGCGGCGATGATGAGCGTGACCAATCCCGCCGACAAGGTGATCGTCTTCTCGCCGTTCTATGAGAATTACGGCGCAGATACGATTCTTTCCGGCGCAGAGCCGATCTATGTCCCGCTGATTCCGCCCGCATTCACATTCGACGCGGATGTCCTCGAGGCTGCATTCCGGCAGCATCCGAAGGCACTGATTCTCTGCAATCCCTCCAATCCCTGCGGCAAGGTCTTTACCCGTCAGGAACTGGAGGTCATTGCAGACCTCGCAAAGAAATATGACACCTTTGTCATCACGGACGAGGTCTATGAGCATATTCTCTATCAGCCGCATCGGCATACTTATCTGGCAACGCTGCCCGGCATGTGGGAGCGCACGATTCAGTGCAGCTCGCTCAGCAAAACCTATTCGATTACCGGCTGGCGGCTCGGTTATGTCATCGCTGCGCCGGAGATCATTGAGACCGTCAAGAAGGTGCATGATTTCCTGACAGTCGGTGCTGCGGCACCCTTGCAGGAGGCGGCGGTCACGGGTCTGCGCTTCGGCGACGATTATTATATGGCATTGCAGCAGGAATATACCGAAAAGCGTGATCTGTTCCTTAAAGGACTTGACCGGATCGGCATTGCGCATACGGTGCCGGAGGGCGCATACTATATTCTGCTCGATATTTCGGAATTCGGCTATGCAAACGATCTGGAATTTTGCGAGCTGCTTGCGGAAAAGGTCGGCGTCGGCGCGGTGCCGGGCTCGAGCTTCTTCAGGGAATCCGAAAACCGCTACATCCGGCTGCATTTTGCAAAAAAACAGCAAACACTCGAGGACGCACTCAGCCGCCTTGCCGATATCCGCAAAAGAATGCCTGTCAGGCAGCGCTGAGTTTTATATTTCCCCTTCGGCGAATGACCGTGAGGCGAGTTTTTTGCGCACCCTGCCGGCGATACCGCATAAATGCAATCCTGTTTCACCAGAAATTTTACTTTGCCTATTGACAAAGTAGGAAAAACGTGTTATAATGTGCTTACTGCAAGAATTCTGCTGTAATTATCACAGCAGATGCGTTATATCATCTATGAAACAGGAGGCTTCTGTCCATGATCTATGCGGATAACGCTGCAACAACCAAAGTCAGCGAAGCGGCGCTCGCGGCAATGCTCCCCTGCCTGACGCAGGTCTACGGCAACCCTTCGAGCCTGTATGCCTTCGGTCAATCCGCGAAGGAACAGCTTGAGGATGCCCGTGCACGCATCGCACGCTGCCTGCATGCCGACCCGAAGGAGATCACCTTCACATCCGGCGGCAGTGAAGCGGATAATCAGGCACTGCGCACCGCAGCGGCGCTCGGTGCAAAAAAAGGAAAAAAGCATATCATCTCGACCGCGTTTGAGCATCATGCGATTCTGCATACGCTCGACGCACTCAAAAAGGAAGGCTTCGAGATCACGCTGCTCGATGTCCACGAAAACGGACTGATTACAGCGCAGCAGGTCGCGGAGGCAATCCGTCCCGATACGGCACTTGTCACGGTGATGTTTGCGAACAACGAGATCGGTACCGTGCAGCCGATTGCAGAAATCGGCGCGGTCTGCCGCGAAAAGGGCGTGCTGTTCCATACGGATGCCGTGCAGGCGGCAGGACATCTGCCGATTGACGTACAGGCTATGCAGATCGACATGCTCTCGCTCTCCGGACATAAATTTCACGGTCCGAAGGGCACCGGCGTACTCTATGCCAGAAAGGGCATCCGGCTCGAAAACCTGATCTACGGCGGCGCTCAGGAACGCAATAAGCGCGCAGGTACGGAAAATCTTCCCGCGATTGCCGGTATGGCGGCGGCGCTTGAGGAAAGCGTCGCGCATCTCAGTGAGACGACAGAGAAGCTCATCCGGCAGCGCGACAGACTGATCAGGGGACTGTCCGAGATTCCGCACAGCACCTTAAACGGGGATGCCGTGCACCGGCTCCCTTCCAATGTCAATTTCTGCTTTGAGGCAATCGAAGGCGAATCGCTGCTGCTTCTGCTCGACGATAAAGGCATCTGTGCCTCCTCGGGCAGCGCGTGCACATCCGGTTCGCTCGATCCGAGCCATGTGCTGCTG
Organism: Oscillospiraceae bacterium; assembly: GCA_017550285.1. Classification (GTDB taxonomy): domain Bacteria; phylum Bacillota; class Clostridia; order Oscillospirales; family Ruminococcaceae; genus Firm-04. The sequence continues at coordinate 47,004 of JAFZPP010000038.1, forward strand.
GCAATCGGCAGACCGCATGAGGTCGCGCACGGTTCGCTGCGGCTTTCGCTCGGCGAGGATATTACCGATGATGAGATTGATTATCTGATTGCATCGGTCAAAGACGTTGTCACATATCTGCGGAACATGTCGCCGGTCTGGCGCAGTCTGAATGAGGGAAAGCAGCCGTTCGTGCTGCCGTAATATCGGGAGGAGATGCTTTACTATGGCACTTTACAGTGAAAAGGTTATGGACCACTTCCGCAATCCGCGGAATGTCGGCGTCATCGAAAATGCCGACGGCGTCGGCGAGGTCGGCAACGCCAAGTGCGGCGATATCATGAAAATCTATCTGAAAATCACGGGAGAACAGGGCAGCGAGATCATCGAGGATGTCAAGTTCGAGACCTTCGGCTGCGGCAGCGCAATCGCATCGAGCTCTATGGCAACCGAGCTGATCGCAGGCAAGCCGCTTTCCGAGGCGCTCACGCTGACGAACAAAGCCGTCACCGAGGCACTCGACGGTCTGCCGGCACATAAGCTGCACTGCTCCGTGCTCGCGGAGGAAGCAATCAAGGCGGCAGTCAAGGATTACTACGATAAAAACGGCATCGCCTATGATCCGGAACAGTTCCGCGAGGGGGACGAACCGCATTGCTGCGGAGATTAACGGAGAATCAAACAATATGGCAAAGGCATTGATCGCAATGAGCGGCGGCGTGGATTCAAGCGTCGCCGCACATCTGACATTGCAGGCAGGCTATGAGGGCATCGGCTGCACGATGCGGCTCTATGACAACGAGGATGCGGCAGTCTCCGGCGAGAGCACCTGCTGCTCGCTCGATGATGTCGAGGATGCAAGGGCTGTCGCTTTCCGGCTCGGTATGCCGCATTATGTATTCAATTTCACGGAGGCGTTCCGCAGACAGGTGATCGGCAAGTTCATCCGCTGTTATCAGTGCGGCAAAACGCCGAATCCCTGCATTGAATGCAACCGGTATCTGAAATTTGAAAAGCTGCTCGAACGCGCACAGGTGCTCGGCTGCGACAAGATCGTCACGGGGCATTATGCACAGGTTGTTGAGACCGATTCCGGTTTTCAGCTCCGCCGCGGTGCCGATGCCTCAAAGGATCAGAGCTATGTGCTCTATATGCTGACGCAGGAACAGCTAAAGCATATCCTGCTGCCGCTCGGCGGACTGACAAAGACGGAAGTGCGCCGGATTGCAGAGGCACAGGGCTTTGTCAATGCACACAAATCCGATTCGCAGGATATCTGCTTTGTGCCGGACGGCGACTATGCGCGCGTCATTCAGGCACATACCGGCGAAACACCCGCCGCGGGTGATTTTGTAGATTTGCAGGGCAATGTCATCGGGCAGCATCAGGGTCTGATTCACTATACGGTCGGACAGCGGCGCGGTCTCGGCATTGCAATCGGCAAGCCTGCATATGTCTGCGGTCTGGATGTGCCGCGGAACCGCGTGATTATCGGCACAAACGATGATCTTTTTACCGATACCTGCACCGTCGAAGCGGTCAACTGGATTGCCGGTGCGCCGCCGCAGGAACCCGTGCGATGTCAGGCGAAAATCCGCTACCGGCATCCGGCACAGCCTGCAACGGTCACATTCACGGACGAACACACCGCCGTGCTGAAATTCGATGCATCGCAGCGCGCAATCACTGCCGGACAGGCTGCCGTATTCTATGACGGAGAGATCGTGCTCGGCGGCGGCGAAATCCGTTCCGTGCCGTAATATATGATGAAATCCCCGATGATACGTTTCATCGGGGATTATTTTGTATCCTGGCTTTTTTCGCAGTTCGTTTTTTCAAAGATTGCTTCTCTCAGCTTGCTTTTTGCGTAATAATATGATATAATAGAATGGATTATACAATTACAAGAATAAGGAACGATTGCTATGAGAATCCGATTCAAAAAATGGGCAAGACCTGAGCTCGCCGCATCACCGTTCTGCATGGATAACGCATTTGCACTCGCCGGAACATGGCGGCAGCAGTTCGCAAAACCCGATCAGCCGTTTTATGTCGAGCTCGGCTGCGGCAAGGGCGGCTGGGTCTCGCAGGCAGCCGTGCTGCATCCCGAAAACAATTACCTCGCGCTGGATATCAAATCCGAGATGCTTGCCGTCGCCAAGCGCAAGACCGAGCAGGCATTCGCCGATGCAGGCAGAGAGCCGGACAATATCCGCCTTTCGATCCTGAATATCGAGCGCATCTCCGAGGTGCTCAAACCCGAGGACGGTGTAGACCGCATCTATATCAATTTCTGCAATCCGTGGCCGAAAGAAGGCCATAAAAAGCGCCGCCTGACGCATCCGCGGCAGCTCCGGCAGTATGCGGCGATCCTGCGCGGCGAACTGCATTTCAAAACCGATGACTGCGATCTCTTCACCGAATCTATCGAATATTTCGAGCAATCCGGCTGGGAGATTCTGACGAAGAGCTTTGATCTGCATGCAGATGAGCCTGCTGACAATATCCGCACGGAGCATGAGAATATGTTTACGGAAATGGGCAAGAAAATCCATTTCCTGATTGCCAAACCGCCGGCAGATGCCTTCGGAAAACCCGTTCCGAATCTGCACGCGCCGGATACGGTCAAGCTGTTTCATGCACTGGAAAAGCAGCGCATGCTCGGCATCCTGACAGAGGAGCAGTTCGAGCAGCGCAAACGTGAAATCCTCGGAGAACCGGAGGAGGTACCGCATGACGAGGGAATGGAAGTGGAAAAGTAAATCCGGCAAGGCATATTTTCATGCCGGATGCGGAACACAGGACGCCGTCGGCGCAGAAAAGCCGAGCGAAGCAATCCCCTTGCAGGAAGGCGTCCGGCTGCTCTTCGGCAGAGGCGTCGATCATGTCTGGTTTCTCTCGCTGATTGCCGGTCTGCTCGCGCTGCTGCTGCCGCGCAAAAAACATCGGCGCAGAAAGCTCAGAAGCAATCTGGCAAAAATCAGACGGACGTTCTGAGGGTCCTGATACAGCGGGCAAAGCGGAAGGCGGTCTTATGATGGAAATGAATGTTTGCCCGTTCTGCGGGCAGGGACGAATCTTCAAGGTCAGACTGAAAACGGATATCAGCAGATACTCCGGCAGCCAGATGATTCGGCTCTGCGATGAATGTGACGGTATCTGGAAACCGGACGAGCCGATTACCGGACATACCGGAGCGTCCGTACATGTGCTGGCGGAAATGCTCGGGCTTCCGGAGGAGCAGTTATGGGATGACATGAAAATCGTACAGATTGAGCTGCTGTATGCGGATACAGAAAAGACGCTTCGGATCACTGATTTCCAGTCCGGCGGCAGTCATTCGGATTTTACTGCCGCGGATACGCTCTGGGGACAAAAGCTCCGGATTGATGTTTCCTTCTCGGAGACGCTCGGCAAAACTGCGGAAACGCTTGCGGCAGCGCTGCCGGCAATCAGCAACAAGCTGGCATTTCTCGAAGAACTGGAGGACAACATCCGGCAGTGTACCGCTTACCGGCATCTGGATCAGCTTGCAGCGGAACAGCTCAGTACGCGCGCAAAGAACGAAGACGGCAAAACGGTCACGCTTGCGGACGGCAGCACCGTTCCGGCTGATGTGACACCTGAATGCTTCATGAAAAGCCTGTATCCCGTTGAGATGCGCTTTCTGTTTCAGGACAGCACAGAGCGCAGTCAGGCTGATCTTTTACTCGGCTGCAAGCCCGATTATTTCGCAGGGCGCCGCATCCGTATCAGTATCAATGAACAATACCGGATCGAATGCGAGGGCATCTGAAAGCCGGCGCACCCGATCTGAACAAGCAATAAAGGAGGCTGGTTCCCTTGGAGACCATACTCATCCGCAGCGTCCGCGCGGCTGACAGCCTGCGGGACGCCGTCTGCGATATTCTCCTGAAAGACGGCAGAATCGCCGGAATCGGGGAGAATCTCACTGTCGCGGCAGACCGTGTCATCGACGGCACAGGACTTGCCGCACTGCCGGGACTCTTCGATATGCATGTGCATTTCCGCGATCCCGGTCAGACGCAGAAGGAGGATGTCAATACCGGCACTGCCGCAGCCCTTGCAGGCGGTGTCACAGGCGTACTCTGTATGCCGAATACCGTCCCGCCGATGGACAATCCGGCGCAGGTACGTGAATTTCTCGCACGCGCCGCAAAGACCGGCGTAGATGTACATCAGGCGGGTACGCTGACCGTCGGACTGAAAGGCGAAGAACTCGCCGATTATGAAGCACTCAAAAAAGCCGGCGTCACAGCGCTCTCCGATGACGGCAGACCCGTCCCGACGGCTGCGATGATGAAGGAAGCACTTATCAAAGCAAAAGCTGCCGGACTGCCCGTTGTCTCGCACTGCGAAGATTTGGCGATCATCAACAGCGGCATTATCAACAAGGGCGCTGTCTCCGAAGCGCTCGGCGTCAAGGGTATGGACCGCCGCTCTGAGGATTCGATCACGGAGCGTGACCTGCAAATGGCGCTCGAAACCGGCGCACAGCTCCATATCTGCCATGTCTCGACGCGCGGCAGTACGGACGCCGTCCGGAAGGCAAAGGCGGCAGGCGGCAATGTCTCCTGCGAGACCGCGCCGCATTACTTCCTGCTGACCGACGAGCTGCTCCTGAAGCGCGATGCCGATTACCGGATGAATCCGCCGCTGCGCACGCCCGATGACGTCGCAGCGATCAAGGAGGGCATCCTCGACGGCACAATCGACTGCATCATCACCGACCACGCGCCGCATACCGCAAAGGAGAAAGCAAACTTTGAAACCGCACCGAACGGCGTTGTCGGGCTCGAAACCTCGCTCGCCGCGACACTGACCGTATTTTATCATACGGGGCTGCTTTCCCTGCAGGATATCGTGAAGCTGATGAGCGACAATCCGCGCAGACTGCTGCATCTGCCGGAGCGGACGCTCTCTGAAGGTCAGCCCGCCGATCTGATCCTCGTTGATCTGAACCGCAAGTGGACGGTCGATCCCGATAAGCTGCATTCCCGTTCGCACAATACCGTGTTCAAGGGCATGACGTTCACCGGCAAAGTACTCAAAACGATCACCGGCGGCGTGGTGCGCTATGAGGCACAATAACCCTCTTTCAGGTGGTGCACTCCTGCGGTAAACCATAGGTTGACGGGATGATTGAGAGACGCTCTGAGGGCTCTGCCCTCAGACTCCCGCTCAAGGGACACTGTCCCTTGAGCATCCCATTTCAAGTTTTGCCTGCCCCATACGGGGCAGACAAAACTTGCAGCGGGGTGCCTAGGGGATAGTATCCCCTAGGCAGGGGGGCAGCGTCCCCACAATGTCACCCGACCGCCCCGACAAACTCCGGTTTATCATAGGGGATGCAATACCTGAAAGGGACTCCCGCAAAACCGGCGATTACGCCGCATATATCCAGAATTTCAACGCTGCAAAAACATGAAAGAGGTTGTTCTATGCTGAAAGTATTTTTGATCCTGCTGGCGATTATTGCAGTCATTTTATTGGTTACACTTTATATTATTGGTATTGTAAAACGCTGGCAGTTTTATGATGCCAACGTCAGAATTGCAGAATCGGCGGAATCTATTGCCCGCCATATCAAATCCATTGATGCGCAGATGAAAGCCGGAGCTGCCGGATATAAGGACAGCAGCAACCAGTACGAAACACGCTGATTCGTTTCGATTCAAATAATCATAACCCCAAACAGAAAGGATGATTTTTATGCCGGCAAGAAAACTGCCGCCCCCGCCGCCCGGACTGTTTCCGCCGCCCATGGAGCCCAAGCGCCGCAGACGCAAGCGCAAGCAGACCCCGACCGAAAAGCTCAAGCGCAAGATTGCCAAGGTCACGGGCATCCCGACCACCTCTGCCGGACGCAAAAAGAAAGCAGAGCGCATGGTCTGCGATTTCCTGATTGACAAGCTGGATAAGCTGGACAAATAACAATTACAAACCGTAAAGGAGCGATTTACCATGAAAGAGCTGTTGCAGCTTTTGAAACAAAATGCAAGACTCTCCAATGCAGAGCTTGCGGCCATGCTCGGCAGAGACGAAGCAACTGTCGCAAAGCAGATCAAGGAGCTGGAGGAATCCGGCGTCATCCGCGGCTACAGCGTCATTGTCGATGAGGAACTCGCCGACCGCGACGAGGTCTCCGCATACATTGAACTGAAAATCACCCCGCAGCCCGACTGCGGCTTCGATGAAATTGCACGTATTATCTCCGGTTTCGAGGAGGTCGAATCCGTCACGCTGATGTCCGGCGGCTATGATCTCGGCATCACGCTGAACGGCTCCGGTCTGCGCGATATCGCAGGCTTTGTCTCGCAGCGCCTCGCAACGCTCAACGGCGTGCTCTCGACCCGGACGCACTTCGTCCTCAAGCGCTATAAGGAAAAGGGCATCCTGATTCAGGATGAACCGAGTGATGAAAGAGGTGTATACCTGTGAATTATGAGTCCATTCTCTCGGAGCGCGCACAGGCGATTGCACCCTCTCCGATCCGCCGCTTCTTCGATCTGGCGGAGAGCATGGAGGGCGTCATCTCGCTTGGTGTCGGCGAGCCCGATTTCCGTACACCGTGGACAATCCGCGCCGCTGCGATCTCGACTCTCGAACGGCAGGCGATCTTCTACGGCGCGAATTCCGGATTGCTCCAGCTCCGTGAAGAAATCGCACACTTTATGCAGCGGAAATATAAGCTCACCTACTGTCCCGAGAATGAGCTGCTTGTCACAATCGGCGGCTCCGAGGCGGTCGATCTGACCTTCCGCACGCTGATCAATCCCGGCGATGAGGTGCTGATTACCGAGCCCTGCTTTGTCTGTTATGCGCCGCTTGTCTCCATGGCAGACGGCGTGCCGGTCTCGCTGCCGACCAGAGAGGAAAATGAATTCCGCCTGACCGCTGAAGATTTGAAAGCGAAGATCACCCCGAAGACCAAGCTGCTCATGCTCTCCTATCCGAATAATCCGACCGGTGCGATCATGCGGCGCGAGGATTACGAGGCAATCGCAGAGGTGCTGCGCGGCACGGATATCATGGTACTCTCGGATGAAATCTACTCCGAGATGACCTACGGTACAAAGCATGTATCCATTGCCGAGCTGGACGGTATGCGCGAGCGGACGGTCGTCGTCAACGGCTTCTCCAAGACATTTGCCATGACCGGCTGGCGTCTCGGCTGGATGGCTGCTCCGCCGGAAATCATTGCGCAGGCGAGAAAGATTCATCAGTACGGCATCATGTGCGCACCGATGGTCAGCCAGCGCGCTGCGATTGAGGCACTCAAGCACTGCGACGCCGACTGCGCGCATATGATTGAGGAATACGATCACCGCCGCCGCTTCCTGCTCGAGCGCTTCGAGCAAATGGGTCTGCGCTGTTTCCCTGCACAGGGCGCATTCTATTTGTTCCCGAGCATCGAATCGAGCGGTCTGAGCAGCGAGGAATTCTGCGAGCGTCTCTTGCAGGAGGAAAAGGTCGCGGTCGTGCCGGGCTCTGCCTTCGGCGAATGCGGCAAGAATAATATCCGTATTTCCTATGCATATTCCCTGAAACACCTCACCGAGGCTGCAAACCGCATGGAGCGCTTCCTGCAAAAGTATCATAAATAACGAAAAAAACCCTGCCGCACCCGTAACGAGCGGCAGGATTTTTTCAGGAAGAAGAGTAAATGAAATCCTTATGAGCCTGTTAACATATAGCCCTGTTTCCGGACTGTGCGCAGGAGCTTGACGGAAAAGCCGTCGTCGATTTTCTTGCGCAGATAGTGGATATAAACCGGAACCACGGCGCTGTCCGAGCCGTCCGGCGAGACAAACTGTTCGATCTCTTCGCGCGAAAGCGTATTTCCGGCATGCGCAGCAAAGAATTCCAGAATCGCGTATTCCTTTGCCGAAAGCGGCAGCTTTCTGCCGCCTCTGGTTGCAACATGACGGTTCGTATCGACGGTGAGATCGGCGATACAGTGCACGCCGCTGCCGGATGAGGGCGGTGTATTCCGCCGGTAAGTACGTACCATGCGTCGGACACGCGCCATGCACTCATCCATATGAAACGGCTTGAGGAGATAGTCATCGGCACCGCTGTCGAGCGCGAGCACACGATCCGCAACGGAGCCGCGGCTGCTTAGAATCATCACAGGCGTATCCAGCGAACGGGTGCGCATTTCGCGCAGTACCGAGATACCTGCCATATCAGAAAGCTGCCAGTCCAGCAGCACGGCTTCAAAGCGCGGAGAATCCAGAAGGCGCAGCGCATCGGTTCCGGTATTGACGGCAACGGGGGAATAGCCGTCTGCGGTAAGCCTTGCCAAAACTGCTGCACGCAGCGCATCATTCGATTCAATCAGCAGTATTTCCATGTTATCACGCTTTCTTTCCGGTTCATCAGGCAGGCGTTTCAATCTTTGAAAATATTATACGCAAAAAACCTAAAATGAATCTGAATTTTTTTCTTATACAGCAATCAAAACAGCCGCAGCAGTGCATCAGACCGATCATAGTCCGGAATCACTGCCGCGGCTGTTTTTTCGTATGACGAGGGATGCGCTGAATGTGTGATGGGGGCTTTTGCCTGCCCTGTACATAATCTCACACTTTGCCTTGATTTGTAATTTCCCCTTGTTTATTAAACTCGATGCGCTCCTTTCGGGAATAATCCACGACCTTTTTTATCATTCCGTTTTCGTACCATTCATATGATTTCCCTACCGCTTTTCCATTATCATAGACACGATAGCTTTGAAGCGCACCGGAGGGGTAGAAATCAACATCTGCTCCATCCTGTAAACCATTTACATAATATACATAATCCATCAGGGTTCCATCCTGAAAACCCGTGTTAAAAAACGGATAATACTTCATGTCTTTATGATCGTATACCTCATATGCCAGTCCGGTAAAACGAACCCCGTCACGATCAACCGTATAATATCCGCATTCGTCCCAGTCAAGTTCTGCATCGTCCCAGAATACGCCGTGTTCGCGTACATAGTCCGGTGATAAGATCGTTATCACTTTATTTTCAAGTAAGTAGTCAAGGGAAAGTTTACTCGGATCAATCGGGTTCATACATTCTCAGACCTCCTTCAAAGGGTTATGAATTGCATTCTTTTCTGTTTCATTATATCACATCATTCCCGAAAAAGTAAAGGGGGCGCAGCTATGTTTTTCAGCCTGATCCCTGAAAACGCCGCCGGAGACCAAACTGACATGACCGCCGCGGCATGATTGTTCCGCAGTTTGTGCGTATGGTGTGCTTTTCGTGACAAAATATTACAAAAATCTGAACTTTTCTAAAAAGTTAAAATTACACTTGACAAATTTTGTGCAGATATGCTATAATATAACCATGAACCGGCAAATATATAATGCCGGACAAAAGGAGGAACTGAACATATGAAGCTGAACATTATGGCAAAGAAAATCCAGATCGGTCCGAGCTTTTCGGAATACGCAGAAAAGAAACTGAATCAGAAGCTCGACAAATTTTTTGAGGATGAAGCTGAAGCGAAGATTACCTTGAATGAACTCCGCGGTCAGATCGTCTGCGAACTGACCGTCCGCGCCGGCAGCATGATCTATCGTGCAGAACAGAGTGCTGCTGATAAAAACGACGCACTGGATGCCGCAATCGACAAGATCATCCGCAAAATCCGCCGCAATAAGACCAAGCTCGGCAAGCGCATCAAGGCAAGCGCCCTCTCCCCCGACGCCTTCGCAGATACCGTCGAGGAGCAGACCGAGTACAACCTCATCCGCAAAAAGACCTTCCGCGTCCAGCCGATGAGCACCGAAGAAGCAATCCTGCAAATGAATATGCTGGGTCACTCCTTCTTCATCTTCCAGAACGCCGACAACGGTACAATCAACATTGTCTACCGCCGCAACGATGACAACTACGCGCTTCTGGAGCCGACAACCGACTGAGCGGTCTGATGATAATATTTCAGGGGGATGCCTTCCGGTATCCCCCTTTATATATGCCGAAAAAACGCACACCGGTTTGCTGCCGGTGTGCGCTTTATGTTATTCTGCATATTTCGAGTCGATGTGGAAATATTCCTCCAGACAGAGCCCGCTGTCATAGATTTTCTTCGCCCACTCCTTGCCGAGATAGCGGATATGCCATGACTCATACTTGAAGCCGGTGATTGCCTCCTTATCCTGCGGATAGCGGACAATAAAGCCGTATTTCCATGCATTTTCGGCAAGCCACTTTGCTTCCGGCGTCGTATTGAACGCATCGCCCGCCCAGTTGCAGTCGATTGCCATACCGGTCTGATGCTCGGAATGTCCGGCGCGTGCAGAGAAGGTATCGGCAGCCGCCTGACCGTCCCGCGCGACATAGTTGTGATACAGCGTATCCTGTGTCTCATAGGAGCGGAAATCGGAGACCGAAGTAATCGTCAGACCGTCCGCCTTCGCCGCCTCCTGCAATTCTGCAAATGCCGCTCTGGTATCCGCGGTCATGCCGCCGGGATTATAGGACTGCGGCAGCGTATACGTCTTGTTTACGATCATCACACCGTCAAAATAGGTGATGCCGTCAATGACCTGCATATCCGCGCGCGTATTTTCTGCGGCTGTATTGGCAGCGGTCGTGGTTTCTGTGTTCCCGCCGGTCTGCGAAGCGGTTGTCGTACCGTCTGCGGTTTTGGTCTTTGCGGTCACGGTCTTGTTCGGATCGACAACGCTGACCTTGACCTCCGCAAAGACTGCCGGATTATTGACCGATGTCACGCGGACAATGCAGCTGCCTGCGCCGACTGCGGTGATATTGCCGAGATTGTCAACCTTTGCGACCTTTTCATCGGTCGATTCCCATTTCTCGGATTTATCGTCTGCTTCTGCCGGTGTCATCGTGACAAGCGGCATCACGGGATCGTCGCCGACCTTGAGTGCTGCATCCGTAAAGGAGAGCTTGATGCCGGTGACGGAGCCGGGCGGCAGAGGTTTCGACTCTGTCGTCTCGGATACGGTTGTCAGTGTGGTGCTTTCTGTGCTTTCTGCTGTCGTAGCAGTCACCTCCGTAGTGGTTTCGGACGAAAGCTCAGCCTCAACGATCGGTACAGAATTCTCGATTCCGGATTTTGTCGCACGCGGCGAATGCTCGGCAACGATGAACGTCAGACCGGCTGCTGCGCCGAAAATCGCTACAATCGCCAGCGGCAGCGGAGAATTTGAGACAGTACCGCTTCTTTTTTTCTTCTGATTTGACATGCTTTGTGTTCCTTTCTGTTTTGATTTTCAGAGTCTTCCGCCCTATTATACCATATTATCTGTCGAATTTCAATGGGAGAAAATGAAAAAATCTTTAAAAGGCTGCACTGGAGCAAAAACGGCGGCGGGCACTGCCCGCTTATACCACAATATGCGCGAAAATGCAAGAAGGTTCAGATAAAGTCAGGCGCCGCACGGATTTTTTTATTTCCGTACTTTCACCCTTCTCCTTTTCTCTCATTTCAGAAAAGCGTTCCTGCAATCTGTCAGATTTTATCTCCATACTGCATGAACCAGTCATCCAATCCAATGCCTCCGATATTTTCAAATATCATATGATCCCATTTTTCTTTTATGGAACGTCCGTGAAAGACTTTTGCATTCAGCATTTCGGAAGCAGTCAGAAATTCACAGCCGTCAGGTATATCACAGTACCCGATCCAATACGGCTTTTCATATTCACGAATACAGCCAAGATAGTGCATTTGCTCATTTTCAGGTTCATCATCAAAACAGAACAAGGTTTCATCAATGAAAAAGACATCATCGTTTTCTAATATTTTTTGAAAATCCTCAAATGAAAACGGTTTATCCATAAACCATGCTCCTTTTTGTCTCCTGTCTGTCACAGAGCAATCCGGTAAATATCTGCCGGTTCGCCCTCAAAAACAAAGCTGCGTTCCAATACGCCGCCGTTCCGGACAATCGTTTTCACGGAAGGCGTATTGCTGCGCTCGACCGAAAGATGCAGCTCGGTCAAGCCGGCGTCCCGCGCAATCCCGCACAGCTGCCGGAGCATCTCCGTCGCATAGCCCTTTCTGCGTGCCGTCGGGCGGACACTGTAGCCGCAGTTGCCGAAATCGCGCAGAAAATCATTCAGCGTATGCCGCAGATCAATGATCCCGACGATTGTTCCCGTATCATCCGCTGCGAAAAATGTATCCGTCACAACCCAGTCCGGATTGACAGTTTCAGGACTTGTATTTTTCGTGACCGATTCGAGCCATGCATCATAATCATCGGTCTGATCGAGCAGCTCACTGCCGTTGATCACCTGCTCGCCGTGATCGTAAAATTCCTGCCGGAAGGCAAGCGCCTGCGCCTTATGCGCGGCAGACGGACGGATCAGTTTCATGCGGTATCTCCTTTCACTGTGCTAAAGCCGGAAAATCATTCATATACATCAATTATAGCACAAAGGAATTGCAATGTCAATCAGACGGGAGGGCGGCTATGCGCAGCACGGCAATCTATGTCCGGCAGTCCGTGGAGCGTCCGGACAGCGTCAGCCTTGAAACGCAGGAGGCACTCTGCCGCTCAGAGCTGCCGCCGGAAACACCGGTTACGGTTTACAGTGATGCGGGTTATTCCGGCAAAAATACTGCGCGTCCGGCGCTGCATGCACTGATGCAGGCGGTGCGCAGCGATAAAATCGGGACGGTGCTCGTCTACAAGCTCGACCGCATCAGCCGGAATCTTGCCGATTTCACGCAGCTGCTCCGGATTTTCGCCGCACATCGGGTCGAATTCCGTTCACATACCGAACACTTCGAGACCGCAACCCCGCTCGGGCAGGCGATGCAGAGCCTGCTCATGGTATTCGCGCAGCTTGAACGCGAAACAATCAGCGGCAGAGTCCGCGATGCCGCATTTGCACGCGCCAAACAGGGGCTCAATACCGGCGGTCCGCCCCCTGCCGGATTTCAGCGCATTCCGGCGGAGATCGGCGGCATCCGCACACAGATTCTCTCGCCGGATGCCGATGCGCCGCTTGTCGCAAAGGGGTTCTCTGTCTATTTGCAGGGCAGCGGTTCGCTCTCCGCCGTCAGCCGCTGCTGGAATGATGCCGGATTCCGGACGCGCCGCGGCGGTCAGTGGCAGCCGCATACGGTCTGCCGTGTTCTGCGCAATCCGGTCTATGTACAGGCGAATGCCGCGGTCTATGCGTATCTCTCGGCAAACGGCGCAGCGCTCTGCATACCGGAGCCGCTGCCGCCGCAGCATGCGGTTCTGCTCTATGCCGACCGCCGTATCTGCCGCAGCCGCCTGACCGATCTGCACGGAGTCTATGCAATCTGCGCACCGCATCTGGGAATTGTCGCGCCGGAACTCTGGCTCGGATGCCAGAAAAAGCTGACCGCATCCCGACAGCGGCGGACACAGGGCAGCGGTCAGAAAACATGGCTCAGCGGCAGAATATTCTGCATGCAGTGCGGCAGTGCGATGACTGCCGTCCGCGGCAGACATGCGGAATATCTGATCTGCTGCGGCAAAAAGCGCGGTATCTGCGGCGGAACCGGTGCCGTATGGCGCGTCACGGCAGCGGAAAAGCTGGTCGGTGATCTGCTTGCGGAACGGCTCCGGATGCTCGCGGATGCTGCCCTGCCGGATACGCAGCCGGAGGATGATCCCGCGATGCAGGCGCTGATTCTGCGGCGCGGCGCACTGCTCCGGCAAATGACCGATCCGAACGGCGGTGATCTCTCGCTGCTGACGGAAGCAGCCGCACAGCTCTCCGCGCAGATCGCCGCCCTGCGAACATCCGCTTCGGCTGCCGTCACCCGCCCCCTGCATCTGCCGGACTGGGATGCCTGCGATTTTTTGCAGCGGAAAACAATCGCGCAGATTCTGCTGCACTGTGTCGCGGCGGAAGGCAATACGCTGCATGTATTTCTCGCCTGAACCGGAAGGAGGGCTCATTCTGGATATGCTCCTGCGTCTGCTGACGCCGCACAATCTGCTTCTGTTGCTGGCAGGTGCCGCCGTCCTGCGGATGAGTGCGGAATATCTGCGGCGGAAGACCGACCGTCTCCCTGCGTTTCTGCTCGGCACCGGCAGCGGGATCGCGGCGCTCCTGCTGCTGCATTATTACGGAGGTGCAGTCGGCTTTTCACCGCCGCTCACGGTTTATACGCTGTTTGTCTCCGCGGTCGCCGGCATCCCGGGCGTGCTTTTGCTGTATCTGTTTCAAATAATCTAGGCAGCGGGCAGCGCCCGCCTGTATTGATCTAAAGTTCTCCGGCAGATTCACTGCAACATAAAACGTGATGCGCTCCGCTTGCTTTTTGCGGGATAATGTGCTATAAGCGGGCAGCGCCCGCCTGTATTGATCTAAAGCTCTCCGACAGATTCACTGCAACATAAAACGTGATGCGCTCCGCTTGCTTTTTGCGGGATAATGTGCTATAATAAGAATAATTCTGACCGAAAGGATGTTAAAAATATGGATTGGGAATTTCAATTCTTAAACTGGATTCAAAACAATCTCCGCAGTGAAACAATGGATAAGATCATGCCGATCATTACGAAATTCGGCGACGGCGGCATCTTCTGGATCGCCGTGACCCTGCTGCTGTTCATCCCGAAGCGCACAAGAAAATATGCGCATGTTTCAGCATTCGCACTGATCTTCTGCGTCATCGGCGGCAATGTGATTCTCAAGAATCTGATTGCAAGACCGCGTCCCTTCTGGCTCGAAAACGGCAATCCGCTTGCCATGATCGGCATTCAGGGCAATCCGCTCGAACGGCTCTATATCCGTGACAGCGCCATGGTCGTGCCGGAGGGCAGAACCGTACTTCAGCTGCTCGTCAAAGCGCCGACGGACTTTGCCTTCCCCTCGGGTCATACGCAGGCTTCTTTTGCCGCTGCAACCTCGATCTGCATGTGGAAGCGCAGATACGGCATTCCGGCGCTGGTGCTCGCGGCACTCGTCGCCTTCTCGCGGATGTATCTCTATGTGCACTATCCGACGGATGTGCTCGGCGGCATGCTGTTCGGCATCGGCTATGCGCTGCTCGGACTGGCAATCTGCAACAAGCTCTTCCGCAAAAAGACCTGGGACGGCTGCGAAGGTGCACGCCGCCTTGCAAGAAAGAGACAGAAGCAGGCAGAAGCTGCTGCCGCTGCCGCAAAATAATCCATACGGCAAAAAGCCGCGGATTCCGGTCATTCGGTCGGATTCCGCGGCTTGATTGATATACCGATCTGCCGCCCTGAAAAAATTTTTTTGAGAAAATCAAAAAAAGACTTGACAAATCAGAATGTCTCTGCTATAATAGGAACATAAAACATAGCAAGCAGATAGGTTATATGGGAAATCATGGAGGAGGCAGACAGAATATGCAGAAACGATGTTGCGGCTGTACCGTGCTGCAGAGGCACCGCATATCATAATTGTTAAGCATCAGCGGCAGATTCCGCTGTATCCGAATAAAAATTTTTATACTGAAAAGGAGATTTTTTACCATGGGCGTTTATCAGAAAATTACCGACCTGATCGGCGGCACACCGCTGCTGGAACTCGTCAACACCGAAAAGGAAAATCAGCTTTCCGCAACCATTCTTGCAAAGCTGGAATATTTCAATCCGGCAGGCTCTGTCAAGGACAGAATCGCAAAGGCGATGATTGACGATGCTGAGGCAAAGGGTCTGCTCAAGAAGGGCAGCGTCATCATTGAGCCGACCTCCGGCAATACCGGTATCGGTCTCGCATCCGTCGCGGCTGCACGCGGCTACAGACTGATTATCACCATGCCCGAGACGATGAGCATTGAGCGCCGCAACCTCATGAAGGCATACGGCGCAGAGCTCGTGCTGACTGACGGCACCAAGGGCATGAAGGGCGCAATCGCAAAGGCAGAGGAGCTTGCCGCAGAAATTCCGGACAGCTTCATTCCTTCGCAGTTCACAAACCCTGCCAATCCGGCAGCACATGAGGCTTCGACCGGTGTTGAAATCTGGAAGGATACCGACGGCAAGGTTGATATCTTCGTCGCAGGCGTCGGCACGGGCGGTACGATCAGCGGCACCGGCGCATATCTGAAGCGGCAGAATCCGGATGTCAAGGTTGTTGCTGTAGAGCCGAAGGGCTCGCCGGTCCTCTCCGAGGGTGTCTCCGGCAAGCACGGCATCCAGGGCATCGGCGCAGGATTTGTGCCGGATACGCTCAATACGCAGATTTACGATGAGGTCATCACCGTTACCAATGAAGATGCATATGCAACCGGCAGAGCCATTGCACGCACAGAGGGTGTCCTCGTCGGCATCTCCTCCGGCGCGGCAGTCTGGGCTGCACTCGAGCTTGCAAAGCGTCCGGAGAACAAGGGCAAGACGATTGTCGCGCTGCTGCCCGATACCGGTGAACGCTATCTCTCGACGCCGATGTTTGACTGAGCCAACAAATATCGACGGATCAAAATATCCCCGACGGTCAGTTTTCTGAATGACCGTCGGGGATTTCTGTTTATCCGAAAAGATAAGTGCCGTCCTTTGTTTTGACCATCATGATCTCATTGCCGCTGACAACCGTGACAGGCTCCTCATCGCCTTCATACAGCGCTTGCAGCGAAAACTGTATATCGCGTATCTCCTCCGCCTCCTGCTTGCAGGCTTCGATAAATTTGTCGTCGATGATACCTGCATCCTTGAACGCATCAAAGAAGCCGTCCAGATCGAGCTTCTCCTCCGGATAATAGGCAAGATGCAGCGAGGTCAGCTTCCAGCTCTCATAGCCGTCCTCGTCGAAGCGCTTGCAGAGCTTGTCGAAATTCTCCTCCGGCGTTGTATCCTGCGTTTTCAGGAATGCCTGATAGGATTCCAGATAGAGCGGATACATCGTCTTGCAGTAGGCATCAAAATCCTTCTGCTCGATCGCGGTAAAATAAGTCCGCAGCGTATCGCAGTAGGCAGCATCCACATCCTCCGTAATGATGCTCAGACCGTCCTCTCCGCATTTTTCCGCCGCAGATGCAGCGCTCTCCTCCGGCTTCTGCGCATCCGAGTTGCTGCATCCGGTCAGGCAGAGCACAGCCGCCAGCATTCCGGCAGCAATCAGTCGTTTCATGTTATTCCCTCCGTTTAATATATCAGATACCATTCATTCTGATACTGAATGGCATAGAGCGTTTCACCGGTCAGTACATCCGGCGTCTCGGTTTTATTGCCCGAGCCCTTTTTGTCCACATGCCGCGTCAGGCTCAGCTCACAGAGACGCTGCGTATCATCCGAAACCGGCTTTTCGCCTTTCTCAGCCGCAAGCTGATCGAGCTGCAAAACAAGCGCATCTCTGCCTGCGGATTCGCCGAGCTTTGAGACCATATCTGTGATCTCGATATAGCTGTAATCGAAATCATAGCCGAAATAATCCTTGATTGCATCATAGGTGCTGTCCGCAAGTGCCTGATCGTCCACCTCGCCGCCGTAGAGCTCTTCCAGCTGATAGGCATGATACAGCGGAAACATCACAGCGCCGAGTGCTTCACCGTCCTTGCTTTCAATCGCGTGATAATAGGCATAGATTTTCTCCACAAGCGCATCTTCAATAAAGCGCTTGTCATAGGATATGGTCATGCTGCGGCTGGTATCCTCGGAAACAGTCGAGCCGTAAGGCATCTGATCGGAGGTAATTGTCTCCTCCTGCTTTGCGGATGCGCCGCAGCCGGTCAGCATACATGCCGTCAGCAGCAGCGCGCCTGCCGCTGCAAATATTCCTTGTTTCATCTGATGATCTCCTTTCAGATCATGCTTCTTCGAGCGCGATCAGCTGCTCCAGCAGTTCATCCTGCCGCAGACGGATCTCCTCGAGTCTGCTGCAAACCTGCTGCATCTTCTCATAATCGCCCGCTACGGATTCATCTGAGAGTGATTCCTGCAAGGCATCCTGCTCAGCCTGCAAATCGTCGATCTCCTGCTCGGTCTTCTTGATTTCGGCACGCCGCTTTGCTTCCAGACTGCGCTGCTCCTTTGAACGGTAGCCCGCCTTCTGCGCCTCGGCAGCCTTCCGCTGCTTTTCCTCGGCAGCGGCTGCCTGTTCGGCTTCCGTGCGGCGGCGAATCTGCTCCTGATAGGCGGAGAATTTCCCTTTGAAGGGCGTCAGCGCACCGTTTTCAAGGACAAAAAGCTGATCGGCAAGCCGTTCCAGCAGATAGCGGTCGTGGCTGACGAACAGAATCGTGCCGTCAAATTCGCTGAGCGCCTGCTCAAGAATCTCTTTTGTCGTCAGATCGAGGTGGTTCGTCGGCTCATCCAGCAGGAGGATATTGCCGTGCTCCATCATGAGTATCGCAAAGCAGAGCTTCGCCCGCTCGCCGCCGGAGATCACGCCGGTCTCCTTAAAGACGTTTTCGCCCGTCAGACGCACCTGCCCGAGCAGACTGCGCACCTCAAAATCACTGAGCGCCGGATAGCGGTCGTGCAGCTCATCAAATACAGTCGCATAGGGATTCAGGCTCTCGCTCTCCTGCTCAAAGCATCCGAGGCGCGTGCCGGCTGCCCAGCGGACAAGTCCCTTATGCGGCAGAATATTCCGCAGCACCTTGAGCAGTGTCGATTTGCCCGCACCGTTCTCGCCGATAATGCCGATCTTATCGCCGCGCCGCACCGTAAACGAGATATTCTCCATGAGCGTTTTCTGCATGGTGCCCGTTCCGACAGTCAGGTCGATATTCTTGACCTCGAGGACATCGAGCGGCGGCTCCATGCTGTAGGTGAAGGAGAGCTTTGCGGCTTTCGCAGCGGCATAGGGCTTTTCGATGCGCTCCATTTTCTCGAGCTGCTTTTCGCGCGATTTCGCGGATTTGGCAGTCGAGGCGCGCACTTTGTTGCGGGCAACATAATCCTCGAGCTTTGCAATCTCGCGCTGCTGCGCTTCATATTCCTTCTGCTGCCGCTCACGGGATTCCGCACGCAGCTTCGTGAAGGCGGTGTAATTTCCCTTGTAGCGCGTCATTTCGCCGCGTTCGAGCTCACAGATGCTCGTGCAGAGCCGGTCAAGGAAGAAGCGGTCATGGCTGACAATCAGCAGCGCGCCGCGCCATGTTTTCAGATAATCTTCGAGCCAGCCGACCGTCTGGAAATCCAGATGATTCGTCGGCTCGTCGAGAATCAGCAAATCGGGTGCCTCCAGCAGTAGCTTGCAGAGCGCAAGGCGTGTTTTTTCGCCGCCGGAAAATCCCGAAATCTGCCGCGGCAAGGTCTCCTCGCCGAAGCCCATGCCGTAGAGCACGGTGCGGATGCGGACATCGGTCGTGTAGCCGTCATTGATCTCGAAAAACGCGGAAAGCCTTGCATATTCGTCCAGCTCCTCCGGCGAAAGTCCGGCTTCCATTTTGGCTTCGAGCGTCTGCATGATCTCCTTTGCCTCATGCAGATGCGAGAAGGCGTCGTTCATCTCCTCGAGGACGGTTCTGCTGCCGTCGAGACCGGCGTTCTGTGCAAGATAGCCGATGCGGAGATTTGTCGCTTTTGCGATGACAGGTTCATCGTGCTCGAAGGCGTCGGGCAGCTCCTGCTCTGTCAGGATGCGCAGAAAGGTACTCTTTCCGCAGCCGTTGTCGCCGACCAGTCCGATGCGGTCCTGATTTTCAACCGTCAGGCTGACCGAACGCAGCACATGATGATCCTGATAAAATTTATGTATTCCGGTGCATGATATCAGCATACGGTCAACCTCATTCGTAATAGTTTGCTGCGGCAGAAGCCGCGGTTTCTAATGTTTCATTCAAACGGCAAGGAGCGCATCCGCAGTCTCACAGAGCAGCGGCACGCCCTCCAGCGAAGCGGTAAACGCCGCCGGAATGCCGGAAAGTCCCAGCCTTGCGCCGAGGATATTGCCGGCAATCGCGCCGGTCGAATCGCTGTCGCCGTCATGATTGACTGCGGCGATCAGGCAGCCGTCAAAATCATCCTGATAGCGCAGTGCGCAGTACAGCGCGACAGCAAGCGCCTCCTCGCCGACCCAGCCTTCGCCGAGCGCAGCGATCGCCTCGTGATCGGTGCAGGTATCGTCCGCCGCAAAGCGGAGCGCCCGCTCCGTCAGGTTCCGAAGCGCCGGCAGATACGGCTTTGCAGCGGGAATCTTCTCAAACATGCGGTCTGCGGCATCCAGCGCGTGCGACGTAACGGTTTCCAGCGGCAGATCGGTTTTCGCAGCGCCGTAAACCAGATACGAAAGCACACCTGCCGGCATATAGCCGAGCGGATGCCCGTGTGTCAGGGCGGCAGCCTCCGCACCCAGAAGCATCGCTTCCTCGGGAGATTTCGCATAAAGTCCTGCCGGTGCCGTCCGCATGATGCCGCCGCAGCCCTTGCTGTTGTTGAGCGGCGCGGAAAAGCTGCCCTGCCCGCCCGATTCCAGCGCTGTCAGGCAGGTCTTGCCCGGCGCACGGCGCGCATAGAGCCAGCGCTCCTCCATCAGGCGCGGGACAAAATGCCTATCGCTTTCCGGCAGATCGCCGCCCTGCACCTTGCGGAACGGGTGCGGCGCAAATTCATTCTGCTGCGTAAAGAGCCAGTCGAGATAGGCTCTCCGGATGCATTCCTGCTCCGGCAGCGGTTCGCCGCTCTGACGAAGCGCCGCACACCGCAGCAGACCGCACGCCGTAAAGAGCGTCATCTGCGTATCATCGGTGACGAGCGCTTTATCAAAGCCTTTGAACAGATCATATCCGGTGATGCCAAATGCGCCGTAGCGGCTGCGGATTTCTTCCTCATGCTGAAACTCGACCGGATAGCCGAGTGCATCGCCTGCCGCGCCGCCGACCAGACAGCCGCGGAAGCGGTCGCGCAATAATCGTTTGTTCATGATTTACATTTCCACCTTGACGGCTGCGAACCCATACGGCGGGCAGGCAGTGCCTGCATCCATTTTGATGTCCCTCATCATCACGCAGCCACAGTTTACATCTCTACCTTCACTGCCGCGAACCCATACGGGGGAAGGATGACATCATTGCCGTCGATCTGACCGTGCTCAACCTTGAACACCGTATAACGGTCATTGAACGGCGTCTTGTCCACGCCGAATACAACCTCATGATTAGAACGGTTCAGCGCAATGACCATTGCCTTTCGCCGGTGATCGCGGTACCGCGCAAATACGATATAATCATCATCCAGCGTCAGGAATTTCAGCGCACCGTCCACAAAGACCTTCGAGCTGTGGCGAATCCGCGAAAGCTCTCTGGTATATTCAATCAGCTCCTGATCCTCATGCCCCCACGGGAAGCAGCGCCGGTTGAAGGGATCGCCGTAGCCGTCCAGACCTGCTTCGTCGCCGTAATAGATACTCGGGACGCCCGGCAGGAAGAATTGCAGCACCATTGCCGCCTTCAGCTTCTTCTTGCCGATATCGTACTGCTGCGGATTGAGTCTGCGCTCCGCCTGCCAGTCCTTGCTTCTGCCGTTTGCAGGCTCACCGCCGAAGACCGTGATGGCACGTTCAATATCGTGCGTCGAGACAAAATTCATCAGCACATCTGCGGCACACTTCGGATAATTCTCCATAATCGTCATGATGCTGTTGCGGAAATCATAGGGACTGCATCCGCCGATATACTGCATGATCGCACTCCGGAACGGATAATTCATGACCGAATCGAGCTGACTGCCGAGCAGATAACGCCGCCGGACACCATATGCCTCCTTCGTCGAAGCATCCTCCCAGACCTCGCCGATCACGATATGATCGCCCTCTGCGCCCTTGACGCAGTCATGCAGATGCTCGAGAAATGCATCCGGCAGCTCATCCGCCACATCCAGACGGAAGCCCGCCGCGCCGAGGCTCATCCAGTATTCGAGGACGCCGTCCCTGCCGCAGATATAGTCTGTATACGCAGGCTCGTTTTCATTGACATTCGGGAGTGTATCAATGCCCCACCACGATTCATACACATTCGGATACTGGTGGAAGCTGTACCACTTGTAATACGGGCTTTCCTGCGAATTATACGCGCCGACCGTATCATAGCGGCAGAATTTGTTGAAGTAGATGCTGTCCGCGCCGGTATGTGAAAAGACGCCGTCGAGAATGACGCTGATGCCGTGACGCGCCGCCTCCGTGCAGAGCCGTGCAAAATCCTGATTTGTGCCGAGCAGCGGATCGACATTGCGGTAATTCGCGGTATTGTAGCGGTGATTCTCATGCGCTTCAAAGATCGGGTTCAGATAGATGCAGGTGACGCCGAGCGATTCGAGATAATCGAGCTTCTGCACGATGCCCTCGAGGTCGCCGCCGAAATAATCGTTGTTCCAGACATGCCCGTACTGATCGGGGCGATAGAAGGGCGTGCCGCCCCAGTCCTCACGCAGCACACGGTCATTCGGGACATTCTCATGCTGCATCCCGCTCTTGCAGAAACGGTCGGGGAAAATCTGATACATCACGCCGCCCTTCAGAAAATCCGGCGTCCGGAAGGCTTCGTCAAAGACAGTGAGCTGAAAGAGATCGCCCTCGCCGATGACGCCCTCATGCGCGGCAGCCTTCTTGATATACGACCACTGACCGCCCGAAATATACGAAAAATAGTAGTAATGCACGCCGGGAATCTTTGCAGAGCAGGTCGCGGAATAGAACACATCCTCGCCACTCCGGCTGACGGTATTCATCGGGATAAAGCGCTCCTTCATGCCCGGACGGTAGAGCACGAGCATCGGATTCGTATCGAGCGTCACCGATTCCGGCAGGCAGATCGTGAAGGTGCAGGGCTCATTCTGCCGCAGCGCGCCGAATACCGATTTATACGCACGGTCCCAGCTGTCATATACTTTTCTCATAAATGATCGAACCTCTTTTTCTGCATGCGGGGAATGCCGTGCCGTTCAAGCCTGCGGCGCAGCGATTTCCCCGAAAAATCCCCGACAGATTACGGGACATTCTTCTCGGTATCCGTGTCCGGCAAAATCCGTCGGGGATTTGTCATAATGATTTGTGATTAAAGATGCCAGATATTCTTTGCATATTCGGTCACGGCGCGGTCTGCGGAGAACACGCCTGCACCGGCAATATTGTTCAGGCTCATCTTGGCAAAGTGCTGCTTATCCGCATAGCACTGTGCAGCGTATGCCTGTGCGGCACGGTAGCTGTCGAAGTCCGCGAGCACCATATACGGGTCCTGCGTGCGCAGCGACTGCGCGATATCCGGGAACTTGTCGCCGTTGATGCCGTTGTTGATGCGGTCCACGCAGGCACGCACCAGACCGTGATGATCGTAGATCTCCTGCGGACGGTAATGCGGCTTGCGGCTGTTGACCTCCTCGGTCTTCATGCCGAAGATGATGATATTCTCATCGCCTGCGGCATCCTTGATCTCGATATTTGCGCCGTCAAGCGTACCGATCGTGACAGCACCGTTCAGCATCAGCTTCATGTTGCCCGTACCGGAAGCCTCGGTGCCTGCGAGCGAAATCTGCTCGGAGAAATCGGAAGCCGGCATCAGCAGCTCGGAGAGCGTGACGCAGTAATTCTCAAGGAACACGACAGCGAGCTTTTCGCTGATCTTCGGATTCTTGCGGATTTCCTCGGAGAGGCTCCAGATCATCTTGATGATCTGCTTTGCGAGATAGTAGCCCGGCGCTGCCTTTGCCGCGAAGATATAGGTCTTCGGTGCAAAGTCCATATCCGGATTGTCGAGCAGCATCTGATAATCCGCGAGAATATTCAGCGCATTGAGATGCTGACGCTTGTATTCGTGCAGACGCTTGACCTGTACGTCAAAAATGCTGTCCGGATTCAGCTCGATGCCGTTCTTCGCCTTGACATACTTTGCAAACTCGATCTTGTTCTCGCGCTTGACCGCCATGAGCTTATCGAGCACCTTGGCATCATCCTGGAATGCGCGGAACTTTTCAAGATCGGCTGCATTTTTGAGGAAGCCGCTGCCGATAGATGCCTTGAGCAGCTTTGTCAGGCCTGGATTCGACTGATACAGCCAGCGGCGGTATGCGATGCCGTTCGTGACATTCGTAAACTTCTTCGGACAGTAGCGGTATTCGTTGTTGAAGACATCGTCCTTGATGATCTCGGAATGCAGCTTGGAAACGCCGTTGACATTGTGCGAAGCAGCGACGCAGAGCTTTGCCATGTGGATCAGGTTATCCTGAATAATGGACATGCTGGTCGTAATCTCGCTGTTGTTGGTTCTTGCGAAGACCTCTGCACAGTAGCGGTTGTTGATCTCGACGATGATCGAGAAGACGCGCGGAATCACTCTGCGGACGAGGTTGATATCCCACTTTTCGAGTGCCTCTGCCATAACGGTATGATTCGTGTAGGCAAAGACCTTCGTGGTGATATCCCATGCCTTCTCCCAGCTGTAGCCGCAGTCATCAAGCAGAATGCGCATCAGCTCCGGAATCGCAAGCGTCGGGTGCGTATCGTTGATGTGAATGGAAACCTTATCTGCGAGGTTATCGAGCGTGCCGTAGACGCTCATGTGATTGTTGACAATATCGCCTACGGCTGCGGCACAGAGGAAATACTGCTGACGCAGGCGGAGCGACTTGCCCTCGAGGTGATTGTCGTTCGGATAGAGCACCTTGGAGATTGCGTTCGCAATGGAATTCGGAGCGAGCGCCTTGGAATAATCGCCCTGATTGAACATCTGCATATCGAAGCTCGGCGCCTTTGCAGACCACAGTCTCAGAACGGAAACCGCATTGCTGTTGTAGCCCGAAACATACATGTCATAGGGAACCGCGGTGACAGTGCTGTAGTTGACATGCGAAACATGGTGATACTGCTGATCCCAGTATTCCTCCAGATCGCCCTCGAAATGCACCTCAATCGCCTGCTCCGGTCTCGGGTCCAGCCAGACCTCGCCGCCCGGGAGCCAGTTGTCCGGCAGCTCGGTCTGCCAGCCCTCTTCGAGCTTCTGCTTGAAGATGCCGTACTCATAGCAGATCGAATGACCCGTTGCCGGATAGCCTGTTGTTGCCAGACCGTCCAGATAGCAGGCTGCGAGTCTGCCGAGACCGCCGTTGCCCAGACCTGCGTCCGGCTCGTAGTCATAGACTCTGTCGAGGTTGATATCAAACTTCTTCAGGAACTTCTCCACATCATCGGCAAGCTCAAGATTATAGAGCGAGGTCTTGAGCGATCTGCCCATGAGAAATTCCATGGAGAGATAGAAAACCTGCTTCTGACCCGTCGAATTGACATGATTCATGAACTTCTGCCGCTTTGCCTTCATCAGCTCGGTGATCACCGAGGACAGTGCAAGATAAATCTGCTTGTCGCTCGCTTCATCCGGCGAGACATTGAACTGCATCTGAAGGCGGTTCAGGAAATCCTGGGTAACCTTTTCCGAAAACTTGGACATTTCTCTAACTCCGTTTCTCCGTCGTGCGATGTCGGTTTGCTGCCACAGATGCATGGTTCTGCGCATTGCGGCATATACTGCTGCCGTGACGGCGGAGCGCCGGCAGCAGGCGAAGATCACAGGGCGTTTGTTTTCGCGCTGTCATCTGCAAACAATACCATTTTATTATACCCCATTCATACTGAAAATGCAATAGCTGAAATATACAAAATTGCTGCAAAAAATCCGGAATATTGTCCGGCGGATGCAATCTTCGCCTATCAAAATTGTGAATGCTGCACAAAGAATTGCCGCCGATACGGATTCTGCCGGAGATTTCTGCGGAAAATCACAGCTTTTCCGCGCCGGATGCATCTTAATCACTTCTTAATAAAATTCTACGTTTTGAACGGCATTCTGCTGCGGAAAAGGCTGATTTTCAGCGCTGTTCCGATGCCGGATATGCGCCAAAAACCTTGACTTTCCGCCGGATACATGGTATAATAACTTGATATAGTATGCATATCAGTCACTAGGAAGATACAGAAACGGAGGCACGGATATGGTATATGTATTTCTCGCGGAAGGCTTCGAGGAGGTCGAGGCGCTGACGCCGGTGGACTGCCTGCGCAGAGCCGGCAAGGATGTCCGGACCGTCGGCATCGGCGGCACGGTAATCAAAGGCTCGCACGGTATCCCCGTTACGGCGGATCTCGCGGATTCGGCATTTGTGCTGGACCCGTCGCTTGAAATGATCGTTCTGCCCGGCGGCATGCCCGGCACGGTTCATCTCGGGGAGAGCAGCACCGTTCAGGATGCAATCACCTACTGCGCGGCGAATGACAAGTGGATTGCTGCAATCTGTGCGGCACCCTCGATACTCGGCGCGCGCGGTCTGCTCGCTGACAAAACGGCGACCTGCTATCCCGGCTTTGAGAACAAGCTGATCGGCTGCCGGGCAGCCGCGGAGCCTGTCTGTCAGGACGGCAGAATCATCACGGGCAGAGGTCCCGGCGCGGCAATGGATTTCTCGCTGCGGCTGGTGGAAGTGCTCGCGGATGCCGCATCCGCCCGAAAGCTCGCGGAAGGAATGGTATACAATAAATGAGCACCGCAATCGCAGAAGAAAAGAAAGCGCTGCGCCGGATGCTCTTTCAGGCACGCTCGGAGATGCCCTTCGACAGCCGCGGCGCTGCCGACCGGAAAATCGCCGAAGCCGTACTGCAACACCCTGCATACAAACAGGCAAAGCAGATTTTCTGCTATGTTTCTATGCCGCATGAGGTCAGCACAAGAACACTGCTTTCCGCTGCACTGAACGACGGCAAGATTCTCGGGCTGCCCGTCTGTGAGCCGGCGACCTGCACCATGACCTTTTACCGGCTGGATGCACTCTCGGAGCTCAAGGCAGGCGCATTCCGGATTCCGGTGCCGCCGGTCTCGGAGGACCGCATTCTGCTGCCCGATGAAGATACGCTGATGATTGTCCCGATGCTCGCATTCGACGCGGAGGGCTACCGGCTCGGCGCAGGCGGCGGATATTACGACCGCTATCTTGAAAAATATCAGATCAGAACGCTCGGCATCTGCTATGCGGCATGCCGGCAGACAGCGCTTCCGCACGATGCGACCGACCGCAGACTGGAAGCCTGTATTACGGAACAAAAAACGGAGGATTTTTATGGCTGACGAAAACAAGTCCCGGCAGGACGCCGATCAGGAGGCGCTGACGCCGGCAGAAACAGAATCGCCGGAGACGGACGAATCGCTGTCGGTGGAAATCACGGAGCTCACGGACGAAGATCCCGCTGATACTGCGGAGGATTCCGCGGACAAGACCGCAGATGCAGCAAATGCAGCAGACGAAATGGATGCAGACGAAGCCGCATTCTTCGCAGAGCTCGACAGGGAGCTCGGCAAGGACGCTGATTCCAAAGATGAATCCGAAAAAGCAGCGGATTCGGATGCAGCGCCCTCCAAGGCGGATGTGCTCAAGGAGAAGGCTGCCGGATTCGCAGGCAAGCTGAAGGAGAAAGCCGGTCAGATTTCCGGCGATATCAAAAAATCCGGCGAGGCGAAGAAACAAGCCAAGGCAAAAGCAAACAAGCGCACTCTCGAGGAGGAGCTTGCCGATCTTGCAGAGGAAGAAAAGCAGTTCGACGAATGGGGCAGAAGGATTAAAAGGAAGCACAGACGCAGACGCAAAAAGAGCCGCAAGCTCTCCTGCACGCTCGTCCTGCTGACGCTGATCCTTGCATCGTCCTCGGTGCTTGCCGCCGGAATCCTCGCGGTTGCGAAGGAAATGTACGGCATCGACAAAGATATTGCCGAGCGTATCGTCAATATCCCAGAAGGCGCTTCCACAGTCGATATCGCCACACAGCTTCAGGATGCGCGCATCATCACGCTGCCGCAGGTCTTCCGTCTGGTCTCCCGTATGAACGGCAAGGACGGCAGCTATATTGCCGGCGAGCATGTTCTCACCGCATCCATGTCCTATGAAACGATGATCGAAGAGCTCTGTACAAATCACGCAGATGAACGCGAAACGGCGCGCATCGTCATCCGTGAAGGTACGACGCTGATCCGCGCCGCAGAGATTCTTCAGGAGAACCAGATCTGCAATGCCGAGGACTTCCTGTTCTACTTCAACAGCGGCGGCTACGGCTTCAAATTCGAAAAGTATCTGCCGGAAAAGAACGGTCAGAAATGGCAGCAGCGCGAGGGCTACTGCTTCCCGGATACCTACGAGTTCTATGTCAATGAGAAGCCGAATGTTGTTGCGCAGAAGATCTACGCAAACTTCGATTCCAAGATGACCGACGGCTACTACCAGAAAATGGAAGAATTCAACATGACCCTCGATCAGGTCATCACGCTGGCTTCCATGGTGCAGGCGGAAGGCAGAACTGCCGAATATATGCGGCATATCTCCGCCGTCTTCCACAACCGTCTGAATTCTCCGGCGGTCTTCCCGAAGCTCGAATCCGACCCGACCAGAAAATATGCGGACCTCATCGCGGAAAATCTCCCGATCAAGGACGATATCATGACCACAGCATACAACACCTATAAGGGAACCGGTCTGCCGCCCGGCGCAATCAATAACCCCGGCAAGGTCGCAATCGAAGCAGTGCTCTATCCGCTCTCGCCGTGCAATGACTACTTCTTCAACTCCAATATTGATACCGGTGAGACCTTCTTCGCCGAGACCTATGACCAGCATCTTGCAAATCTGGCAACGGTTGATGCGCAGTATGCAGCAGCAAAGGCAGCAGCAAATGGCGAAGGCTAAGCCGGAGCTGCTCGCCCCTGCCGGCGATGCCGAATGCTTTGCAGCCGCATTGCAGTTCGGCGCAGATGCCGTGTATGTCGGTGCGAAGGAATACGGCATGCGTGCCGCAGCGAAAAACTTTGATTTTGATGCATTGCAGCAAGCCGTGCAGACGGCTCACGCGCAGGGCGTCCGCGTCTATCTGACGGCGAATGTCCTGCCGCGCAATGCGGAAATGGATGTATTTCCTGAATTCATCAAACATATTGAGGCGTGCGGCATTGACGCGGTCATTGCCGCCGATCTCGGTGTCATCACACAGATCCGCGCCCTTGCGCCGAAGCTGCCGGTTCACGCTTCCACGCAAACGGGCGTGGTCAATTATCAGACGGCAAACGCACTCTATGCACTCGGTGTGAAGCGCGTGGTGCTCGCAAGAGAGCTCTCAGTCGCGGAAATCGCGGAGCTTCGTGCAAAAACACCTTCCGATCTTGAAATTGAGGTCTTTGTCCACGGCGCGATGTGCATGAGTATTTCGGGGCGCTGTCTGCTTTCGGAATACTTAACCGGCAGAGATGCAAACCGCGGTGCATGTGCACAGTCCTGCCGCTGGAAATATGCACTCATGGAGGAAAAGCGTCCGGGGCAGTATTTCCCTGTGGATGAGGATTCCGACGGCAGCTATATCCTCAATGCCAAAGACCTCTGTCTGCTGCCCTATCTGACCGAGCTTGCAGAAGCGGGCGTCGATTCGGTCAAAATCGAGGGCAGAGCGAAAGCTGCCTACTATGTTGCAGGCGTGACGAACGCCTACCGCATGGCGCTCGATGCGCGCTTTGATACGCCGCCGCGCCCCGTGCCGGACTGGGTCATGCAGGAGCTGAACAATGTCAGTCACCGCCCCTATACGGTCGGGTTTGCATTCGGGCAGCGAAAAGACCTCATCTGGCAGGAGGAGAACGGCTACATCCGCGATTATGAGGTCGTCGGCATCGTGCAGAAGCAGGAGAACGGCAGACTCTATGTCAGCCAGCGCAACCGCTTCTTTGCAGGCGATACCGTTGAGATTCTCATGCCGCAGACCGTTCCGCCCGTGCTGACCGTCACCGATCTGCAAAACGGCGAAGGCGAACCGATCGAAGCAGCAAATCACGCCGTCATGGACTGCTCGTTCCTGTGTGATTTTGATGTGCCGCAGGGTGCGTTTGTCCGGCAGGCTGTGCCTGCATCCGTTGATCGAAAGCCCGCCAAATAACGGCGGAGACTGAACTTTGATGCGGGAACTTACTTCAATCAACGAAGGAGAAATAATATGCTGTCAAAACCGCAAGCCGGCTGGAGTGAGCTTACACTCGGAGATTACAAGGCACATGTCAGTTTTCTGACTGATATTCCGTTTGACTGGCTGAGAGGCTGCATCAGCGGATTAAAGCATGTGATTCCCGCTGCCTTCTTTATTGACGGAGAAGGCGTGACCTACTATATTGTTTCAGATTACTGTGTCACATATATCATCAAGAGCGGCACTGTGCTGACATGGGTTCAGGTCAGTTTGGATCGGTTTGCAGAGATGCTTGTGCATGATATCAGAGAGAATCTGGAAGAGTGGATATGGTGGTGCGATTATCCGTTAAATGCGGAACAGTATGCAAACCGAAAAGCCATGCTGCTGGCACTGCTCGACGAAACACAGCAATGTCTGGACAACTATATGAAGGGCAACGGATACAATTTCTGAGTTTTCACCGTACCGAAGGATGCATTTGTCCGGAAGCGAATCATCGGATAAAGGGGCGTAAAACATGTTCAAGAAGGACGGCATCATATACGAAAGCGAAGAAGAATACATGCTTATGAAGCCCGAGGACAAGCCTGAACCGAAAAGACTCACAACAAAAGAGCGTGTATGGCGGCTGATTGCAGTCATTTGCCTGCTGGTCGTGCTGTTTTTTATCATCAGTGCTTTTTCCGAATATGCGCAGAATCTTTGGGCGCCGCAAGACTGATACAAGTGCCTGTATTCGTTGTCGCAGGCATTTTCCGCGCAGCGGAATCTTCCAAAGGAGCAGAATCCCTTTGGCGGGAGTATGAAGGCAGAGTCCGCATGACAAATCTATCGGAGATACATCTTTATGAACCTTTTTGATCAAATTGAACCGCTGCTGCTCAAGGTACAGAAGCCTGCACGATACATCGGCGGCGAGCCGGGCAGCATCATGAAGGATAAAGCCGGTATCAGGGCGCGGTTTGCATTCTGCTTTCCCGACCGCTACGATGTCGGCATGAGTCATCTCGGCATGAAGGTGCTGTATTCCTGCATCAACCGGCGTCCGGAATACTGGTGCGAGCGCGTGTTTGCGCCCGACACCGACTTTGAAGCACTCATGCGCGAACACAATCTGCCGCTCTATGCGCTGGAAAGTCTGGAGCCGGTCAAAGACTTTGATTTCATCGGCTTTACGCTGCAATATGAGCTCTGCTATACGAACATTCTCAATATGCTCGATCTGGCAGGCGTACCGATCTATCAGCGCGACCGCGGCGAAGCGATTGCGCCGATTGTCTGTGCAGGCGGTTCCTGCGCATGCAATCCGGAGCCGATTGCCGATTTCTGCGATATGTTCTTCCTCGGAGAGGGCGAGGAGCTCGATCTCGAGGTCATGGACCTCTATGTCCAAATGCGCGATGCAGGCGCAACACGTTCCGAATTTCTGAGAGCCGCATCGCAGATTCAGGGCGTCTATGTCCCTTCGCTCTACGATGTCACATACAACGAGGACGGCACCGTCAAAGCCGTCACCCCGAAGGACGGCGCACCGGCGACCGTCAGAAAGCGCATCATCGAGAATTTCGATGCATGTCCCTCGCCGGAGGAATTTGTCGTGCCGTTCTCCGAGATCGTCCACGACCGTGCCGTGACCGAGGTTCTGCGCGGATGTCTGCGCGGATGCCGCTTCTGTCAGGCCGGATTCCTCTACCGCCCGTTCCGCGAGAAAACACCGGAGACAATCTGTGAACAAGCGCGCAAGCTCATCAACAATACCGGTTATGAGGAGCTGTCGCTCTGCTCGCTGTCCACATCCGACCATTCCCGCATTGAGGAGATGATGGACGGGCTGCTGACCTTCACCGAAAATGAACATATCAATCTGAGTCTGCCGTCGCTGCGTGTCGATAATTTCAGCACGGGACTCATGAACCGCCTGCGCAGAGTCCGCAGCAGCGGTCTGACCTTCGCGCCCGAAGCCGGAACGCAGCGCATGCGCGACGTCATCAATAAAAACGTCAGCGAGGAAGAGCTGATGCGCACCTGCAAGATCGCATTCGATGCCGGTCAGACCTCGGTCAAATTCTATTTCATGATGGGTCTGCCGACGGAAACCGACGACGATATCCGCGGCATCATCGAGCTGGCGCAGCGTGTCGTCGATATGTTTTATGAGAGCGAACGCCGCCCGAAGGGAAAGCCTGTGCAAATTTCCTGCTCGATTGCAACCTTTGTCCCGAAGCCCTTTACGCCGTTTGAATTTCATCCGCAGGATACGCGCGAAATGATTGCACATAAGCAGAAGGTGCTCGAAGAAGCCCTCGCCGGACATAAGCGAATCCGCGCAAGCACGCATTTTCCTGAGACAAGCATCCTCGAAGCGGTGCTTGCAAAGGGCGACCGCCGTCTCTGCGATGTGATTTACGGCGCATGGAAGCGCGGCTGCATTTTTGACGCATGGTCGGAGCATTTCCGCTATGATCTCTGGCTCGAGGCATTCGCCGATGCCGGACTGAACGTCGAATTCTACGCAAACCGTCCGCGCCCCTATGATGAGGTGTTCCCGTGGGATCATCTCGATTATTACGTAGACAAGGCATTTCTCATCCGTGAGAATGAAAAGGCAAAGCAGGCGAAAACTACAAAGCACTGCCGCCTGAGCTGCGCCGGATGCGGCGTAACCAAGGTGACGGGGCATCCCTGCTTTGACTACACCCAAGACAATGAAGCCTGAATGACAGCATAAAGGAGACCGCAGTGCTATGAGTCCGATGATTCTATTGCTGGTCGGCGGCGGCGTTTCCGCCGCAATCGGCACGATACTTGCAGTTCTTACGCATCCGCAGGCAGGAAAAGGGCAGCTGCGGCTCCCGCTGAAATCAAAGCAGCAGACGCCGCAGCGCTTCCGGATCGTTGTCCGCATCGTGGACAAACGCTTTCAAACCGTCACGAAACTGAATCATTCACGCAACGCCTACAGCAATACCGCCGGACAGGATAATATTTATTACATGACCTTTGAGGCGCAGGACGGTACACAGACCGAAATGGAGATTCCGGAGGCGATTTTCTGCGGCTGCCTTGCCGGTTTTGTCGGCTCGCTGACCTATGAGGTCAGTGAATCAGGTCTGCGTTTCATCGACTTTGACCGTGACCGGAGATACCGCGTCAACGGTTTATAAACAGCATTCTGTCAGACATCTGAAGGAGGTACGTCATCATGCACAACGGAGAAAACCCGTTTGAGCACATCGTCCCGTTTCTGATTTATCTGCCGCTGGGCGCGGTTCTGATCGCACTGATTATCTTTCTCGTGATCATGCTGCGGCGCACGGCAAAGGAAGCAGCAGCAGAGACCGTCGTCGGCAGCACCATCGGCGCAACCGTTTTTCAAAAGCGGACACGCAAAAAACGCGACCCGAATACTTTGCCCTATGACAAGGAATATTCCTATGCACCGACGGCGTTCCACTACATCACATTTGAAACGCGGGACTGTCAGCGCATTGAGCTTTCGGTGGATTCCGCGACCTATCAGCGGCTCTCCGAGGGCGATGTCGGCACGCTGACCTATCAGGGTTCCAGATATATCGACTTCATTCAGGAGAATTTCTGAATCGGAAAGGAGCGTCCGGCATGATTCCGGTCAGAGCAACATTTGAAAAGCGCCGCCGTGCAAAATACATCTCGCATCTTGATCTGATGCGGTGCATGCAGCGTGCATTCCGGCGTGCCGGTGTCCCGATCTGGTTCACCGAGGGCTTCAACCCCCATGCATACCTGATGTTTCCGCTGGCGCTCTCGCTCGGCTATGAGAGCGGCTGCGAATGTATGGATTTCCGCATCGACGGCGATATGTCCATGCAGGAGGCAATAGAACGGCTGAACCGCGTCCTGCCGCCCGATTTGCAGATCAAAGCGGTCGCGGAGCCGGTCCGCAAGCATACGGACATCGCCTTTGCGGATTACGCGATCGCGCTGGACTGCGCCGATGCAAGCGTTTCCGCAGAATCGCTCCGCAATGCATGGGATGCATTTATTGCGCAGCCCGAAATTCTCGTCGAAAAGAAAACAAAGCGCGGCACCGCCGAGATCGACGTCAAGGCGCAGTCGCAGATTCTCGATACACAAACAACCGGAAACGGACTTCTGCTCAAGCTGCGGACGCCGGCAGGCACCTCGGTCAATGTCAACCCGGGGCTGCTGATCGACGCATTTCTTGCGTGGCTGCCGGAGCATATGCCCGATGTCCGCACCGGCATGATGCATGCAGAACGCCTTGCGATTCTCTGCGAGGACGGAACGGATTTTGCGTGATGCTTGCAGGAGTATGCTATGGGCAATATGATTTCTTTCAATCACCGTGTCACAAAGGACGACGACAGCCTTACCATGTCGAACGGGCTGACCGATGTCCTGCTTGATTATCTGCTGCTCAGCGGCGCAAAGCTCGCACAGACGGAATCCGAAAAGCGCATGATGGTCTTTCTCGGTGAGAAAGTGCAGTCATGCTGCGGGATCGGTACCGTCGGTTTTGCAATCACGGATATGCCGTGGCAGCCGGAGACCTTTGCCGCCGACCGCAGTTTTCTGCTGCATATGACAGCGCATGCACGCGATCTGACCTTGCAGCCGGAAATCCATGCACTGCTCGGCTATGTACCGCGGAAAGAACATATCAATTATGCGCTGGACGGCTTTGCAGCACTCATTGCCCGCATGACCGCCGCGGATATTCAGCCGGAAAAGCCGGCGGAATGGCTCGCGCGCGCAACGCCGGATCATCCGATTTATCACGGCTATCCGAAATGTCGCAGACACGGCATTCTGCTGTCGTCACTCGGCTGCAAAATCTGTATAGATCAGAGCGGCAAATATCCGGTTATGCCGGAGGATATTGAACATATGAAACATTTATGGTACGGCGACGCCGCACCGCAGGGAGCAGATACCAATGAATCAACGCAATAAACCCTATGCAAATCTAGCACTGCTGACCGATCTGGACGGCACGCTGCTCATGCCCGATAAAACCGTATCAGAACAGGATGCCGCCGCAATCGCCGATTTCCGCGAGAAGGGCGGTATCTTCAGCATTGCGACGGGCAGAGGCATTCAGGCGACAAGAGAATTCCTCACGCTGCTCAAACCGGATTTCGCCTCAGTGACATATAACGGCGCACTGCTCTGGGATTCCGCCGCAGACAAGCCGCTGGACTGCGGGGCTTCCTATCTGCCGAAGGGCATCCGCGCACTGCTGGAGGAGCTCGCCGCCGCATTCCCGCATGTCGGCGCGGAGGTGCTCAATGCATCCGGCGTCTATGTCTTTCAGGACGGCGAATATGAACGGCAGCATCTGGAAATTACGCATATCCCGTTCGTGATGAAAACGCTCGATGAGGTTGATCCGGAGCAGTGCTTCAAGGCGCTCTTTGCCGGCGCGCCGGAGGAAATCTCCGAAATGCTCGAATTTGTGAAGCAGGAACGGTTCGCAGCCGTCAATTTCACGCGCTCGCACCGCTGGTTCCTCGAAATGCTGCCCCATCACACAAACAAGGGCACGGCACTGCAAAAGATACGTCCGACGCTGCCGGCGGGTACGATCATCGGTGCGACCGGTGATTTTGACAATGATATCGCCATGCTGCTCGCTGCCGACCGCTGCGGCTGTCCGGCGGATGCGCAGCCTGCGGTCATTGCGGCAGTGCGCAGCCGCGGCGGATTTGTCTCTGAGAAAACCTGCGCAAACGGGTTCTTTGCAGACTGGATTGACTATGTGACGGCGTCCGTATAACTATTTTTTTGCTTGAATTTTCGTCGATTTACGGTGCTTTTGCCTGATACTGCAAAATGCATTTACGAATTTGCCCGCACCGGCATCCTTTCCTTTTGCATCTAAGCGACCCATAAATTTTCATTCGGATTTCACAAAGTATTTTTGCTCCGGCACTTGATATCTGGGGAAAGATGTGTTATAATAATAGTGTATTCCTAACACATACTGTGCTGATGCACAAATCCGACATACAATGACCGCCGGTCTCGGCAGAATGGAGCGCTGATTATGAAACAGTTTTTGCGGATCACCTTTTTGATCGTCATTATCCTCAGTGCGCTGATCTCTGTGCGGTACGCGATCGACCTCTACCGTACAAAATATACGCCGCGCTATCTTAACGGAAATGCCTGCTGAGCCTTTGCCCGGCATGACATATCAAGCAAGCTCCCCCAGAGGGAACAGAATAATCTGCTAGAAAAGAGGAAAAAGTAAATGGACATTCGTTTCGAGAAAGCTGCAAGCCTCAAGGCAAAGCCTGCCGACGAGACCAAGCTCGGCTTCGGCCACATCTTCACCGACTATATGTTCATCATGGACTATGAGACCGGTAAGGGCTGGCACGATGCAAGAATCGTACCCTACGGCAACCTTTCGCTCAGCCCGGCTGCCCTCTGCCTGCACTACGGTCAGGAAGTCTTTGAGGGTCTGAAGGCTTACCGCCGCGCTGACGGCGAGATTCAGCTCTTCCGTCCGGAGGAGAACTTCAAGCGTCTGAACAGCTCCAACAACCGTCTGGTCATTCCGGAGCTGCCGATTGAGGATGCAATGGAGGGTCTGATGGCTCTGCTGAAAGTCGAGAAGGACTGGGTTCCCTCGGCAGAAGGTGCATCGCTTTACATCCGTCCGTTTATCATCGCTGTTGACCCGTTCCTCGGCGTCAAGCCCGGCGATATGTATCAGTTCATCATCATCCTGTCGCCGTCCGGTGCATACTATGCTTCCGGTCTCGATCCGGTCAAGATTTATGTTGAGTCCAAGTATGTCCGCGCGGTCCGCGGCGGTATGGGCTACACCAAGACCGGCGGCAACTACGCTGCATCCCTGATCGGTCAGGATGAGGCACATAAGGAAGGCTATTCTCAGGTTCTCTGGCTCGACGGCGTTGAGCAGAAGTACATCGAGGAAGTCGGCGCAATGAACATCATGTTCGTCATCGACGGCGAAATCGTGACACCGGAGCTCCAGGGCTCGATCCTGCCGGGTATCACCAGAAAGTCCGTGCTCGAGCTCACCAAGAGCTGGGGCATGAAGGTCTCCGAGCGCAGAATCACCATTCAGGAGATTGCTGATGCTTATGACAACGGCAAGCTCGACGAGGTCTTCGGTACCGGTACCGCTGCGGTTATCTCGCCGGTCGGTCACCTCAAGTGGGGCGACAAGGTCATGACGATCAATGATAACAAGATCGGACCGATCTCCCAGAAGATCTACGATACCATGACCGGTATCCAGTGGGGCAAGCTGGAAGATCCGTTCGGCTGGGTCGTTCCGGTGAAATAATCCCGAACCTGTATTTCCGACGCGGCGCGCAGTTGATCCTGTGTGCCGCGTTTTTTATGATCGGTTGACAAATCGTCATATCCGTGATAGAATGAATGAGGATAAAATCATTTGCCGGAAGGAGAATCGCTATGCTTCATGCATCCGCAAAAATCATTGCTTCCTCAACCGCAGGCGATACCGTTGTCGCCTCTGCCGCCCGTATCTCGACAACACAGGGCACCGCGCTCGAAATCTACGCAAAATCCTGCGAAAAGGATAACAATGCGACACTGATCGAAAAGGTCGTCGGCTCCGGTCACACCTCGACGCTGGAGCATCAGCTTTTCACGGTCGCATTCGACAATGTCTCTGTCTGCACAGAAGAATTCGTCATTGAATTCCGGCTGGGATCATATACGGTCAAATCGCGCAGATATGTTGATTTTACAGATGCCGGATTCTATACGCCGCCGATTCCGGACGCACTGCTGCCGGAATATTCCGCGCATATGCAGTCGCTGTTCGATGCCTATGCAAAGCTGCTCGCGCTTGATATCCCGAAGGAGGATGCGCGCTATCTGCTGCCCTACTGCTTCCGCAGCAACTTCTACTGCACGATGAATGCCCGCGAGCTGATGTATATGGTGCAGGTCATGACGCAGGGGCGCGGCGCGGCATTTCCGGAGATCAAAACGCTCGGCGAATCGCTCCGCGAGCAGATTTGTCAATATTTCCCGAATGTGCCGGAAATTCTGGCAAAGCGAATGCCGCAGTCGGATGCGCGCTTTGCGGTTCCGGCGCTGCCGCAGCCTGCTGAACCGGCGGTTCAGAAGGCTGAAACACAGCTTCGCGCCGTCACACCGGCAGCCGATCAGGTGCTCACCAATGCCGCGGATTTCAACGGCTGCATTCTCGCCGATACACCGGCGCTTTCCGAGCTGATTACCGGCGTGCGTCCGCGCGAACTGGAAATGCTCCATGCACAGTTCACAATCCGCGACCTCTCGCTCGCCGCGATCACACATCTGGTGCGGCACCGGATCCAGTCCGTACTCGTGCCGCAGGTTACGCAGGCGGCGCTCCGGCAGCGTTATGTTTTGCCGGAGTCGATCCGTGCAAATGCGGAGGCGCTTTCGATCTATCAGACTGCCTTCGCGGCAAATGCCGATACGCTCCGCCGCATGATGCAGAACGGTCTGCCGGCAGAAGCGGTGCAGTATTTTGCACTCGCAGGCAATCAGCTCGATGTCCTCTGCGATATGAACGGGCGTGAGCTGCTGCACTTCATGAAGCTGCGCACCTGCAACCGCGCACAGTGGGAAATCCGTACCTGCGCGATTGAACTGCTGCGTCAGCTCCGCAGTGAGTCGCCCGCGGTCTTCGGCTGCTTCGGACCGAGCTGCTTTGTCACCGGAAAATGTCCCGAGGGCAGACTGAGCTGCGGTCAGTTTGCGGAGATCACCGAACGCTTCGGCTCTGATGCCCTCTGAGAGAAAATATACCGCTGCAACCGAAAAAGCACGTAAAACCGTAAAATGCAACCGCCGGATGCAGAATTGTAAAGCGCAGTTTCTTGCCTGCAACCGCAGAATATGCTATCATGAGGACAGTCAAACGACACCCAATTTCAACCGTCATCACAGGAGGTACAAATCATGATTCTCGCAGACAAGATTATCGAACTGCGCAAGCAGGCAGGCATGTCTCAGGAGGAGCTCGCCGAAAAAATGAACGTCAGCCGTCAGTCGGTTTCCAAATGGGAGGGCGCACAGTCTACGCCCGATCTGAACCGTGTCTTACAGCTCTCTGAAATCTTCGGCGTCAGCACGGATACACTGCTCAAGGACGAGCTTGATCTCGCGCCGGTGCTGCCGGACGTCCCTGACACGACCGAGCCGCCGCTCCGGCATGTCTCTATGGAAGAAGCAAACGCATTCCTGTCCGTCAACAGCAAGGCTGCCCTGCTGATTCCGCTCGGCATCGCATGCAGCATCTGCTGTGTGATTCCGGGATGTCTGCTGGAGCATATCAAACCGCTCGGCGAATTGCTCAGCTTTGTAATGATGTTCATTCTGATTGCGGCAGGCGTCTCGCTGATTCTCGTCGGCGCACATTTTCAAAAGCCCTATGAATACCTCGAGAAAGAGGGCATCGACACCGCATACGGCGTATCCGGCATGGTGCGCGAAAGGCAGAATGCATGCAAGGTACAGCATCTTGCAGAGCTGATCTGCGGCATTGTGCTCTGCATTCTCAGCTTTATACCTGTAGCTGTGCTCAGCACTGTCTTCGGAGACGAAAGCTATGCAGCAGCATGCGGCGGCGCAATTTTGTTTTCGATGATTGCCGCCGGCGCCTTTCTGATTGTCCGCACCGCGATCCGAAACGCAGGCTTTGAAAAGCTGCTGGAGGAGGGCGGCTATACCCGCGCCGAAAAGGCTTCGCAGAACAGCGTCGGCCATACCATTATCCGCGTATACTGGCTCGTGGTCGTTGCCGGTTATCTGGCGTACAGTTTTATCACGAATGACTGGGGCAGAAGCTGGATCGTCTTTCCGGTTGCAGGCGTGCTCTGCGGCGCGCTGTGCGCAATTTTGAAGCATACAGGCAGATAATCCTGTCGTTCCGTCATGTTCTGCGCTCTCCGAGCGGCGATTTTTTAAGATTTTCCATAAAATCTTGAAAACCTCTTGAAAAACCGCAAGAAATCCGGTATAATAGTAGAGTATGATGAATTGATTATCACTGGAAGGAGAACCCACAATGCCAAGCGCAACCAACAGAAAACGCAAGCCCATGACCCAAGCCAAACGCAGAAAAGCAAAGCGGAAAAAGCAGCATCGCGGTCCGGTTATGCGGTTTAAGTTCAGCCAGCTGATTTTGCTCTGGATTCTGAGCCTGATTCTCTGCTTCGGCACATATCTCTATAACCGTAATTTCCATCCGGAAAAGGATGTTTTCCTTGCAACTGCCGAAGAATCCGAGGTCACAGAGGAATCTCAGCTCGAATCCCTTCCTGCTGAGGAGGAGCCGCTGGAGCTGACGGAAGAACCCGAACTCACGGAGGAAAGCACGCAGGAGGAGGAACCGGCACTGGATGTCCCGACGACGGACAAGATCAATCCTGTTCCGGAATCTGTCCCGCAGGCACCGGATTATCTCAATAAATGTGCATTTCTCGGCGAAACCAATATCTATCAGCTCGGTCAGCACGGTCTGCTCCAGCCGTACAGCGTTTACGCGAGCGAAAAGCTGAATCTGACCAACTATATGCGTGAATACGTTATGCTCGAGGGCACGACAATCCGCATCCTGAGTGCAATCAACTCCGCAAACTGCCCGATCTATCTGATGTTCGGCACCGAGAGCCTCGGCATACAGCCTGCCGATCAGACCGCCGACCAGTTCGACCAGCTTCTGAACTCGGCAATTGCTACCGCGCCGGAGGCACAGGTCATTGTTCTTTCGATTCCGCCTGTGACAGAATTCGCAGAAAACAACGGTGACAACCCGATCAAAAACAGCGTGATCGACGACTATAACACACGCCTGCTTGAGATCAGCAATAAGCGCGATGTGTATTTTGTGGACGTCAACACAGCGCTCAAGAATAACGAAGGCAAGCTCAATAAGGAATATGCAGAGGAGGACGGCATCCACCTCAACGCACAGGGCGGTCAGATGCTTCTGAACTATGTCCTGAATCATGTTCCGCCGCAGTAATCAAAACAGAAAGCAGCGTATTTCATCGGAAGAAATACGCTGCTTTTTTGTATCTTCTGTCATTTCAAAGCGGGGCACATCACTGTACCGCATTTTTTCTGCAACAAAGAACCGCTGCCCATTCAGGACAGCGGTTCTTTTGATTGCATGGGATTACTTTTCGTCATCACGGCGCTTGCGCATTGCAAATGCTGCTGCACTCATCAGCACGCCGACGATCATCAGAGCGGTCGGAGCCGAATCACCGGTCTTCGGAGCGCTGCCGACCTTCGAGGTGGTAACCGGTGTACCCTTGTGCGTCGTGGTGGTAGTGGTTGCGCTCGACGCAGGCGTTGTTGTGGTATCGGTTTCCTCGGTCGTCGTGGTCTCCTCCGTGGTGGTCGTGGTTTCCGTGGTCGTTCTGGTACGATCATCCTTGTCACCGGTCTGATCATTCGTGACAGTCGTTTCAGTCTCCGATGTCGTGGTTCTGGTATCGGTATCCTGCTTTTCGTCATGTGTGACTGTCGTGGTCACGGTTGTAGCGGTCGTTTCCTCCGTGGTTGTTGTCTCGGATTCGCTGCCGCTTTCCGTCACCGTTGTGGTTGTAGCAGACGTCGTTTCGGTGGTCGTGGTGGTCGTAGTGGTCGTTTCGGTCGTGGTGGTAGTTGTCGTGGTAGCCGTGGTGGTCGTCGTTGTGGTGGTTGTCGTTGTTGTTGTCGTGGTGGTCGTTGTTGTCGTTGTCGTGGTCGCAGACGACTCAGTAGTCGTTGTGGTGGTGGTCGTCGTTGTAGTCGTCGTGGTCGGCGTAGTGGTTGTGGTTGTCGTTGTTGTGGTTTCCTCAGCCTTCGGCGCATCCTGAACCTCGAGGATGTTGTTCGCGCGAACGATTACATTGCCGTTGGTTTCAGTTCTCACAGACTCTGCAACA
Organism: Oscillospiraceae bacterium; assembly: GCA_017550285.1. GTDB lineage: Bacteria > Bacillota > Clostridia > Oscillospirales > Ruminococcaceae > Firm-04. Next base: position 88,790 of record JAFZPP010000038.1, read on the forward strand.
ACCTTGCCGTCCTTGATCTCGAACTCGAATGTGGTCACAGTGACGAAGCCGTCCGGTGCGACGGTCTCTTCCAGTGCGTACTTGCCGTCTTTCAGTCCCGTAATTTCTGCCTTGTTGCCCTTGAAGGTAACATCGGTGTCCTTATCGGTCAGGGTCTTGCCCTCAACCTTCACACCTTCCAGATTTGCGCCTTCATCCTTTGCGGTCAGCTTGAAGGTTGCCTTATTGGTCTCCGGAACCGGCTTTGCGCCGAGGTCCGTCTTGCTGATTGTCAGGGTGGTCGGTGCGTCCTGTACCTCAATCGTGTTGTCATCGTGAACAATGACGTTGCCGTTGGTCTCAGTCTTCACAGACTCAGTCACAACCTTGCCGTCCTTGATCTCGAACTCGAATGTGGTCACAGTGACGAAGCCGTCCGGTGCTACGGTCTCTTCCAGTGCGTACTTGCCGTCTTTCAGTCCCGTGATCTCTGCCTTGTTGCCCTTGAAGGTAACATCGGTGTCCTTATCGGTCAGGGTCTTGCCCTCGACCTTGACGCCTTCCAGATTTGCGCCTTCATCCTTTGCAGTCAGCTTGAAGGTTGCCTTATTGGTCTCCGGAACCGGCTTTGCGCCGAGGTCCGTCTTGCTGATTGTCAGGGTGGTCGGTGCGTCCTGAACCTCAATCGTGTTGTCGTCGTGGACAATGACATTGCCGTTGGTCTCAGTCTTCACAGACTCAGTCACGACCTTGCCGTCCTTGATCTCAAACTCGAATGTGGTCACAGTGACGAAGCCGTCCGGTGCCACGGTCTCTTCCAGTGCGTACTTGCCGTCTTTCAGTCCCGTGATCTCTGCCTTGTTGCCCTTGAAGGTAACATCGGTATCCTTATC
>JAFZPP010000039.1 GCA_017550285.1 Oscillospiraceae bacterium
ATGCCTTTCTAATCCTAAATTGAACAGGAGTATGCCGCTGTCTCTTGAACATACTCCTGTATTCTTTCCTATTATTGTTAGCTTAATGACATTAACCTTCGAGGTGAGTCTGTTTCTTTGATAGCATATTCTGACGCTTACCGTCCATTGCTTTTTTTGTGATAATGTGCTACAATGAATGTGCAGCCGCGGTATACGCAGCGGTACATTCTTTTGAAAGGAAGGCGGGGGGATTCCCCCTGAACGGGTTTTATGGAAAAGAAACGGATACTGATCGTCGATGATGAAACAGAGCTGGCGCACATCATGGCAGAAATGCTCTGCGGCTGCGGATATCTTGCGGAGACTGCCGCCTCTGCAAACGAAGCCTATGAGATGCTCGGCATGAAAAGCTATCATCTTTTGATTCTGGACATCAATCTTCCGGACAGCACAGGCTTTGAGATCTGCACAGAGCTGCGTCGTATGTCCGGTATTCCGGTGATTTTTGCCAGCGCGCGCACGGCGGAGGATGACCGGGTAAAGGGGCTGGAGATCGGAGCAGACGACTATCTTCCGAAGCCCTATTCTATGAAGGTGCTGCTCGCACATGTCAACGCGCTGATGCGGCGGGCATACGGCTTCGGCGCTTCGCATGAGACAGTGCGGTTCGGCAGTGTCGAAGTGAATGCGGCAGCGCGCAGCGTGAAAAAAAACGGCAATCCTGTCAGTCTGGCGCAGCGCGAATTTGATCTGCTCAGCTATCTGTGCCTGCACCGCAATACCGCGATTCCGAAGGAAAAGCTGCTCGCTGAGGTCTGGGGGGCGTTTTCCGAGGTTGAGCCCTCTACGCTGACTGTTCACATCCGCTGGCTGCGCGAAAAGCTCGAGGACGATCCCGCTGATCCGAAATACATCAAAACCGTCTGGCGGCTTGGCTATATGCTGGAGGCAGAGGAATGAAAAAGCTGATCGCACTTTCCTGCGCCGCAGCCGTGCTCCTGATTGCTGCGGCGTTTCTGCTGAAAACCCCGTCGGCGCCTGAAAACGGGGAAACACTGGTCGCGCTCAATGAGATTGACCGGCTTGTTGCCCGCGGCGATGCTGCCGAAGCTGCCGGCAAAATCGCGGCACTGCGTGCGGCGGTCGGCAGTCAGACCGCTGTGACCGATCACCGCGGTCTGATTCTGTGCGGGATCTGTTTGCTGTTTCTTGCCGCGGAGACCGCATATTTCTGTATTGCGGTCATCCGGCCGTTTGAAAAGCTCTCGCATTTTGCCGATGAGATCGCCAAAGGCAATTTTGATCTCCCGCTGAATTACGAGCGGACCAACTATTTCGGAAAATTCACATGGGGCTTTGACAGAATGCGCCGTGAGATCAGCAATGCGCGTGCAAGAGAAAGGGAAGCAGCCGAAAACCACAAGACCGTGATTGCCTCGCTCTCGCACGATATCAAAACGCCTGTCGCGACCGTGCGCGCCTGTGCGGAGGCACTTCAGCTCGGAATCGCGCAGGATCCCGCGCGGCAGGAGCAGTATCTGGAAACGATGCTGCATAAATGCGACGAGATCACAAAGCTGACCGATGATATGCTGCTGCATTCGCTTTCCGATCTTGAACGACTGCACATGCGGCCGCAGACCTTTGACCTGATTGCGCTGGTCGCGCAGACGGTGCGCGACCTTTCTGCCGGGAAAACGGATATTCATTTCGAGAAGCCGCTGTTTGCGGCATCCGTCACGGCTGACCCCGTGCGCACGGCGCAGGTGCTGGAAAACCTGATTCACAATGCGCGCAAATACGCAAAGACGGATATCACCGTATCCGTCACGCGCGACGGCGATTATTTCACGCTGCATGTCAGTGATACGGGCGGCGGCATTCCCGATGCCGATCTGCCGTTTATCTGCGAGCGCTTCCGCAGGGGCAGCAATGCCGGAGCGGAGCCCGGTGCCGGGCTCGGGCTCTCGATCGTGAAATATATCGCAGAGCAATCCGGCGGCAGGCTTTCGCTGGAAAACCGTGACGGCGGGCTTTGCGCGTCTGTTTCACTGCCGTGCTCTTAAGGATTTCTTAACCGTTTCCGTGATACAATGCGGATAACGGGTTATACGCCCGGAATCACACCGAAGGGGCAGAAATATGGAAACGAAGAATATCATTCTCTCCGCAAAGGGGCTTTGCAAAAGCTTTGCACACAACGGCGGACAGATTCACGTTCTGAACAGCATTGATCTGGATATCTGCGCGGGCGACTTCACCGTGGTCATGGGCGCCTCCGGCTCCGGCAAATCGACGCTGCTCTATGCGCTCAGCGGCATGGACCGCGCAACGGCAGGAACCGTGGAGTACCACGGCAGCGATCTTGTCAAGATGCGCGAATCGGCGCTGACCGCGCTGCGCCGCAAGGATTTCGGCTTTATTTTCCAGCAGATGCATCTGGTCAGCAATCTGACCATGCGCGAGAATATCACTGTGCCGGGCTATCTCGACAAATCAAGGCGCGCGCACGATGTGGATGCCCGAGCCGACGCGCTGCTTGCACAGATGGGGCTCTCGCATGTTGCGGCGCATCTCCCCGCACAGTGCTCCGGCGGCGAGCAGCAGCGCTGTGCGGTCGCAAGAGCAATCATTCATGAACCGGTGCTGGTTTTCGCAGATGAGCCGACCGGCGCGCTCAATAATCGCAGCACGACCGAGGTGCTCGATCTGCTCACTGCGCTCAACGGGAAGGGGCAGAGCATCCTCATGGTGACGCATGATTCCCGTGCGGCGCTGCGTGCCTCCCGCCTGCTCTATATCTCTGACGGCAGGATCATCAGCGAATTGCGCCTTTCCCCGTATTCTCCCGAAGACGAAAAGCACCGCGAAGCGCAGGTCAGTGCATGGCTTGCCGCAATGGAATGGTGAGGTGCGTCATGCGGAGTATTCTGAAGCTGCTGGGGGCGAATATCCGCCACAAAAAGGGTGCGTTCGCCGGAATTATCATTCTGATGATGCTGATTACGGTTTCCTACACGGTCACGCTCAGCAACAACCGCAATCTGAAGGAGACGCTTGTTCACGACTACGAGGCACAGGGCTTCGGCGACTGGATTGTTCCGTTTCTGGAGGATGACGAATTTTCCGGGGATATCGAAAAGCTGAGCAGTTATCCGGAGATCACCAAGGTCAGCAGGGTAGAGCTTTCCAGTTTTATTCCGAAGAGCCTGCTCGCAGACGGAAAGGAAACCGAGGATTTCACCTTTATGCTCCCCGATTCTGATGCCTATGCGCTCTTCAATGCGGATCTCACCGAATTCGTGCCGCATACGGCACTGAAAAGCGGAGAGGTCTATCTTGCCTACGGGATGCATCTTTCGCCGCTCTACGCAGTCGGAAAGGAGCTGCGCATCACCTGTGACGACGGTTCGGAGGAGGTCTTCACCGTCAGGGGCTATGTGCAGAGTGTCCGTTATTACAGCAACAGCGCATTTCTGTGCAGAGAGGATTTTGACAGACTCGCCGGAAAGCATGTCATCAGCAGACTGTTCGACCTCAGTATTTTCCTCAAGGCAGGTACCGATGAGGGCGCTCTGCGTGAAAAGCTCCGGAACGATCTCGAAATGTTCCGTTCTCCGGATATCCGGATTGAGACAGCAGAGGATTTCTTCAATTCGGAGATGCTGGTCACAGCGACCGGAACGCGTATTCTCGGGGTGTTTGTCGTGCTGCTTGTCGCTATTGTGCTGATTGTGCTGATAAACAGCATCACGACCGCGGTGGAGACTGATTATGAGAATCTCGGCATCCTGAAGGCAAACGGCTTTAGCAAACAGCAGCTCCGCCTCGTGTGGATCCTGCAATATCTGTTTGCCCTTTTGATCGGCACGGTGCTCGGTCTGCTGATCTCGGTGCCGCTGACGGCATATTTCACGCATTTGTTTATGTCGATTTCGCCCTTTCTGACGAGCACGCGAATCGCGCTCGGGCAGAGTCTGCTTATTTCCGGCGCTGTGATGCTGCTCTGCACGCTCTTTGCCTTTCTCGCAACGGCAAGGATCTGCCGCATCTCTCCGGTGCGTGCAATCTCCGGCGGCCGCAGCGAGGTCTGTTTTGACAGCCGCCTGCAAATCGGCATCCGCAGACGCGGAATGCATTTTCTCACGGCGCTGCGGCAGTTCACATCGCGTCTGAAAAGCTATCTCGGCTGCACGCTGATTGCTGCGCTGCTCGTGTTCTTCCTCTGCACGGTGAGCTTTCTGACCAGAGGCATCAATTCCGATCTGTTTGCGCTGCCGAGCGGCGATGTGGAAATGGGCATTCTGGGAGAGGACAATGAAACGATTCCGCAGGAACGGCTCGACCGGGTCGTCGCGATTGCGAAGAAATACGATGCAGCCCCCGAATTCTTCACCATGGCATCACCCTCCATGACGATTGAGCAGGAGAGCCAGGATATTCCGGTCTATGCGTTCAGTGAGGAGTGGCTGTATTATCAGCCGGTCGAGGGCAGGCTTGCAAAATATGACAATGAGACCACGATTCTTGAAACGCTTGCCAGGCGTCTCAATAAGAAGATCGGCGACACGGTCACACTGACAAACGGGACATACAGAGCGGATTTTGTGATTGTCGGGTATATCCAGACCATCGCGGATTACAGCGGCGTCTGCCAGATGACAGCAGACGGACTGAAAAAGCTCGGCTACTGCAAGCCGATGATCGGTTATCTGCGGCTTGCAGACCCTGGCAGGAAAGCGGAGATCGTCAGTGCGCTGAATGATGAATTATCCGGCAAGATCAAGGCATGGGAGGGCAAAACCGCAAGCTATGTCGAGGAGATAGACAAGATGATTGATCTGATCATGTATGCGGTGATAGCGGCAGTATACCTGGTTTCGATTGTGTTTGCTGCGGTTGCCGTCTCGATGCTGTGCCGCAGGAGCTTTTTGCAGGAGCGCACCGATATCGGCATTTTCCGCGCGATCGGCTTTTCCGTGCGCGAGCTGCGGCTTCAGTTTGCGTTCCGCTTCCTGCTGATCGCGATACCGGGCGCTGTGATCGGCAGCGTCGGTGCCGCCTTCGGCGCAAAGCCGCTGCTCTCCGTGATTATGCAGGTCGTCGGCATTTCGCGTTTCCGTGCGGAGACCGATTTACTGGTCTTTCTGATTCCGGCACTGGCGATCTGTGCAGCATTTTTCGTATTTGCGTTCTGCACCTCGCGGCGTGTCCGCAGGGTGTCTGTGCGCGCACTGATCACGGAATAATCAAAACCGCCCGTTGAATGAACCGAACCGGTAAAAACAGACCGTGACAAAAAGCAACTCCTACGGTATCAAAGCGTTACGATCGTATTTTGCATCACCGCGGCTGTGCATGACGGCTGCGCTGCGAAGGACTGCACCGCGAACGCGCAACAGACAGCGGAGCCGGGTTTTCTCCTGCCGTACAGGGCGGGAGACAATCCGCTGCATATGATAAATGCCAAGCGCCCTCCTGCGGTTTCTGAAATCCCGCTGGAGGGCGCTTTTTGTCACTGTGCTGTTTGATCGGTCTGAACGGCTTCGTCAGATTGCTGCTGTTTCGTTTGCGCTGCCGCTTCACTGCTTATGTATACAGCGGACTGACTGTTCGGCAAAGGTAGACGCGGATCGTTTGACGCTTACAGAATAAGAGCCATATATTTGCTTCCATGCGAATATATGGCTCTTTCTTAATGTTCACACAAATGGATAAACGATAAATAAGAAAATCTTATCCCATACCCCCGAAATCCAGATTGATTTATTCAAAAATCCGTGATATAATGAAATCACCAAATAAAGATACGGAGGTAATCACTATGGCAAAGATACTTATCGTTTACTACTCCCGCAAGGGTGAGAGCTACTGGAACGGCGGCTTGAAGCATATCGACAAGGGCAACACCGAGCG
>JAFZPP010000040.1 GCA_017550285.1 Oscillospiraceae bacterium
CAAGCTACATTTCCTCATGCATGATGTGGAAATGCTGATAGATTGAGGTGTATTTATGAGAGACAGAACTCCGGATATTCAGATGTTTGAAGATACAATGCAGATACTGAAACAAGGCTTTTACGAGAAAGATGGCAGAAAAATTCTGCTGAAACTCTCTACCAAGGAGAGGGAAGAGATACAGGTATACCTTCCTGACGATGTGAAGAACATCTGCTACAACACAGAATTCAAGCCGACTGCCGCTGAGAACGAATGCTGCACCCACAGCTGCGAGAATATAGACTCCTATGCGCTTGCCAGAAAGCGAGTAGCAGAGGGCATATCGAAAGTACTTGTGCTGAATCTTGCAAGTCCCGTGCATCCGGGCGGCGGTGTTCGCAGAGGAGCAAGAGCGCAGGAAGAGGATCTATGCAGAAAAAGCTCGCTGTTGTTGTCGCTTGAAAGCAAAACAGCCCGCAAATACTACGAGTATAACAAGAACCTGCACTCTTTCATGGGTTCAGATGCTCTGATGCTCACACCCAGCGTGGAGATCATCAAGGACGAAAATGGGGAGCTGCTCGGCGATACTGTTGTGGTATCGGTACTCACCTGCGCTGCGCCGAAGGTATCCGGCGGCAAGGAAGGCATGAGCGAAGCCGCATACAGGCAGCTTGTCTATAACCGCATTGTCGGGATGCTGAAAGCAGCGGCATTTTTCGGATACAGAAACCTGATTCTCGGCGCATGGGGCTGCGGTGCCTACGGGAACGATGCGAGTGTGATCTCCGACCTGTTCCGCAGGGCGCTGAACGAGCTGGATTATAACGGGTTCAAGGAGAAGGATCTGTTCAGCAGGATTGACTTCGCCGTGCTGGATCGCACGCCGGCTCAGTTCAATTATAAGCAGTTCAAGCGGAACTTTTGAATATAACTTACGTTCGTGAAATATATACAACATAGGTTTGTTAATACTAATACTACTATAATTAAATCATTGAGCAGAAACCTTATAACTCATCCAAATCAAGCAGCGATTAGTTGTGCAATATGTCGAAATTTCAAATTGATGTTGACATATAATTGATTATGTGCTATACTATACATAATAAATCACTGTATTCAGTAGGAGTGATGTTAAAATGTTCCAGAATATCTCAAAGATTGTTGTTAAGCCCAAGAAATGCAAGAAAGCAGAGTCTATTATTGTTGTTTCGCAGAGAATGCAATGCAGAACAACTCATAAGCGTAAAGATTGCTGACTTGTGTTTTAAATCATTACTTCAGGAGGATTTTACTATGTTCAAAAATGTCAAGAAAATTGTTGTGACTACGAAGAAAGAAAAGGCTGAAACGGTGATTGTTGTGGGCCAGAGAAGTCAGTGCCGAACCACACATAAGCGCAAGGATTGCTAATAGAGACATAAGCGATTATGGCATTAAAATCCCGATTCATTCGGGATTTTTTATTTTATGAAAGGATTAGATTGTGGATGTCCAGAGAATTCGATTTAGATGAGATACTTTCTTTCCCAGATCCTTTAGTAGAAAAGTACCTAGAGGGATACCATATAGTTTTGGCTCCGCAGAACCCAAACTGGATTATTTTAAATACTGAAGAGTATAATATGTTCAAATATCTTCAGGAAGGGAAATCCCTTCGTGAGGCATTAGAAAACTACTATTCTCAGTACTGCGATGATGAAAATGAATGCATTAGGGTAATGACAAATTTACTAGAACAGATTCACGATGTGGATTTTTCCTCCGATGCCATCATTTCTGAAGAAGAACCAATTGAGACAATTACGAAAAAAGTGCATATTGGTACTACTAATGGCTGTAATATGCGATGTAAGCACTGCTATATGGCAGCTGGAAAAACTCCGTTAGAAACAATTGACATTGATAATACTATTCGAATTATAAAAGGTCTTAATAAGACATATGGCAAGCTCGAAATAGTTGTTTCAGGCGGAGAGCCTTTAACATATAAACATATCTACAATTTACTTGAGCACATTAAAGATAACTATATTATTCTGTTTACAAATGGGTCTTTGATAACAGAAGATAATGCTGATATCATTGCAGAGTGTTGTAATGAAGTACAGATTAGTTTCGAGGGCATAACCCCTGAATGCTATGGATTAGTCAGGGATATTGAAAAGTATGATGCTGTTATAAATGCCCTCAGATTGCTGAAAAATCGCAATGTTAAGATTGTTCTTGCTGTAACCTTGCTGCCTGACACAATGTACGACATTCAGAAAAACCTTATTGATTTTATTAAATCGCTGGATTATAATAACGTCGAGGTTAGAATCAACGATGATATTGAATTAAGTGGCAATGCTGTATCGATGGATATTACAAAACAGGATCAAATTAACTCAAATGAAATTGTAATTCAAATGATAAGAGAATTAGATAGTATTGGATGTTCTGTTCAAAACAATGATATCCGAAACACACGTTTTACCAATTGTGGAATAGGTACTAGTGTTGTAATCAATTACGATGGTAACGTATATCCATGCCATAAATTCTCTAGTTATTCAATTGCAAAATCAGCAGATGTAGATCAAATCATTGAAGAGTTCAATGTGTTGAATCGACAAACATCAAATAACAATATTGTCAAGTGTCAAAATTGCGATCTGAAATATATATGCTCAGGAGGCTGCAGAATAGATCACTATTTGAAGAGCGGCTCTATGACACAAGTATCCTGTGATGAAGAGTTTAAGAATCAGCAATTATTAAAATTAATTCGAGATTATCGTATGTACCGCGAAAAGGTGGAATATGAGCAATGAACAATCTTCAGAGCTATTTAGATAATGAGACTATAGAATACTATAAATGGCTGTCTCAATTCGGATTGTTTACATATGAACAAAGTATAATAGCTTCTTATTTTCCTAAAGGGTCACTTGTTTTAGATGTCGGTTGTGGAACAGGTAGAACAACATTAGGTTTAAAATCTCTCGGCTATCGTGTACATGGGATAGACTACTCTGATAAGATGATAAGTAAGGCAATAGAGAATCTTCCTAGCACAGCATTTAGTGTGCAAAACGTACTTGCTTTAGAGTTCCCTGATAATTCATTTGACTGTGCATTATTTTCATTCAATGGCCTGATGTTGGTAGGATCTTACTCAGATCGATTAAAGGCCATGTCGGAAATCATGAGAGTTGTTCGTAGAGATGGTGTATTCTTTTTTACCACGCCTTTTCTTGATAATAAAGTAAATGGAGAATACTGGGGTGAAAAAATAGCAAAATTCGGAAAACAGTTATCCGCCTTTTCTGAAGAAGAGTTATTACTATTAGGCGATGAAATAACTGATGAAGGAAGAATTTCATTTCAGCTACACGTGCCTTTCATAAGTGAAATCCATAAAATGATTGCAGAATCAAACTGCGAAATCGTATTTGAAGGAAGAAGACTAAATCTGTTTCCTGAAGAGACGGCAGAAGATGAACTAGATGACAATTATATATGGGTGGTGAAACATGGAAAAGTATAGTTATATTGGAATCACAACCAATAACCTAAAAGACATTTCAGTCGGATTTAATGATTATGAAATAATATACATCGGTGGCGCGAGTGGAAGCGGTAAATCAAGCCTTGCATTCGATACTATTGCATCAATTAGTGAGAATGAATATGGTAGTCTGACAAGCGACAATAAAGTTTCTGTTAAATTCAAAATAAAAGAATATAGTACTGTTTTAGTTCCAGCTACGCTGAAACAATTGAATTTCAATGTTAATCCACGTTCAATAATAATGACTTATTTTGGACTGTTCCCGCATATATCGAGCATTCTTTCAATATGTACAGGTATTCCGGCTGATAGCTTTTCTCTGAATGGGCAAGAACGATGCAGATACTGTAATGGGATTGGTTATGTCGATAAAATTGACGAGAAACTAATTGTGGACCCGGATAGACCAATTATTAACGGCCCGTTTAAGTGTTGGAATTCTTCATATTCCGATTTCTTTTCCCAATTGCTACATCTTTTTTGCACTGACAATGGGATTAACGAGAATAAACGCTTCTATGATTTAAGTCAAGCCGAAAGAGAAATGCTGCTTCGCTCAAAAGGCAACATTAAGTATACAATTCAGTATAAAGCTGGCGGTAGAACTAGAAGCAAGACAAGTGTATATATTGGTCCCATACTGGGATTAGAATTGCAAAAAAAAGATATGTTCGGATTGAATGCTGAAAAGTATTCAAAACCATGTCTTTGTCCTATGTGTCAGGGATCTCGCTTGTCGCACGATATAGGAATGATAAATATACTCAAAGGCGTTACAGTAAATGATTTTTTTACAGCACATTTAGATGATGTAGAAAAAATAGTAAAAAAGATTCCTATAGAAAAGGCAAGTGCATATTCGCGTGATTTGATCTTAAGGTTTATTAATGCTTGTAAGCAATTGAATATTTCATATCTCAGTTTATCTAGAGCTATTGGCACACTTTCCGGTGGAGAGCTACAGCGTTTACGAATGGTGCAGTTGATTTTAGGACGCTTAACAAATCTTCTGGTTATTTTGGATGAACCAACAAGTTCACTCGATCCACGTGAAGCAGATGCAGTGATAAAGATAATCAAACAGTTAAGCAAAAACAACACCATTATTGTAGTTGATCATAATGATAAATTACGAAGAATAGCTCATCGCTCTTATTTCCTTGGTCCTAAAAGCGGTATTAACGGTGGATACCTAATTGATGAATCTGAATATAAAGCATCGCAGAAAAAGAGCAAGCCTAAAATCCCATCTTTAAGTGGAAGAAAAATAAAAGTTCAATTATTCTCAGACTATATAAAATATGGTGATCCATTAGTGATTACTGAAAATGCCTTGAATGGAATATGCGGGCGCTCGGGAATTGGTAAAACGACAATACTAAGAGACATATTACCTTATCAGATGGAAGGCTATAAGTATATTACACAAAAACCTATTAAAGCAGGCCGAAATTCTACAGTAGCTTCTTTTTCTGACATATTGGATTCAGTAAAAGCCTTTTATGCTCGCAAAACTCGCGCCGATAAAAAACTGTTTTCTTTAGCCCAAGATGGTGCATGCCCTAAATGTCAAGGAAAGGGTTGTATTTTGATTGGCGACTATTATGATGAACAGTTATATATAGACTGTGAGTACTGTGAAGGAACTGGCTATTCAACCAAGACTTTATCTCTCAAGGTGGACGGGATGAACATTTATGAGTTTTTAGATCAAAATATTGATACTATAATCCAAAACGGAATAAGCATATCTAAGAAGTTTGATTCAACCATCCGTTTATTGGCTAGTCTTGGATTAGGGCATTTAGTATTAAACCAGAAAACAAACACTTTATCTGGTGGAGAGAATCAAAGACTAAAACTGTCACAGGCACTTGGAGAAAGTTCCACAAAGATTTATGGTCTAGATGAGCCGTCAAAAGGACTTGGCCGAAGCGAGATGATTAGCCTAATTCAAGTGATATATGATAATATTGAAAGACAAGGCAAAACATTTATTGTATCAGAACATAATCCAGAATTTCTTGAATTGTGTTCATGCGTCAATGAACTCGTTTCTGACAAAAACATTGTACGCATACAAAGTAAAGTGTAAGTAACTGATATCATACTTAAATGATATTGGCACGAAACAGAAAAAAACAATATGCAGCGCATACAGTTGTAAAGTTTCTGAACATCTGATATGATATAATGGTATCAGAAAAGCAAAGGCGCCGTTTTTCTAAATATGGCATAAGCACTAATGTATACACGAATTAATAATGTTCTTGGAAAATGAAAAGAACAATTGTCGCTTCTGAAGGATAAACATTAATTTGTTATAATCGAAAGGAGAAGATAATGAGACTTCATGATGAAAAAAGCAGGTTCTATTCGGAATTGTATCACAAAATTGATACAAAAAAAATCACAGCAGATGAATTTATAATCTTTGCAAACAAGTATAGAACTGATGATTCAGATGACAATCATTCGGGATTCTTTGAGCTGTGTGCAAAATTTGTAGATATCAGCTTAAACGCAAAGAAATTTCCTGACCCAACAACTTGTGACGTCCCTGCCGTATTTTTATATGCGGATGTCAATGCAGCAAAAGCAGCATTCAAAGAATATGTAACTAATCATAAGTTAAGTGATATAGATGGAGTTCTTGAGGCAATAAGAATTATGCATATGTATGCTATTTTAGATGATGACACAAGAACTAAAAGTGCAACAATTACGCCGAAGAAACCCACTTCTAATACACAAGTCGGATATGTAGGTAAATTTCATAATTTCCGTATGATACCTAATGAAATGTGGATAGAAATATGCCAGCAGATAAAAACGGAAATCTGATGTTTTGATATTCCGTATCTTCGCTTCAACGAAGATCTTGACATTCATAGCGATTTATGCTATACTATTTTCATAGTTAGGCTATTAGTCAGCCCCATAGAATTAGCGCTCTATAGCCTATTCTGGGGCTGCTATTTGTTTACATGGGATAATATATTTGAGGAGGACTTGTATGAGCAAACGAGTTTATATCAGCGCAGATTATGCGCCCTATAATGGAGATCGAGATGTTGTAGATGAACTTCATGCATGGGGTAAAGACTCTAAGCACATGGTTGACTATATTGATACAGCATCTGTAGTTTCCGGAAGTGTTTCGGATGATCCTGACTGTCGCCCGTGTGATTTGAAAAAAGAGTTCAATGAACAAATCAATGTTTCATCGGCTGTTATTTTCGTTATTGGTGATAAAACTGCCTCTAGAACAGCTGGTAGTTCATGTAACAGAAATAGTAAAGGAATGTTCTGCTCATGTACTCCCTATAAGCAGAATGCAAATGGTACTGGCCAATGTAAGGTTTTTTATACTCCAGATGATAATAATAATGTGAATTATGTTAACACATATTCCTATCTTAAACATGAGTTTATGCAAGCTGAAAAGAAAGGAAAGACAATTATTATTGTGTACAACTCGTTTTATCATCAGCCAAGCTGGTTGCCGTCTTATATGAAAGCCTATGAAGACATTGCTCACCCGTTTTGGAAAAAGAATGCACTTGGTCAGAAAATTGGAGATTATCAGTATATAAAAGAAGCACTGGGATATTAATAGTATTATGTTTTAATAGGGCTCAATTGATATATTACCAAGAGGAGTTTTCAATTTGCTTAAATATAGGATACATACGATCTGGAAATCTTTAACAGGGGAAAAAACCACCTTAAAAGCCTTTACTAAGCTCATTCTTACTGCAATCGGGTGTATTTCTTCAGTGTTTACATTTGCCGTATTAATCAAAGATTGGGTAGGATTTGACAAGTTTGAACTATTGTGTAAAAAATATTGGCTTGCACTGATACTTATAGGTTTCGTCGCTTCATTAATTATCAATCATGAAAAGATCTCATGCCATGGTTCAAAAGAAGATGATGATCTAATCATTGATGTTAAAATTAATAGTCTATTTAAGATTGCAGCCTCCAGCTATGTCATTCCTACAAATACTTATTTTAGAACTATTATGGATGACGAGTATATTAGTCCTAACAGTGTCCAAGGTGCTTTTCAAACCAAATACTATAAAAAGTCACTTGATGAATTGAATGCCAAGATAGCTCAAAGTTTAGCTGATCAAGGCATTGTAGGTGTTGCAAGTCGAGACAATTATGGAAATGTTAAGAAATACCCGATTGGAACTGTAGCAAAAGTAACTCGTAAAAAGAAACACTATTATTTTGTTGCAATCTGTGATGTAAATGAGTTTGGAAAGCCCATACGTCAGAATTATGGTAATGTTACAGATGCTCTTAACGGACTAATTGCAACAATTAATAGATGTGGTCACTGTGATGATTTAGCAATACCACTTATCGGAACAGGAAGAGCAGCTATTAGAGAAGCAACCATTGATAAGGTAGTTCAGGACACAATAGACTTCTTTTTGGATTCAAATGATAAAATTGCTAGGAAACTAGTAATATGCATTAGTCCTAAAGATTATTGTGATGGCAAAGTCAATATCAAAAAAATAGCCAATTACCTTGAATTCAAATGTGAATTTGATAAGTGATATTGAAAACGAAAAAAAAACGATAGCTTTAGGCAACCTAAAATGCACCCCCTGACCGTCCAGAGGGTGCATTGTATCAAAATTGGAGTCTTTAGCCAAGCAAAAACCTCGTAGATACGTAATTCTACGAGGTTTTTAATTTTAACGAAATACGATCTCATTGAGATTTTGCAGCTATTTTGCAGCTACGCGATATTTTTATAGTCAGAGGGAGCCGTTTGGCTCCCTCTGTTTTACTATATGCTGTAAATTTTGTATGTATGCCCAAAACAGATATTATATCTTGTCCATCGGTTTATCTATTTTTATTCATCCCTCAACTGCTTCACTTTTCCACGGATCGGATACTGAACAAGCAGCTCCGAGCCGCTGCCGTGGTCGCTGTACGATAAAAGGTTTTCCAAACCACATTTCATAGCTGCATCCGAACCAAACACCGTCAAACCCGGTGGTATATCCGGAGCACTGACTGGTGTCAGCATGGCAAATCAGGAAATGCGTACAGAAAAAGTAAAACCGCTTCCGGATCAGGTATATGAAATCATCAATCCATTGCATCCTGGCAAGGACTCTACACTGCGAACAGTCTGTTCACAGTTCATTTTCCGGGTCCTGCACAGCACCTAACACGCTTTTCCTGCGGCGGTAAACGCCTGAACGCTGCAGCGTAAGCACACCGAAACCAATTAACAGAATTGCAGCGACGGCATACATCCAATCGTTTACCGCATTGGTTCCTGTCTGCGGAAGATCAACTGCTTTATTTGCAGAATCTGTACCCTTGCCTGTATTCGGGTCAATCGTATAGGTATCAAGAAGATTGCCGTCTTTGTCTTTCAGCTCAATCACACATTTGTTATCAACGATTTTACACACAGCGCTTGCAGCTGCGGTTTCATTTTTCTTCTGATAATCAGTGATTGCCTGCTCGCAAAGCAGATTCATTTTATCTGCATCCAGTACGAGGCGTTCTTCAACGCTGATCGTCAGCACAGCTTCTTTTCCGGTTTCATCCAAAACCGTAATTTTCGTTTCGCCTTCGGATATACCTGTCACAATGCCGTTCTTATCCGCAACTGCGATCTTCGGATCAGCAGAAGCATATGACACTGTTTTCTTATTTGCCCTGATCTGATACGTATCCTCCGAGATCAGCTTAACATGATCCTTTTCGAGGATCAGATCAGCATAGATATTCCGGATTTCTGCGGAATAAGCGGTCAATGCAGCACCGGTATAGTCAGTCGTTTTGCTGTTCACCGAAAGTGTGAATACTGCCATTTTGCTGAAATCTCCGGTAATCACAAAGCTGTCCGTACAGCGATCATCAGGTGCATACAGCTGCGGCGTGATTGACATCTTGCCGTTCCAGCCGTCTATGGAAACAGTTTCACTGTTGACTGTTGCAATATCCATGACCTTTGAAAAACGGATCGTGATCTGATTCTCGCTGAGCACATAATTCGAGACAGAAGGTGCTGTCTGACTGCTTAAATTAAAATCAAGATCAAATTTCGGCGGCGCAACGTCAAATTCATTGCTCTTGATGAGAGCATATCCTTCTTTTTCACAGGTCACATAGTATCTTCCTTCTGGAACATCCCATGCATAAGAACCTGCCGCATCCGTGATCATCGGATTCGTCTGATCATAGTCCGCAGCGTTCCAGACCTCCCATTCGCCGGTATCTTCGTTAAGAACATAGCAGGTCACTTTCGCACCGCTGACCGTTTTGGAACGAATGCCCTCGTATACAATACCGGAAGGATCCAGAATTGTCTGAACCTGTCCGTCCTCAAGATACGCAGGATCCAGATATTTCAATAGTTCATCATTATGCCGATACTCTTTTTCTATCAGGTCAGGAACCTGCTCATCTACACCCTCTGTAGCCGGACCGAGCAGTTCACCGCCGCCCGGAAGCAGATTCACGATTTTTTCGTTGAATGTTGACCAGATATGAAATCCGCTTTGCAGATCATCAATTTGTTTCCGGTACGCGTCTCTTTCTTTCGAGCCTGTGCTCGGTGTATCTTCCTTGTTTTTTTCCTCCTCGACTGCATCGTAGATATCCTTGGCGTCTTTGCCTGTGTCGATGATCTTTTTTATTTTGCTTTTCTTGAACAGCAAATCCAGAAAACTGTTTTTTACGTTGTTTTTCGCTGATTCTGTGGCAGCATCGGATGACTTTTCACCTTTCGTTTTCTCGTCTGCATCATCTTCTCCGTCTGCTGCTGTGATATGAGCTGAATTGTATCTGAGCTCTATGGTACCTCTGCTGCGGAACTCGTCCAATTCTTTTCTTAAATCATTTTCCACATACTGCGGTCTGTTCTTCTGCGCCTCTGCCTGTACGCTGATATACATCGGAACGCTTCCGTCATCTGCCGCGGCAACCTGTGCGAAAATGAGATAATCCTTCATATCATAGCTTCTTCCGCCGGCTTTGTTATACGCATCGTTTACCTGATCGAGCAGAGAACGGTCCAAAGCAGCATCTGTACTGTCGCTGTTCAGATCGACCTCGCTGTACCGGATGATTTTGCCGTAAATTGTATACAGTACGCCTTTTCGCAGCAGTTTCTTAGTGCACTTGGAAAAGCCGTATGTTTCGGGTGCATCCGCGATTTGCTGCGCAGTCACGCTTTTTCCGTCTATACTGACGGAGGATGCTCCGTAATAATAGCAGTCTGTCAGACGTTCTCCGTCTGTATTTCTGTATCCGGAAACCGTACTTTTGTCATCAATCTGCACAAACTCTATTTCGTTTGTATCAAGCTGCGTCCTGAGCGCATCCAGCTCTGCCTCATCAATTACATCAACGGATTTCTCAAAGATGATGAAATTGAGAGAGCCGGGAACATAGTTATGATTGGATTCATCAAAATACTGATTCTCTTTCGTTATAAATGCCTGCTCTGTTTCATCATATCTTGCGACAAGACACTTTGATTCCGAACCCTTCCGGCTTCTGACAACAATGCAGGAGATTCTCTCCGGGTGTGTTGCTTCAATCTTGAAGCGCATATTCCCTTTCGGATAATACTGGATGACCGGACGTTCGCCTCTGGTAAAAACGCCCGTGATATCAAGTGTCTCCATGTAATCATTGGTATCCGAAGGCGCATGTGTGCAGTAAATCAGATCAACCTTCCGGATAGAAGGCTTTGCATCTGTGTACACGACGCTGATTTCATCTGTCCGGTCAACGCCGCTTGCCGCATAGATCAGATATGCTGTGTCATCTTTTTTCTCCGGAAGACTGACTGATGCGGTATATTTTCCGGTGTACGGATTGGATTTAACTGTCGCAACCAGTTCTCCGTCGGAAAATATTTTTACCTTTTTATCCGGTTCCGCAATACCATATATATCACAGTCACGGCTGCTGATTGTGCCCTGTGCAGAAATGGTGATCTTCGGGACAGTCAGGGTCATTCCCGGGATACCCTGTACCCAGCTGTAGCCGTGGGACCGGAAAGAAATCTTCGGGTCAATCTCATAATCGTTTTCAGTATATGCTGTGATTCTCGCAGAAAAACGGAGCGTTCCGGCAGGCTTTGAAAGCGTAACCAGATCATGATTATTTCCGATGAATTTGACCTGATTGTCTGCGGTATCGGTCAGTACAGAGCTTTCAATCAGTTCCAGACCCGACGGCAGCGGCAGTGAAAACCTGATATCCGGATTGCTGCTGTCGGCAAAGCCGGAGCGGATCCAGTCATTCAGATCGTACTTGATACTGAAGTTTGCGATTCCGCCGATAATCTTTGCTGCTGTACTAACGGTTACAGACGGCGTATCATTTTTGAACACCGTCGCTCTTGCATCGTCCAGTACGGTACAGCCTGTGAAAGCCTTTTCAGCAAACTTGAAATATCCCGCTTTTTCTCCGAGATCAAACAGGCTTGTACAGTCTGCAAACGCCTCATTTTTTACCTCGTCAATATTTTTGGGGAGTATCACACTTCTCAGAGAAGTGCATCCGTGAAAAGCCCGTTCCGGAATCACCCTGATTGCATCCGGAAGCTCTGCGCTGCGAAGTGAGATACAGCCTTCAAATGCAGCAGTGGATATGGATGATACAGTCTCAGGGAGTGTAATCTGCTTCAGCGAAACACAGTTCATGAATGTGTATGCACCGATCGTTGTCAGAGATGCAGGCAGCTGAACCTCCGTAAGCGAAATGTCATCCGAAAAGGTACCAAGCGTTTGGGAACTGCGCAGTTCTGTGATCTGATCGGACAGATATACCTTTTGCAGCATATCACAGCCCGCCAGCGCACCGCTGCCAAGCGTTGTAACCGACTCCGGAATCGTCATTTCTGTAAGGCTGTCACAATTATAGAAACAGTTATCTCCGATCAATGCGGTCTTTTCAGGAATCTCGATATCTTTCAATGACACGCAGTTTTCAAACACACCGCTGCCTATGTATTTGATTTCCCTGTGAAGCGGGATTGCGGAAAGAGATTCACACCCGCTGAACAGTTCGTCCTCGAGCCGGCTGACCGTTTCAGGCAAATCAACATTTTCAAGAGCAGTGCAGCCCTTAAACACTGCTGCACCGACTTTTGTGACTGTTTCCGGCAATGCAATATTTTTCAGTGCGCTGCATCCGGAAAAAGTATAAGCCTCAAGTTCGCTGAGTTCCGCAGGAAATGTGATCTGTTCCAGTGAAATACAGCCTGAAAACGTACCCGCTCTGTCGGCGGATTTTAATTTTGTAATATATTTCGGAAGAGTGATCTCTTTCAGTGACTTACAATCAGAAAAGACTGCGCTGCCAAGTGAAGTCACCGTGTCCGGAATGGTCAGAGTGACAATACCGCTGCCTGAAAAAGCCATATTTCCGATCGCAGTTACAGAATCGGGTATAACTGCGCTGCACAGTGAAACACAGCCTGCAAACGCGCTTTTACCGATATAATCAATATTGGTATTGAGTGAGATTTCAGAAATCTGTGCACAGCCGCTGAATGTATTGTCTTCAATTCTTGTTACAGACTCCGGCAGTACAACTGTCCGCAGACTGCTGCATCCGGCAAACGCACCGTCCTGAATACTTGTGATGCTTTCAGGCAGTACTGCGGATACCAGCGAAATGCATCCGTGAAATGCATCGTGATTGATGCGCGTAACTGTGTCGGGTATTGTGACTTCTGTCAGCTTATGATTGCCGGAAAAAGCAGCATATCCGATCTCTTTGACCGGTAAGCCGCCAAGCGTTTCCGGAATGGAAACAGCCGCTTCATCCCCGATGTAGCTGTCAATAACAGTATTTCCGGCGGAGATATAGTATCTGAAACCATTTTCTTCTGCCATGGATACTGCTTTTTTCGGTACAGCTTTTGCGGCTTCATATGTTCCCGTTGTCGTCGTACCGGTTGCTGTTCCTGCTGCGGGAATGTCCGTAACGGCAGTCTCTTCCGCGATAAACGCGATGCTCCCTTCTGAACAGGACATGTCCGGCAATACGTCCGCTGATTCCAATACATCTGAAGCCTCATCAGATAAGGCTTTTGCTGATAAAACAATCGGCGCATTCGTACATATCACCGTTAAAGCCAGAGCTCCGCTGATCAGTGATTTGCATAATTGTTTGATGTGTTTCATGTAAAACTCCTTTTGTACTTATTTGAATGCTGCAAATACGGAAATAATCTGGTACGGTAAAACACATATGAACGAAAAAAGGTTCCGAAATCATATTCAGCAATACGGACATGCAGTTACAAATTTGCACAGCTGTTTGCGTCAATACAAGCGGATGCGGATTCACCTCCCATTGAAACACTGATTTGAATTACCGAGTGCAATATGTGCTGTTATTTCATAAAAATCTGCGCATTACCACCTAATTATACATAAATCAATATATGGAGTCTACTCATTTATTGCTTAAATAATTAGATGTGATGTCAATTTGAGACCGTGGCTTGGCATACCGGATACTTCTATGGTACGTCCAATCTTTGCTTAGTTATCAAATAACTCGAATTCTCCGTTCAGGACAAATTTCTGCTGGTGCGCATACATAAACTGGGTCAACTGTTCCAGGCTCTGGTCGGAGAAAGTTGATCACATACTGCTGATGACCTCCGTTGCAGGAATATGTCTGTACGCGGGATCAATAACTGCATACCCCCTTCACAAACGAATGCTTTCTAACTGTGAAGTGGATTTTTTCAAATTCCCTGTACAATGCTTCAGGTCTTTTTCTGTTCAAGCGGTGTCCCGGCAAAAACATTGTGCGCACGGATATCCTTCGGGTCACGATCCATGATCACTTCGGTCCGTTTGCCGCAAAACACAAATGCTTCATCTCCGAATATAATACTCCTGTTACCGATATCCACACGTTCCAGATTCGGACAGCTGAAAAATGCCTGTGCATCGATCCTGTCACATGGTACCGGCAGAACAATGACACGCATATTGAACCCTGCAAGACTACGTTATACGAGTTTTTGCATATATGGTTAGAGACATACGAACAATCCGTCTGATGAACTGAAAAGTGCTGAGATTGGTTTATTAGAAAACCTGCTTTAATTGATATGTAGTTGCCAAGCAATGCTGATCGTTGTTTTCTTGCATTTTCGCGGAATATATGATATACTGAACATAACATTGCCGAAAGGAGTGATGAGATGAAGCGAAGGTACAAAGCATTACTGGCATCCGCCATCATGCTGTGTGGTATTTCTGTTATGTACTCCCCTGCTGTTCAGGCATCTGCACAGCAGATTCATGTTTCCGATCCCGCAGAATTGCTGGATGCACTTGAGAATGCAAAGGCAGGCGATGAGATCATCCTGAAAGAGGGAAACTATCAAAATGACAAATGGACGGGCAAATGGGCTGCATTCTGGGCAGAAGCTGACGGTACGCCTGAGCAGCATATCATTCTGCGCAGCGAAGATGCCGAACATCCCGCAACGATCTGCGGTGTCACGCAGGAAAACAAATATGCACTGAATATCATCGGCTCCTACTGGGAAATCCGCGATCTCAGGGTTTGCGAAGCGCAAAAGGGCATCTTTCTCGCTAAATCAGAGCACAGCATCATTTCCGGCTGCGAGGTTTACAATACCGGCTCCGAGGGCATCCACATTATCGACGACAGCAGCTATAATCTCGTGGAAAACTGCTATGTGCATGATACCGGTACGGTCACGGCGAAATACGGCGAGGGCGTATATATCGGCAGCGCGAAAAACGCAACGGATTACGGCTTTGAATGCCACTACAACACCGTCCGCGGATGCAGATTCGGGCCGAATATCGCCGCAGATCATGTGGATATCAAGGAATACACGATCGGGAATGTGGTCGAATACTGCACCTTTGACGGCACCGGCATACAGGGTGAAAACGGCGGCGACAGCTTTGTTGAGGCAAAGGGTAACAACGCTGTGATCCGCTATAACACGGGCTATCGCAACGGGTGCGAGAAACAGCTTTACGCATTTGATATGAATGTTCAGCTTGACGGCTGGGGACAGAACACCAAAATCTACGGAAATACGCTGTATCTCGACACGCCGGACTGCTATGTTGTTAAGGGCTGGAATTGCTCAGCACAGGTCAGCAACAATACCGTTGAGCCGGCAGAATGCTCCTGCAACGGCAACCGTGTCATGCAGGTCGAGCATTATTTTTTGGGCGGCGACGCAACAGAAGACGGCGTTTTGAATATCGACGATGCGCAGTTTTTAAGCAAATATCTGAAATCGGAGCAGCTGCCGCATATCTCCGGTCAGAATGCTGATATGAATGGTGACGGAATTCTGAATGCAGTCGATCTCACACTTTTGAAACGAAAATTGCTGCAAGGTGATACACAGGAACAGCCGGTCATTTCTCTTTCATTCACAAAAGAATCCGCCGGAAAATGGCGCTTGACGGACGGGCTCGGCAGCAGAACAGTTACTTTTCATGTCAAGGCTGAAACCGGCAGCACCCTCAATATGGGATGGGGCTACTGGGATCCGAATGCGCCCTCAGATACCGAAGGCAAAACAGGAAAATGGTTCACACTAGCACTTGGCGAGCAACAACCTGATGAAAACGGTATCGTTGAAATCACAGTTGAAATGCCGGAGGATGCAACACGCATGGCGCTGGAGGTCTGGGATTTTGAAAACGGCGGCGGTGATCTGGATAAAGATACCGTCAAACTGGTCGAGGTTCTGACATAATATCAATCAAAGAGAAATGAAAATGAAACCAATCATATCTATGCTTACTGCTGCAATGATTCTGACTGCAAGTGTTGCCTGATTCCAGCGGAACCGCCCTGCCGTTTTATGATCAACCGTCAGATATATGCCGGGACTTCCCAGAGAAACCGGATAGCGCGTACACAAGTAAGGGAAATAGGTGTTCATATATTATAAGCAAGCTGATAGGCATCACAGTTCACACTGTATCTGATTGCGGCAATCTGCACGCTGCCTCCGTGCTGTGCTGCATGGCTGTCTGAACGGGTGCTATGTGCTATTGCGAGCAGGCTGCACGCAGCAACGAAAGGGCAAACAGAACAGAAGTCATCCTGATTTCTTTCATGGATGTTTCCTCTAGTTGCAGACGCGGCATACGGAGCAGTGTCTTTGCCGTCATGCAAGAGTTTCTTGAAACATCAATAGCAAACTTTAGTGAAGAAATACCTTTGCAGATTTCTCGCAGACAGATTTGTTTTATTCTGCTGGTTTCCATATGTCCGTATGAACGGACTGCGTCACTGCTATGGTGCTTTGTTGAAAAATCATTGCAAGATCGCAAAAAAAGCGCAGACATAATGATTATTTTGTGTTAGAATAAAAATAGTAATGTACGGAATGTACCTTTGAATCTGTTGCGGGGAGGGACATGATGAAACGACAGTTATTCAGATTGATTAGTGCAGCAGTACTGGCATTCACATCTGCGCCGCTTGCATTCGCTGCGGAAGATGCAACTGTCAGCTATCCGATTACCGGCAAAACGCCGGACGGCAGCTATGACTACGAGGTTACCAAAGACGGCGATGAGGGAGACATCTTCTTTGACGGTGCAGAAACGGACGGCGGCGCGTTCTCCTGCAAATGGGACAGCGTCAGTGACTGCACATTCAGTAAGGGCCATGATTACCGCGATGCCGGACAATCGTACAAAGAGTTCGGTTTCATAACCTGTGAATACGAAATGGAGTACGCACCGAAGGGAATTTCGCAGTATGGTGTTCACGGCTGGGTCGAAAGCAAGGAATCCTATGACTGCGGATATGCGGAATTCATCATTGCAGACGGCTACAATGAATGGAGACCGTATGAGGGCACTGTTCGGGATTCGGAACAGCTCGGAAAGGTCACGATTGATGGCTGTACCTACGATATCTACCGTATCTGCCATACAGGCGGACTGGATGCACCGACAAGCCGCAGTCAGGTTTTGTATCAGTATCTGAGTGTCGTAACGCCCGAAAGCAATCCGGTCAGCGCAAAGGGCATTACATCTGTCAGCCGACGGATCAGCATAGATGAGCATTTCAAAGCATGGGAGCAAGCCGGCATTGACATGAGCGGCGTTCTCTGCGAGGTATCATTCTGGATTGTAGGCGCAAGGTCCTCCGGCGAAGCAAAGGTCACAAAGAATGAGATCACTGCCTGCAAGGACACTGAACCGCCGTTTTACACTTCGAGCGGAAAATCACCTGACGGCACTTATGACTGTGCGTTCTATCGGGATGACAAGAGCGGGACTGCATCCTTTGACGGAATGCAGCAGAACGGCGGTGTATTCTCCTGCGAATGGGAGAATATGCAGGAAAGCCTGTTTCTCAAGGGACATAACATCGCACAATCCGGCATTACTTACAAAGCACTCGGAGATACTGCATGTGATTATACGATAGACTTTTCCGCTGACGGCATTTCTTATTTCGGCATTCACGGCTGGATCAAGGGAATGATGCCGAACGGCAGCTTCAGACGGCTTGTGGAATATTATATCATAGACGGCTACAACAAGTGGAAACCGACAGGACAACCGCTCGGAACAGTTGTTGACAACGGCCGCACCTATGATATCTTCTGCATCTGTCAGACATGGGCTGAGTGGACACAGCCGGAACAGTATATTTACAAGTATTACAGTGTCATTTCCGACGAAGACAATCCGGTGAACGCAGAAGGTGTTGCATCTGTCAGCCGTCATATCGACATCAGCAAGCATTTCAGCGCATGGGACAGCGCAGGCATAGATATGAGCGGTCAGATCAGCGAGGTTGCTTTTTTTGTTGAGAACTGGGATTGTTCCGGCAAAGCTAGTGTTTCACAAAATGAAATCACGATCAGCAGCCTGACACAGCCGGCAGTCACTGAAATTGCGGAATATACAAAGCCGCCGCGCCTGACAGAGATTTCCGGTCATTCCGAAAATATCAGTTATCAGAAATCCGGCAAAACACCGGACGGCCGCTTTGCCTACTACGGAGAAGCATGGAACGATTCCGGCGTCGGAGAAGTGGCGCTGGAAGGCGCAGAAAACAGCAGCGGCGCATTTTCCTGTATTTGGAACGATGTCGAGAACTGCTTCTTTCAGAAGGGACCCGTGCTGCCGCAGGAACAGCCGTACAAGTCACTCGGCGGGCTTGATTGCGATTACAAAATCGAATTGAATCCGCAGGGCATTGCCTGTTTCGGCATACACGGCTGGGTAGAAAACAACCTGCCCGGCAGTTGTCAAAAAGCAGAATTCTATATTGTTGACGGTTTCAGCGAATGGAGACCGAACGAAAGTGCGGAACCGCTTGGTACAGTCACAGCAGATGGCTGTATCTATGATATATATCAAACGAAACTGTCAGGGACGGGAGCGCCGATCTGCCAGTATTGGAGTGTGATTCACAGTAGAAACAATCGTTTCCAATCAATGCCTGCTGATGATGCTCTGCACCATATCAGCATCACCGACCATTTCAAAGCATGGGAACAGGCAGGCATAAATCTAAGCGGAAAGCTGTATGAAATCACATTTTTTGTGGAAGGCTGGTATTCCTCCGGCAAAGCGGATATCATACAGAGCGATATCGCGATCGGCAATAAGAAGGGCGACATCGACGGCAACGGCATATTGGAGCACAAAGATGCCAGATTGCTGAAAGCCTATCTTCTGGGTGAATCTGAGTTTCCTGATAACCGGCAACGTGCTGATCTCAACAGCGACGGCATTCTGAATGCAGCCGACCTCTCACTGCTCAAGCAGAAATTGCTCGGCTGACCGTTCAGCTTCGCTGTAACTGAATCCAATCTCAAAGAACCCCTCTGCAATCACTGGCAGAGGGGTTCTGGATATAAGTGAAAGGATTTGATTTAATTAGTCTGCTTTGTGCTAATTATTATAGAATTCCATATCCTGAAACGAACGATCAGTTTGAAACGTCACTGTAAAGGAACTAAATTCCGAACAACGTCGAAGGAGAGATAGTTACTCAGCCTGTCAAAAAAGGCTAGCCATCGCTAGGCATTTTCACATTTCTGTGTATAATATATCTGAGTAGATAGAAGCCTGAATGATGCTGTCGAATTCGTCCAGCCAGTCATCCGCCGGTATCGTCATTCCGATACAGCAGAGCGAGCAGGACAGCACTGCAGCTGTGAGTTTGAAAAAAATGATGTGTGTTTCATAGCCAGAAACCCTCCCCGTTTTCTGATAAACCTTTTGCGTTCACCTTTGAAGTATTGTACGTTTTTTTCATTATACCACAGGGAGTGGCAGAAAGCAAGAAGGAATTTGCTTGCAGATTATATTTTCTAATGCTCATTATTATCTGCTTTTCAGTAGATGTCGCCCTGCATATCGAGGTCGGCGATGTCGTGCGCATAGAGCTCGTCCAGTTACGCTCTCGAAAATCTCACGGCTGTCGAGGTTTTCGAGCTGTTCGGTCTCGGTTTCCTTCTCGTCCAGCGACCGGATAAACATACGGATGTTGACTTTTTATTTTTTGTTTGCTATAATGAAAACAGATCATTCTTATGAAAAGCGCAGCTTTTCCGGTCATGATCGCAGGAAGGAGCATACAATGATCAACAAACTGAAGCAGCACATAAGCGAATACTTCGTCGGAAAAGAAGACACCATCGAGAATCTGCTGATCTGCCTGTTTTCGGGCGGACATATTCTGCTGGAGGGTATCCCGGGCGTTGGAAAAACCACGCTCGCTTCGACACTTGCAAAGTCTGTGGATTGTGACTTCGGACGGATCCAGTTCACGCCTGATACCCTGCCGACCGATGTAGTGGGGACAGAAATATACAATATGAAAACCGGTAAATTTGAGTACCGCGAGGGCGCCGTCATGCACCAGATCGTCCTTGCGGATGAGATCAACCGCACCTCGCCCAAAACGCAGGCAAGCCTTCTGGAAGCAATGGCAGAGGGGCAGACCACAGTCAGCGGCGTCAAGCACAGGCTCCCGCAGCCATTCATGGTCATTGCCACGCAGAATCCGGTTGAATTTATGGGTACCTATCCCCTGCCCGAAGCGCAGATCGACCGGTTCATGATGAAGCTGACGCTGGATTATCCCGATGAAGCCGAGGAGCTTCGGATGACGAAAAACATGCTTGCAGGAAAAAACGCCGATACCGTGAAAAGTGTGATCACAGCTGAGGATGTGCTCCGGATCAAAGAACAAGTGGCAAAGGCTGTGATCAAGGACGAAGTGATCCGTTACGCCAGAGCCATTGCCGAAATGACACGCAATGAGCAGCGGTTCGTGCTCGGTGCAAGCCCGCGTGCCGTGCTTGCACTCGTCAAGGCTTCTCAGTCAAAGGCGTTTCTCGAAGGCAGAGATTATGTTAAGCCCGATGATGTCAAGGCCGTTGCGCCGTATATTCTGGAGCACAGACTGACACTGACCTCCGAAGCAAAGATCGCGAAGGAGGACAAACACGACATCATCAGAAGGCTCATCAGCAAGACAAAGATTCCGCTTTGAATATCCGACCTGTTTCAAAACGAAACGCTGCAGAGGATGAAATATGAAACGAAACAGATATCTCTGGTTTTGTCTTTGGGTACTGTCTGTCATCGGGATCAGCCTGAAGGGCGGCGCAGTGACCTACGGCTGTTTTGCTGTACTGACGCTGATCCCGCTCCTTTCCCTGCTGTATCTGCTGGCAGTCTATATCCTGTTCCATATCTATCAGGAACTGGAACAGCGCTTTGTTTCAGTCAATGAACCCGTCCATTACCGCTTTGCACTGGTAAACGAATATCCGCTGCAGTTTGTCGGTATCAGAGCGCGGTTTTTCTCATCGTTTTCCTCTATCACAGATCTGGACGATGCAGCGGAATACGAGCTGAAGCCCAATACCAGAATCGAAAAGGAAACAAGACTGATCTGCAAATACAGAGGCGAATACGAGATCGGCATAAAGGAGATCGAGATACAGGACTATTTTCGTCTGTTCCGGATCAGATACAGGAACAAAGAGTGCATTCACGCTGTTGTAAAGCCGCAGCTCGTGAAAATTGATGCGCTGGGCGGCATCACGCTTTCCGAAGCGGTCAGAGAATGCCGGAGCAGAAAAAACGAACCGGATATTATCAGCCGTGCTTATATTCCCGGAGATGACTCCCGGTTCATCAACTGGAGCCAGTCTGCCAGAACAGCGGCGCTGATGACACGAAATATGACAGGCTCGGATCATCAGGAAATCGCAATTATTACGGACACCTTCCGATACAGCCGGCATCAGACGGAATTTCTGCCCGCAGAAAACAAAATACTCGAAACAGCACTTGCGCTTGCGTACTATTTCAGCCGCAGCAATATCTGTGCCGCCGAATATCATCTCGGACAGCGGCTCGAACGGCTGACAGTCGAAGGTACATGGAAATTCGAGGCGTTCTATGAACAGATCTCAGAGATCCGGTTCAGCAGCCTGCATACGCATGGGATCCTCTATGAATCGGCATTGCAGCAAAAGGATATCTCTGACAGCTCGATGGCGTTTCTAATCCTGTCGCTGTGGGATGCCGCGATCGACACATTGCTGCGGGAATTGGAACACAACGGTCTGTTTGTTGTGATATGTTTGATCAGCAGCAATGAACAGGACAGCCCCGATCTCTCCGGACATAAAAACTGTACGCTCATCCGCATTTCTCCGTTTGAGGAGCTCACGAAGGAGCTGGGAGTATGAGCATATTAAGCACAATATATGATATCATCCATATTCTGCCGGTTTCCTTGCTCGCAATCATGCTGTTCGGCGGATATGCCGGCATCCCGCAGGACAGCAAACTGAGTTATCTGCTCTGTCTGGTTGTTTCGCTCTGGTTTATCATGCTCCGGAACATGAAGAAACAGACCAGACTGCGCAGCATCGGAATTGTACTGTTCTTTTTTGCAGGACTGGCTATTACGCTCAGAGAAGAATCCCGGCAGACCATCGCCGCAGAATACTTCTGGGTTGTCTGGATCGTCTGTTTTTCTGCTGTGTCGGTGATTGCAGGCATTCTGGCGGACAGGAGCATCTGGCTGAAGAGAGCTGCTGCCGCTGCGCTGCTTCTGTACTGCACAGTCGGAACCGTTCTGAAGCAGAACATCAGCAAGGAAGCCTTTGTGCTGATCTGCTTTCTTCTTCTGATCCATGCGGCAGAAGAAATACAGCGGAAATGGCAGAAGAGCGGCTGTCCTGATATGAAGGAGCATATCACACGGATCGCGCCCATACTGCTGGCAGGATGCCTGACCGTCTATCTGATGCCTGCGCCGGAAAAGCCCTATGACTGGCAGTGGGTGAAGACGCTCTGCGAAAGCGCCGTGACCGGCTTTCATAAGGTTTACGGTATCATGACACATCCCACGGATGATTACGGCATGATCGGTTTTTCGGACCGCAGCAGCTTTCTGACAGGATTGCGCAGCAGCGACGAGGAAGTGATGCATTTTACAGCCGATAACAAAACGGTGAACGAATTCAGGCTCGTCGGCTGTATCAGCAGCGATTTCAACGGACGCGAATGGGTATTTGATTCTGACAGCAGCGGCTTTTCCAGACAGCTTGATACCATGGAAACCTCCGGCGCTGTCAAAAAATATGCCCCTTCCTGCCGCACTGATTATCTGCAGAAAACTGATATGAACTGCGAAACATATTTCTATAACACGCAGTATCTTTTTTCGCCTGCGAAGATCAAGCTGGAGGCAACAAAAGCAGGCAATCGGAAAATCACAGAAAAGAACGGCAGTCTTATTTCGGATAAACGGTTTCATTATAAGGACAACTTCTTTGTTTCATGCTTTGTACTGAATTATGACAATCCGGAGCTCGCAGACCTTCTGACCAATGCAGCACCTATCAATGAAGATGAATGGAAAGAGACTGCGGCTGCGGAAGGCGTGCTGGAGCAAAATGCCTATTCCTATTCGGCTTATCAGAAATACCGCAGGGATGTATATGAACAATGCTGCCATTCCTATGGCGTATCCGAAAAAGTCACCGCAATCGTGAACAGAATCCGGAACAGCTGTTCAAGCCGCTATGAAGCCATGAAGCAGCTGGAGGCTTATCTCCGGACAATGACGTATTCCACGGAATGCGGTTCGCTTCCGGCTGATGTTTCCGATGCGGAGAGCTTTCTGGATTATTTTCTTTTCAATTCGCAGCAGGGATATTGTGTGCACTTTGCATCAGCATTTGTTCTGATGGCAAATGAAATGGGCGTACCCTGCCGCTATGTGCAGGGCTATCATGTCACAAAAGACGAAAAAGGCAGGTTCATCGTCAGACAAAGCGATGCCCACGCATGGCCGGAGGTGTATTTTGACAATGCGGGCTGGGCAGCCTTTGAGCCGACACCCGGCTATTCCGCAGATGCCGGCTGGGAAACCCGGGAAAGCCACGCCAATCTGTTCGATCAGAAACCGCCGATTTCGATCTCAGACATCACGCCGCTGACGGATAGCGGTGATGATGCAGAGGAAGCCGGCAAGAACGCCCAGAAGATCAATCTTTTCATCTTCATTATCCCCGTATTGGCAGTTGTCAGCTTCCTGCTGTTGTATTATATGATCAGCCGTTCGGTTTCCCTGCATAAATATCAGCAAATGAGCAGCGCTGACAAATTCCTGTTTCTTTCACGGCAGCACCTGCGTCTGCTCGGATACCTTGGATTCCGGATGGCAGATGATGAAACACTTGCAGAATATCAGCGGCGGATCATGGCATCTGAAAGACAGGAACTGTGTGAATTTCTTTGCTTTATCCCGAAATACGAAACAGTGCTGTATTCTGATAAAGCGATCACTGCGGCAGATGTGACATCCGCGGAGAACAGCTGCTCCACGCTTCGTTCTCTGGTTAGAAAGAGCAAGCTGAAATATCGGTTCCTGCTTCTGTTCAGCGGAAAGTATTTTCAATAAAGAGATCTCAAAAGCGCTATCTGTACAGAATTAAGACAAATCCATGTACAGTCATAACACGAATGTCGGTGGTTCAGCCCCGTCCTCCGCAGCCGATCAAAAACCTCGTAGATATGTCATTCTACGAGGTTTTTACTTTGTTGGTTGCAAATTTATGCCAACCTTGCAACCAATGTAGCACGAAAACATTCATCCAGGATATCAGCATAGACCTCTCCGCCCATAAGTGACATCAGGCGCTTGCAGATATAGCTATATTTATGATACAATTATTGTGCAGAGCACCAAACTTTCTGAAACAATAAAAAATAATATGAATCAGATGTAAGATTTGTATTTGAAAGTTGTGTATATAGGTAAGAGGGCAGATCGTTAATAGAAATGGGGTGCATACCTATGGAAGACAAAGAAATAGTTCAATTATACCTTGATAGGAGCGAATTGGGTATTGTTGAAACATCAGCAAAGTATGAGAATTATTGTACAATCTCTGTGTCATACGGAGTTGTGCCGCAAAAGCAAAGTGTGCAGGACAACACTGCGGCAGTGATGATACATAATACAGATTGCTTTTTCATAACGCAGCCCCTTACTGTTGTATTGTGCTTTTTTTCATTATAGCATAGCTGTTTCCGGAATGCAAGCAGTAATTTGCTGAAAAAATGAACTCGCCTGATCCTTCAATCAGACGGGTTCTCATTATGGCTGTTTGATTACATAAACAAAATGAATTTATGAACGGATCTCCACGCCGCCCCATTCGACAACGGTAAAACCGATTCTTTCAAAGGGTTCAAGCGGCTGCGGTTCGATTTCTTCAGCAGCGTCAAGCGGAATATACGCCATGAAGATGCGGCACTCGCTGTCCGGTGCCGGTGTGACAGTCAGCTTTGCAGAGTTCGTATAGGCATCGCCCTGGAAGGAAATGAGATTGTATGGATTGTGTTCCATTCTCGGCAGCCAGTATACGATAAACTCATTCATTTCCTCTTCTGTCAGACCCATATAAGTGAGCTTTTCTTTGAGGAACTGTTCGGTATCACTGCCTGCAACACAGAATCCCTTTGAAAAATCAAATCTTGTCCTGCAATTCACAGCATCCCAGAACAGGTATCTGTGGTAAGAGCCGTCTGCCTTATTCAGCAGCGTGCCGTCCGGAGATGCTGTTACATCCCACCCGTCATGATATTTCGGATAGGTCGTGGCAAGCTCGGCTTCGGTCAGCTCCAGCTCCACATGTACATCGGTCTCTTTCTCGGGATAGAGGTAAATCACAGGCTTGGCAGGCGCCTGCATATATTCAATCGTCGGTGTCGTGCCGTCATCTGCCACTGTTTTAATCCACCCGAATATTTCATTGTATTGCGTAAATATCCATTCTTCATCTTCTTCGTTATATCCGCATTCTCTGATTGTTGCATATCGGGGGATCGTTGTATAAACCTCGAGGTGTTCATCCGGTCCCCGATACAGCTTCAAACCGTCAGACAGGACCGTAATCGGTGTTCCGCGGTATTCATAATTTCTCGGACGAATATATTTGGAATACACATTTTGCCGGAGATAATCCTTTTTCATCAGGCTCAGGTCAGCCGCAGTGATTTTTTGATCATTATTGTAATCAGCGGCTTTCCAATCCGCAAGAGTAATACCGGATTTTGTGAGCAGCCACTTTTGCAGAAGTTCCGCGTCGTCAGCATTGAACGAACCGTCTCCGTTGACATCACCCGGTACGATTGCATCGTTTCCGTAAGCGTCAAGGAATGCCGTAATCCATGCAAGCGATGCATTGCCTGTGAGGGTTGCTGTATTCGTGGACCATGATTGAACTGAATCTGCATAGCATCTCTGCGAAGGGATTTTTTTATCGCCCTGCTCCAAACCGAGCCCGCACACATACGAATCCTGAAGCCCTGCGTTCGGACCGCTGACCAGTACGCCGTCCGGTGCCTTCGGCAGAGAATGATTCTCCTCATTGCGCCAGTATCTGTGTGCCGGATTTTCGGCATGATACGAGCCGTATCCGGTGATGAACGAATATGCCAGCGGATTGTTGCCGAGCAGATAGTCCATGCCGGATGCAACACCGTTGATGTACTTACTGTCACCGGTCAGATCGTAGGCATAAGCCATTGCAATCATATTATTGAGTGCATACACATTGGAACCGTATTCATAACCGTACAGAATCGTGGATGGCGACAGATTGACCGGATCATTATAGCCGGGACCGTCATACAGATACGGAATGCCGTAGCCCTGACCCGATTCTGTTTTGAGGTAGGCGTCTGCGGTCTGAATGAGGGAATCCTCCAGCTTTTCCTGCTGTGAATTCGTGAGCAGATAAGGGTGCATCGAAAGCGACAGCGAACCGGCAGACGCCATATTGATATTGCTGAATACGGTGTATGTGCCTTCGCCGGCAACGTCGCTGTCGTTGTAGATTCTCGGTCTGACCTGAAATGCATTCCGGTAACCGGTCAGCTCTTTCAGATAGAACTGCATCTCCGAATCATCGTCATCCAGAATATATGTGGAAATATACAGCTCGCAGGCTGCCCAGTAGGCTTCATCCGTTACATCCAGATCGCCGTCTGTCAGGAGCGTTTTTGCCTGAAGCATCGGCGCATACAGCGATGTTTCATTCAGTTCCTCCTTCGGGCACGCAAAGCCGAGCGGATGAACGGTCGCGGAACGGTCAGCTTCATAATAATATTTCAGGTATGCCTGATAGGCTTCTTTTGCGCTTTTCAGCAGATCATCTGCATAGTCAGGATCATACTCCTGCCAGAGTCTGGCGCCCTGTGCCGCGCAGGCTGCATAATTCAGCGTGGCGGCAAACGTCGGCGGATGCACCGCATATTTCGCACGATATGCATGCTCATAATCCGGCAGAGCAGGATCGAAGCCGGCACCCTGTGCTCTGTGATAATACAGTCCTGCATATTCGCCCCATGTTTTATCATCGGGCTGCACTTTCATTTTCGACATAAAGTCCAGCTCGTATCTGCATTCATCGAGAATATCCGGAATCCGATTGCCCGATTCCGGCACAACGACCGTACCGGAGCCGTCTGCAAATATGCCGCTGTCAGCTTGATTCGTCAGGTAATGCTCATACATATTCTGGAGCGTCCAGAGCGCGGCGCCGCCTTCTGTCATATTCTTATCGAAATTCAGACCGGTATACCAGCCGCCGCTCGTGTCGATGCGCCCTAAGCCGTGCGTCTCGACATCATCTGCCGTAAGCAGTAAGTCATCGTACCAGCCCGTCTGGAGTACGCCGACCCCGTCATCTTTTTTACCCGTATGTGCAAGCTCCTCGGTGTTACCGGATGTGACAAACTTTGCCGCAATATCCGAGCCGGCGCGGCTCTGATAGAAATAGTTGAGCGAATCGGTCAGCAGATCCTGACCTTGCTTCCTGTATAAATCGTATCCGATTGTAAACGGGAAGGATCGCCATTCCTTACCCTTAATGCGGATATAGAATTCGCCGCGCTGATTGAAACCGGTAAAGTCGATTTTGCAGACGGTATCACCTGAATCCCTGTCAGAAACCGCAGAAGCAGTTTTGCCGGTATAGACGACCTTTTCTGTTGCTGTACTGACGATTTCATAGTCATAGCTGCCGGTCAGCTCGATTCCGGATGAGCCGTAGGAGACGTCGCCCTCATTGCTGCCCAGTGTCGCATACTTTGCAAGCTCCGGATAATATCCGAGCTGATTGACTGAGATATAATTCTGATCCAGTCCGCTGAACCGGCGCGAAGCCTGACCGTAGTTCTCATCCGGCGAAGGCTCCAGTACCTCCCAATCGCAGACGGACATATCGTCAAACCAGAGCTCATCACCCGCAACTGCATTGCCGCCGTGACCATTGCTGTCATTGGCATACCAGAACTCCCACACAGCGTCCTCAATATCTCTGTCCGGTTTGAATATGCCGGAAAATTCCTGATACTCGTCCGTCAGCGTGACACACTTGCCCCACTGACCGCCCATATCCGGTCCCAAATGCATTTCGCCGGTATCGCCGTCCAGCTCAAAATACCGCTCCCGACCGTCCGGCAGCCCGATGAAAGTCATGAGCTCCATGCCTTCGCGCAGCGCCTTCACTTTGAATCTGATCCTGTATGTTTTTCCTTTCTGGAAGCACAGTCCTCGGTGCAGAAACTTGAGATCCCACAGCGCACGGTCTCTGCCGTCCGGTCTGAGAATGATCAGGTGTACAGCGCCGTCCGCAATTTCAAAATCCTGCTTTGCCGGACTGCTCTCAGCAGTCACCCACGGAATCATCTTGTAGTCAAAGCTCGTCTCACCCAGAAGCTCACGCGCGGAAACGGACAGCGGTTCAGCCAGACTGACAGTCATCGGAAAAATCAATGCAGCTGTCAGCAACCCTGCAATGATCTTCTTCACATAACGATACATGAAATTCCCCTCCTTTTTGCAGATTGCAGCCGCCGGTACGATACCGGCGATGTGCATTCCATAAGCTAAGATTCGCGCCGTTTACTGTATACCTTTTGCATTCGCCCCTAAAGTTGTATTGTTTCTTTTATTATAACATAACGAATTCCGGAAAGCAAGCAAAAAAAAGCTATCAGGGTAATTTTTTTTCCGGTTTTCCAACAGATCGGCGGCGATTACGGGAATGCCTCTGTCAAAGAGACAGCAAGCCGCTTTTCAGTGAGAGGGATTGCTTCCCTGTAAGAAGCATTTTTCAGCGGGTAAGTTGCATTTTCAGGTATGTCAGTTGCATTGACATCAGACATTCTTTATGCTATCATGAATATAAAGTATTGACGGGAAAAGGGTTCTTCATAAGAGCGGGAGCCTGACAATGATTGATCTTCATGAAAGGATGCGTCATAATGGCAGAAAACAAGAAAAAATCAAAGTTTCCTTTTGCTGTCTTAGCAGGAGCCATATTGATCGTACTTGCAGGAGCTGCAATGCGAACTGTTGCGGTGTCTGAAAGGAAGAATACTTTGAACACCATGACCGAACTGGCAGATCAACGGGTGCAGCTGATAGACAGCTTCATCAAAGATGCCAAAGAGACGCTGCGTATTTATGCCGATGCACCGGAGATCAAGAAGATGCTGGTAGACACGGAGAATGAAAGTACTGCCGCAGCGGCGCAGGAATTCACAGAGAATTACGCAGAGCAAATAGACAACCTTGAGGGTATCTATGCAAGTGAACTCAGTACGCTTGTGCGTACCCATAATAACAGTAAGGTTGTGGGAATGATAACAAGATCGGATCCTGATTCTGCAAACAAACTTGTGCAGTCCATGCTGGATGCCGAAGACGGAATCTGCAATAACGGAATCGTCCGGTCGCCCGCATCAGGTATACCGATCGTTTCGCTGTATAAGCTCATCTCCAATGAGGATGAGAACTATATCGGGTTTGCAGGTCTCGGTTTGAAGGCAGATTCACTTTTCAAAAACGATATCCCCTCATTAAAGAGTGTAGAAAATGCATCCTATATGATAATCAGCGTCAGTTCTCATATGTATATCTTCGACGGTGATCCGGATGCGGTCGATAAAAAAGTTACAAATGACAGCCTGCTTTCTCTGTGCAGCGATCTCAACGGGACTGATGCATCTGCGAAGGGAAACATGAAATATACAGATGAAAACGGCAGACATATCGCCGCATATTCGTATATGCCTGAGTACGGCATGCTGGTTATGCTGGAAGGAACGACGCGCAGCATATTCCCTTTTGGCTGAGCTGCTTATCCATAGAGAAATACACTCCTATCTTCATGCTGTGCTGAATTCTTTGCTGCATTGAGGCTGTCTGCTGTCATTTCATTTCGGTTTCTGTTCGTTTTTTGTATCGCTCCATCAGTGACATCAGATCATATTTGCACATTTCAGGCTGTTCCTGCATCAGCTTCTGCTGCGGTACAAGACACGGATTCCGGCGGAACTGGTCGCTTCGTTCTCCGGGGCGCCAGCCGATTGAAGCCATATAACAGCACCAACGGCGGTGTTCGAGAGAAGCAAGTCCGTAGGCAAAGCTGTCCTTCCTGATCTTTTTCAGAACCGCCTCTTCTGTACCGTGCATCTGCCATGCGGAGCCTGTATACCTCATGAGGGAACCGCTGACTCCGATCAATTCTTCCAGCTTCTGATCAAGGCTGACGCCGTTTTCAGCAGCGAGCTTCGGAATGATATCGTTCTTCACTTCATCATGATATGCGGCAGCCTTGCTGGACGAACGGCGGAAAAGCCGAAGTCTGTTCCATTCAATCTCCGGATCCTCCGCAGAGTTGTCTACAGTACCCGTTTCATCTGCTGTGATGAGCTTGATATTATTGTAGAAATGGTTGTAATCCTTTGCAATCCGGTCAATCTCGCGGTTGATAATCATTTCCAGTGTGATGACAATACTTCTGTCATCTATCAGGCTGACATCGCCGAGAGATTTTTTGTCGGCGGAGATATATCCTGCAAGTCTTCTGTCGGTATCCATGCGCATAAGAATCGGCGGATTCAGTCCGCGCTCATCAAACAGTTCTTCAAGCTGTATCGCGCAGTTCACAGACAGATCAATATTTTCCAGTGCAATGACAGCATAGGTATACGGCTCTGTATCAAGCTGGCTTCGTATGGTATCATAAAAGTTGAGATGTGAGATATTCAGCTCATGAAAGTTGATTTCAAGAAGACCGTCTGCCGCCTCGCTTTTGAGCGTCACGCGGCTGTCGGTCATATCAAATGTATCATGGCTGAGCTGATTGAGGAACACTGCTTTCTTCATTTTGATATTGCTGTCAAAAACATCAATGATGATTCGATTGCGCTCAGAGACCACGCCGAGATTCATCGCCTGCAATACAGCCTGCTGCCCGAGCTGACCAAAGCCTGCCACCAGCAGGTGAACCGTCCAGTCCTTCAGCGGTGTATCCGTATCCTTATAAACGGTATGGAGCGGATGCTCAGAATACATTTTGTGAATCTGCATCTCCGGAATTCCCACCAGTTCAAGATCGTAGTAGGCATCCGTACCGGCTGCGCTGTTATAGTATTCTGCGATCAGTCTGCCGATGCCTTCCTCCTCGCATCGGCAGGATATCTTTGCACCCTCCGCCAGTTTGATGCGGTCGGCGGAATCTTTTTCGTTGAGGCGAAAGAGTTGCAGCAGTGAGAAATTCCGTATTGACGAGCTCTCAAACAGGATGATGTTTGATGCAATCTCAATGCGCGTCTTGACAAGCAGCGCGTGCAGCTCCGATTCGGCTGCTTTCAGGATATCCGCATAATGTACAATATAGCCTGACTTATTGAGCCGGTATATTTCCTCATTGTCAATCAGTTCTGTCGCTACAATGTGGATGCAGTTCTTCTTCGGGTCTGACTTGTTGTTGTTCAGCATCGCCTTCACATCGCTGTTATAGCCGAAGATCACAATATGCCGGCAATGCTTGTCCCTGCGAAAGAATATGATGAAACGGAGAAGTCTCTGTAAAATCTTGTAAACAAACGAGATCGTACAGTATGGTGCGGTGAATACGGCGATACAGTAGGCATATCCGATACATTTGTTCAATGCTGACGGATTATCTTCCATAAAGGCGACGGTATCCTTGATCGTTACCGAAGCCTTGAAGCCGAATGCATTGATACTGTTTTGCAGCACCAGAAGATACTTGAAGAAAGACTCATATTCTCTGTAGTATATGATGCCCTGCGCAGTCGCAATCAGAAAAGAAAGGATTGCCAGCAGTAAGATCAGTCTCGTCGGGTTTTTACGGTTTGTTTGATTACTCATCAGTCATGTCCTTTCATGCTTCGCCCAATGCCGAAAGGTAAGCCTTGGCGGCATCCAGAAGCTGCTGCGTCGTGTATATGGGGAACAGACCTGTTTTGTTCCAGTCGGAGTCACTGATATACACCGTATCGCCTTCGGGCGGCGCAGCAGCAAAGCTGTCGATCCGATAGCGGACGGAAAATCCTGACGTATCCAGCATCCATGCCTGAGATTTGTTCCATACAGCGTAAATGCGGCTTTTGTCGGCTGAACGCATTGTTTCAAAAAGCGATGCGGAAGAAGCGGCCGACTCAAAGATATCATTATCCTTGTCACTTGCAAAATCAAGCCGGCAGCTTCTGCCCGTGAAGCCTTCGGCATTCATCTCGTAGAGATGAGAGTCACGGCAAAGTACGGCAAAGGTATCATCGCTGACTGCTGCAACGGAAACCGGCTCCTGACTGGTTCCGTCAAGGGAGACAGTGCTTTTGAGACTGCCTGTATCAGCATCAAAGAGAGAAACGGTACGGTCGTTGAAGAATACGCCGACTGTGCCGGCATTCTGCCAGAATATCCGCTGAATTTCACGTTTTGCGCTGCTGCCTGTATCGCAGTCAAGCGTGATATCCCGATCTGCGGAAAAATCGTGAACCATCAGCGCTGTTTTGCCTTCTCCGTCACTGAACTGCGCATACACCGCAGCCTTGCTGCCGGAAACGGCAAACATCTCATTCAATAATTCCCTGTCTGCATGAATGGCGCCTTCTGATTTGGACGCCCATGCCTTTGCGGTTCCGTCAGAGGACACAAATACGATATTTTTACCGGTATTCTCCAAACAGAAAGCGCCGCCTGCTGACGGAATCAGCCCCACATCTGCGCGCACTGACGCCGGTGCGCCCTTCACATCTTCGACTTTCCCGTCCGCGAGGTTTACGCACATGGTTTGATCTGTAAAGCTACCGGACGCACTCGAATTTACAATGAGCGTATTGCTGTCCGTAAAAGCCGCACAGATCACCTTGTAATTCGCAAGCGAAGTGACCTCTTTGCATTCGCCTGTCGCTGAATCAAATATGAACAGGTGATATGTAAGACCTTCGCCGGAATGATACGAATTGTCGGGATAGTATGTGGATACTACAGCAGCTTTTGCGCCGTCATTTGTAACAGCAAGGATATCACGGCTGTACATGAATTCGCCTGTGTCTATCTCTCTGAACATCTCATTTTGCTTCGGATACTGAATATACGCAGTGTTAGAGAAATTCTCGGCAGTGGCATACTTTCCGAGACTGTAGCTGCATAGTGAAACATTCGTGCTGAATGTCTGCACTCTGTATGCGGAATGATCGGAATCATCCGCTGTTGTATAGCTGTTGGCACTGACAACATATTCCTCACCGCTTTTCAGTGTGAACATCACAAGGCCGTTTCTGCTGAATGATACATCTGTCATCTCTCCGTCAATGGGGAGATTTTTGATCAGTTCGCCGGTTTCATAATCCACAAATGAGATCGTGCGGTTCGTTGTTACAGCGAGAACATCATGCTCAAAGTCGATTTGAGCCGCAGGCATGAGGAATGTCTTTCCGTTGTTCTGATAATTGATTGGAAGAGAAACATGCCATTTCTTCTCCGTCATATCCTTGTTGAAACGGGTCAGATCAGTAGTCGAATTGAACGCAAGAATACTGCACGCAGCAAGCAGCGGTTCGCCGTCGAAGAATTGCAGGCAGCAGTTGTTTATCGCAGGCGGAATGGGATAATCCACGCCGGTTTCATGAATCAGTTTCAAAGCGTGGTCTTGTATCTCATATGCTTTCAGAGTATCGTCATCTGTATAAGTATAGATCACGCCGTCATGTATCGCTTTGATTTGAAAATCAAGGAGCAAACCGAGTGAATCACCGTCGAAATCCATTTCTACGGTATCTGTGATCCTGCCTGTCTCGCTGTCGATGATCTCAAGATAACAATCATCGTTCATGATCACGGAGCCGTCGGTAAGCACCTTCTTTTCCCGATACATGCGCAGAACATTCTTCTCAGATACGATGATATCATAATAAGAAAATGCGTGTTCCGATTTCGGGACACTCCACTTCACCTCACCGGTCGCGCCGTCAATCCGCCACAGGTCATTGTCAGAATTGTATATGTATACA
The DNA here is from genome assembly GCA_017550285.1 of Oscillospiraceae bacterium. GTDB lineage: Bacteria > Bacillota > Clostridia > Oscillospirales > Ruminococcaceae > Firm-04. The sequence continues at coordinate 34,483 of JAFZPP010000040.1, forward strand.
TCGCCGCCGGTACCGGGCTCACCTTCATCCACGGAGTGAATGAAGCTGGTATAAACCCGATTAAAAACGGGGGTGTTTTCATATCTGATACTGTCCGGAGCACATGTTTTCGTGAATTTCGTACCTGTCTTATCGGTGTTGATATCGAAATAAGCCGTCAGCTTGTTTGCACTTCCTGCATCCGATGCAAATTCTGCGTCATCGGCAGAGATTTTCCGGATCAGCTCGCCTGTCTCAGAAACCCAGAAATAGACGCCTGTCGCATCTGTGGATACGATAGACTTGCCGCCGCCCATAAACGATAGCTGTTCTACGGCACAATCATGTTTCAGAGAAAGCTGCGGTGCAAGCTGTGTATGACGGAACATACCGAGTTCACGGGAAAGCGCGTATTCAGCCTCCGGCAGAACAGGCTTCTCCTCTCCTGCTGCGGGCAATGCCTCCACTGCCTTTTTAATTGCAGGGATCAGATCGTTCTCCTTGAAAAGATTTTCGGATTCTACGGCAAGGTGTCCGGCATTTTCTACGAGGAGCGCATCGTTCTTGCTCTCGATCTCGGCATTCTGCGCCTTGATTTGATCGTTCTGCTCCATAATCTGATCGTTCTGTTTCTGAATTTGCTTATTCTTGCCGTTAATCGTCACAGCAGAAGCGACGCTGATAATCGAAATAAGGGAGAGAATACCTGACACACCGCCGAATACCAGCCGTCTTCTTGCAGCCTCACGACGCTTTTCCCGCTGAAAAAGATCATTGAAATCACACCCGAGCAAAGGCGCAGCAATCCGAAGGGACTCGGTTTTGAGCTTCTTCATCGAATCCTTGAGCGTATCCGCAACGATATTTGCGGCAAGCGGCTCAACATCCTCTCTGACGGTGACCGTTTCACCTTTCTCGTTTACAGTTGTCACTTCGGTATAGGTGAGCGCTTCCGGAAATGCCGTCCGCGGATCACCGCTTACCAGCAGCGTAATGATGTTTGTATTCTTGTTATCGTGAAGCTCACGGAAACGGGTAAGCTCCTGCAAACACCACTTGGATTCGGTATACTGCGGCGAGCAGATTACGATGAGAAACTCCGAAGATTCAATCGCATTCTTAATGATCTCACTCAGATCACTGCTGGATTGCAGTTCCGAAACATCACGAAAGATACGCCAGTTTTCTTTTTTTATGCCCAGAGACTTTGGCGGCTTGTATGCCTCAAGAATCCTTTGCAGTTTTTCAGCAGCCTGCATATCGGGCGCAATATGCCGGTAGCTGATAAAAGCCTTGTATTTGTATTCCATTTTAACTCCTTCATCCTGTTTTAGATAAAGATATTGTAACACATTATGCTTATTTCGTCAATGCTATTTTCTATCCATTCTGAAATGATGCTGCGGCAAAGAAATCAGTGCAGCTCCCGCAGGACAATGTCATGCAAAATAGAAGAAAATGCGCAGCGAAAATAGAAACACCGCCTGATGAATAAAATCAGGCGGTGCTTTCATTTAAGAGCATAATATCCCCAGTGCATCTGCTTGCTCTTTCAGCGTCCGGTTGCCCTGATTCATCGCTCTGAAAGATTCTGTACAGCAGATGACCTCACGGCACTGCTTCATCACAGCAGCCGCCTGACGAACCGCGTCTTCGCCAATCGGCTCAAATGCCTTTTCGGTTATCACAACGGATGCAAGCGCCGATGCAACAGGATATTCCACATCATTTTCATGCAGGATACCCGCCGCAAACGGAATGCGCATGCGATGCAGCCTCCGGTAAACAGGGATGCCCGCACCGCCGCCGCCGATCACAAATATCTCCGGCTCACCCGACGCAGCAGAGGGCTCCGCCGCTCCAAACCGCGGATCATATGCGCCGTCCCGTATCTCATACAGCGCAGAAATGTAGTCACCGGTAAAAATCTCCTCCGGCGTGCCGGTGCGCTCCGCCCTGCCGTTATGAATGCAGATGACCGTATCCGAAAACTTCTGTGCGAGATCAAGCTCGTGCAGCGATTGTATCACCGCAATCTGCTGCTCTTTTGCGAGTTTCCGGAGCAGGGAAAGAATATGCAGCTTATGACCGATATCGAGATATGACGTCGGCTCATCCAGCAGCATAATCTTCGGCTGCTGCGCGATTGCACGGGCAAGCATGACGCACTGTCGCTGCCCGTCGCTGATCTGCCGAAAATCCGTATCATACAGATGTGCTGCGCCGGTCAGAGACATTGCTTCATGCACAATTCTCTTGTCTTCATCCGTAAGTATGCCGAATGTTCCGGTATAGGGATACCTTCCTGTTTCTGCAACATCGCCGCAGGTCATGCGCTCTGCGGTGATTTTCTGTGTCAGCAGGACGGAAAGCCGCTTCGAGATATCCTTTTCGCGCAGCGTATCCAACCGGTCGCCGCAGAGCGCGACATTGCCCGAAATCAAGGGCAACTGCGCAGCGATTGTTTTCAGCACGGTCGATTTGCCGGCACCGTTCGGTCCGATCAGTGTGCAGATTTCTCCGGCGGATACGGAAACAGTCAGTCCGTCAACGATCATTTTTTTGCTGTAGCCGACGGAAAGCGACTCAGCCTGCAATACTGTTTTCTGATTCATGCAGCGTTCCTTTCTCTTGCACGGTGCAGCATAATCCATATGACAACAGGCGCACCGAAAACGGCAGTCACCGTACTGACACTCAGCTCCTGCGGCGCAAAGAGTGTTCTTGCGATCAGATCGCAGCCCATGCAGAATACGCCGCCGCCGAAAAATACAGCCGGAATCAGAATCAGCGGCTTTGCCGTGCCGAACATGCCTTTCATCAGATGCGGAACCGCGATGCCGACAAACGAGACAGGTCCCGCAAATGCCGTCACGCAGGCAGAAAGTGCACTGGAAAGCAGAATCAGAAGCAGCCGGAAAAGCCTGATATTGACGCCCATATTTTCCGCATATGCCTCACCGAGCTGATAGGCACCGATTGACTTGGAAAGCAAAAAAGCGCCGGTCAGTGCGGTAAAAACAAGTACCGTCATTGCGCGGATATCCTGCCAGTCCGTACCGGAAAAGCTGCCCTTTGACCAGTTATGCAGATTGACAATATTTGCATCATCGGCAAAGGTCACGGCAAGGTCCGTCAGCGCATTGCAGATATAGCCAATCATGACGCCGGAAATCACAAGCTGCGCCATGTTTTTCACCTTGCCTGAAAACAGCAGCACAGTCAGCATACAGAGCACCGCACCGACAAATGCCGCCGCAATTATCATGCCGCTGTGCATCACAAAGCCATGCTGCAATGCCGCGATCATCAGCAGCGCAACCGTCAGCTTTGCACCGGATGATATACCGAGCACAAACGGTCCTGCAATCGGATTGCGGAAAAAGCTCTGCAATAAAAAGCCGGATACCGACAGTCCGCCGCCGAGGATCATTGCAGCCAGCGTGCGCGGCAGACGGATATCCGTGATGATTCGGGATGCAGCGGCATCTGTTCGGTGGCCTGTCAGAATATCCCAGACCGCATCCGGCGCAATCTGACTGCTGCCGGACATCAGGCTGATACAAAAGAGCAGGCATGCGGTCAGAAGCAAGCCTGCAAAACAAAGAACTGTACGGGTCAAACGCCGTTTTTCCATATGTTTTCCCTCAATGAATCCGGTGCAGATAGGTCAGCTTTTCAGGATTCCCCTGCCCCGTAAAAATGCTGTTCAAGTCGGTGATCATATCCGCAGCACCGGTCGTCTGCTGAAACAGATTCTGCTCCGTACACCAGACACTGTCATTCTGTACTGCACGGAAATCTGCGAAAACAGGAGATTTTTCTTCCAGCTGTGCAATCGAATCAAGCTGTCCTTCAATCGTACTGTTATAGATCAGAATGTCCGCATCCTTCGCCGATGCGTAAAAGGTTTCCATTTGAATATTCATTGTCGAGAGCGCATTTTCTTCAACACTGAGATCGTCAGCGGTAAAAATATAGCGTCCGCCTGCAAGCGAAATCATCTGCGAAATATAATCTCCCGGCTTGCGGATATTCACCGCACCGTTTCCGGTAATACTGAAAAAAGCGACGGTTTTCCGCTCTGAGTCGGGAATATCAGGAATCTCCAGCGTGTGAAAACCCGCAGTTTTCTCCGTAAAGCATTCCGATGCCGCTTCGGTCTTGCCGAGCAGCAGACCGTAGAGCTTCATCCACTCCATACGCCCGAGCGGATGCTGCTCATAGCTCGAACGCTCAATGATCACCGGAATGCCGAGTGATTCGATCTGCTCCTTCACCGCCGGACTGTGTGAGATCATGGTATTTTCAATCGCCAGCGGACAGTCCGATTCCGTCAGTGCTTCGTAATCCGGCGCGCTGTATTTGCCGATGAATACGAGATCGCCGCGCTGCATCGCATCCCGCACATCCGGCAGCGTCCAGCCGTCCGCGTCAGTCGAGGTCATTGTCACTGCATCCAGCGAGCCGATTGCGTCAAACAAATCCATTGCAGAGGACGATGCAACATAAATATCCCCATGCGGCTGGGAAATCACCGGCAGATTATTCTGCGCCGGTTCACTGCATCCTTCCGGCACAAACAGGTAATCCTCCGTAGCAATATGAATTACCGCGCAGCCGTCCGCGCAGTAATCAACCGAAAACTGTGTCGCGTATTCCAGCGGCATATGTCCCGTAATCTGCATATTTCCGGTATCCGGCTGTGATGCATCTGCACAGCCCGTCAGCAGCATGACTGCCGCCGTCAGGGGAAGAATCAGCCTTCTCATTTGATGAAGAGGGAGTCAAAATACAGTGTGTATTCAATCTCATGCGGCGTGCTCATTGCCGTCGTATCCGCGAACACCCTGATCTTCCGGTCAAACACCGCAACCGGTATTTCAAATACCGAAAACTCGGTCGTATCGGTCGGAAGAATCTTCTCATCCCCGACGATCATATAATCATATTTATTGCTGCTCCAGATGATCTCGGCAGTCGCCTGACCGTTTGCAATCGTCAGCTTTGCCGGAGTCTGCACGCTTGCTTTGCCCGAGCCACCTTCCAGCTGCACCTCAATCTCATATTCGCCGTCAGCAAGACCGAGCGATTCCACCGTATGCTTTTCGCGTCCGGGAATGCTCTCATCTGCAATCGAATCGGCACGGAACACCAGCTTCCGGTCATACCAGAGTTGCTTTTTATGGCTCAGTGCGGCGCATTCGATCACCTGATCAAGCGCCTCGACCGGAAATGTGAATGTATAACCGTTTTCCGTTTCCTCCGGCGCGATATATTCGGAAGCATCTGCTTTCGCAGCCTCCTCTGCCGTACCGGCAAAGAGATAGTCATAGCTTTTGCTGTTAATAGACAGCTCTGCATTCATTTTGCCGTCCGCGACAATCAGCTTGCAGGATGCAATCTTGAACATCGACGAGCTTGAATCAACCTTGATATAATAATCTCCGGCTGTGATTGCCTCCGCCGGAATCGGCTCCATACCCTCGTATCCGACCTCATCTGCGGCAATGACATCATCGCCGGATGCAACGGCAAGTGAAGATTCATCCGCGGCGCTGCTTTCCTCCGCTGCCGTTGTTTCCGGTACGGTTTCTGTCACCACGGTTTCCGCAATGGGCTCAGATGTACCGTTTGACTGTTCCGGCGAAACAGTATTGCCGCAGCCGGTCAGCAGCATACAGAGCAGTGTCAGTGCAAAAATCTTTTGTTTCATGTTTCTCTCTCCCGATACAGAAACCGGACAGCCGAAACTGTCCGGAATCATAATATTTACTGAATCGAATCAATCGCAGCCTGTGCGTGCTCAACATAGAGCTTGCGAATCTCCTCGTTTTCGCCGAGACCGCGAATCAGGCACTCGACCTCATAGCCTGCGCCCTCAAAGACGGATTTCCACGAATCTTCCTCGTCGCCTGCCATGTCATTGTTTGCGTGATCGCCTGCAACCACCATGAGCGGCTCCAGAATCACGCGCTCATAATCGCCTGCCTGAACCAGTTTCAGCACATCGTCCACCGACGGCGTAGCTTCCACCGTACCGACAAAATAATTTGCATAGCCGTCAGCGGTCAGCAGGTCCTGCATCTTCTGATAAACTGCATTGGATTCCGCCTCAGTGCCGTGACCCATGAAGCAGATCGCGGTTTTACCGTCGTCATATTCCTTCGTCCAGTCAACGATTGCAGACTCGACGCGCTTAAAATCATCGTCAGAGGTCAGCAGCGGCTTGCCGAATACGACCTTGTCAAATGCGTCAGATTTTGCACCGACCTCCTCAATCAGATCATTGTATTCCAGACCGTTCATCAGATGCGTCGGCTGCACAACAAGCGTCTTGACATTGTTGTCGATTGCACGCTGCAATGCTGCATCCACATCGTCGATCAGGATGCCGTCGCGGCGGTTGACATGATCAATAATGATATTTGCAGTAAAGCCGCGGCGTACAGAATACTCCGGAAATGCATTGTCCAGCGAATCCTCAATCGCACCGATTGTCAGGCGGCGGCTGTCATTATAGCTTGTGCCGAAGCTCAGAACCAGCAGCTCCTTCTCGCCGATCTCATCCTGATTGCGGACATTGTCAAGCGATGCATCGCCGGTATCATAGTTTTCCTCGTCCTCTTCTTCCTCCTCCGGCTCGGACTCCTCCTCAGAGGATTCCGCAGCAGCGGTCGTCTCTGCCTCAGAGGTCTCTTCCGTTGTCTCGGTCGTCGTCTCCGCGACGCTGCTCTCCGTATCCTGCGTATCGGCAACGGAACCACTCTCACCGCAGCCCGTGACACATGCAAGCATTGCAAGGCTCATAATAACAGCAAGATTCTTCTTCATTTTCATACATTCCTTTCAAATAAAGGGGGTATGAATCGCAAAAAAATACTTTCCCTCCGAACGGAAAGAAAGCATTGCAAACAGACCCTTCCGAAACCGGAGAGCCCGCAAACAGTACGATCAATCCCTCGTGATCTGAGCCTTTCGGCTCTGTACCGGCAAAACGGCAGGTTTCCTGACTGATGCATCCACACAGTATACCAAGCCTTCCCGATTGCTCAGTGACCTTTCCGGATACTCCGGAAAACGGCATACCGCTCCGCAAATACAGTGACGAGATCGTGCAGGATTCCGACCTGCTTCCCTATTATCCGCCGCATCACCCGAAGATGACCGGCGGCACCGTTTGCTCTTATTCGTTTGTGTTCATGAACAGCATATATTATAACGCAATCTCCGCCAAAATGCAAGCATTCCAGCGCTTTTCTTGCATTATTTACATATTTTCATCTGCAAGATAAAGAAGTGCATTGCAGATTGCCGCCGCAACATTGCTTCCGCCCTTTCTGCCGCGCGCAGCGATGCACGGAATTCCCGAAGCAATCAGCATTTCTTTTGACTGCACCACATTGACAAATCCGACCGGCACACCGATCACAAGCTCCGGACGGAAAACGCCCTGTTCGATCAGTTCCGTAAGACGGATCAGCGCGGTCGGTGCATTGCCGACTGCATAGATCACGGGCTTGCCGAGTGCGGCGGCTTTGTCTACGGAAGCTATCGCTCTGGTCGTACCGTTCGCCTTGGCTTCCGCAGCTATTTCGGGATCAGCCATGAAGCATTCACAGGTACAGCCGTGCCGGCTGAGTGCGGGCTGATTGATACCCGCTTTTGCCATGTTTGTATCCGTCACAAATATCGCATGCTTTCCGATAGCCTGCATCGCAGTCTGTATAATATGCTGTGAAAAATACAGAGAATCCAAATAATCAAAATCCGCTGTCGTATGAATCACTCGCATCACGACAGGCTTGATCTCCGGCGGAATTTCGCGGTCAAGCTCGGATGCGATGATCTCGAAGCTGCGGCGTTCAATATCCGCCGGAAGCACGTATTCAAGGCTCATACGCCCGCCTCCATGATCTGATAGATTTTCGGGATATCAAGGCTCTGCCGCACGGTATCCGCGAGGCAGTCAAGCTGCCTATCGCGGTGTGTCCGGCGGTCTTCCGCTGCACCCTGATATTGCAGTCCCTTTGCAGAATACAGCGCCCGAATCAGCGCACCGGAAACCTCCGCGCTGTCAAATATTCCGTGTACATAGCAGCCGCCGATACTGCCGCAGAAGCAGCCGCCGCGGTCAGTCAGCGGGGAGGCTTCGGTTTCTGTCATGCCCATGTGAACCTCATAACCGTCATACCGCGCATGAGACAGACAGGAGAAGAAGCCTTGTATTTCGCAGAATTGACCTTCTGTGCGCGTCTGCGTTTTATCTGAATGAAAAACTGTCTGACAGGGCAGCAAGCCGAGCCCGCGGATGCTGCCGCCGCATTCAGTTTTATCCGGATCGGCGATTTCCGCGCCGAGCATCTGATATCCGCCGCAGATGCCGAATATCGGAAATCCGCGTCCTGCAAGGGATAAGACCGCCTGTTCCATACCGGTTTGACGCATCCACTGCATATCCGAAATCGTACTTTTTGTGCCGGGCAATATCAGCAGATCGGGATTGCCGAGCTGTTCCGGTTTGGTGACATACCGGACGGATACGCCGGAATACTGCAAAAATACGTCAAAATCCGAGAAATTGGAAATCTTCGGAAAGCGAATCACGGCGATGTCGATGATGCCGGTATTCTGTGCTTTGTCCAGCCGCTGCGAGAGGCTGTCCTCATCCTCAAGATCATGTATCATATACGGCACGACGCCGAGCACCGGCAGACCGCTTTTCTGTTCAAGAATTGAAATGCCGTCCGTAAACAGTCGGCGGTCGCCGCGAAACCGGTTGACAATCAGCCCTTTGACAAACGCCTGTTCCTCCGGCTCCAACAGCGAAAAAGTGCCGAGAAGCTGCGCAAATACGCCGCCGCAGTCAATATCTCCGACGAGCAGAACCGGAATCCGCAGCATCTGAGCAAGCCCCATATTGACGATGTCATCCTGCTTGAGATTCAGCTCGACCGGACTGCCGGCACCCTCGACCGCGATGATGTCATACTGCGCGGAAAGCTGTTCATAGGCGCTGCGAATATCCGGCAGAAAATCCTTTTTTCGTCGGAAATACTCTGCCGCCCGCATATTGCCGCGCACTTTGCCGTTGACGATCACCTGCGAACCGATGTCCGTTGTCGGTTTCAGCAGAATGGGGTTCATCAGCGCAGACGGTTCAATGCCCGCCGCCTCTGCCTGCAATGCCTGTGCTCTGCCGATCTCCAGACCGTCCGGCGTGATATAGGAATTCAGCGCCATATTCTGTGATTTGAACGGCGCGGCACGGTATCCGTCCTGTCGGAAAATGCGGCAAAGTGCGGCTGTCAGCAGACTTTTCCCGACGCCGGACATCGTTCCCTGAATCATGATCGCTTTGCTCATTTGTATTCCTCTCTGACTGCGGAGATCAACGCAGAATTTTCGTTGTGCGTGCGAACCGCAATGCGGAAATGCGCATCGGTCAGACCGTGAAAATCATCGCATTTACGTATCAAAATGCCGCGCAACTTCATGCGGTCTGCAAAATCAGACGGCGCTTTGACAAGCAAAAAATTTGCAGCGCTGTCATACACAAACAGACCTGATTTACGCAGTTCATCCGTTAAAAATGCACGCTCTGCTGTAACATATCGCACTGTTTCCGGAATCCAGTCCGGAACCTGCGATGCAGCGATGCCGGCAGCCTGTGCGGGAACGGATACGCTCCAGTACTGACCGGTTTCGCGCAGCTTTCCGGCAACCGCAGCCGAGCCGCAAAGCGCATATCCAAGCCGAATCCCCGGCATCGCATAGAGCTTCGTAAACGCATTCAGAATGATGCAATTATCATGCAAATACCGGCGCAAACTGTACTGTGCAGCATCCGCTGAAAAACGTAAAAAGCATTCATCCGACACAAGCAATGTACCGGTTTCTCTGCATCGGTCGGCAATCCTTTTCAGCAGCGCGGCCGCGATGATCTGACCCGTCGGGTTGTTCGGCGTACACAAAAACAAAATGTCCGTTTCCGCGGAGATTGCAGATAAAATGCCGTCATCCAGCTGAAAATTCTGCGCCGGATTCAGCGGATAATCAGATATTTCGCATCCTACCTCGCGCAGCGCAAATGCATACTCGGAAAAGATCGGCGCACAGAGCAGCGCATGACGCGGATAAAAAGCGTGTGCAATGCGATATATAAGGTCAGCAGCACCGTTTCCGCAGGCAATCTGCGATGCAGGAATTGCCTCATATTTTGCAAGCGCATGCACCAGCGCCGTACATTCCGGATCCGGATAATGTACACAATTCTGCGCAGAATCCATGAGTGCTTTCCGAACTGCATCCGGCATTCCAAGCGGGTTGATATTCGCTGAAAAATCAAGTATGTTCGATGATTGATAGATATTTCCGCCGTGTGTTCTCATAAAAATAAAACTCCAATGATCAGACAGCGCACAGCCGCCGCGATCAGCAGCATCAGGACGGATGTACCGTACATCAGCCGGTTCGCGCGCCGGATATCCGCCGGTTCAATCGGTCGGTCATCATCGCCGATATACGGTTTTTTGTGAAGCACCCCGAAATACCACGCATCACCCGCAAGCCGCAGATGCAACGCGCCGGCACAGGCGGATTCGGTCTGTGCAGAATTCGGACTAGCGTGCTTTCTGCGATCACGCCGCCAGATACGGAACGCATTTTTTGCATCCAGACGCAGCACCGGACAAACCGCGATCATCAGCAAAGCCGACAGACGCGACGGAATAAAATTCAGCACATCATCAAGCCTTGCTGCGCATTTTCCAAGCTCTTCATACGTTTCATTTCGATAACCGATCATGGAATCCATTGTGTTCGCCGCTTTATAAAAGAACCCGCCGGCAGCACCGCCGAGCGCAATATAAAACAAAGGAGCCGTCACGCCGTCGGAGGTGTTTTCGGCAACTGTTTCGACTGCCGCACGAATGATTCCGTCACGGTCCAGCACTGCCGTATCCCGACCGACAATCATCGAGACAGCCTTTCTCGCGGCTTCTGTATCACCGGTTTCGACAGCGCGGCAGACCTTCATGCTCTCATCACGAAGATTGCGGGCTGCCAGCAGATAACAGATCAGAATGCTCTCTGCAATGATACCGAAAATCAGATGAAACCGATAGCAAAGCAGCAAAAGTGCAAGCGGAATCAATGCAGATACGAGCAGAACAATCAGCACAAGAATCAATCCGCCTCTGCGCAGTCTGCTGCATTTCTTACGTATGATGCGCTCCAATCCTGCAATCATTCTGCCGATCAGGCGAATCGGATGCGGAAAATTGTAAGGGTCACCGATGCAGGCATCGAGCAGAAAACCGATGAGCAGCGGCAGTGCAGGTATCAGATATTTCATGCTACAGCTTCTCCGGATTCGTCAGATTTGTTCCGTCAAATGCACACAGCCAGCCATGCGCATTGTCTGTCATCCAGCCAAAATAATCACGGTGCGGCAGGGAGAATTGTGACAATATTGCCATAATCGTGCCGCCGTGCACAACCAGTGCAATGCTGTCTGCATCCGCATATTCGCTGACGGTCTGCCGGAAACCGTTGCAGCATCTCAAACGGAAATCATCCGGTGATTCACCGTTCGGAAACGGCATTGTCCCGCCGCTGTCAATCCAAGCCTGATACAGCGGATCTCCATTGAGCGCAGCATAATTCTTTCCCTCAAAGTCCCCGAAATCGCATTCACGAAATGCATCTTGAATGTGTATTTTTTGTTCGGGGAACAAGATCGCAGATGTTTGCAGACAACGCTGCATCGGGCTGCTGACAAGTACGCTGCACCGCGGATAAGCGCAATGCTGCAATGATGCGATACCCTCCGGACAAAGCGGTTCATCCGTGCGTCCGATATAGCTTTTTTCCAGATTGCCGGCTGTCTTTCCGTGCCGAATCAGAAGTATTTTCACGTAATTCTCCCTTGAGTGCAATCGGAATCCCGCACACCAGCCAAATGACAGTTTTCGCGTTTTCTGCCAGAATGCAGCCTGCCCGTCCGACCGTTTCGCGCCATATCCGTTCTGATTTGTCCATGGGTATGATGCCGCTCCCAATCTCATCCAGCAGCACGATACACGCCGGATTCTCCCTGCAAAGCGCTGCTGTGAAGACTTCTGCATCTCTGCCGGACGTCATAAGCCGCCGCACAAGAATATGATAATTTGTCAGTATCTTCGCGGATTTTGCAGCATCAAATTCACAGTCTGCACCGTCCGTGACTGTATATGGGAAATGCGCCTGCGCATATGCCGTTTTCCCCTGATATGCACCGCCCGTTATCAGAATCATGTCAATCCCTCCGTGAGGATTCCGGTCAGAACAGCTGCCGCAAGCATTGCGATCTCACTAAGCTGTAAAAACCAGCCGCAGAGGTCGCCGGTTGTTCCGCCGAAATCCTTGTATGCGATATAGCGGTAATACAGGAAGCACAGAACGGCACTTCCAAGCGCCGCACAGCCCTGCGCATAGCCTGCATAAATCATAACCGCGAATGCCGCGGCAGCAAATACACTGACCATGCCGACCGTAACAGAACGATGCGACGGCTTGACAAAATCCTGCAAGGTTCCGTTCTTTTTGGCACAGCGAAAGGTAACCGCGGACAATCCGCTGAATGCACGGGAAAGCACATATCCGCACGCAATGACTGTTGTGTTTCGGATATCGGAAATCTGCGTAAACAGGGCTGTTTGCAGGATCAGATACAGGCAGACGCGAATCACGGCAAAGGAACCGATATGCGGATCAGACATGATTTTGAGCCGCTTTTCTTTGTCCGCATAGGACGCGCGCGCATCTGTCACATCGCAGAAACCGTCAAGGTGGATGCCGCCCGTAATCAGTACCGGCAGCAGCACGGCAACCGCAGCAAACAGCATTTGTCCGCATTGAAACCGCGTGCAGAACATCCGCCAAAGCAGCAGCAAGCCGCCGATCACCGCGCCGATCAGCGGGAACCAGCCGAGAGCATAACGGCGGTTTTCCTCTTTCCATTTAACCTGCGGCATGGGAATCCGCGAGTACATCAGAAACGCGGAAATCAGTGATTTCAGCATGAATTCACCCCTTTACCATGACCGGAATGCCGTATACGCATTCGATCACTTTATCAGCATTTGCTGCGATTTTCTGATTGATGATCCCCAGCGCGGCAAGATAAGCAGCCGTTGCTGCATCATACGCGATGCCGTCGCTCCCGACCTGATTGGTCACAATCACTAGCAGATTGATTCTCCGGTGCAGGCGCAGGATATCAGAAACAATTTTGTCCGTGCAATCGGTGATTTTGCTGCCTTGAAACATCTCATTTGCAAGGAGATTGCCCATGCATTCCAGCAGAACCGCACTGCGCTCCGGTATTTCGGCACGGTCAATATCCCTAAACCGTTCAACTGTTAGAAAGCCTTTATCTGCACGCATTTTACGGTGCCGTTCGATTGCTGAAAATGCATCATCACCGTATGGCAGCATGGTCGCAAGATATATTTTTTGTTCGCTGCGTTCAGCAAACAGCGACTCAGCATAGCGTGATTTGCCGCATTTCGAGCCGCCTGTCACCAGAATCATCATGACAGCTCCCGATACCCTTCTATGTTTTCTTCTTCAAATGTATGTGCATGCCGGTACAGCGCAAGTGCGCCGTCGAGCAGCGGCAGAAGCAGCAGTCCGCCCGTACCTTCGCCGAGCCGCAGTCCGGCGTCAATCACCGGTTTCAGACGCATCATATGCAGCAGACCGCTTGCCGCAGGCTCGCCGGAGCAGTGGCTTGCAAGCATATATTCCGCACAGACAGGTCTGATCTGATATGCAATCGCCGCCGCAGCCGCAGAAATCACACCGTCAATAATGACAGGCACATGATACACCGCTCCGCCGAGAAACATTCCTGTCATGCCGGCAATCTCCAGACCGCCGAGCGTTTGCAGCAGATGCAGCGGACGGTCTGCTGACGGCTGATGCAATTCGATGCCGCGCCGGATCACACTGATTTTTCGACGCAAGCCTTCATCAGTCAGACCGGAGCCTCTGCCCGTGACCGTTTCCGGCATCATTTCGAGCAATACCGATGCAATCGCGGAAGCAGGCGTCGTATTGCCGATGCCCATTTCTCCGGATACGATGATCTGCGTACCGGATGCTTTGAGTTCCCGCACAATATCCATGCCGGTGATGATCGACGATGTCATCTGTTCTTCGGTCATGGCGGGCTCTATTGTAAAATTCCGCGTGCCGCATGCCGTTTTCTTTTGTGTGATTTTATTTGTATCTGCGTCTGTTTTCATGCCGATATCCACTGCGGTGACATCGGCATGAACTGTATTCGCTACCGCATTGACATTGGAAGTTCCCTCCGCAATCGCTTTCGCACAGACCGCAGTCACCTCACTGCCGCACTGCGTCACGCCCTCCGCAACAATGCCGTGATCGGCACAGAAAATCACCGCAGTCCGGTTTGTAATATCGACCGCAGCAGTACCTTGTATCGCTGCGATCTTTTGTATCATTTCTTCCAGCACGCCGAAGCTGCCGAGCGGTTTTGCAATGCTGTCCCAATATGATTTTGCTGCAAGATATGCAGTATGATCCGGTGCTTTAATCTGCTGAATACGATTCATCTTTTCCTCCGTATTTTGCGCAGGCGGCTGCAAATTTCAGTGCAGCGCGGATATCCGACATGAAATACAGATGCGGAAATCCTGCATACATTGTATCGCTGACATGACAGCATTCCCATGTTCTGCCGTCCGCTTTGGATGCGGTAAAGCCCGTACCCGCATTCGGGCAGTCCCAGTAATGAAATTCATGTGCTTTCAGCAAATCTCCGGCATTGCAGAGCAGGTTATCCGAATGCGCCTGCATGGTCACATAGCCAAAGCGCTGCAATTTTTTTGTCGGATAAGCTGTCCCGTCTATGACGCCTGCCATTTCATAATTCGTGCCGGATTCGATCTGTATCGTATCATGCAGATACATAAATCCGCCGCACTCCGCAATGACCGGCATTCCTGCATGCACTGCATTTCGGATATCGGCAAGCATGGTTTGATTTTCCGAAAGCTGCGCTGCGTAAAGCTCCGGATATCCGCCGCAGAGCAGCAGCCCGTCCGCTTCCGGCAGATGCGCATCGGCAAGGGGCGAAAAATACCGCAGCGCACATCCGATCTCGCGCAGCAGCGAAAGATTTTCCTCATACAGAAAACAGAATGCCTTGTCTCGCGCAACCGCGATCACAGGTTCGGATTTCAGCTTCGGGACTGCCGTTTTCCGGTATTCCGGCAAAGCGCCGCATTCGGTTTCCAGCATTTTATCAAGCAGAATATGCTGTGCAGCAAGAAAACCGAGCGCATTCATTTTCTCCTGAATTCCGGCAATCTCAGACACCGTGACAAGCCCTAAATGCCTGCTTTCAAGGGTATATTCATGTGCCGGAAGACAGCCGAAATATGCCGTATGCAGTTTTCTGCAAAGTTCCTCTGCAAACGGAACAAGCCGCAGCGGGAGCTTATTGAATATGAATCCGGCAATGCGGTTCGGCGTCTGATAACGTAAAAATCCCTGCATCACCGCGCCGATCGACTCCTTCATGCCGCGACAGTTCAGCACGAGAACCACCGGTGTTTCCGTCATTTCGGAGATTCGGTAAGCAGAACCCTCGCCGCCGTCGTAGAATCCCATGACGCCTTCGATCACGGCAATTTCCGCTTTCAGATTGCCTCTTTCAAGCACATGACAAAGCATATCGCGGTCACAGAAAAAGCTGTCGAGATTGTGCGAGGGCGTACCGAGAATTTCACGGTAAAACATCGGGTCAATGTAATCCGGTCCGCATTTGAACGCCGAAGCCTTGACGCCCCGCTGTCGAAGCGCGGACAGCACCGCACAGGTCACAGTTGTTTTCCCGCAGCCGCTGCCGATTCCTGCAATCATAATCCGTTGCATTTGAAACCTCCCGAAAGCAGATAAACCGGATTCTGCGCGTCAAACATTGTGTGCGAACCGACCTTTTTCGTTCGTGTCACAGCAATCTGCACAGCATCAAATTCATCACAAAACTGCGAAAAAAGATTCGTCGCCTGTGAAAGCGTTTCCAGAGATACCGCAGTCATTACGACCTTTGCATGCGGATTTTTATGCATGACCGCAGCAAAAATCTCCGGCAGATTTCCGCGTGAACCCCCGATAAAAACGGCATTCGGTGCAGGATAATCATGCAGGATATCCGGACAGATTCCGGCAGCCGCCGTGATATTGTCGCAGGAGAATTTCTGCGCATTCTGCATTGTCAGACGCACGGCATCCGCATTCTGATCGAATGCAAAAACCTGCCCGTCCGGACAGCAGAACGCCGCTTCAATCGAAACCGAGCCTGTTCCGCAGCCGATATCCCAGCAGATGCCGCCGCGGTGAATCTGCATGGCTGCAACCGCATTGCAGCGCACCTCTGCTTTCGTCATCGGAATATTCCCTCGGATAAAATCAGCATCCGGAATTGCAGACGGAATGTACCGTAAATGATCCGGATTCACGGCAATCAGAACAGACAGTGTTTCGTCAGGTAATGCGAGAAAATCAGACGGATTCCCGTGCATGATTGTTTCATTTTTGTAACCGAGATTCATCCCGATATGCACCTGAATATCAGCCAGACCGTACTCACAGAGCCGCTGACAAACCTGTGCAGCAGTCATATCTCCGCCAAGCAGAAAAAAACAGTACGGATTCATTTTTGCATGAACTGCGATATTGGATTTTACGCCGTGCAGAGAGAAAAACTGCATATTTTCGTATGAAATCCCGCATTTGGCGCTGAATGCCGACATGGACGAAACACCGGGCAGCACCGTCACATCCATATCATCAAGCAGCGGAAGGAGATTTCTTGCACCGCTGAAAAATCCGCTGTCACCCGAAAACAGCACGGCAGCACACGCCGCCGGACTGTTCCGCAGCGCCTCGGCAATGCGTTCCGCCTGATACAGATATACAAGCTGTTTGCCGGAATCCGCATACGGTTCCAGCATCCGCTTCGCACCGATCAGCAGCTCCGCCCGACCGATTGCTTCGGCAGCCTCAGCGGTCAGAGTACGGCAGCCGTCCGTGCCGGTTCCCGTCAGATAAACCTTCATAGCAAATGATTCTCCTTCATGTGCAGCAGCATTTTTTCGAGTGCAGCTTCATCATATCCGCATTCGGACTCGGCGGGTCTGCAAAGAGTAATCATGCGTATCTGCGCGATTTTTACAGCCTCCGATTTTTCCGGATACCCGCCGACCGTACCGCTTTCCTTGGTCAGCAGAATCTGCGCGCCGCTGAATCGGATATGCGCAAGATTCTGCTCCGTGCTGAACGGTCCCTTTTCCAGAATCAGCTTTTCGGGATCAAATCCGAGCCGTTCGCACTCCGCCGACACGGTATCCGAGGGCAGCAGACGCAGCCAGATCCGTTCCCGAAACGCACAAACATCTGTCAGCAATGCGGCAGATTTGCTGCCGAGTGTACTCAAAACGATTTCATTTGTTTGATTGAGCATCGCAATCACCTGTTCCATTGAATGAACCGACTCGCCGGTCACTGGAAGCGACTGGCGCAGCAGCCGCCGGTACGGAACCGCCAGAAAATGACAGGCAGACCGGATATTCTCTGTCGCATCCTTTGCGTAAGGATGCGTCGCGTCAATGACTGCCGCATACTGTTCTCTGCGCAATAAAGTGCAAATTTCGTTTGCATCCAGTCTGCCGGACAGTACACCGATTCCTGCGGGCAAGAGAGATGAGCCGTATTCCGTTGCCGTCGATACATCCGCAGAAATTCCGTGTGCAGCGCAGAATTCTGCAAGCTCTCTGCCTTCTGTCGTCCCGGCAAATATCAGAATTTTACGCATGATGATAACCGCGCGGCGTGACCATTTTTCCGGAAATGATCTTTGTTTCAGAGTTGCCGATATAGACGGTTGTGAACATATCGACCTGCGTATCCCGCAATTCAGAAAGCGTACAAATTCTGGAAAATTCGCCATCGCGCCCGATGTTGTTCACATACCCGCAGACGGTTTCCGGCATGCGGAATTGCAGAACAATGTCACATGCTTTTTGCAGATAATCCGCACGCTGCTTCGATGACGGATTATACAGAACAATGACAAAATCACCCTCTGCCGCACAACGCAGGCGCGTTTCAATTTTCTGCATCGGCGTCATCAGATCGGATAAACTGATGATCGCCGTGTCATGCGTCAGCGGTGCACCGAGCACTGCACCGCCGCTGAATGCCGCCGTGATGCCCGGTACAATCTCAATATCCGTATCCGGATATTCCGCAAGATATTCATAAGCCAGTGCTGCCATGCCGTAGAGTTCCGGGTCTCCGCTGCAAATCAGCGAAACCGTCTGCGACTGCGCATATTCCAGTGCCAGCCGGACACGCTCTGTCTCCTGACGCATGCCGTTTTCGAGAAACTTATTCCCCGCAAAAAACGGTTTCATCAGCGCCGTATAGGTCTTGTAGCCGATAATGATATCACTTTTCAGCAATGCCTGCTCGGCGGCGGCGGTCATGCAGTCCCGCGCACCGCTCCCGAATCCGACAACATACAGCATCAGAGTATCCTCTTTCAAAATCAATTTGGGTAGGTATTTCAGCCGCCGCGACAGTCACGCCGCTAATCGCAGTCTTACGGATGACGAGTGCACCGCCGCTGCACAGCACCGCGCTTCGCTCACAGATATTATCTGCGCCGGTCACTTTTTCTGCAAATTCCGAATGCGAAAAATCACCCGATATCTGCATCATTTTATCCGCAGAATACGTGTGAAGCTGTATATTGAAATCGGCACAGAATTGCAGCAATCCGGCTTCATTCGCTTTCAGATTTATGCTTGCCGCCTTGCAGATTCGTTCAGAAGATACGCCGTTTTCATCGAACACTTCCCGCACGGCATCCTTGATCTGCTGCACGGCTGTCCCCTTTTTGCAGCCGATCCCGACAACAATATTATGCGGAATCAAATGCAGCGTGACCGAATACGACGAAACCTCCGCAGTATCCGCGATCACAATGCCGTACTCCGCATCATCGGTCACAGTCAGTTCCGGCGGCAGATTCCGGCATGGATATGCGCAGTGCAGCCCGATTGTCTCGCCGTTCAGGACTGCGGCAGCGATATCCTTTGCCGCGCTGAAATCACGAATCAGCAGATCATTCGCTTTCGCAAAGCTGTCTGGCGAAAACTGCCCGCCGATATCCGTAGCTGTTGTAAGAACGGCTTCCGTACCGATGCGTTCCGAGAGCAGCCGCGCAAGCGCATTGGCACCGCCGAGATGTCCCGAAAGCAACGGGATCACATATTTTCCACAGTCATCCGCCGCAAGCACTGCGGGATCGGTTTGCTTGGAGCGCAGATGCGGCGCAATTATGCGAACAGCGATCCCGCATGCGCAAACAAAAATCAGTGCATCATATTTTGAAAAAAGCGTCCCTGCAAGCTGCGCCAGATCATCATACGCGACCGCATTTTGATCCGTATGCGTATGAAAGCAAAAGCGCCGGATGTCATATTCCGGCAGTGCATCGGCAATTCGCACTGACAGTATTCTGCCGCGCTCCGTCAGGGAAATCACAGCAATAATTTTCATACCTTTGCCTCGCGGAATTCTGTTTCAAACGTCGGATCATAGAGCTTGGAAAGCGCATAATCGTTGCCGAGAAAATTGCCGACCGTAATCAGCGCGGTCTTGTGAATTCCGTATTTCTGCGCATTTTCCGCAAGTGTCCCGACTGTACAGCGGCAAATTTTTTCGTCCTGCCAACTTGCCTTGTAAACAATCGCAGCAGGCGTATCGGGTTCATATCCGCCGGCAATCAGCTCTGAAGAAAGCACTTCTGTCATGCCGGCGCTGAGAAAGATCACCATTGTTGCATGATGCGCAGCCAAAGCACGTATCTGCTCGCGTTCCGGAACGGGTGTACGTCCTGCCATGCGCGTCAGAATCACAGTCTGCGAAACCTCCGGCAGCGTGTATTCCGCTCTGAGTGCCGCCGCCGCACCGCAAAATGAGCTGACGCCGGGACAGATATCATAAGCAATCCCGAGCGCATCGAGCCTGTCCGCCTGCTCACGGATCGCACCGAAAATGCTCGGATCACCGGTATGCAGCCGGACAACCGTTTTCGATTCCGCCTCTGCCCGCTGCATGACTGCAATCACCTCGTCCAGTGTCATTTTTGCGCTGTTGAAAATCTCGCAGCCGTCCTTTGCATTTTGCAGCAGCTCCGGATTGACCAGCGAACCTGCATAAATTATGACATCCGCCTGCTCAAGCAGCCGCATTCCGCGGACGGTAATCAGATCGGGCGCACCGCAGCCCGCCCCGACAAAATGTATCATATCGCTTCCTCCGTCATTGCCGCAATGATTGCCTCTGCATCAGCAGTTTCCAGCAGAAGCTCATGCTGATTCGAGAAAATGACCGCACCGGTCTGCACCTGCTCCTTGACGCGCGCTGCAAGATAATACGCAATTCGCTCTGTCAGGATTTGCAGCATTTTCTGCACATTCGGATGCTGATACAGAATATCGAGCGCCGCATCTGTCGTGATGCAATCCGGTATCTGCAACAAGAATCGGCGCGGTATTCCGGCAAGCGCACCGCAGGCAATCAGTGTTTCCATTCTTCCGTCTGCATACGAAGAATGTGTATTCATAATGCCGGCGCCGAGCTTCACGAGCTTGCCGATATGCCCGATCAGCAGAATGCGGCGAAATCCGAGTGTCACGCCGATATCCAGCGCATCTCCGATAAAATTGCTGCACATGACGGCGCGTCCTGCAAGCTCCGGTCTGAAATCCTGCAAAAATGTGTCGCTGTAATTTCCGACTGTCAGCAGCAGATTTTCGTGTCCGGCAGCCCGCCGCAAATTCGCTTCTGCCCGTATTGTCTCAACGATTGCCGCATTGCTCATCGGCTCAACGATGCCCGTTGTCCCGATGATCGAAATGCCGCCCGTTATACCCATGCGCGGATTGAAGGTCTTTTGCGCAAGTGCGGTACCCTCCGGCGCCGAGATGATTATATGAAAGCCGCCGGAATATCCGTACTGCGCAGCAATTTCCGTGAGTGCATCAATTATCATGCGGCGCGGCGTACTGTTGATCGCAGGCGCGCCGACCGGCTGATCGAGTCCCGGCTTTGTCACCGTGCCGATGCCCTCGCCGCCGTCAATCACGATTCCGCCTGCACATCTGGAAACTGCCGCATAGAACAGAATCCCGTTTGTGATGTCGGGATCGTCTCCGCTGTCCTTGCGTATCGCACAGGAGGCGGATTCATCGGTCAGCAGCGGTTCCAGAATATCCAGCGTCAGCGGGATGCCGGCAGGTGTCATGAGTGTGATCTGCGGGACCGTTTCACCGGAAAGCAGCATTTTTGCTGCCGCCTTTGCCGCACCCGCCGCACAGGAGCCGGACGTATATCCACAGCGCTTTTTTTTCGTCCCGCGATAAATATAGCTGTTCAAAATTCAAATCCTTCCCGTGCTATGATTTCTTTATGATTTGGATGTGCGATACATTGAAAAAACGTGATAATCTGCGCTGCATAAACCGTTCCGCGCATTTGTGTCCGTTCATCACGATTTCTGTATCCGGCACAATCGAACTGTTCAGAATATATATATTATAACAGAAAAGCGCAATTTCGTCAATCTGCAAAACAAAGTTGACCTGCACCTTATGAAATGCTGCGTCGTCAGCGAAGTATTGCCTTTTCGACAATATTGTGATATAATAGGCATACAGCACAAGCGCAGATGCGCACGGGCAAACGCGGCATTGACCGCGGTCCGTTCAGTGAACGCAGGAAAAACATTCAGCAATATAATCAAAGGAGTATAAAATCATGGAAGCAATCGAAAACCTCATCACAAGAAGAAGCGTGCGGCAGTATAAGACGGACGCCGTCCCGAAGGAGATCATTGAAAAGATCATCGAAGCCGGCACCTATGCGCCGACCGGTATGAACTGGCAGGCACCCGTCATCATTGCGGTGACGAACAAAGCGCTGCGTGACCGTGTTTCCGCATGGAATGCAAAAATCATCGGCGGAGATTCCGACCCGTTCTACGGTGCACCTGTCGTGCTGATCGTGCTCGCGGACAAATCCAGACCGACCTATCTCTATGACGGCAGCCTCGTCATGGGAAACTTGATGAATGCAGCACATGCTTACGGCATCGCAAGCTGCTGGATTCACCGCGCAAAAGAGGAATTTGAATCGGAGGAAGGCAAAGCGCTGCTCAATGAGCTTGGCATCAAGGGCGATTATGAGGGCATCGGGCACTGTATCCTCGGCTATGCCGCAGCCGATCCTGCGCCGGCGCGTCCGCGCAAGGAACACTACGTCTACTGGGCTGAATAAGGAGACCAGCCATGAAATATCTCAATATTCAAAACGGACCGCAGCAGGTCTCTGCGATCATTCAGGGCTGTATGCGAATGCCGGCGCTTTCCGCATCAGACGCTGCAAAGGTCATCCGCACCGCATTCGACTGCGGCATCAATTTCTTTGACCATGCAACCTGCTACGGACATGAGGGCGAAGCGGAAACACGCTTTTCCGAGGCATTTCCGCTGACCGGCATCCGGCGTGAGGATGTGATCATCCAGAGCAAATGCGGTATCTGTCCGGAGCGGCAGGAATTTGACTGGACAAAGAAAAATATCCTTTCCAGCGTCGATGACAGTCTCCGCAGGCTCGGCGTCGATTATCTTGATACGCTGCTGCTGCACCGTCCTGATCTGCTTTTTGATCCGGCTGAGGTCGCGGAGGCATTCGATACGCTGGAACAGTCGGGTAAGGTGCGTTTTTTCGGTGTCAGCAATCTGATACCGATGCAGCTTGAACTGCTGAAAAAGTACGTAAAACAGCCGCTGTGCATCAATCAGCTACAGTTCTCGCTCGAACAGTCGCAGCTGATCGACCAGCCGCTCTACATGAACAATAAGACAACAGAGTTCTCGGTGAACCGTGACGGCAGTGCGCTGGATTACTGCCGCCTGCATGATATCACCGTACAGGCATGGTCGCCGCTGCAAATCGGAATGTTCGGCGGCACGTTCATCGACAATCCCGATTATCCCGCGCTGAACGAGGCGCTCAATACGCTCGCAGATCGGGAGCATGTCTCAAAGGCTGCTGTCGCAATCGCATGGATCCTGCGGCATCCGGCACATATGCAGGCAATCATCGGCACAATGAACCCTGCGCATATTCAGGATATCTGCGCAGCATGTGACGTCACGCTTTCGCATCATGACTGGTATGCGCTGTATCTGGCATCCGGTAAGTTCCTGCCGTAACAGAGCATCCGTCTAAACCGATACCGCCGTCTGAAACCAGATCAGACGGCGGTATTTTGTTTGATAATTTGCTTTTATAGAAAAAATCTGTCGTCAGAGCCTGCCGAGCGCATGCTTCGCGGCAATCATGCCGAATGTATAGCATCTGCCGAGCGAAAGACCTGTCTGGTGGAACGGATAATCCGCACCGCCGAAAAACGGTCCGCCCAGATTGCCGGCACAGTACAGTCCCGCAACCGGCTTGCCGTCCGCACCGAGCGCCTGCGCATATGCATTTGTCCGGATACCGGATACCTCCGCAGACACGCGGATATGCTTGCGGGCACCCCAGAACGGCGGCTGCATGATCGGATGCAGATACTGTGCAGGCTTTCCGAAGTCCGTATCACAGCCCTGCACACAGAGCTGATTATACCTTGCAACAGAAGCAAGCATCGTCTCGCAGGGAAGATCAAGCTCTGCTGCAAGCTGCTCCAGTGTATCGCATCTGTGCAGGTCGATCAGATTCCTGAATACGCCCTGCGGATTCTCGACAGCACCGGGAATAAACTTTTCCATGACAAACGGCGGAACAGGACCGTCCACAAACGAAGCCTTGTCCCAGTCCATATAGCTGCTGTCATAGATTGCGCAGTACCAGCCCTTTGAACCGTCCGGATGATCTGCGTCGAGCATACTGCCCTTATAAGCAGGCTGATCGCGCAAAAGATTTCCCATATACACAAAGCCGGTATACTCATTTGTGAACCGCTCACCGTGCATATTCAGATAAAGAAACGGCTCCTCAAACATCAGCGCAGAATCAAAATCATGCATCATTTTCGTATGACCGACCGGCTCCATCTGCGCGCCCGCACTGACGGCGAGCACATGACCGTCGCCGGTTTTGCCGAACTGTTTTTTGTCAAATTCCGCAATATCCGGACACCAGCGCGCAACCATTGCCGGATTGTTTGTATAGTCACCGGTCGCAAGGATCACCGCCTTCGCCGCGCGAAACAGTGTATAGCAGCCGTCACGGTCTTTGCCGATTACGCCGGTCACTCTGCCGTTTTCCGTCACAAGCTGCACTGCCGGTGTCGAGAAGAACACCTCGAGATTCGGATGTTCCTTCCGGACATTGTCCACAATATTACGCAGCGCATTTCCGACATTCAGCGGCTTCGGTCCGATCCAGGGCGCCCAGAAATAGCAGTGATCGTCACCGTAATCATATGTACTGCCGCGGTCCTGCCAAAGACCGGTGAAATCTCCGCTGGTGCTGCGGAATGCACAGAGCTTTCCGCCGTCATTGAGGAGTTTGGCACTTTCGGTATTGCTGTCCACGCGGCTGCCGTCGCCGTATTCGGTTTCTGCGGTCAGACCGGCACGGTTCAGAATCCACATCATCGCTTCTTCGGAATGCTCGGCATATGCGCGAAGCTGTGCAGTATCCGCGCGCCAGTTGCAGAGACTGTTCGTATGGTGAATCCACCTTGCAATGCCCGCCTCAGTCGAACGGGAACGGATGATTGCGGAGCCGCAGTTGCCCTGCGAGACAACATTTGACTCTTTTTGCAGCAGAGCAGTCTTTGCACCAAGCTCTGCCGCCCAGCCTGCCGCCGGCACACCGGATGCGCCTGCACCGACAACCACGATATCATAATCCACGGTGCGGTGCGGCTGGATTGCTTCGGTTTCGCAGACGGATGCTGCAATTTCCTGCGGCGTCAGCTGCGTTTGATTGATAGAAAAGTTCATGATAACACCCTTTCAGATATGATTGCGAATATATGTATTATATCACTTTCTGCGACGAATTGCAATATGAGTGTGATAAAATCAGAGTCTGAGATCAATGGCAGGGGCAATTCCGGCATCGGATGGATTAGAAATCAGGCAGGAGTACCCTTCATTCTGCCGTGACCGCCGAACATGCCGCTGCTCATACCGTCTTCCGTATCATCGGGCATTCCGCCGTTCATTCTGCCGCGGCCGCCGAACATGCCGCCTCCGCCCATCATGCTTTGCGGAATCTCGGTTACTTCGGTACCGTTGATGATAATTGTACCGCCGTTAAACTCGGCAGTTCGGTCATAATCAAACGAGGACATCTGTGCCGTAATATCAATCGTACCACCGTTGACATAAATCGAGCCGTTCGCATCAATCGCGTCGGTATCGCCCTGACCGACCGCAATCGTCAGATAACCGCCGTTGATTTCAACCGCCGTTTCATATGCGCTGGTACCGGTCGATGCGTTGATACCGTCATCACTTGCCTGAATGCTGATTGTTCCGTCATTGATGCGGATATAGGTTGCTTCCAGACCCTCTGCGCCGGTAATATTCATCGTACCGCTGTTAATTTCAAGCAGCGCACAAGCCTGCATGCCGTCGCTGCCGCCCTGAATCTCGAAGGTACCGCCGTAGACAGTGATCGTACCCTCGGCATTGTCATTTTCGCAGTGGAAACCGTCTTTTTCCGACTTGACCGTAAAGGTTCCGTCATTCACGGAAATGGAATCATTCGCTTCAAACGCATCCAGCGCACAGCAGACATTATATGTACCGCCGGTGATTTTCAGATCATCCTTGCAGGTAATGCCGTTGCCGTAATCAGATGTCACATTCAGCGTACCTGTTCCGTTCAGCACAAGATCGTCCTTCGAGAAAATCACTGCGTCGGTATTGGTATCGCCGTCCGCTCTGAACTGACCGCTGACTGTCAGCGTATTTTCCGAATCCGTCGTTGTGATGAACACCTTATCCGCGGATACCGCATAAATCGCCGGAAAATCACTGTTTGTGATGCTGACGCCGTCCAGTACGAGCTGCACCTTGGCACTGTCATCTGCCTCAATTCTGATCGTGCATTCCGTTGCAGTTCCGCGGATGATATAGACGCCTTCATTTGTAATAGAGATCGTCTGCCCGTCGGAAACGGTAATGATTTCTGCACCGTCGGTATCGGCAGTCTGCGCCAGATCCCGTTCGGTGAACACATCGTCTGTATTGACCGGATTGGAAAGCTGTGTGACAGAAGCCGCTTCCACAATGACGGCATGCTCTGTTTCCGGTGCTGCGGACTGCTCCGTACTTTCTTCCGCAGAGGATACGCTTTGTGCCGTATTCACAGAGGCAGAATTGCTGATTACTGCATTGCCGCATCCGGTCAGAGCCGCTGCGAGTACCGCAGTCAGAATCGCTGTATAAATATATGTCTTTTTCATCATGATCGCTCCTTTTCATTTTCATACGAAAGGTTTTCCCTTCTGTGCTTTCATTCTACCGCATGAATTTGAAAAGAGCATGATTCCATTGTGGAATCTCCCCCTGTGAATGTGGAATGTGTGAGGAATCTCTGTCACGGAACGGCAAAACATGTCATCGAATACTTTACAATACACTGTTTTTCGTGTATAATAATCGTAAAGAACCGATGCGGAGGTGCGCTATGGCAAAGATTCTGATTGCAGACGATGAACCGAATATTGTAACACTGATCACCCGCTATGCCGAACGCGAGGGGTATGCAGTGACAGGCGTATCTGACGGCAGACAGGCAATCGAAGCCTGCCGTCATGACAGCTTCGATGTTATCATTCTGGATGTCATGATGCCCGATACGGACGGCTTTACCGCATGTAAAAAGATCCGTGAGTTTTCGGAAACGCCGGTTATCATGCTTTCTGCCCGCGGAACGGAATTCGACAAGCTGCACGGCTTTGAGGTCGGTGTCGATGATTATGTCACAAAGCCGTTTTCGCCGATGGAGCTGATGGCACGGATCAGGGTCGCAATCAAACGCGGAACACCGAAGAATGATGCACCGAAAACAGAAATCCTCACAGCCGGCGGCATTGTCATTGATACGCCCGGCATGACCGTCACGGTGGACGGCGAAAAACTCGAGCTGACCGCAAAGGAATATGCGATTCTGAAATACCTTTTGGAAAATCAGGGCATCGTGCTGTCCCGTGAGCAGATTCTGAATGCTGTCTGGGGATATGACGATTCATTTGTTGACCGGACCGTGGACTGGCAGATCAAGCTGCTGCGCGGCAAACTCGGTGCATACCGTGACTGCATCCGAACAATCCGAGGGGTGGGATATAAATTTGAAACGTAATGCGCTCACATTTCAAAAGAAACTCCTCAGCTATTTCATTCTTTTCACGGCGGTGATTTTCACCGTGCTCTGGCTGCTGCAAACCGTCTTTTTGCAGCAGTTCTATGACGGCATGATCATCCAAAACACGGTTTCCGCTGCGGACAGTATTGTATCACAATTCGGCAGCGACCGGATCGCCGATTATATTGATGAAATATCCAGAGAAAACTCCATTGTTGTCTATGTGACAGATACAGAGGGCAATCTTCTTTACAGCTCCGATGAATTCCGGAAGCTGCAAGGAAAGCATAACGAACGGGAAGACCGCGGCGAAAAGGCGTTCAAAGGCGACCGCCTGCAATACAGGGAACTGCCTGAAAACTTCGGCACATTTCTGCAAATGCTCCGTACATCAGAGGACGGCACTGCCGAGCTGCGCACGGATGATCTGTATGCTTACGGCAAGTATATCACATTCTGCGGCGAGGATGCCGTGCTGTATCTCGGTGCAGTGCTGGGAGCCGTCGGTTCAGCGGCGCGCATCATCCGGACGCAGCTGCTCTGGGTGACGCTGCTGTCTGTGGCTGTCGGGTTTGTGCTGGCATGGTTCCTCTCCCGCAGCTTTGCAAAGCCGATTGCACAGCTCAATGAAAAAGCACATAAGCTCGGCGATCATCAGCAGGATTTACCGTTCACAGAGGGCTTCTGTTCAGAACTGGATGATCTGAACGGCACGCTGAACAAAACCGCCGAAAAACTGAAACAGAACAGAGACTTTCAGAATGAGTTTCTTGCAAATGTATCCCATGACCTGCGCACACCACTGACCATGATCAAAGGCTATGCGGAGATGATACGCGATATTTCCCGCGAGGATGAACAGCAGTGTGCGGCGGATGTTGCGGTGATTGTTGAGGAATCCGACCGGCTGACTGCGCTTGTCAATGAGATTCTGGAATACTCCGAATTACAGATGACCGATAAAGAGCCGGTCGCGGAACAGGTCGATCTCAGCGAGATCGTCACCTCTGTCACAGACAGCTTCGAGAATCTGTATGCAAAGGACGGATTCCGTTTTGTGCGCAGCATTGCAGAAGGCTTGCAAATCAGCGGCAATGCGTCCCGACTGCAAAGAGCCGTCTATAATCTGCTCGACAATGCAGTTCGTCATGCCGGAGAAGACAAATGGATCGGCGTCACGATCAACTCCGACGGACAGACTGCGGCGGTAGAGATTTCCGATCACGGCAGCGGCATTGCGCCGGAGGAAATCGAGCGCATCTGGGAGAAATACTATACAAACCGCCAGCGGCGCGGCAAGGGCGTTTCCGGTCTGGGGCTTGCAATCGTGAAGCAGACTGTCACAATGCAGGGCGGCAGATGCGAAGTCACGTCGGAACCGGACAAAGGCAGTACATTCCGGATTCTGCTGCCGATCAGCACATAATATCTTTCATGCCTCCGGCGCAATCCGGAGGCATTTTTTGTTTCATCATATTTATATCACAGAATCCACTTGTTTTCCCGAAAGATTCCTCATTTCTCTAACTTTAATTCCAAAATTCATTCATTCTCCTTTCAAATTCAACCGTTATAATCATACTTGTAAGAACGAAACACCGCCGAAAACGGCACAATCTGAAAGGATGGTTTATAATGAATCAAAAGAATCACAACGGTCACTCTATTATGAAGGTTACTGCGGCACTGGCTGCTATGCTGCTTGTATCGGGCACATCTATCGGGATGTATAAGCTGATTGACGAACTCGGAACGGATATTCCGGCATACAGCGTATCGGAAAACGCCGCAGAATCAGACAACACCGATCAAACAGAGAAAGCGGATCATACCGCCGTTCAGGCAGAGAATATGAGCTGGGTAGAGCTTGCCTCCCCTGCCGATGCACTGACGGTTCCGGAAATCGTGGAAAAGGCAATGCCTTCCGCGGTCGGCATCCGTTCAACCTTTACATATACAACCCAGAGCACCGGTTATTCCGGATTCGGATTCGGCGGAATGCGCGGCAATGCACAGCCCGCAGCACAGGAGGCAACAGCTTCCGGCAGCGGCATCATCATGAGCAGCGACGGATATATCATCACGAATGCCCATGTAATCTACGATACCGAAAGTGAATACAAAATGGGAAAGGCTTCTTCTGTCAGCGTGGTCATGGGCGAGAATCACGATATTGAATATGAGGCGGAAATTGTCGGCTATGACATTCAGACGGACCTTGCCGTGCTGAAAATTGATGCGGAAGGGCTCACGCCTGCCGAATTCGGCAACAGCGATGATCTGCGGGTCGGCGAACTGGTCGTTGCAATCGGCAATCCGCTCGGATTTGAACTCTACGGCACCACAACCTGCGGCATTGTATCTGCAAAGAACCGCGAAGTGCAGCTTGAAGACAGAACTATGACACTGATTCAGACCGATGCTGCGATCAATGCAGGAAACTCCGGCGGTATGCTGCTCAATTCCTACGGACAGGTCATCGGCATCAACTCCATGAAAATGGGTTCCTCCTACGGCGAGGCAAGCGTCGAAGGTCTTGGTTTTGCCATTCCGATCTCCGATGCAGCCGAGATTATCAAGTCGCTCATCACTGAAGGCTATGTGACCGGCAGACCGCTGCTCGGCATCAACGGTACAACGATTACCGAAGATATGGCGGCGCTTTATCATCTCCCGCATGGCGTGTATGTTTACAGCGCATCAACTGACAGTTTGCAGCAGGGTGATGTGATTACTGCGATTGACGGCACGACAGTCACCACAATGGAGGAGCTGAATACGCAGAAAAATCTGCATCAGGCAGGCGAAACCGTGACGCTGGGCATCATCCGCAAGGGTGAAGAGCTGGATGTACAGATCACTTTGCAGGAAAGCAGACCGGAGGAATAATCCTGATTTTTACAGCTTCCGGTATTATTCTTTCTGCCGCTGTGCAGAAGCCATAACCGAATGAACACTGAAATCCAAAACGTGGGGAACCGGAAGGTTCTCCGCGTTTTTGCATTATGAACGCGCAAATAATGACTTGACAAGTGCATTTTTCGTTTGTTATAATAAATGCAATATACTCCAAAGAATCTGAGGTGGCATCATGCAAAACATCAGTCTTTTGGCGCCTGATTCGACAGGCGGCTGCTTTGCGCTCAGCGATCTCACCGCCAATGATCTCGGGATTGCGTTTCTTGCAGATCATATCTGCGAAATCTCGACCGAACGGAATATTATCCGGAAAACCCTGCGGAATATGCCGGTCAGTCCGGAAATCATCCGTTACCGTCAGGATGTTTACAGAGAACTGCGCGCCGATCCGGCACTCTGCACAGAGCTCTACAAAATCTGCGATTCCCTGCGTTTTTCCTTCAATGACCGCCCGATTCAGATCGGGAGCAATTCCACAATCTGGGAGCTGATTCAGCGCTTTCGCTCACTGGAGCATTATCTCCGCTCCGTGCTGAAGCTGCGCGATCTCTTCGCAGACCGGACATTCACTTCCGAGGGCATGCAGCGCTTTTCAGGATTTGTCAGCGAACTCGGCAAGGACAGCGGCTTTGATGCGCTGCTGGAGGATATCTCCGCACTCGATGACAATGTCTACAGCATCCGCAGCATCACAATCGGCGTCAATCTGAATCCGGATTTTTATCCGCATGAGGTCGGCATCGTCTCGCTGAACAAGTATTATTTCAACGAACAAACCGCGCTTCAGCGGTTCATGGCATTTCACCGGAAAGATCAGGTCTCGGACAAGGACCTCTATCCGTTTTCCATGGAAATGCACGATGACCCGTGGGACTGGTTTGAGAAGCACTGCTACGGCATCCAGACACCGCAGCGCGCGTCCGACAGCGTGCTCATGAACAGCCTGACCGCGATTGTCGAACGCATGCTCCCCTCTCTGACCGCAAAACTAAAGAAGGTGCTTGATAAATACGTACATGTCAACGGCAGGGCGCTTGCCGATCTTGCAGATGAACTGCTGTTTTATCTGCGGTTTATCGGTCTGGAACAGAAGCTCACTGCGCACGGATTCCCCTGCTGTGATGCGGCGGAATCCGCAGATGATACTGCTCTGGACGGCTTTTATAACATCAAGCTGGCGATTCTTTCCATGCAGGGTGAGCTCGCCGAGCAGGTTGTCAGCAACGATATCGCCTTCACAAAAGCGCAGACCGTGCAGATTCTGACCGGCCCGAACCGCGGCGGCAAAACGATCCTGACGCAGGGCATCGGGCTTGCATTTCTGCTGTATCAGTCCGGCGTATTCGTTCCGGCAGCCGCTGCGAAAATCCGCCTCTGTGACGGCATCTATACGCATTTTCCGGTGGAGGAGGAGCGCACCGTGTCGCTTGGACGGCTCGGTGAAGAAGCCGAACGCTGCCGCGAAATCTGCAAAACAGCAACTTCGAACAGCCTGCTGCTCTTCAACGAATCCTTCGCCACGACCAGCCATACCGAATCGCTCTATATTGCAGAAGATGTGCTGAAATATCTCTGCTGTCTCGGTGCACGCACGGTCTTCAATACACATATGCATGAGCTCGCGGAGCACTGTGATATGCTCTGTGAATCGGATGCGGCGGTCTGCAAGGCTGTCAGCGTGGTCATGGAAAATGATGCGGCGCAGAAATATAAAATCAGCCGCCGGAAGCCCGACGGCAAAAGCTATGCCCATGTCATTGCACAGCAGTACGGCATCACATTCGAGCAGCTCAGCGAAAATCTTTGAAATGAGGTGTACCGATGTCCTTGCAGACATTTCTGTACCGCCGGATGTGCACAAAAGCCGACGCCAAACGCGATGCCGGACTTACGGTTCCGGATGATCTCGAAATCACGCAGAATCTCCCGTACAGCGGAGACCCGAAATGGCAGATTCTCGATCTTTACCGCCCGAAGCAGCGCGCCGGCAGGCTGCCCGTCATCGTCAGTTTTCACGGCGGCGGCTGGGTCTACGGCACCAAGGAAACCTACCGCTTCTACTGCATGTCTCTCGCACAGCAGGGCTTTGCGGTCGTCAATCCGACCTACCGTCTTGCGCCGGAGCACCGTTTTCCGGCTGCCTTTGCGGATATCGCGGCTGTCTATGCATTTGTCATGCAGCATGCAGACGAATATGAATTTGATACAGAGCATATTTTCGGCATCGGGGATTCCTCCGGCGCGAACGGTACGGCAGCATTTGCGCTGCTGCTGACAAATCCGGATTACGCCCCAAAATTCCCCGTGAAACCGCCGGAGGGTCTGCGGCTCTGCGGCATCGGCTTAAACTGCGGGGTATATTCCATGGAAGGCAAAAAGAACTCGATGCGCGATCTGCTGCCGCAGGAGAATCCCGATGCAGCGCTTGATCTGCTTGATATCCCGAAGCATATCACGGCAGCATTTCCGCCCTGTTATCTGATGACGGCGCACGGCGATTTCAATGCATCGCAGCCGCAGACACTGATTCCGGCGCTGAAACGCTGCGGCGTCCCGTATCAGTGCAAAATCTGGGGTGATGCGCAGAATCCGCTCGGGCATGTCTTCCACTGCAATATGCGGGATGCACATGCCGCTGCCGCGAACAGCGAGGAGCTTGCCTTCTTCCGTGCGCTGCTCTGACGGCAAACCGACACAGAATACAAAACGGCAGATGCATGCGATTCCCGCAGCTCTGCCGTTTTTATATCTGCCCGTCCGTATCGTCAGCCGGCATCAGCTTGCAGACAGACTGCACCGGAATCCGCGTACCGTCTGTGAAAATCAGCATATGCTCTGCCGCATCATAATGCCGGAACACGCCTGTATAGTTCACATATCTGCCGCCTGCCTTGCGTGCATCCGGCTGAAAAAATATCAGTGCAGCGGTCGGATGCATCGGTTCTGCATCCAGCAGCCGCTGAAATGCCGCATCCAGTGCCGCAAGATCATCCTCCGCCATCGCCGTGCGCACATCGGTCAGACGCGCCGTTTCACCGATCTTCTCATCATAGCCTGTCAGCGCGGCAAATGCCGCAAACTGCACGGCACGGTCAGCAATCGGCATCTGCCTGCGCGTTTTGGAAACATGATGCGGCAGATTGATAATATCCGAAAAATCGTCCATTGCCGCACCTCATGCCTTGTGTCCGCCGACCTGCCCGTTCCGTTCGCGGGCTGTCGCACCCTCCTGAAAATTCATCCCCTTGAGCACGGCGTTTTTCCCGTATCTGCTTTTTAACACGAGCATCGCCTCCTGTAGCTTCCGCTCCTTCGCAAGCGTGATTTTTTCCTGCGCACGCTTGCGTTCCAGTGCCTCGACGTCGTCAAACAGCCCGTACTGCACCGGCGCATCCTCCGCGGGAATCATCTCCTCCGCAGTCACATGATTTGCCGTGACATTCAGCCGCCGGACATACAGATCGCTGTCGATGATGCTGTCATAGAGCCGCATCACTGCCGCAAGAATGATCTTCGCCGATGCCGTATGCCTGCCGAGACTGACCGACCCGTGCGCCGGCTTCGGCACGGTTTTGCCGTAATGATTCCGCGTCAGCGTGCCGGTATAGTGATCCGGAATGCCGGTGTGATCGTAGCCGATATGCAGCACGATCTGATCGGCTGCAACGCCCTTGCGCACCATATCCAGCACGAGCAGATCGGTCATTTCGCGCACAATCAGCCGTGCCTTTCCCGCTGCATAGGGCGTCGAGAGCACCTGCCCCTGCGACAGACTGTGATTGACCGGACGGTACGCCTTGATTGCTGCAATCGTACAGGGCTCCCAGCCCCATGCATGGTCAATCAGCAGCTCCGCTTTGACGCCGAATGCCTTGTACAGCGCATTTTCATTGTATTCCGAGCAGCGTGCCAGCTGCCCCATATTATAGATGTGCATGGCTTCGAGCCGCCTTGCAATGCCGCCGCCGATCTGCCAGAAATCGGTGATCGGCGTATGCGCCCAGAGCTGCTTCCGGTAGGACATTTCATCGAGCGACGCAATGCGCACGCCGTCCTTGTCGGGCGGCATTTTCTTTGCTGTAATATCCGAGATACAGATTCGTGCCGATGCCTGCGGTCGCGGTAATACCGGAGACTTGCAGCACATCGCGTATCATCTGCATCACCAGATCATGCGCCGAGCAGTGATAGGTCTCCAGATAGTTCGTCACATCAATGAACACCTCGTCGATTGAATAGACATGGATATCCTCCGGCGCGATGTATTTCAGATAGGTCTTATAGATCATCGCGCTGACCTGCATATAGCGGCGCATCTGCGGCGGTGCGACGACATAGCCGATCTCTAGCGACGGATTCTGCGCAAGTTCATCCGCATAGTAGGATTTGCCGGTAAACTGCCGGTGCGGCGCATGCTGACGGCGGCGTTCATTCGCCTGTGCCACCTTCTGCACAACCTCAAAGAGCCGCGGTCGTCCCGGCACACCGATTGCCTTCAGAGACGGCGATACCGCAAGGCAGATCGTTTTCTCGGTGCGGCTCAGATCGGCGACGACCAGATTCGTATTGAGCGGATCAAGCCCCCGTTCGACGCACTCCGCCGATGCGTAAAACGATTTCAGGTCAATCGCGGCATAAACCGGCATCGTGCGCACCTCCCGTCTCTGCGCTTCGGCAAATCAGTTTTCCTGCATCAACATCTCACGCGTGAAAATCTTATTCAGACTGCCGGGTGCAATGACGATTCCGGCAATATCGCTTTCCTCAATGCAGCGCTGCCGCACATCCGCAAAGCTGACGATACCGATGTGAATATGATCGCCGAACATGCCGGTCATCGCCCGATATTCCAGAAACAGCGGAATAAAATCCCTGCCGTCCGGCGCGGTGATCTTCCGCAGATGCATCATGCCGCCGGATGCTTCCGTCGCAGGCGCAAATGCAGCAGGCATCTCATCCAGACAGATCAGCGCAGAACCGGCAGCCTGCATCTGCGCGGCATGTACCGTATAATGCAGCGCTTCATCCGGTTTCTCCGGCGGCAGCGGCAGACCGTCCGCACCGCAGGGATCGCCGTCACAATAGACGGGGCACATAAACAGATCATTCAGCAGATTGATTTCCATAATATTTCCTCCGTTATCTGATATTCTCCGGCGGAACGCCGTATCGTGCATAAAAATCGTCAATATACTGCTCCGAGCGCACAAGCTCTGCATAGCGCAGCTTATGCGTTTTCCGGTCATAAAACCCGATCATCCGCTCGCCGGTGCAGATACTCGCCTCGGTTTTGATATCCGCCGCCGTAAAGGGCGCAGGAATCGGCAGAATCTCTTTTTTCCGGTGAAAGAGCTTCATCAGATCACCTTCTCTGTCATCATATGGACCGGCGCTCTCTTCGCAATTTCGTTCGGATCGCCGTCCGGACGAATCCAGTCCGCAATGCTCTCCTTACTGAGAATCAGCGGCATCCGGTCATGCAGTGCGCTGACATGCTCATCTGCCGGTCTGGTGATGACCGCAAACACCGGCACCTGTATGCCGCCGTGCGTTTCATACCGGTACAGCCCTGCAAGCCATGTCACATCGGCGCCCTCCGGCTGCACTGCATATTTTGCGCCGGTCATACGTTTTTTGCCGTCCGGCGAAGAAAAATGCTCCCATTCATAATACCATGATGCCGGTATGACGCAGCGCCGCCGGTACCATGAATCCTTCCAGAGCGGCTTATAATCCGCGGATTCCAGACGGCAGTTGACAACCGGCGCGCCGGTCTCCGGTACGGTAAATCCCCAGAGCATCGGAAACACCCCGATACCGCCGTTTTTATCTGGCGCCAGCACTGCGGCAACATCGGTCGGATGCAGTTCCCCGCTCATTGTCAGCGGCTTACCGAGTGATACGATGATCCGATCGGCAAGCGACAGTCGCTTCGCACGGTCAATATACGGGCAAAACACTGCCGGTTCCACATAAAACCGCGTACACATTCGATCACCCCCGATGCGCTGTCAGAAGCACTGTCCTTCCGCGCCGGATTCCACTGCACCGATCTCGGTATACTGTGCGCCGTGCTTTCCGAAATCCGAGCGCATCAGCGAAATCCGC
The DNA here is from genome assembly GCA_017550285.1 of Oscillospiraceae bacterium. Lineage (GTDB taxonomy): Bacteria > Bacillota > Clostridia > Oscillospirales > Ruminococcaceae > Firm-04. The sequence goes on from JAFZPP010000040.1 coordinate 70,966, forward strand.
TGTACGGTCATGCTTTCCTTTTTGAGCATAATATCCGAAAATGCCTGACTGCTCGCTGCATTCCGCAGCAGCGTAATATGCGGATAAAACTTTGTCCTGTCAAACGGAATACCGCGTTCCGCGAGCGCATGCCGCAGCTGCTTCACATATTTTTCGAGCGCCGGGCACGGTTCCGCACCCGCCCAGAGCAGATCGCCGAAATTGCCGATATACCCGTTCAGCGTCAGGACACACGGCGCAGGCGGGACGGATTCCATGGCTTCCAGAACCGCCTCCGGATCGTGATATTCCCCGAGAAAGCGCAGCGTCAGATGCAGATTCGGTTCGGGGATATAATGCCCGCTGAAATTGTGCTGCCGCAGCGCATTCTGTGCGTCAGTCAGTGCTTTTTTCATGTTCTGCGCAAGGAGCACCGCAATAAACAGCCGCATGCGCTCACACCTCCCCTGCATGAATCTGCTGATACAGACGGATATCCTCCGGCTTTGCAAAATCATCCGGTTCCAGAATCCCGAGCACACGCCCGATCAGGGTCACGCGCTCATCCTCCGCAAATTTCATCGTTTTATACTGCCGGTTCAGGGAACGCAGACCGTCCTCCGCGTAGACCTTGATATAGGTACTGCTGCCGATAAGAAACGCACCGATCTCACCATAATGCAGTGCCGGACATTCCGGTGCGTGCTGTACCAGCACCAGATCGCCGTCATGATAAACCGGCTCCATGCTGTTGCCGCTGACGGGAAACACCAGATCCGCCTGCCGGATCTGCGGAGAGGAATAAAGATAGATCGTCTCCCCTTCCGCCTCGAAATCCGTATTTGCATCCAAACCGGCGGCAAGCTGACGGCTGCATGCAGTCAGCACAGTCAGCGCAGGACACCGCGCCGCAGCTTCCGCCGATTTGAGCGAATCAATCAGCTGCTCGACCGCAGCCCTGTGTCCGTCGGAAAGTTCACGGTAACCGGCAACCAGCAGCTGCTCCCGGTCTGAATACCGGTCTACGGGCTTGTCGATGCCGTAGAGCTCATACAGCGTAATATTGAGGATTTCGCAGAGCGGCGGCAGCAGACTGAGATCAGGGCGCGTTCTGCCGTTTTCCCAGTTGCTGACCGCATTCGGCGTAATACCGAGCTGCGCGGCGATCTCCTTCTGCTCCATGCCCCTGCTTTCGCGGTAATATCTGATGCGCGCACCGACCGTATGCAGATGTTTGAGTGCTGCTGTATGGCGCTTTTTCTCCTGCTGTTTCATATCCGCCCCTCCCGTCCGGTTTGATTTCGCACAAATGTTCCTCTCGATTGTTTCCATTATACCACACGAATCGTGTTTTGTCAAGTGCAAATTCAGCCAATTCAGGAAACAGATACTGTGCTGATGCAAAAAACAGGGAGAACAACTGCGGTTCTCCCTGTCTGAAATAGATATGTGCCGTCTGTTACGAAGCAGGATGTGCGATCAGCTCTTCCCAGGAAATATCGTTTCCGGAAAGCGTATTGTTGACATAGTACAGCAGAATCAGCTGCGCATCGTCAACGCCGATCTGACCGTCGCGGTTGACATCGGCAGCACGAAGCTGCTCCGGCGTCAGCCCGCTGTCTATCTCTGCCATGATATTCACATACGCGAGCAGAGCAAGCTGTGCATCCTCCACGCCGACACCGTTTTTGCCGTCCACATCGCCCACCGGATATTCAATGGAAACGGGCGGAACGGTGGTTTCCGTCGTCGTTGACTCTGTGGTTGTACTCGTTGTGACCGAGCTCTCCGCAGAAGACGCTGTGCCGGTCGTGACAGTGGTTGTACCTGTCACAGGCGTGGTCGCAGTCGTTGTCACAGACGAATCCGTCGTACCGGTTATCGTTGTATCAGAGGTTGTCGAAGTGGTGCTAGTAGTAGACGTTGTCGAAGTGGTCGAGGTGGTGCTTGTGGTTGACGTTGTCGAAGTCGTCGATGTGGTGCTTGTGGTTGACGTCGTCGAGGTTGTCGATGTGGTGCTAGTAGTAGACGTTGTCGAAGTGGTCGAGGTGGTGCTTGTGGTTGACGTTGTCGAGGTTGTCGAAGTGGTGCTTGTGGTTGACGTTGTCGAGGTCGTCGATGTGGTGCTTGTGGTTGACGTTGTCGAGGTCGTCGATGTGGTGCTTGTGGTTGACGTCGTCGAGGTCGTCGATGTGGTGCTTGTGGTTGACGTTGTCGAGGTCGTCGATGTGGTGCTTGTGGTTGACGTTGTCGAGGTCGTCGACGTGGTGCTTGTGGTTGACGTTGTCGAGGTCGTCGATGTGGTGCTTGCAGTGGACGTTGTCGAGGTCGTCGAAGTCGTGCTTGTGGTGGACGTCGTCGAGGTCGTCGAAGTCGTGCTTGTGGTTGTCTTGGTTGTGGACGTTGTTGTATCCGTTGTCGCCGTTGTGGTCGCAGAAACAACCGGCGTGAGCTTCCAGCGCTGGAGCACGCTGCCGTTATAGCGCTGAAGCTGCAAATTGCAGCCGACCGCATCGGCAGCCGGTGCAATGACAAGCTCCGGACGTACTGCATTCTGGAGAATATACTGACCCTTCGTCACCTCAGTGAACCAGAAATACTGTGTACCGTCGGTATATTCATCCCAGCCGGACATCACGATACCTTCCTTGATGTCATTTGCAGTCTTGCAGGTGCAGTTGACATAACGGGTCGGCATATCGCCGAGTGCAAGGGAATATTTGCCGTCGCCGACATGTTTCAGCGTGAACTGCTGTGTCAGCTTGCCTTCGTTCAGTTCCAGACCGATCGGATGCCCCGCACTGATCTTCGCCTCCGTCTGATGCGTCATGCAGTAGCCGTTTTTCACATTGACAAGATAATATACGCCCGGCTTTACATTCTGCTTCATTGCCGGAACCGGTACCGGAACCGTGCTCGTGACCGTGGTAGATGTTGTTGTCGGCTTCGTGCCGGTGGTGGAAGAAGTGGTCTTCGTCGTGGATGTTGTCGTCTTGGTAGTGCTTGCGGTCGTCTTGGTGGTTGTGGCAGTTGTCTTGGTGGTGCCGGTAGTCTTTTTGGTCGTAGCAGTTGTAGTTTCCGTTGTGACCGGATTTCTCAGCTCCTTGAAGGTCCACTTCTGGAGCTTGCTGCCGTTGTATTCCTGAAGCGACAGACCCGCTTTCACATCATCACTCATCGGCGCAATGACGAGATTCTCATTGAGCATGCTCTGAATAATAAACTCCTCATCGCCGACTTCCGTAATCCAGAAATACTGCGTGCCATCATCATATGCTTTCCACGAGGAAATCTGTACGCCTGCCTTGACATCGTTTGCCGTCTTGCAGGTGCAGTTGACAAACAGATTCTGATCCTCATAGAGCGCGAGCTTATAGTATCCGTCCTTGACATAAATCAGATCATAGCACTGATTCGTCTCGCCCATGTAAAGTTCCAGTCCGATCGGATGCGATGCGCTCAGCGTATTCCATGTCTGATGCGTCATGGCATAATTGTTCGCTGCATTGATGATCGCGCACTGATTGTACTGCATTGTATCTGCCGTTGCATGCTCCGGCAGCTGCGGCTTGACAGGATTCGCAGTCGTCGTTGCGGAAACAGTCGGCTTCTTCGTCGTAGAAGTCTGGGTCGTGGTCGTCTTCTTGGTGGTTGTTGTATTCTTCGTGGTGGTAGCGGCAGACACAGTCGTTTTCTTCGTGGTGGTTGATGTGACGACAGGATTCGTCTCAGTGGAGACTGTCGTTGTCACAATCGGTGCCGGCTCACTCAGCTTCCACTTCTGCAATGCGCTGCCGTTATAAAACTGCAATTCCAGACCGGAGCTTACATAAGCACTTTGCGGCGCGATGACAAGATTCTCATTGAGTGCACTCTGAATGATAAATTCCTCATCGCTGACTTCCGTAATCCAGAAATACTGTGTGCCGTCGGTATATGCATCCCATGAGGAAATCTTTACGCTTTCACAGACCTTATCCGCCGTACTGCACTTGCAGTTGACATACAGATTCTGATTCTCATACAGTGCAAGCTGATATTTGCCGTCGCTGATATATTTCAGCTCAAAGCGCTGATCCGCAGGACGATCCTTCAGCTCCAGACCGATCGGATGATACTTTCCGAGCTTATACTCCTTCTGATGCGTCATCGCAAAGCCGGTCTGCACATTCGTGAAGCTGCATGCACCATACTGTATCGTATCCTTTGTCGAATGCTTCGGCACCGAATTGAGCGAAACCGGATCAAGGCGCCATTTTTGCAGCTGTGTACCGTTGTAGCGCTGAATCGTCAGCTGAGACTTTTCGCCGGAACCGGAGGGCGCTGCAACCAGCGACTTATCGTGCCCGTTCTGGAGAATATACTCGCCGTTGCCGACAGACGTCACCCAGAAATACTGTGTGTCATCCTTAAACGCGCTTCTGCCGGTCAGCTTTGTACCGACCGTAATATCATTCGGCGTCGGGCATTCGCAGTTGACGAAACCGCCGTCGGAATGATTAATTGCGAGCGTATACTTGCCGCTGCCGACATGGGTCAGCGTGAAAATCTGCTCCGGACTGTTATCCGGTGCAAATGCGGAAATCGGATTCGGATCGGAAGTACCCCATGAATAATTCATGCAGTATCCCGTCGATGCGTTGACGAATCTGTATTTGCCCTCTGCGAGATTCTTTTCTCTGGAAGGCTCCGGCACGGTCACCTTGACCGCCTTCTGAATCTTCCAGCGCTGCCCTGCGGCTTTCGTATAGCCGCTGACCGTGAGCGTGCTCTTGTTGCCGTAAGAGGTAATCACGAGCGACGGATTCTTGCCGTTCTCGATGATGTATTCGCCCTTGTGATCGGGGTCCTCCACGAGCCAGAAATACTGTGTATCATCGTTCCATGCATCTCTGCCGGTCAGCTGCACACCGTCATAGATCGAAGCGGGATTGGCGCATTCGCAGTTGACAAAGCCGCCGTCGGAATGATTGATGCCGAGGGTATATTTTCCCTTGCCGACATGGGTCAGCGTGAACTCCTGCTCCGGACTGCCGTCCGCCGGAAGCGTGATGATCGGGCTGGCACCGTTGATATCACTGAGGAATGCATAGTTCATATATGCGCCGTCCGCGACATTGACAAGATTGTAGATGCCCTCACCGAAATTCGCCGTATCGCCGTGCTTCGGCGGCTCAACGGCAGGAGCCGACTTGAAGTTCGGGCGGATCACACCGGTAAAATCATTGATCGTTCTGGGAACCGCCTGGCAAGCCTGCTGCCCGTAGTTCGTTTCTGCTGTTGTGACGGAACTGCCGTTGACATCGGTAATGATGCCGACATGACCTGCTTTGCCGGTACCGTGCGTATATGCTGCCTGCACGAAAATATCGCCTTTGCGCGGCGTACCGCCTGCAATATAGGTAAAGCCGTCCGGCAGTGAAATATACTGATAATCCGTTGCATCGCCTCTGATGAGATAATAATCCTGATGCCGCAGATATCCGATATATGCCATAATCAGGTCAACGCACTGACAGCCGTAGCTGCTGTCCACATCGCGCCACCAGCTTGTCCGTGCGCAATCTCTTGCCCACTGTGCACCCTGCTCCGCGGTGAACTCCGAAGGTGCGGCATATGCAGTCAGAGATTGCAGCATACCGGTTCCCGCGCCAGTCAGCGGACACAGCGATGCCGTCAACATCACTGCCGCAGCCGCTGCGGAAGCAAGACGTTTCCGAATACTTTTCCGAATCATTTTTTCCTCCTGTGAATCTTGAAACTATGCGATTGCAAGACCGTTATGCTCCGCCGGACTGCGTTGTATATTTTATTGCAGCGGATACATCCCTGAAAGATGACCGGAACAACTCAGATCTCAGTCCGAACGCCTGACGCCGCAGGATGCAGGACTGATCCCTCTGAAATGAAACTGATGCCTCTCGGCACTCCTTTCCGCCCCTTCTGCAAGCATTCCCCTGCGAACCGTTCCCTTTTCGGGCGCAGTATGCACATCCGGATTTCTTTTTCTGTTTTCTGACGGAATCCGCCGCAGCGAATGTCTGCATCCGGCAGCAATTTCTGTTCAATTCTGGTCTTATCACACAATTTGTAATTATATCATATTTTGCGGCTTCGTTCAAGCATTTCAGCAGCAGTTTGGTGCTATGTGACAATATTATTCAAGCCAATACGAAAAAATCAGCGCTGCTCAGAGTCCTTTGACCCTGTACAGCGCCGATCTGTAGATATGAACTATGCGAATGAGCCGCAGCTGAGCACTTGCAGCAGACCGCCGCTCTCCCAGCTCAGCAAATCCTCTCTGCGGTAGATACTGTTCTCGACCGGACAGCCGCAGTTTGCGATCACATGCAGCGGCTCGGTCTGCGTTTCGGATGCCGCTTTCAGGAACACCGCCTCAAACATCAGCGAGCCCCACGGGATATGATAGCTGCTGCTGACAATCGCCGCAGAACGCACCTGCGGATAGCTGTACCGGAGAATCTGAAAGCTGTTGACGGCATTGGCTGCGGTCGAGAAAGACTGATTCTCGATAATCAGCCGCTTTACATCCAGCCCGTTGTCCAGCAGCCATTTGCCCATAAGGTCGCCCTCTGTCACGGCAGGATTATTCTGCGCCGTGCCGCCGCCGGTACAGATCACATAGGCTTCCGGATACTGTTCCGCACATTTTTTTGCAGTTTTCAGGCGCTCGATCAGCTCATCCTGCATCGAACCGTCGGGATTGAGTTCAAAGCCCAGCACGATAATCGCAAGACTGTCATCCGCAGGCAGATCATCCGGCAGCGCATCCTCGCGGACAACCAGTGTATTGTCCACATAATCCCAGTATTCCATGATCTCCTGCCAGAGCGCGCCCTGACGTCTGTCCGTATGATGCAGCTCTTTCAGCAGCGTACTGATCTGCGCATCCGCCTGCGGATCGCCGCTGCCGTGCACATTGATCATATCGCGGATGATCTCCTCCGCCGGACGCTTTTCGCCGCATCCGGTGAACATGCATACAGCAAGCAGAAGCGAAACAAGCAGCAGTATTCTCCTTCTCATATGCTGATCCTTTCCGTAAAAAAGCGCACGCCCGAATCCGCAGGCGTGCGCCGAACATGACTCATTCTCCGATGCCGAACTGACGCATGATTGCCTTTGCAGCGGTCTTTCCCGCGCCCATTGCCGAGATCACAGTCGCAGCACCTGTCACGGCATCGCCGCCTGCATAGACATGCTCGCGTGAGGTCAGACCGTCCTCCGTGACAACAATGCCGCCTCTTGCATTGACCGTCAGACCCTCGGTCGTATTCTTCATCAGCGGATTCGGCGAGGTGCCGATTGCAATAATCACCGTATCAACAGGCATTTCAAACTCAGAGCCTGCAACCGGAGAAGGACGGCGTCTGCCGCGTTCATCGGGTTCGCCGAGCGCCATTTTCACGCAGCGGATAGACCGCACAAAGCCGTTTCGCTCATCACGCGGGACATCCGGATTATGGAAGCCGAAAATCTCAACGGGATTGGTCAGCAGCAGAAATTCCACGCCTTCCTCCATTGCGTGCTCAACCTCCTCCTTCCGCGCAGGAAGCTCCTCCATAGAGCGGCGGTAGATGATCGAGACCTTTTCCGCGCCGAGGCGCAGCGCAGTTCTTGCAGCATCCATTGCGACATTGCCGCCGCCGACAACCGCGACCTTGCCGTGCTTCATGATCGGCGTGACCGGATTATCGAGATATGCCTTCATCAGATTGCTTCGCGTCAGATATTCATTCGCGGAATAGACACCCTTATAATTCTCGCCGGGAATGCCCATGAAATTCGGCAGACCGGCACCTGTTCCGATGAACACCGCCTCGAAGCCGTCCGCAAACAGCTCATCGACGGTCAGGGTTCTGCCGATGATCATATTCGTTTCGATTTTCACGCCGAGCGCTTTGAGCCCTTCGATCTCCTTTGCAACGATGCGCTTCGGGAGACGGAATTCCGGAATGCCGTAGACCAGCACGCCGCCTGCGGTATGCAGTGCCTCATAGACCGTGACCTCGAACCCGTTTCTGGCAAGATCGCCCGCGCAGGTCAGTCCGGAAGGACCCGAGCCGATCACCGCAACCTTGTGCCCGTTCGGAGCAGGCTTCTCAACCGGCGCACTGTCATTTGCATTGTGATAATCTGCGACAAAGCGTTCCAGTCTGCCGATTGCGACCGGCTCAAATTTGATGCCGAGCGTACACTTGCTCTCGCACTGCGACTCCTGCGGACACACTCTGCCGCAGACCGCCGGAAGCGACGAGGATTCCGTGATAATCCGGTAGGCATCCTCGTAATTCTGCGCTTTCAGCTGCGCAATAAAATCCGGAATCCGGATATGCACCGGACATCCGCTGACGCAGGGCTGATTTTTGCAGTTCAGACAGCGTTCCGCCTCGGCAACTGCCGTCTTTGCTTCATAACCGAGCGCAACCTCCTCGAAATTCCGCGAGCGCAGCACCGGAGACTGTGTCGGCATGTCATGCTTTTTCGGTTCGATTCCCATGCTCACAGCTCCTCTCTCTTGCGCAGCAGATTACAGGTATTTTCATATTCGCGGCGTTCAAAATCAACATACATGCGGTTGCGCGAAATTGCTTCGTCAAAGTCGATTTCATAGCCGTTGAAATCCGGACCGTCCACGCAGGCGAATTTCGTAATGCGCTCGCCGCCGCGGTTCAGCGTCACACGGCAGCCGCCGCACATACCGGTTCCGTCAATCATGATCGGGTTCATGGAAACGGTCACAGGCGTATGATACGGACGCGCCGCTTCGACAACGAATTTCATCATCATCATCGGTCCGACGGTCATGATCTCGTCAAACTGTTCACCGGCACCGAGCATCTTGACCAGCGGCATGCAGACATTGCCGTGCTCGCCGAAGGAGCCGTCATCGGTCATGATATGGAAGGTGTCGGAGCATTCTTTGAATTCATCCTTGAGGATAATCAGATCGCGGCTGCGAAAGCCGATGATGCTCGTGACATGTGCGCCGTTCGCCTTGAACGCGCGTGCAATCGGCAGCGCAATCGCACAGCCGACGCCGCCGCCGATGACGCAGACTTTGCGCTTGCCTTCGGTATTTGTAGCAATGCCGAGCGGTCCGGCAAAATCGCAGATATACTCGCCGGTGCGCTTCTGGTCGAGCTTCTTGGTTGTCGCACCGAGCACCTGAAAAATGATCGACACAGAGCCTCTGCTCTGATCTGCGCGATAGATCGTAAACGGCACGCGCTCGCCGTCCTCATCAACACGCAGGATGATAAACTGTCCTGCCTTCGCCTTTTTTGCAACTGCCGGTGCCTCAATCTCGAGCATTGTCACCGTGCGGTTGAGTTCCTTACGGTTCAAAATACGATACATGCATTTTCTCCCAGTCTGATTATTTGATTGCATAACCGTGTCATTCGGCAGCCTGAAATCCGTTCGGATTCTGCCGCTGCCAGTTCCATGAATCACGGCACATATCATCGAGCGTTTTCTCCGTATGCCAGCCGAGCAGCCGCTCCGCCTTATCCGCGTTTGCATAGAATTCTGCAAGGTCGCCGTCACGGCGCGCGCCGTACACATGATTGACCTTCACCTGATTGACGCGCTCAAATGTCTCAACGATCTCTGTGACGCTGTAAGGCGTACCGGTGCCGAGATTGAACACCTCGACGCAGTGCTGATGCATGATATAATCAACAGCCTTCACATGTCCTTTCGCAAGATCGACCACATGGATATAATCGCGCATGCAGGTACCGTCCTTGGTCGGATAGTCATTGCCGAAAATCGTCAGGCATTCGCGCTTGCCGACCGCAACCTGTGTCACATAGGGCATCAGGTTATTCGGAATGCCGAGCGGGTCCTCGCCGATCATGCCGGATTCATGTGCGCCGATCGGATTGAAATAGCGCAGCAGAATGACGGAGAGCGCCGGATCAGCCTTTGCAGCATCCTCAAAAATCTGCTCCATCATTGCCTTTGTCCAGCCATACGGATTCGAGCAGACGCCGCGCTTCATTGTTTCGATATAAGGCACGGCATTCTCCTCCCCGTAGACCGTCGCGCTCGAGGAGAAGATCACGTTCTTCACGCCGAATTCCTCCATGACCTCCAGCAGCGTCAGCGTCGTGTCAATATTGTTCCGGTAGTACATCAGCGGCTTTTTCACAGACTCGCCGACTGCTTTCAGTCCGGCAAAGTGAATCACCGCGTCAATCTTCTCTGCGCGGAACACCGCCGCAACAGCCTCACGGTCGCGTACATCCGCCTCATACAGTGCGACATGCTTTCCGGTGATCTGTTCCACTCTGCGGATTGCCTCCGGAGAGCTGTTCATGAAATTATCAATCACTGCCACTTCATATCCGGCATGCAGGAGCTCCACAGCAGTATGCGAGCCGATATAGCCTGCACCGCCTGCCAGTAAAATTTTCGCCATAACTGCCTCCGTTTCCCGATATCCGCGTCTCAGAGCGCCGCAAGATATCCCATAAAATTCTGCTTGTTTTCCAGCGCGGTCGTTGTCGGTCTGCCGAGATCGCCGCGCGCACCGATTGCGCATTTCACTTCAATCAGCGTGAGCGCGTCTCTGCTTCGGGCAGCCTGCAATTCCCGATCCAGCGCATCAAACGTATCGACGCAGACTGCATACGGATAGCCGCAAGCCGCTGCAATCGCGGTCAGATCAATCTGTCCTGCTGCCGTCGGCATGCCGCCGACCGTTTCATGCGCGCCGTTGTTAATGATAAGATGCACAAGATTCTGCGGCTTCATGGCACCGTTCACCGCCATTGCACCCATATGCATCAGTGCCGCGCCGTCACCGTCCACGCACCAGATTTTCTGCTCCGGCATATGCAGTGCAATGCCGAGCGCAATGGACGAAGCATGCCCCATAGAGCCGACCGTCAGAAAGTCATATTTGTGACTCTGACCGTTTGCCTCCCGTATCTCAAACAGCTCACGGCTTGCCTTGCCGGTCGTGGAAACAACCGGATCGCTGCCGGAAACTGCGGTAATATGCCGGATAATCTCCTCACGGCTCATCGGATTGCCGTTTTGGTATGTGACCGCCGGTGCATCTGTCAGCGCACCCTTGCGAATGACAAATGCGACCTGCTTTCCCGCAGCCAGCACGCTGCGGAATTCCTCCATGACGGCACAGAGCGCATCCGCTGCCGTCTCCTTCCCGATCACAAAATACCGGATATCCATTTCCTCGAGCAGCTTCAGCGTGACCGCGCCCTGATAGATATGCTGCGGCTCATCGTGTACGCCCGGCTCGCCGCGCCAGCCGATCACAAAAACCATCGGAATCGCATAGACCCGATCATTCAGCAACGACGCCGCCGGATTGATGATATTTCCTTCGCCGGAATTCTGCATATACACAACCGGCACTCTGCCCGTCGCCAGATGATAACCGGCGGCAAGCGCCGTACAGTTTCCTTCATTCGCCGCAATGATATGATGCCTGCGGTCAATGCCGTAGGTCTGCATCAGATAATCGCAGAGCGCTTTGAGCTGCGAATCCGGTACACCGGTATAAAAATCCGCACCGAGGATTCTGACAAAATCTGCAACCTTCATAGTTTTACACACCCTGCAAAATCTGCTGATAAAGTGATTTGATTGTACCTGTACTCAGCGAAACGGGATGATTCCGCAGCCGCTCCGGATTGACCGATGCAGTCAGTACGGCAAAATCCTCATCGGATTTCACAGAAGGCACCGGAAGCGCAAGCGCATCGACAATCTCCGCAAACCGTGCCGGCAGATCATATCGGGAGCATCCCAGTGCATCCGCGATTTCGCCGAATACATTTTCCAGATGTGCCGCACCGCGTGCATCCGTACAATGCGCCGAATACTGCATCATATACGGAAGCAGCGCCTTGACGCACAGCGCCGCTGCATGACCGTGTGCAATGCCGTAAAGCGTTGTCAGCTTATAGCACATCGCATGGCCTGCGGTTGTCTGCGTAATATTGATCGCCTTGCCTGCGAGATTCGCAGCCTGCATCATCTCCGCATTGCCCTGATCGTCATTCGCAAGATAGCGTGCCTCTGCTGCAACGATCATTTTGATTGCTCTGCGCGCATAGTCCATGCTCTCCTGTGTCGCATGCACCGACCAGTAGGATTCGACCGCATGGCAGAGCGCGTCAAGCATTGTTGCCTTCCGCTGATACATCGGCATGGGCTTCAGCAGCACCGGATCAAACAGCACTGCGGACGGAATGCAGCTTTCATCGGAGACAGAGAGCTTTTCACCGTTATGATAAATCACGGCAAAGCGCGTTGCCTCACTGCCGGTTCCGGCGGTTGTCGGGATTGTAAGCAGCGGAATGTCATTCGGTACGATGCGCTGTGCAAGATAGGGCGCATGGTTATCCATATTCGCGTAGAGCTTGATGCACTTGGCAACGTCCATTGCGCTGCCGCCGCCGACTGCCGCAATCAGATCGCATTTGCCGGCACGGAAAATCGACACGCCCCTGACAACCGAATCATAGCACGGATTCGGCTGATAATCCGAAAACCGTACAATACGGACGCCGAGACGTTCCTCGAGCGTCTCAAAGTAATCTTTGATGCGCAGATGCTGAAATCCGCTGCCGCACACAAGCAGGATACATTCTGCACCGGTCCGGACAAAATAATCATCGAGATCGGCATATGCCTCATCGGCATTCATAATAAACTGCATATCAGATGTCCTCCGGAATCAGGCGAATAATGTCCTTGAACGGCATGCAGACCGCATCACATTCCCTCGCGCGGTGATACGTCAGAATCAGCTCCGCCGCATGCTGCATGGCAGGAAATCCGCTTCTTGTGAGCTGATTGGCATAGATCACAACATTGACGCCGCGCGCCCTGAATTCCTCCTCCGTAACCGTATTGAACGATGTCGGAACAACAACCAGCGGCGTTTCGGTATCCTGCGCACGGAACAGCTCTGCGAACGCAAAAATCTCCGCAGGGTCCTGTCTGCGCGAATGAATCATAATTGCATCCGCACCGGCATCCCGAAATGCAAATGCGCGTGTCAGTGCATCCTCCATGCCCTGTTCCAGAATGAGACTCTCAATGCGGGCACAGATCATGAAATCTGCGGTTTTCTGCGCTTTTTTGCCCGCTCTGATCTTCTCGCAGAAATCAGAAACCGAAGCCTGTGTCTGCGCGACCTCCGTGCCGAACAGTGAATTCTTCTTCAAGCCTGTTTTATCTTCAATGATAACCATGGAAACGCCCATGCGCTCCAGTGTGCGGACCGTGTATACAAAATGCTCCGTCAGACCGCCGGTATCGCCGTCGAAGATGATCGGTTTCGTCGTGACCTCCATGATATCGTCGATCGTGCGGTAGCGCGAGGTCATATCCACAAGCTCAATATCCGGCTTGCCCTTTGCAGTCGAATCACAGAGCGACGAAATCCACATTGCATCAAACTGTCTTGCGCCGCCGTCCTGAAAAACCACGGTTTTTTCCGCGATCAGACCGGTCAGTCCGCTGTGTGCCTCAATCGCGGTAATCAGCCCCTTCATGGCAATCGCCTTCCGGAGCCGCCCCCTGCGGATATGCGGCATGGACATATCGGCGCGTGCACGGTTTTCAAGCTCCTGATATTTTTTATCCTTTGCATAGGGATATTCCACGAGCTGTCCGCCGTAAGACGCAAGCACCGAGGTCACCTCATCGCGTATGACCTTCTGAAAACCGGTCTGCCAGTCATCGCCGTGCACAACATAATCCGGCTGATAGGCTTCGAGATTCTCTCTGTAACTCAGCGATTTCTGCGCAACAACCTTCCAGACACCTGCAATATTCTCAAACATTGCCTTCCGTTCCGCAAAGGGCAGCAGCGGAAAACGCTTGTAGCTGCAAACCGCCTCATCGGAAAGCACGCCGACAATCAGCCTGCCGAGCCGTTTTGCCTTTTTGATAAGTGCAATATGTCCGCTGTGAATCATGTCGGTCGAGAAGCACATATAAACGGTGCGGCTTTCAATCTCACGGAGCCTTGCGGATACAACCGCCAGATCCGCCGGATTGTCAATCTCCGCACAAAGCCTGTCTGCAACATCCAGCGGAACGATATCCTTTTCCGCAATCTCGTTGAGTGCATGTTCCGCATAGCACGTTGTCTTTGCAGCATCGCCCGATTCACAGTATGTGATGATGCGCGCAAGCCACAGATTCCAGTCAGCTTCCAGCAGCTTATACAGCGGCTGCGCAGCGACGGCATCATTGAAGAATTCAATGCCGACCTTCTGCACCCTTCCGTCCGCGATCACCGCCTTAAAATCCTTTTCCGGCAGTTCCAGCGATGTGCTGACCGTCATGCAGCTCTGCGCCGACGCGAGGACATCATCGAGCACGGTATTCTCAAACACAAGATCGCCGTGCATCAGAATGACAGCGGTATCTCTGAGGTATTCCCGCGCGCAGTAAATCGAATAAATATAGTTCGTCCGGTCATAGACCGGATTTTTGACAAAGGTAATATGCAGCGGCAGTTCCAGACTGTTGCAGTAACTGACCAGTACGCTGTCAAAGGCACCGGTCGTCATGACAACATCGGTAATGCCGGCATCGGCAAGCATCCGGAGCTGCCTGCTGAGAATCGTCTCACGGGCGGAGATTTCTGTCATGCATTTCGGATGCTCGCTCGTGAGGACGCCCATGCGGCTGCCGAGACCGGAATTCAGTATCAGTGCTTTCACGGTGACAAATCTCCCTCCTTGCCGGATCAAACAAAATTCTATTGCTTTGCCGCAGCGCATTTCCGGATGAAGCTGTAAAACAGATATCCGATCACGGCGCCGAGCGTATTATGAAACACATCATCAAATTCCAGCAGTCCTCTGCCGGTATAATACTGTGTCAGCTCTATAAAACATGTAGACAGCAGCGCGGTCAGCGTGACAAACAGCAGTTCACGCAGCATGCGTCTTTTCGGATCGCGCCGCTGCGGACACAGTGCCGGAAGCAGCACGCCCAGCGGCATCAGCAGAAGCAGATTGCCCAGAATCTGGCGAGCGAAAAATCTGCGGCTGCTCCCGCGGAACACCATGCGAATCTCCCAGAACGGCGTCAGAATTGCCCTGCGGATACCGACCTTCCGGTCAATCAGCGTCAGCCACAGGACGGCGAATACATATAGAAACAAGACACAGACGCCGAATATGCGTCTGTATCCTGCGGTACTGTGATCATTTTGACCGGACCGATGCAGTGCCGCATCATGATCCGCATTGCGTTTCCGTCTCTTCACGATTGCCCCCTGTCGGCTGCGGCATCCTTCGTATCTTATCGTTTAAGTATACCACAGACCATAAGGTTTGTCAAGTATCTGCGGCTGTCTGAAACTGCCGCTGCACCATGAAGAAACAGACATTTCCGCCGTATCCTGTCCCCCGCAGGCGCACCGTTTCTTCCGGTCATCCGATGTATAGATTTTACTGCATTATTTGCAAATCCCTACTTGACAATCTGCAATATAGTATGCTATAATTTGAATTGGGTTGTTCAAATAAAAGAATTACAAAATGGAGTGCAATATATAGTAAGATTTACTGACAGTATATTATACTGATGCTGAATTCTTTGATTGGAGGTCTCGTTCATGGGTGTGAAAGCGATCCTGCGCAAAACGCCTGTCAAAAAAATCTATACCGCAGCCAAAAACTGCCTGATTGATCTGGATTCTGCTGCAATCGGCGTATGCAGGAAAATGAAGGCACATAAATCCGATGTCATTACGGTTGTTTTCATGTGCCAGTATATTCCGGCATGGAACAAGATGAAGCCGGTCTATGAAAAGCTGAAAGCCGACAAGCGCTTCAAGGTCATTCTGCTCTGCATCCCGTCGGATATCACTGAGCATGTCCTGCATTCCAAAGTAAATGACGTCTATCAGTATTTTGTCTCGGAGCACTATACGGATGCTGTCGATGCGCTCGAAAAGCAGGACGGCACGCTCAGGTGGAAGAGTCTCCGGCAGTTCTCTCCGGATTATGTTTTCTACGGCAGGCCGTACAATTCTTATATGCCTGCGGTGTATACCTCAAGAAGCGTTGCGCGGTATGCAAAGGTCTGCCTCATCATGTACAGCACAAACATCACGAAGTTTGCGCTGGATACGACAATCAACCGGAATTTCCTTGCGTATACCTATATCTATTTTGCAACCTCGCAGGAGCTTGCCGAGATCAATACAAGCCGGAATAAGCTCGCGCACAGGCTCGGATTCAGCCATACCTATGACTGCGGTCTGATTCCGATGGAGGAAATCCTCCTCAACAAAGATCAGCCCCATAATTCATGGGACTGGTCCGAAAAGCAGATTCGCGTCATGTGGACACCGCGCTGGACGACTGATCCGGCAATCGGCGGCAGCAATTTCTTCCGGTATAAGGAAGTGCTGTATGACTATGCTTCGCGTCACCCCGAAATGGATTTCCTGTTCCGTCCGCATCCGATGATGTGGGACAATTTCATCAAAACCGGTGAGATCACTGAGGCGGAACGGGATGCATATATCAGCAAATGCAATGCACTCGGAAATATCCGGTTTGACAGCAACAAGGAATATATCAGCACGCTCTGGAGCACAACCGTGCTGATTTCCGATATCTCCGGCATTATGACCGAGTTCTATGCAACAGGCGCACCGCTTATTTTCTGCGAATCGGATATCAAGATGTCGCTGTTCAGGCAGGGCGAAACGATCATGGATTCCTGCTATCGGGTCAATTCCGAGGCAGAGCTGATAGAAACGCTCGATCAGATCGGCAGAAATGAGGATCCGCTGCGGGAAAAGCGTGAAACCGTTGTCCGTTCGATGATCAATCCGGACAAGCTGCCGAGCACGGTCATTCTTGAGCATCTTCTCGCAGACCATAAAGGGAAAAAGAAATAAAAGATCACAATGAAAAAGGAGTTCTAAGGACAAGTGGACAAGGAAAAATTTGAGATTCTGCGTTATCTCAGCGAGCATCACAATGAAATTACGCAGGCACAGATTGCAGAAGGCACCGGAAAGGCGCCGGAATCGGTCCGTACGCTGCTGGATGCACTGCTTGCAGAAGCGCTGATCAATGACGCATATCAGCTGACAGAAAAGGGATATGAGGTCATGGAGCCTTATCGCGTCAAAAATGCGATCATTCTGGCTGCCGGTATGAGCACACGGTTCATTCCGGTCTCCTATGAGCTGCCGAAGGGTCTGATCTCCGTCAAGGGCGAGGTCATGATCGAGCGGCAGATTCGCCAGCTGAAAGAGGCAGGCGTGCAGGAGATCATCGTCGTTGTCGGCTACATGATGGAAAAGTTTTTCTATCTGCGCAGCAAGTATAATGTCAAGCTGGTTGTCAACAACGAATTCGCTACGAAAAATACGCACAGCAGTATCTATGTTGCGCGCGATTTTCTGAGCAATACCTATATTCTCTGCTCGGATAACTATTACCCGCAGAATATGTTTCACCAGTATGAATACCGTGCCTTCTACTGCTCGGTATTCCTTGCGGGTACAAGCTATGTCGAACGTGCATTCACCTATGACGAAGAAGGTCTGATCTATGATACCAACAAGCCTTCACATGATCAGTGGATCATGTACGGGCATGCGTATTACGATCATGCATTTACCGAAAAGTTCCGTCCGCTGCTTGAAAGCTATTTCGGACGGCAGGGCGTCGAGGGCATGTACTGGGAAAATGTCTGGGCGGAGCATGTAAAGGAAATCCCGATGTGGATTCAGAAATGCGAACCGACAGATATTCTGGAATTCGACAGCATGGATGAATTGCAGGCATTCGATCCGGATTATATCTATAACAACAGAGTGCATGTATTTGAAAATATCTGCCGTATCCTCTGCTGCGAGATCACCGATATCTGCGATATGACGATTATCAAGAAGGGGCTGAACAATCAGTCCTTCAAGTTCAAGGTCAACGGCGAATATTATATCTACCGTCATCCGGGCATCAATGCCTCGGGCGTCATCGACCGCAAAAAGGAGGCTACGAACCTCAGAGCCGCGAAAAAGCTGAAAATCGACGAGACACTCGTGTATATCGACGAGGAGGAAGGCTGGAAAATCTCAAAATTCGTCACGACGACGGAGATTTTTGATTTCGGCAATAAGAAGCATATTGACATGCTGGCGCGGAAGCTGAAAACGCTGCACGATGCCAATATCTCGGTTGGCTTCGGCTTTGAATACGAGAAGGAAGCCGATCATCTGATCGACATTCTCCGGCTGACGGACGCGCTCGCCTACCGCAGATCAATCGCCGAAAAGGAGGCAATGCTTCCGCTTTTCGAGTTTCTGCGGAAGGATCAGTGGCAGGTGTCGCTCTGCCACAACGATCTCTATGAGCCGAATCTCCTTGTAGACGGCGACAATCTGCACATCATTGACTGGGAATTCTCCGGCGATGCGGATATCGGCTATGACATCTGCAAGCTGTTCGCCGTACACAATCCGGATTATCAGGAATATGACTACTGGCTTGAGCAGTATTACGGCAGAGAAACCACATTTGAGGAAAAGCGGCATCTGATCGCCTGTGCCTCTGTGATCTACTATTACTGGTATATCTGGGGTATTTACGCCGGAAAGAACAATCAGGATGTCTCAAACTACATGATGGCATGGTATGACAAAATGAACAGCTTTCGGATCAAGGCACTGGAGATGATCGGAGAATAAGGCTCTCTGCCGTTCTCTGTGCTTTCCGTGTCGGATGATATACCGCGCCGCACTGCCCTGCAAAAACAGCGGATGCAGCGCGGATACTATAAAAGAAGGAGGATTCATATGGAACTTATCATCGCAATTGGTATCGGCATCTGGTTCGTATTTATGGGCTGTGTTGCAGCGTACCGCATTATCAAAGACTACAAGGAATAATCCACAGAAAGACAAAACACAGCATCTATGCAGGGTTGGTGTACCCTTCTAAGAAAAAAGGAGGTAAATCTCAAAAATGAACATCTATCTGATCGGTATGATTATTACCATGATCGCATACATCGGTGTCGGCGCGCTTATCAGCCGTAGAGTAAAAAACGCGAACGACTTTTATGTCGCCGGACGGAATGCACCTGCATTTCTGATTACCGGTTCACTGGTCGCTTCGTTCATCGGCGTCGGTCTGTTTATGGGTGACGTCGGCGAATCCTACAGCGGTTTCTTCGGTCCGATTATGGTCGCGGTCGGCACGCTTTCTATCGGCTATATTTTCGGTTCGGTTTTCTTCGGACGCTATCTTCGCCGCAGTCAGGCATTGACCATTCCGCAGTTCTTCGGCAAGCGTTTCGATTCCAAGGCAATGAAAATGCTCGCAACACTGACGGGCACCTTCATTATGCTGGTCTACAGTCTCTCCTGCGTACAGGGCATCGCAACACTGATGTCCGTCGTAACCGGACTTGCATACAATACATGTATTATCCTCTCCGTCATCGCATTTACGCTGATTACGGCATTCTCGGGCGCAAAGGGCGTTCTGATTACAGATACGATCATGTTTGCGATTTTCTCCGTTGCAACGCTGATCGGCGCAGGCGTCATTGCAATCAAGGCAGGCGGCTGGATGCATACCGTCACGGAAATGGCTAACTATCAGGCAATTCCCGGTATCCTCGCCGCAGGCGGCAATCCCTCTTACTTCTATCCGACAACGCATGAGAACATGATCTGGGCGGTCGGATACGGTATCGCATGGCTGGCTGTTCTGGCAATCGCACCGTGGCAGTCGAGCCGCTACCTCATGGCAAAGAATGAGCACGCTGTTATCCGTTCGAGCATTGTGGCATCCGCTGCCGTATTCGTCATCGAATTTCTGATGTGCATGGCAGGCGTCTTCACGCAGAAGCTCAATCCGGGCATGGAGACTCCGTCACACGCACTGATCTGGGCGTCGATGAACCTGATGCCTGCAATCCTCGGCATCATCGTTCTCTCGGGTGTTCTCGCTTCCGGTATCTCCTCGGCTACGACATTCCTCTCTCTGATCAGCTCGAATATCATGAACGATATCATCACTGTCAAAGACGAGAAGAAGAAGGTTCTCTACGGTCGTATCTCCGTTCTGATTATCGGTATTATCATCTGCCTGCTCTGCATCTTCCAGCCGCCCCAGATTTTCTGGATCACCTATCTCGGCGCAACAATCGTTGCCTGCTCGTGGCTGCCGGTTGCACTCGCCAGCGTATGGAGCAAGCGCGTGACAAAGGTCGGCGCTTTCTGCGGCATGCTGGTCGGCTTCGTTGTCAGTGCAAGCATGAAGATCGGTGTATCGGTTGCCGGTGTCACGCTGCCGATCTACTTCGATCCGTTCTTTGTCGGTCTGTTCTCCGGTATCATTGCAATGATCATCGGCTCCGCGGTCACCAAGGTCACGCCGAAGGAAAAGGAAGAGCGCGAGGCGCTGTTCCAGATTCCTGCGGATGAAAAGGATGCTGCCGAGGTCAAAAAGACCAAGAATATGGTGCTGCTTTCCATTCCCATGGGCATCATGATCACGGTTGTCCTCGCGGTATGCTGGGCAATCCCGTATCTGAAGGGTCTCAAATAATTCAGAATATGAAAACCGGCTTCGCTTCAGGAAAGCGTAGCCGGTTTTTTTGCGGACAAAAATGCAGATATCCGAAGCTGCTCCGGATATCTGCTTTTTCATTTCTCAGAATGTGAATGTATTTTCAAGGGTATACCATTTCTGATCCTTCTCGGAAAGCGTCAGTGCGGTGCCGTCTTTGAGCGAATAGCCTGCGGCGGATGCACTGCCGGGGTATATACCGGTCAGCTCCGGCCACTCGATGCCGATTGCCGGATCGTTCCATGCAAGACCGCCCTCATCGTTCGGATGCCAGAAATCATCGCACTTGTAGCAGAATTCCGCCGAATCACTCAGCACGAGGAAGCCGTGCGCAAAGCCCTTCGGAATCAGGAACTGCTTGTTGTTTTCTGCGGTCAGCTCGACGCCGTACCACTTGCCGTAGGTTTTGGAATCCTTTCGCAGATCGACACAGACATCAAATACGCTGCCCTTGATGACGCGGACGAGCTTCGTCTGCGGATACTGCTTCTGGAAATGCAGACCTCTGAGCACACCCTTGACCGAGCCGGACTGATTATCCTGCACGAAATCAATGTCAATGCCAGCCTCAGCCATATCGCGCTTGCTGTAGGTCTCCATAAAATAGCCGCGGTTATCACCGTGAACTGCCGGTGTAATCACACAGAGACCTTCGATCCCTCCGACATTCTTTTCCACTGTGATCTGTCCCATTACGAAATCTCCTTTAAGTATCTGCTGAGTGCATCCTGCCAAGTCGGAAGCGGTACAAAGCCGTTTTCGGCGAGCTTGGATTTATCCAGACGCGAATTGAACGGTCTGGCAGCCTTGGAAAGCCCGTACTCAGCGGTTGTCACAGGCGTGACCTTCGTCGTCATATGCGCCTGTCTGTAAATTTCAACCGTGAAATCATACCACGAGATATAGCCGCCCTCGTTTGTCGCATGGTAATAGCCGTATTTATCGGTTTCCGCCATATCGACGAGCAGTCTCGCAAGATCAAAGGTGTAGGTCGGCGTACCGATCTGATCGCAGACTACGCGCACTTCATCATGCGTCTTGCCGACATTGATCATCGTCTTGATGAAATTCTTGCCGTTGACGCCGAACACCCATGCAATGCGGACAATGAAATACTTGTCAATCGTACCGGAAACGGCAAGCTCACCGTCGAGCTTGGACTGTCCGTAGACATTCTGCGGCGCATAGTCCCTGCAATCCGGCTGCCACGGCGCAGTCCCCTGCCCGTCGAACACATAGTCCGTCGAAATATAGATCATCTTGCAGTCGAGCTTCTTGCAGACGTTTGCAATATTCTGCGTGCCGTCTACGTTGATCGCACGGACCTTCGGGATATTCTCCGCATCCTCGGCAGCATCGACCGCTGTCCATGCTGCACAGTGAATCACAACATCCGGCTTGATTTCGGAAATCGTGCGCGCAACAGCCTCCGCATCGATAATATCGAGCCTGACATAGTCGCATTCCGCCGCAGTCTGCTCGAGAATATCGCTGCCGACCGCCGTATAGCCGCGCCGTTTCAGTTCGTTGACAACATCAAAGCCGAGCTGTCCGCCGACTCCGGTTACAAACGCCTTCACGATTCAGACCTCCGCACGGCTGCCGTACATTTTCTCATAGTAGTTCTGGTATTCACCGGAAATAATGGTCTCCCACCATTCCTTGTTTTCCAGATACCACTTGATCGTTTTCTTGATGCCGTCTGCGAACTTGGTCTCCGGCAGCCAGCCGAGCTCGTCGTGAATCTTGGTCGGGTCGATTGCATAGCGCATATCATGACCCTTTCTGTCCTCGACATGTGTAATCAGGGATTCCGGCTTACCGAGCTCCTTGCAGATCAGCTTGACGATGTCGATGTTCTTCATCTCATTGTGACCGCCGACATTATAGACCTCGCCGACTCTGCCCTTGTGGATGATCAGGTCAATCGCGCGGCAGTGATCCTCGACATACAGCCAGTCGCGGACATTCAGACCCTCGCCGTAAACCGGCAGCGGCTTGTCATTGAGTGCATTGGCGATCATCAGGGGAATCAGTTTCTCCGGGAAATGATACGGACCGTAGTTATTTGAGCATCTCGAAATGGAAACCGGCAGACCGTAGGTTCTGTGATATGCCAGCACGAGCAGATCGGCGCCTGCCTTGGAGCTGGAATAGGGGCTGCTGGTATGAATCGGGGTTGTCTCGGTGAAGAAGAGGTCGGGTCTGTCGAGCGGCAGATCGCCGTAGACCTCATCGGTCGAGACCTGATGATAGCGCTGGATACCGTACTTGCGGCAGGCATCCATGAGCGTAGCCGTACCGATGATATTTGTCTGGAGGAAGATTTCCGGATTCTCAATCGAACGGTCAACATGCGATTCCGCAGCAAAATTGACAACGATATCCGGCTTCTCCTCCTCGAACAGCTTGTAGACGCCCTCACGGTCGCAGATATCGAGCTTCACAAAGCGGAAGTTCGGATTCTTCATGACAGGCTCCAGCGTAGACAGATTGCCTGCATAGGTCAGCTTATCCAGACAGATGATACGGTAATCCGGATAGGTATTCAGCATGTGGAAAACGAAATTGGCACCGATGAAGCCGGCACCGCCGGTAACGATAATGGTCATGACACACTCTCCTTAATACTTGATCTTGCCCTCGGCAACCTTTCTCAGATGCATGCCGTAGGGCGATTTGCCGTACTTTTCAGCGGACTGCATCAGCTCTGCATTGTCAATCCAGCCGTTGATAAACGCAATCTCCTCCGGCGCGGAAATTTCAATGCCCTGACGGTTCTGCACCATCTGCACGAAATTCGTCGCCTCCGCAAGGCTGTCCATTGTGCCGGTATCGAGCCAAGCAAAGCCGCGTCCGAGCAGCTGTACATCGAGATTCTGCTCATGGAGATACATCTCGTTCAGCGTGGTGATCTCCAGCTCGCCGCGCGCAGAGGGCTTGACCTGATTTGCCTTTGCGGAAACTCCTGCCGGATAGAAATACAAGCCGGTTACGGCATAATTGCTCTTCGGAACCTTCGGCTTCTCCTCAATGGAAAGCGCATGTCCCTCCGCATCGAAATCGACAACGCCGAAGCGCTCCGGATCGGGCACATAGTAGCCGAAGACGGTCGCACGCGCATTCTCCTCGGCATTTTTCAGCGCCGCACGGAGAATGGAGCCGAAGCCGTTGCCGTAGAAAATATTATCGCCGAGCACCATGGCGCAGGCATCATCGCCGATAAACTCTTCGCCGAGAATAAAAGCCTGTGCGAGTCCGTCCGGCGAAGGCTGAACCTTGTAGCTCAGGTGTATGCCGTACTGCGAGCCGTCACCGAGCAGCCGCTCAAAATTCGGAAGATCGGTCGGCGTCGAGATAATCAGGATATCCTTGATGCCTGCAAGCATCAGCGTAGACAGCGGATAGTAAACCATGGGCTTATCATAGACCGGAAGCAGCTGCTTCGAGGTGACCATGGTCAGCGGATAAAGTCTGGTGCCGGAGCCTCCGGCAAGAATGATGCCTTTCATAGTAACTCCTTTCAAATCAATTCAATCATGTTCTGCCGTTTATTAAAGTCTTCGATTACGCCGACAATCGCCTCAGAGATTTCCTCGGAAACATTGCTGTAGTTTCTGCCGGAATCCACAGCCTTAGCGAACGCGACGATTTCATAGCGGATGCCTTCGCCGTCGAGCTGATAGAAAAATCGCCTGTTGTCCTCCGGATGTTCATAGCGGATTTCAAAGTAATCCGTTTTCCACCACGGCGCCGGAACATAGATATAGCCCTTTGTTCCGGTGATAATCAGCTCACCCTCAGCCTTGGCGCCCTTTGCAACCTTGACCGTTGCGACACCGGAGCCGTATACAAAGTCGATTTTCGTGAACGCATCAATATTTTCGGATTTATCCTGAAACATCGTATAATAGAGCTTCCTGCGGTAATCCGTTCCGAAAATCTGAAAGACCGGAAGCATGGCTGCCGGTGCCCAGCCGCACATGCTGTTCCACTTCTTTGAGAGATCGGTGCCTTCAATCGAGATGCCGTCGCGCAGACTTGTACAGACCGCATCGACCGAGACAACCCTGCCGATCTTTCCGCCCTTCGCCATGAGAATCAGCCGCTCATACGCCGTGGAATACGCGGTTTTGATTGCATCCATGAGAATCAGATTCTTCTCCTTTGCCAGCGCAAACAGCTCCTGACACTGTTCACGGGTATAGGCAACCGGTGATTCGCAGAGCACATGTTTTCCTGCAAGAAGTGCCTCCTTGCAGTGCTTATAGTGATTCTCCGGCTTGGAGATGATATATACGGCATCAACCCGTTCCAACAGCGCATCATACCGGTCGGTATAATACAGCGTATTGAGCTCGGGTTCGGTGCCCTTCGCAGAGGCATAGACGCCGACGACCTCTACGCCGTTGACAAACTTTGCCTCATTGATAAACTTCGTTCTGAATACAGTCGAGCCGACGAGTCCGATCCGCAGCTTCCGCTTTTCCGCCCGCACCTCCGAGCTGGAAACGCCCTGCGTTCTGGGAAGATAGACCACCTTGCAGTATTCATTCAGATAGTCAAAATAGCCTTCCCAGTCCGAGCCGACTGTAAATATATCGACGCCGAGACGGCGGATATCGTCGATTTTCTGTCCCTCGTATTCCTCAACGACAATCTCATCCGCAAGACCCGTCGCTTCCACGGCGGCAATGCGCTCCATCAGCGTCTGCTGCAAATTGATCTTGCCGCGGGTCTTGTCGTAGTCATCCGAGGTAATACCGACAATCAGGTAATCGCCAAGCGCCTTTGCGCGCTCCAGTAACCGGATATGTCCGTAATGAAGCATATCATAGGTTCCGTATGTGATAACTTTTACCAATGTAGTATCTCCGTCACATGCAGTTTCTTACAGCTTACCCTTCGCCTGCATATCCTTCAGGGCATTGATCAGCGTGGTATTGTCATCATGCGTCAGATGTCCGATATGACCGACGCGGAAAACCGTGCTCTTCATATCGCCGCCGTTCGGGCAGATCCAGATGCCGTAATTGTCCTTGAGCTCCATGAAGATTTCATATGCATCTGCATGGAGCGGGTGCACCGGTGTGACGCCGTTTGCAGGAGATTCGGATACAAATTCAAACGGCAGTGCGCTGATCTTGTCACGGAAATCCTTTGCCTGTGCCGCAACACGCGCGATCTCCGCATCCGCGCCGCCTGCGTTCTCGATCTCGCGGAGTCTTGCATTCATCTGACGCAGGATACCGACAGCCGGTGTAAACGGCGTCTGTCCGCGCTCCATATTTTTCAGAACATCGGCAAGATTGAAGTACATAGACTTCACATTTGCATTGTTCACGCGATCAACTGCACGCGGTGCAAGCACGATCATCGAAACACCCGGAGGGCATGCAAGCACCTTCTGCGAACCGGTAATCATGACATCCGCACCGCAGTGTGCCATGTCAAAGGGATCGGCAAGAAATGCGGATACGCAGTCACAGACATAGAACATCTGATTCTTCCGGCAGAATTCACCGAGCATTTCGGCATCATACAGTACACCGGTCGATGTCTCGTCGATGTTGACGAGCAGTCCGGTATAGCCCTTGCCGTCATATTCGTACAGACGTTCCTTTGTCAGCTTCTGACCGTGATTCAGGCGCAGTACATCATGCGGAATTTCATGAATTTCGCAGAGCTCAGTAAAGCGCTGACCGAAGCTGCCGCCGTTGATGACAAGCACTTTGTCCGCTGCGGTAAAGCAGTTCATGACAGTCGCCTCCATAGAACCCGTGGAGGAATTTGTCATGAAGGCAACGCGCGACCCCTGCGGCGCCTTTGCAAATTTCAGCATGAGCTGTTCATTTTCCAGCATCAGCGCAGAAAATTCAGGCGTTCTGAAATACGGTACCTGTTCACCGCCGACTGCACAAACTGCATCGCTGCACATGACCGGTCCGACTGTAAAATTCAACATATGAAAATCCTCACTTTTTATTTTTCAGATTCCAGACAAACACCTTCTGCCGGTTGCCCCAGACATATTTCTGGAACAGCAGCTTTGCATCCGGCTTCTTTGCCCATTTATCGCAGATTTCCTGATAGGACATCTCACTGTTCATCAGATCGTTCATGCAGTCCTCGCGCTGCGGATTCGCGTCGATATGCTTCCGCATCGGGCTCTGATACTTCAAAGCCGTCTCAAAATCCAGCGCATGACCTGTAAAGCGCTTCTCAGCAGCCTTCCAGAGATTTCTGCCCTTCTCCGTATTGCAGACGATCAGCGATGCACCGCCGTTTTTGCCGTAAAGCTCCGGACAGTAGAGATGCACGCCCCAGAGATCGCCGAGCGTGATATCCGCCTGCCGCTCGGTCGTCGTAAACGGACATTCATAGCAGGAGGGTCTGCTCATCAGATGCTGGAGCCAGATCGACCAGTACGGATTGAACCAGCGGTCTTTTTCGAGGATTCTGCCGTCCTCAAGCTCCAGAGACATCCGCTCAAAATCCCACTTGAAGGATTCCGGACTGAATTTCTGACCCTTGCTGCGGTAATCGAGCTTTTTGATGCGGGAGCCGTAGGTTCTGAAAATATGATCGTCGAGCTTCCGGACATACAGCGGGCTCGGAACACCCTCACAGATCACCTCAACCAGCAGCAGATTCGCAGTATCCGCATTGCGCAGAAATGCCTTCAAGCCTGCAACCTGACAGGGCGTACCGGAAAACAGAACCTTTTTTCCGGCTTTCAGTGCATCACGCACCTGCACATAGGTATTCCCGATCCGGCTCTGCGAATATTTCGACTTGCAGATAACAGGCAGCTTCCGGATATTGTCAATGCCGTAATGGAACACGGCAAGCCCTTTCGATGCAGCTCCGAACAGGAGATAATCCGGATTCTGTTCCGCCCATTGCTGCGCGATTGCGGTAAATGCGCCGCCGGATGTACTGAATTTCCGCACGTTCAGGCTGTTGTGATAACCGCCGAACGCATATTTTTCATCCTGTGATGCTTCCGGCATATTTTCAGCCGGACATACCTTATGGCACAGACCGCAGTGAATGCACAAATCCTCGTTGAGCTGCGGATAACGGAAGCCTTCCGCGTCCTCCTGCATCTTGAGTGCGTTCTTCGGGCAAGCCTGAACACATGCTTCACAGCCGAAGCATGCACTCTTATTTTGCGATGTAAAAAAATCCATAGCGATATCCTTTACTTTTTCGGACAGCCGTCAAGCTCCGATTGCAGGAATGCAACGGATTCCTGCCGCGCTGCGTCAATCCGCGCATGCACTTCATCATAGCTGATTGTTTCGCGGAATGACTCCGTTCCGTTCACCAGCATCCTGTCAGAAAGCCCGAACAGCGCAAGCAACTCCTCGATCTTGGTGTCACACTGCTCACGCGAGAATACCACGAACGGTCTGCGGTACTGCACGCTGAAAATCATGCCGTGGAATGAATTTGTCACAACATATTCCGCATGCTTGACAAGCGAGAGGAATTCCTCGACGCCTGCTTCATAGAACATCTGATGACCGCGCTCCGCATTCGTCGCACGCAGGCTGATATCAATGATCTTCCAGCCGTTTTTCTCCGCCAGCTTTTCGGCATATTCGGTCATGACCGGATTATAGCGGCGCGCATAAAGCAGCAGATATTTTTCCGGAACAATGCGCTTTTCCGCGATCCGGTCATAATCGGCAGAGGTCAGCAGAAGCGTCGGATCAACGACCTTCTGCACCGGTACCGAAGTATGCTCCTTCACATACGGGATCATCAGGTTCTCGCGCAGACCGAACGCCTTGAAGTTTTGCAGTCTTGCATTCAGAACCGGATAGGTTTCCTCCGTAAAATGCGGATCGCCGAAGCTCGCCGCATATGCAACGGCATACCCGTTCTTCATGCAGGCATAGTTTCCGTAATAGCCGTCATCAAAGCCGAATTCATCCGGACAGAAAATCGTATCGCTGCCGCAGACAAAGCCGTCAAGCTGCTCCTCCGCAATGATATCATTGAAGTTTGCGGCGGTATACTTGCGCTTGGTTTTATCAAACTGCTCATGATAGAAGCGGTTGAATTTCTCGTAATTGATACGGATTGCAGGCATGGTCAGCTCGCACATTCTGCGCGATTCCTCGTCCTTGTCCCACATATTTTCAAAGGGATTCAGCGGATCCTTGTCCGCAAGAATCTCCGGACAGTAATCGACCAGCTTTGCATGATGCCCGAGCTTGCCGATTGCCTGTGTCAGTGCCCACGATTGCAGCGCGGAGCCGTAATTCGTAAAATTACAGTAAATATTATAGGAAACGACACCGAAGGTCATTCAATCACCCGTTTCTGTTTATTTTAGACGCAAACTTTCTTTTTTGATTGCCTGCACGATATTGTCCGTCGCAGACTGATTGCTGCCGAAGTATTCTGCGATGATCTTCTGCCGCGTTTCCAGCAGCGGATCCTCATGCGCAGAAAGCATCCGGATATATTTTTCCAGCTCGGACCAGTCATTTGCCTGATACAGTCCCGGCAGAATCGCACTGAACAGCGAGCCGTATTCACACTCAATCGGACAATAAATCACCGGCTTTCCGGTCAGGAAAAACATCGGGATCACCGAGGAACGGTCGGAGATCATCACATCCGCGGTCACGAAGGTATCCTCAATACTCTTATTCTGATCGGTCAGAATATGACGTTCCGCCCACTGCTGCCGGATTGTCTCCGCCTGTTCCGCAGTCAGAAAATTGTTCTTGATGAAATTATCCCACATCATCGGATGCGGACGGACGGTCAGTTCAGTATCGCCCCAGTCAAAATCCGTCAGCTGCTGATAATACTCGAGAAAATGGCTGCCGCCGACAACCGGATCATAGCTCCAGCGCGGTGTCCAGAGGAAGCTGCGGTAGCGGCATTCGCTGCGGATTGTCATGCATTTTTCAAAGGGCGGGTAGCCGACGCTCATGAAATGCTGTACGCCGTCACTGTTTTTGTGCAGCTGCTGCATATTGACTTCCGCTGCGCCGCTGTCCTCCATAAATCCGAAGTACAGATTCCGGAAGAAATTGACCGGATAAATGCTTGTTTTTTTGATCTCCGGCGTTGCATAGGGCACATAGCAGGCTCTTGTAAACCGCACGGCAGTGCTGCTTTTCAGCGTATCCGGAAGATAATGGTCATAAGGGCGCTGATAAAACAGAAAATCAAACCCCTCCTGCGAAATATCAACGAACCGGTCTCCGTCCTTCGCCAGAATATAGCTGCCGTTCAGACAGGCATTGCGGAAGAACTCTTTTTCCGAGGAATACTCCCCCACTGTTTCCGCCGCCAGATCATAAGCCGGCACGATAATCAGGGTGACTTCAAAATCCGGATCAGCGACCATTTTTGCATAGACCGAGGACTGCTTGTCCCAGAGCTCGGGCATCTGGACGATAAACCCGACCTTAATCCTGTCTTTAACCGGTGTCTCGGTCATTTTTCTGATATAATGCTCTGCCTTGCCGTTCAAAACGGAATTGCCGATCATCCGAAAAGGTGCTTTCACAATTCGTTTGGCCAGCAGGATTCCTTTTTGTACTCCCAAAAAATACACGCTCCTCAATTCGCCTTTATTTCTTTCTGCGTTATTTGTGTCTGATTGTTGTATTGACAAACTGCATCAGCTGTCTGCGCTTGATGAAAGCAGCCGCAGCGCCGGCAGCGACAATCACATATCTGATGACAACAAAATGATACAATGCCATCATCACGAAGCATACCGCACAGAACGCAAGAAAGATCAGGCACAGCATCTTCATATCCAGTGACTTCATCGAGAAATTGTTTTCCGCCGCGACTTTTTTCATGGCAATAAAGTTCATTGCAGCGAACAGAATATAACTGAACAGCGTCGTATATCCGGCAGCGATATAGCTGACATTCGGAATC
This sequence comes from Oscillospiraceae bacterium, assembly GCA_017550285.1. Classification (GTDB taxonomy): domain Bacteria; phylum Bacillota; class Clostridia; order Oscillospirales; family Ruminococcaceae; genus Firm-04. The sequence continues at coordinate 101,493 of JAFZPP010000040.1, forward strand.
AGGATTGCATTCAGGACAATGTTTGCAACTGCCGCACCGATGGATGCGTACACGAGGCTCTTCTTCTTTTCATAATAGAACTGCACATTGATGAAAAGCTGCGAATAGAACAGCAGCAGCAGGCTGATTGCGACCGGCGGAATAATCCAGATCGCTTCTGCATATTTCTGACCGCCCATGACCAGAATAATCTCCGGCGCCATAATCACAATGCACAAAATCAAGCCCGCCATGAGAATGGCAATGCCGTTTGCAACCTTGGCATTCTCCTCCTCCTTGCCGTCCTTGATCTTTTTATAGAACCACGGAACATAGGAGTTATTGATTGCATTCAGGACAAAGGTCAGGATCATCGCAAGCGTATAGGCAGCGCCGTAAATCGCAGCCTTGCCCTTGCCGCAGTAGTGGTTGATCATCAGTCTGTCGCTCTGGTTGAAGACCATTTGCGAGAGATAATATGCGAGCAGCGGCACATTGAAGCCAAGCGCATATTTCCAGTATTCCTTATGGAACAGGCTTTTGCCGCGGATTGCATTCAGACAGAATATAACCATGCCGAATGCAAGCGTTGCGACCACATGACCTATGATTCTCGCTTCGCCCTTCTGCTCGCTGAGCAGGACAAAAACGAGGGAAATCGCGGTATTCGCAATCGACATCAGCAGCGTCAGCGCGACAACCGGTTTATACTCATACTCAAAGCGCTTTTTGCCGCTCCAGAGATTCACGGAGTTAATGGAAAGTGTTTCGAGCAAGAGGAAGATGACAAACAGCGTCGGCAAATCGAGCACACCGTTCCAGAATCCCTGAAACGGCAGATAGACGATCAGGAAGAAGCTGCACAGCACCAGCCAGATGCCCTGAATGGCGGAGATATATCTGTCACGATCCTTCTCGAATTTCAGCATCGCCGGAGAGAACGAGCCATACGCGAGATTCAGCGTCAGCACAATCGAGAATATGCCGGACCACGATGAATAAACCGTCATCTCGCCGTATTCCTCGGTAGACATCAGCCGCATGAAAATCGGCATATTGATAAATGAGATACACTTCTGAATGATGCTGCAAATCGTATATGCAACCGAAGCGCGCGCTTCCTTCGACATTGAACCCCATTTATGTCTCACGTTCTGAATAATCCCCATGAAACAGGTTTCCTCCCGCTTAATATGAATTGCCGTTCCGTTTATTTGAAGCTGTTGACCGAGCTGATTACAAATTCGATCTGTTCATCGGTCATGCCGTAGAACATCGGCAGGCTCAGCTCCGTTGCACTGATTTCCTCTGCAACCGGCAGCGCGCCCTGCGGAATATTCAGCTCACGGTAGCAATCCTGCATGTGCATCGGAATCGGATAGTGCTTATTGGTCGAGATGCCCTTGTCTGCGAGATAATCCGCCAGCGCATCCCGCTTCTGCGTCCGGACGGCAAAGATATGCCAGACCGGCACGGCATAATCCGGAACAAACGGCAGAATGACATCCGGATTCGTAATGCCGTCCAGATAGCATTTAGCGATTCTTCTGCGTTCCTCGTTCATTTTGTCCAGATGCGGCAGCTTTGCAGCAAGGAATGCAGCCTGCATCTCATCGAGACGGGAGTTATTGCCCTGATAGATGTGATGATACTTGTAATCCGAGCCGTAGTTGCCGAGCGCTCTGACCTTGTCAGCGAGCGCCTTGTCATTGGTGACGGTTGCACCGGCATCGCCGAGTGCACCGAGATTCTTTCCCGGATAGAAGGAGAAGCCTGCGGCATCGCCGAAGGAGCCGATTCTTCTGCCCTTATAGGTCGCGCCGTGTGCCTGTGCGCAGTCCTCGACGACAAAGAGATGATACTTCTTTGCAATCGCCATAATCGGGTCCATATCGCAGGGCTGACCGTAAAGATGCACCGGCATGATCGCCTTCGTTTTGTCCGTGATCTTTGCCTCAATCAGCTCCGGCGCGATATTGTAGGTACGGATATCCGGCTCAACAAAGACCGGCGTTGCGCCGACATATGTCACGGCAAGTGCCGTTGCAATATATGTATCGGAAGGCACAATCACCTCATCGCCCTGTCCGATGCCGAGCGCCTTGAGCGCAAGCATCAGTGCATCGAGACCGTTGCCGACACCGACACAGTATTTCGAGGTGCAGTATTCCGCAAACGCCTTCTCGAAGGCTTCATCCTCCTTGCCCTCGATATACCAGCTTGCAGTGTAGACTCTGTGAAATGCACCGCGGAGCGCAGTATCGAGCTCTGCCTCCATAGGCTTGAAGCTAACAAACGGGACCTTCATTTATTCTCCTCCTCACTTGCCTTGACAAAGGCAAGAAAATCATCGTAATTTCTGATGTAATCGCTTTCATCATACAGCTCGGAAGCCAGCACCAGCAGAACCGCATCCGGAGAAAAATCATACATTTCTCTCCACATGTTATTTGCAACATACAGTCCTTCATACGGCTTTTCGAGCGGAATGACCTTTTTCTCGTGACCGTTGTCGAGCAGAATCTTGCAGGAGCCGTGAATGCAGATCAGAATCTGCTCTAGAGCTTTGTGCGCATGAAATCCGCGTCTGACATCCGTCACGGTATCATACATATAGTAGACGCGCTTGATCTTGAACGGAATATCCTTGAATTCCTCCAGTGCGACGAGCTGTCCGCGGTCGTCGCCGTGCGGCTGAAACATATATTTTACGACTTGCATGCTTTCATCTCCTTACACTTTTCAGAATAGGCTTCCGGCGTAATTTCCATATAGTTTTCGGTCATGCCGCAGCTGATATGGCTGTCCTTCTTGACAAAGCCTGCGCTTTCGTAGATATGTCTTGCGGCGATATTATCCTCATAAACATGCAGAATCACCTTCTCGAGCTTTAAGTCCTCAAAGGCGACCTTCAGAACGGCAAGCAGCGCATGCAGACCGATTTTCTTTCCGTGCGCCGCTTCGTCGCCGATCAGGATTTTCCCGAATTCCGCCTGTTTTCCCTGAAATTCATAGAGCGAAAGGCTGCCGACCACGCGGTTCAGAACATCCTGCTCGAAAATGCTGAAACAGATTTCGTCCTCATTTTCGAGATACTTCTCAAACCATGCCTTCTGCATTTCAGAAGTGATATACGGAATTTTCCGCAGATACTTTGCATTGCCGGCGTCATTCCGCCAGTTTCTCAAGAGCTCGATATCCTCCGCAGCCAGCGGTTTCAGCTTGACATTGCGGAATTCAGACGTATAGCTGTGCTTCATATGATTCACCTGCCAGTTCTATTTGCAGCGGAATCCACTGCTGCAAAAATTCGATTATTGTTTTTTCGCCAGAAGTGCATCAATATACTTCCTGTCTTCTCTGATCCGCTTTTTGCGCGGCATGCTGTAAATGACATACTTGATGCAGGAAGGAAGATATTTGAGCGCGACCTTGATCTTTTTTGCTTTGCTTCCGCCGGTCTCCCCCTTTTCCAAGGAAAAGGCAAGCATCCGCTTTTCAGAGGCGGAAAGCCGATCTTTATGCGCTATGCGGTCTGTCGCGTTAAACAAATCAATATCCTTCTGATAGATCGGATTGCGGCTCGCCGACCCCGAGGAAATACCGCCGGTCTGATACCAGATCGACACAATGTCATAAGCAAAGCAGAGCTTGTCTTGCAGCAGATATCTCGACAGGAACGGACCGTCCTCCCAGAGGCGGTATTTTTCGTCATAATACCCGAGCTTCTCCATGACCGCGCGGGAATAATACATCGCACTGCCGGATGCCATATTATAGTACATGCTCAGAATAAATGCCTTGTACTGCTTTTCGGCAGTGTTGACTTTCGTTTCGAGGATTCGCCGCTCACTGTAATGCGGCATCAGGCAGATCGGCTCATAGGAATTCTGATATGCCAGCCGCGACGTCACAACGACATCCGCCTTATTTTTCAGAAATGCGCGCACGATTCTGCGAACTGTATTATCCGAGAAAAACACATCACCGCAGGAAAGATTGAGGATGTAATCGCCGTGCGACTGCTTGTATGCATTGTTCAGATTCCGGACCGTGCCGCGGTTTTCCGGAGACGCCAGAATGATGACATTTTTCACGTTTTCGCATTTGAGCTCGTCGATTTTCTTTCTGATTTCCTCCTCCGGAAAATCATCCGAGCCGTCATCACAGATCACATATTCGATATTGGGATAATCCTGACAGAACACAGACTGCATCGTCTCAAACAGCGATTCAAAATGCCGGTAGGTTGCCGTCACAACGGATACTAAAGGATATACCTTAGCCAATTCTTCTGTCTCCTTTCGTTTTCAAGCGCGCAATGCGTGAGGATAAACACAGGAATACCCAGAATCACGATTGCCGATCCGTAATTGGAAAAAGAGAAAAGTTTGAATAAATAAATCAGAAAGACTGCTGCATCAATCACAAGCAGACATCTGTAATGCTTTTCACGTGTTGTGAAAAATGCAATGACAAACGCATTGACATAACCAAAGAGCAGCAGCGCCGTTCCGATCCCGCCGTACCGCCACAGACACTGAATATATCCGGAGTCAATGCCGGAATATCTTGCAATGGACTCCGGCGACGCACCGGCACCCAGAAACAGCTGCTCCGGAAAGACAAGGTCCTTTCCGAGAATCTGATTATATGTTCCGGAGTTTGCATCGACATTACCGCTGAGCAGCTTGCTCGTCTCCTCGACGCCCTTCGTGACCCATGCCGCTGTCGTACCCGGCAGCAGGCTGAGCACCTTGGCTGAGACAAACACAATCAGCGGCAGACACAGACCGACAATCAGGATATTCTTCGGCTTGCAGTAGAAAAGCGCAATGATTGCGAAGGCAACTGCGGAAAGCAGCAAGCCCGTTCTCGTATTCACCAGCGAGATAAACAGCAGAAGGAATCCGGATACAATGTATATGAGCTTTTTCTGCGCAATTCCTTCGAGAAAAACCGCCGCAATACAGAGCGACATAATATAGCCCAGTGAATCGAACAGATTGTTCGCAAAGCCGAAGCAGCGGTAGACAGTACCCTTCTTGACAGCCTTTTTCAGAATCTCGTCATGTGAATTCCGCATGATGAAAGAGATGAACAGCGATTTCACGGGAGGCAGAACGAATGCTGCAACGACGCAGAAAAGCTGTAGAATCGAGGCTAAAAACAGATAATATATGATATCATGGATTGACAGATCAAAGAAATTCATCATCTGCACAATCGCAAGCACCATCACAAACAAATAGAGCAATACGTTGAAATTCGATTTCAGCAGGGAGACATACAGCGATGTATTTCCGCTGTCCAGATACGCATGGATCATCTGCACACAGCACAGATACAGTGTAAACGGCAGAAATCCGGCAAGGACAAAAAAGACTTTCTTCGGGCACTTGAATGTGCCTTTCAGAATCATTGTTCCGCCGATGATCGCAACATTAAATGCGATCACAAGATATTTTGTATCAATCGGAATCACCGGCGGCATAAAGAGTGCAAAGAAAAAATACAATGCAAAAAAGGCTTTCTTCATAAGAATTGCAATTTTTGATTGTTGATTCTCCTGTTCAAGGGCGCGCAGGATTGAACCCGTAGCAGCTCCGTTCATAAATGCAATCTCCTATTTTCCGGAAAACTCTTTTTTGCAGAGTATTTGACCATTCCTGTTCAGTTCAGCTCCCGTAAAATCTGAAGCGTATGGCGGATGCCTTCCTCCACGGTAAACTGCCCCTTCCAGCCGAGCGCTTCGAGCTTCCGGCTGCTGAGCACCTGCTTGGCAATCGGGGTCATCTCAGCCTTTGCAGCTTCATCGGGATCGGCGAAGATGACCTTAGTACCGGTCTGCTTCGCAACTTCCTTTGCAAATCCTGCAATCGTTGTCCGTGATGCAGAATTTGCGATATTATAAGCATTGCAGCTTTCGCCGCAGGCAAGCACCGTCAGGATTGCAGATGCCGCATCCGCAAGATAGGTATAGGAGCGCATCTGATTGCCGGCGCTGTTGAGCACGATATCCTCACCGGCAAGACCCTTGTTGACAAACTGCGCATTTGCGCGGTTATCGGCTCTTGTCACGGTCGGACCGTAGGTGTGACTCGGACGGACAATCACCGTATCAATCGCATACTGCTTCGTATAGGAAACGCAGAGCGTCTCGGCGGTGCGCTTGCCGTTCGGATAGCAGGAGCGAACGGATGTCGGATCAACATAGCCTGCATAGGATTCCTCGAAGGATTCAAGGCTCAGATCGCCCTGACCGTACACCTCACCGGAGGAAATATAGAGCATGCGCTTCGTGCCGTGATCCTTGCCGTAGTCGAGCAGATATTTCGTGCCGAGGATATTGCTCAGCACCGTGCCGACCGGATCGCTGTTGAACGCTGCCGGAAATGCAGGGCTTGCCGCATGAATGATATAATCAAAGGCTTCTTCAAAATCCGGCGCCTGATTGACATTGTGCTCGATAAAATGCAGCTTGTCGGATTCAGCACCGGCATATCTCGCCGCAAGGCGCTCCGCACTCAAATCCATTGCATAAACGGTGATATCCGCGTTCATATGGCGGTTTGCATAGAGCAGCATATCCGCCATAAAGGAGCCGATCAGTCCGGAACCGCCAGCGATCAGCACAGACGAACCGAAGAGCTTTTCGAGCCCGACCGTCGCTTTGACAGCGATTGCAATATCCTGTTGATAGCTTTCACTCTGATAGAAATTCATCGCATTCAGTCCTTTAACCAGTCAGATCTCTTTGCCTTGAGCAGTGCCTTGAAGATATCAATATCCTCAACGGTCGTCAGCTTGATATTCTTCTCAGAGCCGGCGGAGAAGTAAACCTGCTCGCCCATCTCGATCATCAGCGTGCAGGAGGCAACGGAATTCGTAATGCCTGCTTCCAGCGCACGGCGGTGCAGATCGCAGATTTTGCCGATTGTAAAGCCCTGCGGCGTCTGAGTGCGCTTGAGATTGTCACGCGGATAGCTGCCGGTCGAGACAACACCGTCCTCGGTCTGCATCATCGCCTCCGCGCAGGGAATGACAGTAATGGCATTGCCGAATTTCTTGGTTTTGCTGATACAGTCGGAAATGATCTCCGCAGAAACCATGGGACGGATTGCATCGTGAATCAGAACAACGTCGTCCGCAGCAAAATGCTTTTCCAGCTCATAGACGCCGTTGCGGATCGAATCCTGACCGTTCTTGCCGCCCTGTACGACATATTGCAGCTTCGTGATATTGAACTGCTTTGCATATGCCCACAGAACCTGCTCCCAGCCCTCAATGCAGACCACGGCGATTGCATCAATCTCCGGATGATTCTGGAACGCCTCGAGCGTATAGACAATCACAGGACGCTCATGCACCGTGATAAACTGCTTCGGGATATCCTGATGCATTCTGTTGCCGGAGCCGCCTGCAATAATCAAACCAATATTTGCCATTTCCTCATTTTCCTCCGTTCGCCTTAGAAGTAATTTGTCATGATCATCACCGCAAACATGCATTTTTCCTTGACGGATCTTCTGCTGTATTTGCGGTACATGCCGATCAGTCTGCATTTTGCAGCAAACGATTTCTCAGATTTCACCAGTAATTTCAGAACCTCCGCAAAATCCGGATTGACCTCGTCACTGTGCGTCCGCAGAATATACTGCGCCATTTCGCGGATAATATGCGGTCTGTCTTTGTCAAAAAGCCGCTTCACGCCGCGCCATACATTCCGCTCGACGGCACCGGCGACATTGTTTCCGTGCTGCCGGTAGAGTATGGTCTCCGCATCATCATAGATGATCGGATATTTCGCGGAAAGGCACATGCGGTAAATATAATTGTCATGCAGGAAGGGATGCTCATAGAACGCATCGTCCGCGAGCTGCTCCACGAGACTGCGCGTCATGCACATCGTACAGCCAAAGACATTGCTGCGGTCAAAGAAATCCCAGAAGCTGCCGGTCCGGAAGATTTTATCCTCTCTGGGCAGCGGATTCAGGCTGCCGTCCACGAGCTTCTTTTTGGAGTAATAGAGCGCCGGACGGTCCTTGCGCTTATACAGCTTTTTCACTGCGCGGCAGCATTTCTCCGGCAGCCAGAAATCATCCTGATCGCAGAAGAAGAAGTAATCAATCTCCGGAAACATTTTGCCGGCATGATGCAGCAGGAACGAAAAGCCCTTTGCAACACCGAAATTCTGCCCGAATGCCTCCTCAAGAATGACGATCTGCGGATATTTTGCGGCATAGTCCCGCAGAATCTCCGGTGTGCTGTCCTTTGAGCCGTCATCGTGCACCAGCACCAGCACCTCAACATTCTTTTGCTCCAGCAAAGATTTGAGCTGCTCATCAATGTATTTCTCACCGTTATAGGTTGAGAGCAGAATACATACCTTTTCCATGCTCTAGTTCCTTAATCTTCTTTCTTTTTGCCCTTGACAAAATACTCTTTGCCGCGGTACTTGATAAACGGTGTATCCAGATCCATGAACAGAATCTTGTGCTCCGGATGACGGTCCTTCTCAGGCGGCAGCTCCATATAATTGCCGTAGCGCTGCTTGAGATAGCCCTTTGCGCCAATCGGAATCGGCATCACGGTATCCTCAAACGGAACCCATACTGCCTTATCAAACCACTTCTTCGGGAAATTCCATTTGATATACGGGAACATGGAAAATTCCTTGACAAACTTTGCATCTTCATAATGCTTGTCCGGAATGGAAGCGAGCTTTTCCAGATTGCTCCAGATGAAGTATCTGGAGGAATCGGACTTGAAGATACCCAGAAGAACCTTCGAGCAGGTGTAAATCAGCTTGCTCTGACGGTTCGGCACTCTGCTCGCCTTGAAGAGCGAAGTACCGGCTGCACATGCAAGCTGAAACATTCTGCCGACAGAGGTCTTTGCGGAAGCATGAAAGCATCCCACATCAATGCTGACGCCCTGATGACCGTCAGTCTCATAGGAAGATGTGGTGATAAAGGTCGTTTCATTATCCTGAATAGACGAAGACAGCCGATGATCATTATACTCCTTGCAGGTATAGCACAAAGAGTATTTCTTAGTATCGGCTTTCTCATTCCAAATTTTAAGCAGCTTGCAATAATCCGGATACGGCATCTCCATGTCGATATCATCATCCCACGGAATAAATCCCTTATGGCGAACCGCACCAAGCAATGAACCTGCATACAGATAGACCCTCAAATTGTTTTCCTTGCAGAATTCCACAAGATACTTTGCAATTTCAAGGTTCTTTTTCTGGAGCTCCTTGAGCTCGCTGTCAGTCAGCTTTTTCAGCTCTCTCATTGTATACCCTACCTCCGTATTTTCAGCATGCTCTGCTTCCGACAGAGCGTTTATCCAGAATCAGTTTGCTCTGTACTCGGGGAAATAGCCTGTATCCGATACAGCACCTTCTTCGGCTCTCATCTGCTTTAACTGCTGATAAGTCTCCTCAGCAAAGATGACTTTTCCGATGCAGAAGGTATAAGAAGCATCTCCTCTGTAGAAGGAGCGCTTGAATTTGAACAGGCTGTCCTCGCCGGAACCGACACCGCCGCCGAGATGCAGCGTTTTGCAGCCATTTGCGCTGCCCCAGAGCGCTGCCTTATACAGAAGAAGATTCGTCGGTGCAAGGCTTGCGTATTCGCGGAGTGAACCGGAAAGATGATAGTTCAGTCTGCCGTTTGCAGCGAGCATGATCGAAGCCGCAATGACCGTATCATCCGGCAGGACGGCGTAGAAGACCTGTGCCTGCTCCGGCATATCGTTCAGAATGCTCTGATAGAATTCCGGCGCGAAATAGTAATAATCCTTCGCGTTGTCCTTATCCATTGTGGAATTGTAAATGACGCGGAATTTCTCGTAAATCTCGGGATATCTGCCGTTATAGATCCGGATGCCGTTTTTCTCAGCCTTGCGGATCATATTGCGGTTTTTGCTGATGATATTCGCCCAGATCACCTCCGGCGATGCAAGGTCCATAGCAATCGTATTGCCGAGGCTGATGACATTGTAAAACGCCTTGTTCTGCTCGTCGTTTTCCAGCACCGGATGATAGCGGACAAATTCGCAGACAACTGCATGCTTCTGACACCATGTCCGGTATGCAGCAAACAGCGCCTCGGTCTCCGTCCCCTCAATCAGCCAGCCGCCGTAGCCGTAGGGCGTCGCAAAGTCAAAATACGTTTCCTTTTCAAGCTTTCCCTGAAAATGCGGATCATCGGCAATATCGCGCTTCATGACAACATTGATCGCGCGTGTCTTGGGCGTATTCTTGTCCTCATAATAGAAAAGAAGCGCCTGACCGTCACCGTGCAGCTCAAAGGCCTTCACATACCCACTCATATAATAGATATCGTAATTGCCGAAGGATGAAACGATCTTGTCCCATTCTTCACTTTGCTCCGTCGTAAAAACTGTCAGCATAAGCGCTCCTTTATCTATACAAAACTTATCATACAAGACGCATAGACCAAGCCGGATTTCCGCGAATTTATGCGAAAAAGCGGCTGATCTATGCACCTTTCACTGATTATTCGCCTCTGAGGGACTTAAAGCGGTCGAACTGCTCCTCGTACTTATAGTCCTCAAACAGCTTGTGTACATCGTAAACGGGCTCATAGCCGAGCTCTTCCTTGGCGTTCGTGATATCCATGAGGAATCCGCCGCCGCTCTTGCCCGGATGATACTCGATGGTCGAAGGCTTATCCTTCGGCGAGAAGACGTCGATGATTGCCTGACACTGCTCCTCGAGCGTGACCGGAATACCGGTACCGACATTGTAGATGCCGTGGTCACGGTTTGCGATGACAGCCTTGCAGATCATCTGTGCGCAGTCATAGACATGCACCATATCCTTTGCGTAGTTCGGATCGCCCCAGAGCTCCAGCGGCTCGCTGTTCTTTGCGCGCTCGATCTGTCTGTAGAGCGGTCTCATGGTCTTGACGCCGTTCGGATAGTAATATTTGAAGGTGCTGTATTCGTAAATGGTCGGGAAGCGGAAGACAAAATACTTGAGACCGTACTCCTCGAAGTAGTGCTTGAGCATCTCGATTGCAGTATTCTTGGAGATGACATACATTGCGTGGTCGCCGGTGTAGCTGAAATTCGGAGCGTCATACGGCTTGATCACGTAATTCGGGTCAGCCTGCGAATACAGGGAGACATCGAAAACGGTCTGGCTGAACATGATTCTGTCCGCCTTGACCTTTCTGCAATACTCGAGCACGTTGTAAGTGCCCATGATATTCGTTCTCAGATAAGCCTCGCCGCTGTAATCGGACATATAGGAAGGAATCGTAGCAGCAAGCAGAATGACAGCATAGACATCCTCCTGCGGCAGACGGTCGAAGTCCTCCTTGTTCATCATATCAACCTGAACGAACTCCACACCGAACTGATTGAAAACATCTGTGTTGCGGCGGCCGGATGCGATCACCTGATACTCGGAATCCTTGAAAAATTCCGAAGCATACTTGGTCACATACGAACCGACATTGCCTGTTGCGCCGAAAATAATTACCTTCTTCATTTCTTAACACTCCTTTTTTTCATATGAGCACGCTCCACGTTCAGAGCCGTCGGCTTCTCGGCACCCTGACCGATATCCGAATGGTCAATGACAGTTTTGATTGTATCAAAGAACAGCTTGACATCGCCTGCGAACGTGATCTTATTGACATACTTCAAATCGTACTTGAACTTTTCTTCCCACGAGATGCTGTTGCGTCCGTTGACCTGTGCAAGACCGGTCAGACCCGGGCGGACATCATGTCTGTGCATCTCCTCCTCGGTGTAATACGGCAGATAAATGACAGCGAGCGGACGCGGTCCGATGAATGCCATATCGCCCTTGAGGACATTAAATAGCTCCGGCAGCTCGTCGATGCTGAATTTCCGGATGAAATTGCCGAACCATGTCATGCGCTCTTCATCCGAGCTGACGTATCCCTCGCCCTTTTCCTTGATGATTTTCAGGCGCTCCGCATCGGTCAGCTTTCTGCCGTTGCGGTCGGTCGCATCCTTCATTGAGCGAAATTTGTACATCGTAAAGATTTTGCCGTGCAGTCCGGGACGCTGCTGCTTGAAGATTACCGGCGAGCCCATGGTCAGCTTGATGATCGCCGCCGTAAACAGAAGCAGCGGACTCAGAATGATGATGCCGAACAATGCGCCGAGAAAGCCAAGCGGTCGCTTGAAAAACATTTCATAAGGACCGTAGGGACGGTGCTTTTTCCTTTTTGCCATATTCAAGCTCCTTTATATGAAGTGATAAATGAAACGATTTCATCACAGATGCGCTGCATATCGGAGAGATCATACCGCTGGTCGCAGATGATGCTCAGCTCCGTATCATACAGCGTCTGTGTCTGCGGCGTCAGCCTGTGATATTCCGAGACAGGCCAGTGAACCGGACAGTAAATCTGTTTTCCGATCAAATGCTTCCGCAAAGCACTGCGAAGCGCCGGATCGAGAAAAACCGGCACAAACAGCGGACAGTCCCTTTCGCCGAGCGTCTGCACAAACGAATACTGCCCGAGCTTTTCCAGCAGAAATGCAGCATTCTCGCGGCGTTTTCTGCGGATCAGATCCGTATCAAGGCTTCTGATCGCGGAGATATCCCTTCCGGCAGCTCCGAAGAGCTCCGTATTTTCATCCAGCCATTCCTCGGCATAGCCGAAGAGCTTTAAGAATTTCTTGTCATTGCCTTCCGGATGCTCAATATACTTTTTCTTTTGCAGTATCGCAGCCTTGCGCGCAGCGATGTACGGATGCAGCTCATTGACGGGCTTTGCATCCGGCAGTATGCCGTCCTTGGCCCATGCATAGCCGCCGGACCAGATACCGGTCCATTTCCGCGTACTGCCGAAATAATAATCCGCATCCTCCGGAATACCGGAGAAAAACGCATGCGTCAGATCGCGGATCACGATCCCGCGCAGCGCCGATGTATCCTGCTCTGTATGAAAGCCGAAATAATCGAGCACCAGCACAAGATCACAGTCTTCGGCTTCATGCAGCGACTGTACGAGTCTGCCGCTTTCATCGCGGTAAACCGGATAGAACCGGATATCGAGCCCGTGATCGGCAAACGGCTTGATCATCGAATCGCAGCACCACGACGGCAGTGCAGCCGTGCGGCAGGTACGCTTTGCAAGGATATCGCCGAGAATCGCGTTCAGTGCCGCTCTGCCCGAGAGATACCATTTTGTATCTGCGGGGAACAGCGCCGGATCGGGCTCTGCCTTCATCGGCAGCTCCCAGAATTCACTTCCGATTTCTATCATACACACTCCACAGAAACCGGCGGATGCACCGGCAGAATTATTCAAAGCAGCTTCGGATAATCTCAATGATGATATCCTGCTCCGCAGGCGTCATTTTGTTGTCGCTCGGCAGGCAGAGACCGCGCTCAAAGATATCCGCGCCGACATCCACAGCCTCACCGCAGTCGATATACGCATTGGACTGACCTCTGCCGCTGCCGCTTGCCGTAACAAACGGATTCATTCTGTAGATCGGCTGCATATGCATCGGCTTCCAGATCGGTCTGCCCTCTGCATTGTATTTTAACAGTGTTTCAAGAATTTCGGTCGGACATGTCTTGCCTTTTTCCGGAACATAGAGCGGCTGATTTTCGCCGCGCACCTGTCTGCACATCGCATCCCTGTCGATCAGCATGCAGGAGAGCCAGAAATTCGGCTCACTGTTCACCGCATCAAACGGATTCATCGTAACCGGCAGACCCTTGAAGCCTTCCTTATAGCGCTCATAGATCGCTTTCTTCTGCGCGATATGTTCATTGAGGTAGGGCATCTGTCCGCGGACAACGCCCGCAATCAGATTGGACATACGGTAGTTATATCCGATCTCCTCGTGCTGATACCACGGTGCATTCTCACGCGACTGCGTGGACCACTTGCGGATTTTGTCCGCCGCGTCCTTGGAGTCGGTTAGGAACATGCCGCCGGAGGAACCGGTGATGATCTTGTTTCCGTTGAAGCTGATCGCATTGAAATCGCCGAAGCCGCCGGTCTGCTTGCCTTTGTAGGTTGCGCCGAAGGATTCCGCCGCATCCTCGACAATCAGTGCGCCGTGCTTCCCGCAGATTGCGCGAATCTCATCAATCTTGCCGGGTGTTCCGTAGAGATGCGCAATCACAAGGAGTTTCACATCCGGATAGAGCTCGAAGGCTTTTTCGAGTGCCTTCGGATCCATATTCCATGTATCGCGTTCGGTATCAATAAAGACAGCCTCGCCGTCCTCATATGCAATCGGGTTGACGGTCGCATCAAAGGTCATATCAGAAGCGAAAACCTTATGCCCCTGCAAGGTACCGCAGTCGGGCTTTGCCTGCCCGTAGAGCTGCTCGCCGGCGAGCTTGACTGCCAGATGCAGCGAAGCCGTGCCGCATGAAAGTGCGACGGCGTATTTTACACCGGCATACTCTGCAACGATGCGCTCCAGCTCATTGATATTCTCACCGGCTGTGGTGATCCAGTTTTTTGCGAACGCATCCTGCACCCATTTCAGTTCATCTCCGTGCATCGTCGGGGATGAAAGCCAAATCTTGTTTTCAAACGGTTGAAACCGGTCCATCTAAATTCCTCCGAATTACTGACTGTATTTTTCAGTTTGATCCTGCGCAGCCACTGCGCCGGGAAGCATTCTGCATCCGGAGCGGCAGTCCCGTTTTCCCACGGCGGAAGAGCCGATTTCTGCAAGAGCGCAGACTTCCCCTAAAACTGTACACTATCTCATATTATAACACAGGAAAAGTCGTTTGTCAATACATAACAAAAACGCATACCCCGATTTGTAAGATATGCCCAATATTCAGTGTGCATTTCGTGACTTTTACCCTATAAGCGCGTCTGATTCTGTCTGATATTTGGAATCGCAGTGTCCGTGGCAGCGCATCCGCGAAAATGAAGGATGCAGCAGCAGTGCGGCGCGCCGCATGCCGCTGACGGTACGCCAAAGCCGGAGGGGCAGTTCCGGTTTCGTGCACATCCGTTTTTTCGCGCATACGCTTATATTATATCATAAATATGTGATTTGTCAAGTGGGGAAATTATCCGGTCACGGCATCGCCTGCCTGAGACAGAATCCTGACTGCAGCCCGTTAAATATCCGACATTTCCCGCAGAAAGAAATCTGTGCGCTTCCGTCTCAGATAATTTAACATTATACAATAGTATCTATAACCGGACCGTGTCAGGCTCCGTTTTGTTTCTCCGGCAGGATTCTTTCGGCTTTTTATCATGCTCCCATTGCGTTTTTCTTCATAATATGTTATAATAAAAGCAGCATCCCGACCGGATGCCGCAACATGATCAAATTCATTTGGAAAGAAGGCGTCATTATGAAAAAAGCAGTCATCCTCAGCACACCGGATATACAGCTTGAACGCTGTTTTTTGGGGATTACGTCCGTTCAGATCGAATTTTCCGAACAGCTTGCAATCCCCGCAGATGCTGACTGCGTCCTGATTGCACAGCAGCAAGCCGCAGCGGCACTCCCCGCACTGTCCGAGCTGCTCCGCGAGCGGAATCTCCCTTCCGCAGCCCTCACCTTTGATCAATCGGAGGAAAATCAGGAGCTACTCCTCGATCTCGGCTTTGACAATATCTTCCTGCTGCCGATGTCCGGACGCCTGCTCGAAAAACGAATCTGTGCGATGATCGGCAAGGCAGGCGCACCGGAGCTCGGCTTCGATCTCTTTGCGGCAATGGAGCAGTCCGAGGGACGCCTTGGTGCCTATGCAGTCAGCAGCGGCGTATTCCCGATGATTCTGCGCTATGTCGAGCGCTTGCAGGACCGCATGGACAAGCCCTCGCAGCTTGTGACATTCCGGTTCCGGACACGTTTGAATATCCCGCCGGAGCCCGGTACGCTCGAAGAAGCATTCCCGATTGTACAGACCTGTCTGCGCCGCGGCGATATTGTCACAATCAGCGGGCAGGAAATCCTTGCGGTACTGATCGGTGCGGACGATGCCGGATGCAAAGGCGCTGCGGACCGCATCATCCGGACATATCAGTCACATTGCTCCGACAGCATCTTCGATATGCTGTATGATATCCGTGAGATCAAGCCGAACCGCTGATACTGTCCGCATATGAAAAAACAAATCGCAGCACTGCTTCTGCCCGTGCTTCTGCTGACCGGCTGCAAGGCACAGGCTGCGAAGGAGCCGGTCTACCCTTCGGAAATCACCGCAGTCTCCGAGCACAAATACACCTGCACCTTTGAGGATGTCAAATATGAATATGTGCTCGATCTGCCGGAAAAAACCGAAAATGCCCCGCTGATTCTGATGCTGCACGGCTACGGAGATTCGGCAGAGGGCTTCCGCAGCAGCGTGCATCTGGAAAAAGCTGCCAATCCGCTCGGCTATGCTGTGGCATATGTCGGAAGCGGTCTCGGCTGGAACAGCGGCATCGCAGCCGGCGGCAATCCGGACAAGGCGTTTCTCGTATCGCTCGCGCAGTATTTGCAGCATACATACGGCTTTTCGCAGGACTGCACCTATGCAGCGGGATTCAGCAACGGCGCATTTATGGCGCACCGCCTTGCTGCCGAAGCCTATGACACATTCTCCGCATGTGTGAGCGTTGCAGGCATGATGCCGCAGCAAATCTGGGACAATCTCCCCGATTACCGGAATTTTCCGGAGGTCGGCTTTTTGCAGATCACCGGTCAGAAGGATGCTGTCGTACCGCAGGGAGAGGATCAGTCCGACCCCGATATATACAATGTTGTCCGGTATTATCTCGAAGCCGACGGGCTGAGCATTCACCCGTTTACAATCGGGAACAGCTGCAAGCTGTTCAAAGCATCTGCCGAGGACAAGCGCCCGCAGGTCTGGCATCTGGTCATTCCGGAGGGCGGACACACATGGCAGAGCAGCAGCAGCGGCGTCGATACGAATGCACTGATCATGGAATTTCTCGAGATACAGCGCACGCCGCCGCAAAATGCAGCATCATAACAAAAAAAACGGAGTCTGCAAGGAAACAGGCTCCGTTTTTCTCTGCATATTATTCAGCCCTGCCACGCCTTGGCGACCTCAGAGGCTTTTTTCAGATGCTTATCAAGTTCATAGATATTATCATAGAAAACAGTCAGGCTCTCGCCGTTGGAACGCACCCAGTCAGAAATCACACCGCCGCAGGAGTCCGCACTCAGCACCTTGAGCGATGCAGAAGCACGCTCGCAAAGCCCGAGAACATCATGCACCAGCACCGAGGAAAGAAACTTGCGCTTGTTCAGCTCAAATTTCAGAAAACGCGCAGCCGCTTCCCATTCTTTTTCACAGCCGTATTTCTCAGCCGGATACGCGGTGTCATTGAGCGCCGCATCGACAAGCGCGGCATAGAGCCAGACACGCGCGGCAAAATCCGCATCCGTGCGATCCCGCTGGGAAATGTTGTCCGCTTTATACGCCTTGAAAAACAGATTGTCGATCTCCGTCAGCAGTGTTTTATTCTTAACGGATGTCGGCAGCTCGGTTTGAACTGTCTGCATAACAGACGGCAGCTGAAAAAATGTCATATCGGCACTCCTTTCCGTAATCCAAATGATTAGTCTTATAATAGCACATTTTAACAAAATTGTCAATCGTCAATCCGATGAAAATAGATACATCCTATAGTGCATATTGCTAAAATTTGACAAAAATGCAATATTCCGCGCTGCACCTGTCTGTACAATCCTTCCCGATGCCGATTGCAATCAGACATCTATTAGGCAATTTCGTCCATTGCGTTTTATGGGCAGATATGGTATAATAAATTCTGCATGGATGCAAATCTTACCGAGAGGAAGGAAAGAGATTGAACAGACTGAAAAAACTGGCGGTCACATGTGCGTGCTGCATCGCGGTATCCGGTATACAGGCAGCCCTGCCTGCACCCTCCGTGCTGCGTCCGTATTTTGTCACCGCTGCAACCGAAGAGGAAGAAGACCTCATCTGGGAAACACTGAAATACAGAGTCGCGGACGATCAGGTGACTGTCACCGGCACGACAGAGGAGGCACTTCCGGAGGAATTCGAGATTCCCGCCGAGATCGACGGCATGCCGGTTACTGCTATCGGCAGGGAAGCCTTCGCAGACCAGAAAACACTGAAAACCCTCACCCTGCCGGACTGCCTGCAAACATTCGGCAGCAATGCATTCTGCCGATGCAGCGCGCTCGAATCCGTTACGATTCCTGCGTCGATGACATCAATCGGAGCCGGCGCATTTTCCAACTGCGAAGCGCTCGCCGAGATCGTATTTCACGATCAGATCACTACCATCGAAACAGAAGCCTTTTACGGCTGCCGTGCACTGAAAGAACTGACGATTCCGGCATCCGTCGAATCCATTGAAAAATCTGCATTTGATACCTGTACCGGTCTGGAAACCGTCACGGTTCCGGGTTCGGTCAAGGAATTCGGCACGCATGTGTTCAATTACTGCACAAGTCTGAAAAACGTCACGCTCGGCAGCGGCATAACGGTCATTCCGAGCAGCATGTTCTCCGAGTGCAGTGCACTGACCGCAATCGAGCTGCCGGATACTGTCACGGCGATTGAGAGCAGCGCATTCAGCAGATGCAATATGCTCACAGATATCACGCTCAGTCCGAATATTACCGCAATCGGCAGCTATGCCTTCCGTCTTTGCAGAGCATTGACGTCGATCACGTTGCCTGCAAAGCTCGAGACCATTTCCGACAACGCATTCCTGAAATGCGCAAAGCTCGACAATGTCGTATTCCCCGAAACCGTCACGGCAATCGGTGAATCTGCATTCAGCGGCTGTACGGCAATGACCGCGATCAAACTGCCGGCATCGCTCACATCGCTCGGCGCAAACGCATTCAGCGACTGCCGCGGTGCTGCCTCACTGACACTTCCTGCCGGTCTGACAACAATCGAATCCGGCACATTCCGCAACTGCTCCGGACTGGAATCCGCAGCAATTCCGGAAACTGTCACGGAAATCGGTGCGTCTGCATTTGCATCTTGCAGCAAACTCGCATCCGTCACCGTTCCGGCATCGGTCACGAGAATCGGCAGCGGCGCATTCACCAATACATCGTGGCTGACTGCGCAGCATGCATCACAGCCGTTTGTTGTGGTGAATCATATTCTGATTTCCGCGCAGAACTGCAAAGGCAATGTTGTCATTCCGGATACCGTCATCGAGATTGCGGAAAACGCTTTCAGCGATACCCTGAATACTGAGCTGACCGGCATTACAGTCCCGGGAACCGTCAAGCGTATCCGTGATTATGCGTTCCAGAACTGCAAAACGCTCGTCAGTGCAAAGCTCGAAGAGGGCGTTGAGGAGATCGGCAGCAGCGCATTCTATGGCTGCGCCGCACTGGAAAGCGTCTCGCTGCCGGACAGCCTGACCGCCACCGGAACCCGCCTGTTTGAAAGCTGCCGCGCACTCCGCGATGTCAGACTGCCGGATACGATGAAAATTCTGCCTGAGGGCATCTTCACGAACTGCGAGGCAATGGAATCCCTCACGCTGCCGCCTGCACTCGAGGAAATCGGCGAGGGCGCATTCTCACATTGCAGCAAGCTGCCCTATGTCATCCTTCCGAATACCGTGCAGAAGGTCGGCAGCAATGCATTCAGCTATTGCACCGGCATGCGCAGTCTCGTGCTGCCGGAGAGCGTCACGGAGATCGGCTCCGCATTCGGAAACTGCCTGAGTCTCGGAAATATCACCTTCTACAATCCGTACTGCACGATTCCGGATACCAAGGAATTTGCATTCAACACCTCACATTATGAAACGCCTGCATATAAGGGCGTCATCTACGGCTATGATAATTCCACAGCGCAGGCATATGCCGAAAAGTACGATATTACGTTTGAAACGCTCGGTGCAATTCCTGCCTCTCTGACAACCGTGCCGACCACGACAGCAACCACCGCTACGACCGAATCCACGTTCTCTACCACCAATACCGCCGTAACCAAAGCGCCGACAATCATCACGCAGCCCGGCGAGAGCACCGCGCCGACCACCGCGACAACCGAGAGCACCGTTTCCGGAACAACGCTGTCCGCGACCGTTTCGGCTGTAACCACTTCGACCAAGCCGACCGGCACAACCACATCATCCACAGCGAAGACCACTTCTTCGACCAAGCCGACCGGCACGACCACATCATCCACAGCAAAGACCACTTCCTCGACCAAGCCGACCGGCACGACCACATCATCCACAGCAAAGACCACTTCCTCGACTAAGCAGACAGGTACAACCACCGCGTCCACAGCGAAGACCACTTCTTCGACCAAACCGACCGGCACGACCACCTCATCTACAGCGAAGACCACTTCATCAACCAAGCCGACCGGCACGACCACATCGTTCACAGCGAAGACCACTTCATCAACCAAGCCGACCGGCACGACCACATCGTTCACAGCGAAGACCACTTCATCAACCAAGCCGACCGGCACGAACACCTCATCTACAGCGAAGACCACTTCATCAACCAAGCCGACCGGCACGACCACATCGTCCACAGCGAAGACCACTTCTTCGACCAAGCCGACCGGCACGACCACATCATCCACAGCGAAGAGCACTTCTTCGACCAAACCGACCGGCACGACCACCGCATCCACAGCGAAGACCACTTCATCAACCAAGCCGACCGGCACGACCACCGCATCCACAGCAAAGACCACTTCTTCGACCAAGCCGACTGTCACAGCGACTTCTGCGACAAGCACATCCCCCGTCACGAGCACCTCGACAACAAACACCCATACGCAGACAACGACAGTCACAAGCACAACAGTCAGCACATCCCTGACATCGACCGCCCCGACCACAAGCAGCACCGGCGTCACAACGACAACCGGCAGCAGCACATCCGTCCCGACATACAACGGTCTGCTCTACGGCGAATATTTCGAGGCTACGGATACCGAGCACGCGCATCCGCTGATTTACATCGGCGGCAGCACAGAGGATATGCCCTATGACGTCGAGATTCCGGCAGAAATTGACGGCAAGCCTGTCCGTCAGATTTCCGAGCGTGCATTCTTCCGCAATCAGCGCATCCGCTCGATCACGATTCCCGACGGTATACAGATCGGACCGCAGGCATTTTATGAGTGCCCGCATCTCGAAAGCGTGCATCTGCCCGAGGGACTGACTGCGATTGAATCGCAGACATTCACCGGCTGTCCGGTTCTGGAGGAAGTCAATATTCCGAGCACCGTCGAAACAATCGGCTCAAATGCATTTGCAAGCTGCTGTGCGCTGAAACAGATCACACTGCCTGCCGGTCTGAAGCAGCTCGATGAATATGCATTTTTCCACTGCACCGCACTCGAACCAGTCACGCTGCCGCAGTGGTTCAAGGGCAATCCGCTCTTCTTCGGCAGATATCAGACCGAGTACGTCGAGTACACATTCAGCAACAAGATCGACGGCACGGAAAACTTCGGCGAATTTCCGAAGCTGACCGAGATGGTCCTGCCGGAGAATGTCACGGAGATCGACACCCGCGCGTATGCAAAGGCACATTCGCTCAAGCGCATCACGATTCTGAATCCGGACTGCAAAATTCTCTGGAAATACGGCGACGCCGACGAATCGCTGACAATCTGCGGACTTGCAGGCTCAACAGCGGAGGCATATGCCGAGGAAACCGGCAAGACCTTCCTCCCGCTGACGGCAAACACACTCCTGCCGCAGCTTCGCTTCTCGCCGCAGGATTGCTCGAACTGCTATACATATCTCGAAAAGAACGGAAACATTGTCATTACGTCGATTCAGGACGCAGCCCCGTATCCGGATAAGCTCATCATTCCGGAGATGATTCAGGGCAAGCCCGTACAGTCGATCCTGCCGGATTACAAAACCGGCGACAACTACCGCACGCTCAGCATCCCGAAAACCGTGATCAACATTGACGTCACCGGATTCAAATACAGCGACAATCTCGAAGCATTTGAGGTTGATCCGAACAACCCTGCATACAGCTCCGAGGACGGCGTCCTGTTCAACAAGGACAAAACCGCCCTGCTGATGTTCCCGCCCGCCAAGAAGCTGAATACCTATCAGATTCCGGCGACGGTCAAGCGCATTGCGAATGAAGCCTTCTCGAACAACAAATATCTCGGCTTTGTGACGGCGCCTGCCGGACTGGAAAAGGTTGACTGGGGCGCATTTCACACTGCCGAAAGAATGATTATGCTCGATTTCTCCGCATGCACGAATACCGTTTTTGATTCAAGCAGCCTTGAAAAATGCTCATCGCTTGAGGTATTGCTGCTGCCGAAGAATATAACGGACATCCCCTACGGCTTGTGTGACGGATGCGAAAAACTGCGTGAAATCGTCATTTCGGACAGTGTCACAAAGATCGGCACAAATGCCTTCCGCAACTGCAAGGCACTGAAAAAGGTTCAGCTCAGCAACAATCTGACCGACCTCGGTTCGAGTGCATTTGCAAACTGTGAATCGCTCGGGGAAATCACGCTGCCGAAGACGCTCAAGGCAGTCGAAAATGATACCTTCC
This sequence comes from Oscillospiraceae bacterium, assembly GCA_017550285.1. Classification (GTDB taxonomy): domain Bacteria; phylum Bacillota; class Clostridia; order Oscillospirales; family Ruminococcaceae; genus Firm-04. Next base: position 124,023 of record JAFZPP010000040.1, read on the forward strand.
ATAACAACAGCAATCTGAAATCTGTCACGGTGCTGAATCCGAAAACACGCATCAGCAACGATTCCGGCACGATCAGCAACCGGCGTGAAAAGGATGCAGCGCAGAACCGGAATGTGGATGTCTATGACGGTGTCATCCGCGGCTATACGAATTCCCCTGCCGAGGAGTACGCCAATACGTATCACTACCGCTTCGAGTCAATCGGCGTAATCGAACCCGAAACAACGACCACAACTACAGTCACGACAACAACAACCACCGTAACCACCACAACGCAAACCACAACTACACAGACCACCACAACGCAGACTACAACTACACAGACTACCACGACAGAAACCACCACAACCGAAACAACATCCACTACTTCGACAACTGAGACCACCACAACGACAACAGAGCCTGCGAAGAACATTCTTCGCGGCGACGTCAATCTCGACGGCACAGTCAGCATAGAGGATGCGCAGCTCGCACTCACCGCCTATACCGCCTCCATGGCTGGGCTCGAGAGCGGACTGAACGAAGATCAGATGACCGCCGTCGATGTCAATCTGGATCATCAGCTCTCGATTGAGGATGCACAGTTTATCCTGCTCTACTACGTCGAAAATTCCGTTTCCGGCAACCCGACACCTTGGGATGAGATTCTAAAATAATCGCTGTGCAGCCGCAAAATCCACAATAAACAAACAGCCGCTCATGCGCACGAATCATGCGCTGAGCGGCTTATTTGTATGGGAGCAATCGTGACACAGCAAAAAAAATCTCTCCTGCGTAGAGAGGGTACGCCGCAGGAGAGTTGTTCCGATTGACCGGTAAAACCGGTATGAGAAAGGATGTAACCAGCATCTCTGCATGTGCATTTGCAAAGATGTCCTGTACCATCTTTAATATAGCACATTCCCGCTGTAAATACCACTTCATTATTGCGATATTAAGTGCCTGTTTCGGAAGGTAAAACGATACCATCCACAGCACCCGGCAGCAAAGTAATATCATAAAATGCACGAATCTGCATAGTTTTGAGCATATTTCGATACAGCATCTAAAATATTACAATTCGCAAATTATAAGGAAATTATTACAATTTGCATAAACGAGGCGTTTGCAGGTTCAAATAATTCGGCAGGCTGTGCATAATCTTACATATCAAAAATTGCACAACGAAACCGACCCGTCTGACGCAGCATTCAGACGGGCCGGCAACATGGAAATGAAGTAGAGAGGGGGGAAACTTACCAGATTATTCTGATATATGAAGGAATAGGGATTATTCCTTGACACCGCCGAGGGCAACACCCGCGATGATGTACTTCGAGAGAAGGAAGTAAATCACGAAAATCGGGAGAACCGTCAGCAGAAGTCCGAGATAAACTGCGCCATACTCAGTCTTATACATATCGCCGCTGAGCTGGCTGACCATCATCGGCATGGTCCACTTTTCCTTTTGGGTAAGCAGGATCATCGGCATGAACAGGTTGTTCCACTGGAACACGAAGATGAAGATCGCCTGTGTTGCCATGCCCGGCTTACAAAGCGGAAGCACGATCTGGTTGAAGGTACGGAATTCACCTGCACCGTCGATACGGGCAGACTGGACAATTTCCATCGGCAGCGCCGGAATCATGTACTGACGCATAAAGAATACTGTGGAAGGTGCGGCGATTGCCGGCAGAATCAGCGCAGCAAAGTTATTCGTCAGACCGATCTTGTACATGAACTGATAGAAACCGATCGAGGAAACGGTTGCAGGAATCATCATGATAGCCATGATCACTGCAAAAAATCCCTTTTTCAGCTTCCAGTCATATGCAACGATTGCATATGCGGTCAGCGTCGAGAAGTAGACGCTCAGTGCGGTTGCGCAAATGGAAATAATCGCGGAGTTTTTGAAACCGACCAGCGGGTGGAAGGTCTTTGTCGTCAGAACCTTCATATTGTTCATGAGGTAGTGCGACGGAATGAACGAAAGTGCGTGAGACTGAATCTGATTCGAGCTTCTCGTCGCATTCACGATCATGACAATGAACGGGAAAAGGCTCAGGAATGCAAGCAGAATGCATACAACATACTGCAAAATCTTGTATGCAAGGGAACCTTTCCGGCTTGATGCTTTCTGGCTCACAGGACGGAAGCCCCCTTTCTTCTCGCTTTCAGTTCTGCCTTCTTCATCTTCTCCATTGCGATTGCGTCCTTATCACGCATAATGTAGAAGAGCAGTGCAGAGCATGCAGCGATGATGATAAACATGAAGATACTTGCAGCAGCAGCCTGTGCAAAGAGCTGCTTACCTGTGAATGCCTTGTCGTAGATGAACACACTGGCAGTTGCCGTTGCGTTATCCGGACCGCCGCGGTTAAACAGCTTCGGAATATCGAACATATTGAGACCGCCGATGAGGCTCGTAACAAGCGTATAGAGCAGAACGGTCTTGAGGTTCGGAATTGTGATCTGGAAGAAGATCTGTGCGCTGTTTGCGCCGTCAATGTCAGCTGCCTCATAGATATCGGGGCTGATACCGAGAACACCGGAGATCAGAACGATCATCGTGTTGCCGTACCAGATCCAGAACTGAATGAATGCAACCAGCATCTGTGAAGCAGATTTGCTGTTCAGGAAGTAGAACGCAGAATCGCGGAGTCCGATACCCATAATGATATCGTTGACCGGTCCCTTCGGATACTGGAACAGTGCGTTAAAGAGAATTGCAATCGTCGCCGCCGTGATAATATTCGGCATATAGAACAGAACCTTAAAGAGACCCTGTCCCTTGACGGTCACACGACGGGCAGTAAACCACGCAGTCAGCAACATTGCGAGTGTGATCTGCGGGATAAAATTCATAATCCAGAGTTTGACCGTGTTCTTAAAACACGTAATAAAGGTCTTGTTTGTCAGAATCTTGGTAAAGTTGCTAAACGGTTCATCAAGAAACTTGACTTCATTGCCGACACCGTGTGCATCGGTAAATGCGAGCACGAAGGTATAAATCGTCGGATAGAGTGTGAAGATCAGAAAAATCAGAATAAAGGGAAGTGCGAATAAATAGCCGTACTTGGCATAAGACATTCCTTTGAGATGCTTTTGACTGCCGGTCAAAGTAAATGCCTCCTTTCGGATGCTGCTTGCGGAGCGGAGTGCCCTTAGGGTGACACCCCGCCCCTTGCAGCGAATTTATGCTAAGGTTTCAGTTTCAAACGTGCATTTCAGATTCAGAATTACTCAGCAGCTTCGATATCGAGCTTGTCGGAGACAGCCTGCTTGAAGTCAGCCAGAGCCGTGTCACGATCCTTCTCGCCGTGTGCATACTGACGGACCTGGTCACGCCACAGAGAGTTGATGTCCTCATCATACGGAGTGAGGTTCTTACCGGTTGCGTTCTCGTTAGCCGGAACGAATACATCAAACATGTTCTGACCGCCCAGGAAGGAGACCTCACCGTTGGACTTCTTCATAACAACATTGGAACCGACAGTATCCTTGGTACCCGGCGTGCCGTCCTCGTTCGGAGCGAACGTGCCGTTTGCCCACATGTACTGGAGACCGTCCTCATCGGTATTGAGGGTGATCCACTCGATGATCTGACCGACAGCTTCCTTCTTGTCGCTGTCCTTGGTACCGAGAACCCATGTGCCGCCCCAGAAGAAGCCGACAGGCGGTTCGCAGACTGCCCAGTCACCGTAGGTGCCTTCGCCCGGCTTCTCACCGCCGGAGTTGCCAGCCATGACGTAGTTGATCAGCCATGCCGGACCGAAGAAACCGAGAACCTGCTTCTCACCGGTACCTGCCATATCAGCATACCAGTTGTCAGTCCAGTCAGTGGTATCATTGTGATAGTTGTTGTCCATGAGCTTCTTGGAGAAGTCGAGGAACTCTTCACGCTTCGGATCAATCGTCAGCTTGCCGTCAACGACCCAGCCCTTATCGGAGCTGTTCTCAACAGCGTGCCACATATCGCCGTCACCGGAAACGATGCCGTAGCCCTTTGCCTTCAGCTTCTCAGCTGCCTCAAAGAACTTTTCCCAGCCCGGTCCGATTTCCTTCTGGACGTCTGCCGGCTCCTCAGAACCGAAAGCATCCTTTGCGATAGAACGACGATAGATGAACGCACCGCCGGTTGCCTGATAGCCCAGACCAACGAGCTTGCCGTCCGGATTGGTACCGATATCAACGGTATACTGTGCGATCTCAGAAGTCTTAACCTCGTTGAGGTCAATGCCGAGATCCTCATACGGAGCAACATACTTGGAGCCTTCGCCCTGGGTGTACTTCAGAACGAATGCAGCCTCAGCAGCGAACATGTCAACGCTGCCGTCTGCCAGTGCCTGATCCAGAGCCGGCTGATAGAGACCGTCAGTGGTCGGAATCTGGGTGTCGTTAATGGTGTAACCGAAATCAGGATGCAGCTCAACGAACTTGTTGACCATCTTCGGAACTTCATCGGTGAAAGCGTAGAGATTGATGACGCCCTTATCGCCGGAAGGCGGGGTCTCAACTTCGGACTCAGACTCGGACTCCTTGACCTCAGATGCCTGGGAATCAGCAGTGCTGCCGTCGTTGCCGGGATTCGAGCTGTCGCCGCAAGCTGTGAAGCTGGCCATCAGAGCCAGAACTGCCAACAGGGAAATTGCCTTTTTCATAATTCATCCTCCTAGTGCTATATAGCTTTTTCATTCGGATTTTCCGCCGGTCAGGACAGCGGAAATATTCTGCACAACCTGCTGATTACAGGTTGAACAAGACATTGTTTACAATGGATTCAAGGAGCTCCTGTCTGCCGCTGGAGAGGGAATCCGTAACCTCACCCTTCTTGATTGCATAATCGCTCAGCGCCTTCATATCGACCTTGCCGTCGATGATGTCCTTGCCGATGCCGGTCTTCCAGCTTGCATAGCGGTCAGCGACGAACTGATCGAGTCTGCCGTCAGCGATGAGTGCGCGGGCAGCCTTGAAACCGAGTGCAAATGCATCCATACCTGCGATGTAAGAGAGGAAGATATCCTCCGGCGTGAAGCTGCCGCGGCGTGCCTTGGCGTCGAAGTTCAGACCGCCGTTGGTAAAGCCGCCTGCCTTGATGACCTCATACATGCAGAGTGTGGTGTCATAGACATTGGTCGGGAACTGGTCGGTATCCCAGCCGAGGAGCGGATCGCCCTGGTTTGCGTCGATGGAACCGAAGAAACCGTTGACGCGGGCAACATTCAGCTCATGCTGGAAGGTATGCTGTGCAAGCGTTGCGTGGTTTGCCTCAATGTTCATCTTGAAATCCTTCTCAAGACCGTACTTTCTGAGGAAGCCCAGAACGGTTGCAGTATCGAAGTCGTACTGATGCTTGGTCGGCTCCTTCGGCTTCGGCTCGATGTAGAAGTCGCCGTCGAAGCCGATGCTTCTGCCGTAATCGACAGCCAGATGCATCAGACGCGCCATATTGTCGAGCTCAAGTCCCATATCGGTATTCAGGAGCGTCTCATAACCCTCACGGCCGCCCCAGAAGACATAGCCCTTGCCGCCCAGCTGAACGGTTGCGTCGATCGCAGCCTTGATCTGTGCAGCAGCATAAGCAAAGACATCAGCGGAAGGAGAAGTGCCTGCGCCGTGCATATAGCGCGGATGATCGAAGCACTTTGCGGTACCCCACAGCAGCTTCTTGCCGGTTTCCTTCTGCTTCTTCTCGAGGTAATCAACGATAACCTTCAGCTTCTCGTTGGATTCGCCGAGGTTTGCATACTCCGGAGAGAGATCGCGGTCGTGGAAGCAGTAGTAGTCAATGGAGAGCTTCTCCATGATCTCGAATGCAGCATCGACCTTCGCCTTTGCTCTTGCCTCGGGATCGGTCTCGCCCCATGACTTGTCAGCCGTACCGACGCCGAACATATCGGTGCCGTCGCCGCCCATGGTGTGCCACCAGCTCAGCGCAAACTTGAGATGCTCGCGCATCGGCTTGCCGTCAATGATCTCATCGGGGTTGTAGTACTTGAATGCAAGGTCATTCTTGGAGTCCTTGCCTTCAAACTTGATTTTGCCGATATTGGGGAAAAATTCGCTCATGATAATGGTTCCTCCGTTCAAAATTAGAAATTAAAGGGTAATTGTTTTGCTCAGACACGCGGTTCCGGTGAGCTGTTCGCTCAGCGGATCGGGCTGACAGGTTCCGGCATACAGCGTATAATTTTTGCCGCGCACCGCACGCACACCGTTTTCATCGACGGATGTGAACGCGATTTCCGGAATCTCAGTCTCCGCGGTCTTTGTCTCACCGGCTGCAAGATGCACGCGGACGAATCCGCAAAGAGAAGGATACGGCGCCGCACAGGCACTGTCGTCCTTGAGATAGAACTGAACGACATCGTCCGTATCGGTCTTGCCGGTGTTTGTGATTTTGACTGTAACCTTTCTGCCGCTGACCTCCAGATCGGAGCATGCGGTCTTTGAGTAGGTCAGTCCGTATCCGAAGGGATACAGAATATTGTCTCTGGTATAGCGGTAGGTCCGTCCTGCCATGCTGTAATCCTCAAAAGCCGGCAGTCGGTCGGCGTCTTCATAGAATGTCACCGGCAGCTTGCCGGACGGCGATACCTGACCGAACAGGATATCGGCAAGCGCCTTGCCGCCGCTCTGTCCGGGATACCATGCATGAATGACAGCGTCGCAGTCAGCCTCAACATTGATCGCACTGCCGACCGCAGCAACGATAATGACCGGCTTTCCCTTTTCCATGACTTTGGAAACGAGCAGACGCTGGGATTCCGGCAGCCGCAGGTCGATCTTGTCACCGGAAGCGAACTCATTGCCTGCATCGCCCTCCTCGCCCTCGATATAAGGGTCGAGTCCGAGGCAGAGGATCACGAGATCAGACTGCTCTGCGACGGTCTCCGCTTCTGCAAGGCGGTCATTTGCTCTTGCCAGATTGCTGACGCGGTCTTTGTAGAGGTGGCAGCCCTCTGCACAGAGGACTCTGCCGTCAAAGGCATCCTGAATGCCCTCTAAGAATGTGATATAGCGGTCAGCCGTGCCGCAGTAGTTGCCTTCGAGTGCTGCGCGGCTGTTTGCATTCGGTCCGATCACGCCGATTGTCTGATACTTCGATGCATCCAGCGGCAGGATGCCGTTGTTTTTCAGAAGCACCATGGATTTTCTTGCATACTCGAGTGCAAGATCCTTGTGCTCCCTGCATGCCACAATCGAATACGGCAGATCGTCATATTTCGTATGCTGATCCAGCATGCCGAGACGGATTCTCGTCCGCATGACGTTAACGCATGCCTTGCGGATGTCTTCCTTTGAGATCAGCCTTGCATTCAGCGCGTCTATCAGCTTATCGTAAACTCTGCCGGCATTGAGATCGCAGCCGCTCTTGATTGCAGACGCCGCAGTCTCCTCAGCGGATGCCGTCAGACCGTGATTTGTGTGGAAATCCTCGAGCGCACCGAAATCGGAAACAAAGTGTCCGTCGAAGCCCCATTCCTTCAGCTTCTCCTGAAGCACGGAGCTTGCACAGGCACCCTCGCCGTTGACGCGGTTATACGCGCCCATGACGCTCTCAACCTTTGCATCCTGTACCAGCGCACGGAATGCCGGAAGGTATGTATCCTCCATATCATGCGCATTCGCCTTCGCATCGAAGGAATGCCGGACTGCCTCCGGACCGCTGTGCACTGCGAAATGCTTTGCACAGGCGGAGGTTCTCAGATGCTCCTTGTCATCGCCCTGCAGGCCGTTGACAAACGCCTTGCCGAGCTCGGATGTCAGGAACGGATCTTCGCCGTAGGTTTCCTGTCCTCTGCCCCAGCGCGGGTCGCGGAAAATATTGATATTCGGCGACCAGATCGAAAGTCCTTTATAGATATCGCGGTCGCCGTGCTTTGCAAATTCATTGTGCTTTGCACGCTGCTCCGTTGAAACGATTTCACCTGCGCGTTTCACGGCATTCTGATCGAACATCGCAGCCATTGCAATCGCCTGCGGGAACATCGTTGCCACACCGGCGCGTGCCGCACCGTGCAGACCCTCATTCCACCAGTTATACGCCGGAATGCCGAGACGCTCGACCGCCGGTGCATCATAAATGAGCTGAGCCGCCTGCTCCTCGGTTGTCAGCCGGTCAACCAGATCTTCCGCACGCTCCTGCGCAGTCAGCTTCTCATCACGGAATTTTTCCAATACAGTACCTCCCGTTTCATCAGTCGTGGCTTTCGTCGCTTCTGAAGAAATATATATATATCAGAACGTGTTACCGTTCTTTTATCAGGGATGCGATAACCTGCTCCGGCATCAGATCGGTTTCACGGATTTCCCATGTCTCCTCAATGACCGCCGACTCGCCGGGCTGATATGCACACAGCGCGCCGAGCAGCTCGCATTCCAGAAAATGCTTATTTGTAAATGTCTCAAAATTGCAGGCAAAATCCGGATACTGCACCGAACCGTCATAGCCGCCAAACGTCAGCCTGAAAATCTGATTGCCTGCGCAGTAGACCGCATAGCCCTCAGTGACATTGAAGCCGACCTTAAAGGATTTCGACGCCTCGGTATCATGCCGCAGCGTCGCATAGGAATCCGTCAGCGTAAAACGGCTGTCCTTTATATCGGTATAACTCCAGAGTGCAATGGTGCGGTTTGCAAGAAAGCCTGTCTGCTCTGTGCTGAGCGGAACAAACTCCGTGCCGCCGCCTGCAAGTCCGGTTACGGACCACGGTGCGAACACGGCAGGCTCCTCTGAGATATTGCGAATCTCATTGCGAATCTGCACCGAATTGCCTTCGGACATTTTCACGGAAAGAATAAACTGCTTTCCGAAGGGCGTCGCCTTCGGGGTAAGCGTCAGAACGCCGCCGGAATAATCCCATTCGACCTTGCTGTTATCGGGATAGTAGGTTTCCGGCATGACCTCGGGTGCGGACCAGAGCCGGTGACCGCCGTAGGCATACCATGTACCGTAGCCCTTTGTCAGCTCACAGAAATCTCTGCGCACATCCTCAAACAGGATGTTGCCGTTTCCGCGGGTACCGAAGTAAATGATGCGCGGTCCGACATCGAGGGTTGCGATGAGCCTGATGACGCCGTTTTCCAGGCAGATGCATCTGCCGAAATTCTGGTAGGAAATCTCATTGCATAGAATCGCCATATATTGCTCCTTTCCGCTTTAACTGTATTATATACGATGTCTAACAAATAGGCTAATCAAAAATTGCGAAAAACTTGCTGATTTTTGCGCACTCGCCACAAAATCGCGGAAACTTCTTTACAAAATTGTTACTTTGCGCTATAATATAAACGAACAGAATTGCCGCCCGGCAATTTGAAACCGCAAATTATGAACGATCCGCCCATGAATTGTTCTGGAAAGGAGACCAAAAATGATCAAAAATCTTTCCGGTGATTACGAAACCGTCGAATACGAAAACAAACGGTTTGTCATGCTGTATGACAACAATGAGACGGAGTTTTATCCGATGCACTGGCACAATGCCGTCGAGATCATTATGCCGATTGAAAATCCGTTTACCGTCAAGACCGGTGATGCCGAGTACATCCTTCAGGAACGGGATATCATTATCATTCCGCCCGGTGAGCTGCATACGCTTCCGCCGCAGGCGGGCAGACGCATCATTTTCCAGTGCGACAACAGCGTCATCAGCAACGTATCTGCACTCGAAGCGATCCTTCCGGTGTTTCAGACGACGCTGCTCATTACGCCGGATACAAACCGTGATGTCTATCTTCTGGCGAAAAAGCAGATTCTTGATATATACTCTGAATATTACGCAAATTCGGAAATTTCCGATGTCCGCATCTATATGAACCTGATCAATCTGCTTGTTGCAGTCCGCGAATACCAGATCGAAATGAGCCGCCAGTCGCTCGCCTGCGCAAAGGAAAAGATTTTGCAGTACAGCGAAAAATTCAAGCTCGTGATGAAGTATATCGACCAGAACTATATGTATGACATTTCGCTGGACAAGCTCGCGGATATTGCAGGCTACAGCAAGTTCCATTTCTCGCGTATCTTCAAGCAGTACAATTCAATGTCCTATATCCAGTACATCAACATGCGCCGGACGCGCGCTGCGGAAATGCTGCTGCTTGATCCTTCCATTCCGATCACCGAGGTTGCGATGCGCGCAGGCTTCTCCAGTCTCTCAACCTTCAACCGCATCTTCAAGGAATTCAAGCACTGCACGCCTTCCAGCTATCAGCGCTTCTATTGCTCAACCGGTGAACTGCCGATCTCAGAGTAACCGGTTTCTGTACAAGATGATAGATTATCTCTCATCTGATTTGTACAAACCGCGCAAAACGCTTACCGTGCAAAAATTGCGCCGCAATTTTTGGAAAATCAGGCAATCTTTGGTTCGTTTTCCGGCTGATGTGCAATTTTCTTCGCATAAAATGGGCAGTGTGATTTCTTGGCTGGTCAGATTCCGGAATACGATGCCGTTTTTCCGGTCAGGGCGGTTCTGATCGCAGCATTTTTGCAAATTCTGCGCCGTTTTCCGTTCGCATCGCATTCATAAATAGTATAAAAAACCGCGGAACGCTGGGTTTGACCCATGCATTCCGCGGTTTTCTGTCATATTATGCGATCAGCGCTGCTTTGGTCGCGTTGCCGCAGATGCCGTCTACGGCAAGACCGTGCTCAAACTGGAACGCGAGCAGACCGCCGAGCGTGATTCTTCCGAAATACCCGTCGATCTCACTGCTGCGCAGATAGCCGTGGATGCAGAGCTTCTCCTGCATCCAGCGGACGGCATTGCCGGAATCACCCTTCCGGATCAGCCCCGCCGGTACGCTGTCCGGCAGATAGACAAATCCGAGAAAGCGATACTGCGTCCCTGCGCCCCAGTTGCCGTTCTGATTCTCGCGGTGCGCGGTCCAGAAGGGCGTTGCGGAGCCGTAACCGCTCTCCGATGTGATGATGCTGCCGTCGGAATTAATCTGCTCCACCACGGCAACATGCCCTGCGCCGTCCGCAGAGGTCCATGTTTTCCCTTTCGCCCAGACAATCAGTGCGCCGGTGCGCGGTGTCCTGCCGACCTCGAGTCCCTGCGACACAGCCGTATCATAGAAATCCTCGGCATTCGGCGGATAATTGAAATAGACAAACCGCCCCTGCCCGATGATCTCATTGAACCGTCCTGCCGCATAGCCGACGCAGTTTGCGAGGACATTGCAGCCGGGATCGCGCGGACTGCCGACGATTGCCGTCGAATATCCGCCGTTCGCAACAGTATTATAGTAGGGATTGCCGGACTCTGGCTTTGTCAGTCTCGGTTTGAACATTCTGCTCATCCTTTCTCTCACCGGAACGGAGTCTGCGCCGGCTCTCCTGCACCGTATGCCGCAGCCCCGTCATCATACTATATGCAGAATCCGCTCCGGCTGCGACAGGATCATGTCTGCGGATTGTCGCGCAGCACCGCCTTGCCGACCGCGAACCAGCGCTCGCCGTGCATTGTAAAGCTGCGCGGCAGATCATTTCCGGTATGCAGCACCGCATAGAACGCATCCGGCGTATAGGAATTGATGCCGAGCGCTGCATTCGTCACATACGGCATCAGCGCATACTGATCCGCGCGCACTGCGGTCATCGTCTTATACTCCAGCGTCGGCTGATCGCCCCATGTGACCGCGATCCAGCTGCTGTTGTCCACATTGACGTGAACCAAAGACGGCGCACCGGTATTCGTTTTCGTCAGCACGAAGATTCTCCGGACTGTACCGGTATAATACTTCGTCAGGATAACGCCGCTGCCGCAAAGATATGCACGGCTGATCAAACCGAGCGACGTATCCGACACCGCATGATCCGCATCTGCATAAAACGCAATATCCTGATAGCCGGTTGTCCGCATCACGGCATGTCCTGCCGCATCGTAACAGACAAGCACCTGACCCGATGCCGTCTGCTCCACACTGTCAAACAGCTGACTGTCGCACAGCACCTGATACAAATCCGCTGCACTTGCAATGACTCTTGCTTCTGCCATTCAGACCGCTCCTTCCTGCATTGCTGCTCCGCTGATTCCCGATGCACCGCAGCAGATTTCAACCGCCGCGCCTGCATAGGTCTGCTCTGTTTGCAGCCGCTTCATCAGATTCAGCAGCTGTACGTAAATATCCTGCGCCGGTTCCGGATGCGCATTGTGTCCGGCGACACAGCACGGAATCCGCACAGGTGTGCTCGTCCGGATATCGCCGGCATAGATGCCGAGCAGCACCTGCGCTGTCCGGTAAACCGGCGGCAGTACGGCGCGGCTGCCCTCAAACAGCACATCCGCATACAGCATTTTGCCGGTATCCGCATCCTTCCAGACCGCGCGCATGGTTTTCACCGGATACGCATCCCATTCTGCATCGAGATCGAATACCGCGGCATAATCGCTGTTGCCGCAGACGATCTCCGTCTGTCCGGTCAGCTGTGCGATTCTGCTGCGCACAGTAATATGCAGCTCACGCATCGGCAGCCTCCGCTCCCCTGCGAACATTCTGTGCAAGAATCATCTGATATAGCTCCGGCATGGTCGGACAGTACGGCACATATGCCTGCGAGATATCCCAGTCCGCCTTCGTGCAGATCATCAGATCACTGACCGTCACCGTTTTGCCGGATGAATGGCTGTAGTTATCCGATGCGTACACATAGAGCATCGCAGCCGCCTGCCCGATTGTCACGCTGATCGACTTGTCCGTGCCGCGCGTTGTGCCGCCCGACCAGACTGCCGTATCGGACGCATCCGCCAGTGCCACGCGGCAGACTGATGCTTCCGTATCGGTCGAGGCAATCTCGCCGAACCGGATCACATACTCTCCGGCGGGAAGGCTGACGGGGATGACGACATTGCGCGTACCGCTCGTATTGTTTACGGTTGCGCGGTTCTTTGCGCCGCCGTCAATCAGACCTCCGAGCGCAGCAGCATGCTTTTCGTCCGCAGCATGCCGCGTGTCGATTTCATCGAGCAGCGATGTTTCCAGTGTCACAATCGCATTGCCGAGTGCCTCGTCACCCTCCTGCCTGCAAACCGTCTCCGCAGAGACAAGCGCCCGCACCTGCGCATCAGTCAGATCATGCAGCGCGCGGGAAAACGCCTCGTGCACCTGTGCCTCGGTCAGACCGGTATTGATTTTTCTGTCTGCCATTCTTTCACTCCTTTGTCATCAGATAGTCCCCTGCCGCGGTCGCAAGATAATCACCGTCCGCCGTCACGAGATATCCGCCCCGACAGATATCCTGCGTCCCGCTGTGCATCAGCTCCGCAAGCAGCCTGTCATAAATATCCGCCTGCGGATTCATCTCCTCCGCGATGATATCCGTGATGCATGCCGCATACGGAATCCGCGCAAAGGCAGCCGTGCGGATATCGCCTGCGGAAACGCCGATCCGCACAAGCGATGTCCGTTCGACCAGCGGCAGCACGCAGCAATCCCCTGAAAACGGAATTTCCGTGACGCACCGCCCCGTTTCCGAAGCAAAGACGACAATCGCAGTTTTCTCCGGATACAGCGCCCATTCTTCATCGAAATCGAACCGGACCGTATCGCCGCTGTTGCCGCAGACGCCGTAGAGTCCTTCGGATTCCGGCTCCGCATGCAGCTGCCGTACCCTGATTCTGAGTTCCATAGCCTCCTCCTCTCCTGCCGGACGACAGCGCTGCACTCCCTCTGCGGCAGATGCCGCTGCAATCGCTGCCTGATCCCGACTGCTCCCAAATACTGCCGCCAAAAACAAAAAAGTTGCACGTTTCCGTACAACTTTTCGAGAAATAATTTTGTTTTAACAGGTTATCAGCAGTTTTCTGCACATCAGCCGCCGCTGACTGCTGCTTCAACCGCCGCGTTTTCATGCTCTGCATCCGGATCAGGCTCGGTCAGTTCAAGCAGAATCCGCTGCACGCGCTGCTCCTGCATCTGCAAAACGGTCATGCGGAACCAGTCACCGCTGACGGATTCGCCCTCCTCTGCGATATGCCCTGCGAGCTCGGTCAGCCAGCCGCCGACAGAGGTACATTCCGTAACAATCCGGCTCTCAGGCAGCTCCAGCGCATCACAGAGATCGGCAATCGAAAGCTCGCCGGAAACCTCATAGCTGTTGTCACCGCATTTCGTCAGCATCGGTATGACCTCATCTGCTTCGTCATAAATCTCACCGACCAGCTCCTCAATGATATCCTCAAGCGTCACAATGCCCTTCGTGCCGCCGTACTGATCGACAACAATCGCAATATGGGATTTTGCGCGCTGCATCTGCTTCATCGCCTCACTGATCCGCGCAAATTCCGGCAGACGCAAAACATTTTTGATGATCGGCGTGATTTCGGTGCCGCCGCTCTCGAGCAGCCCGAAGAAATCCTTTTCGGTGATAAATCCGATGATATCATCAATCGTATCATTGTAGACCGGCAGTCTGGAATAGCGCTCTGCAAGGAAAATCTGTTTGATTTCCGGAATCGGCGTCTCCTTCGGAATTGCCGTCACGCGCACACGCGGCACAAGCACTTCATCGACGGAGATTTCGTCAAATTCCAGCGCCGAGCGGACCAGATCGCTCTCCTGCTCCTCGAGTACGCCCTCCTCCTCAATCTGATCGACGATGACCTTGAGTTCATCCTCGGTCACAGAGGGTTCTTCGCCTTTTTTCGAGACGAGCTTTGCAAGCTGATTGAACAGGAAGATCAGCGGCGTCAGAATCCAGATCAGTGCGCGCAGCGGCGCAGCAAAAAAGAGCGCCATTTTTTCGGCGTGATTTTTCGCGTAGTTCTTCGGCAGAATCTCGCCGAAGATCAGGACAAGCACGGTCATTGCCAGCGTCGAGAAGCCGACGCTGCCCTCGCCGAACCATTTTGTAAAGAGAATCGTGCAGAGCGAGGCAGAGAGAATATTCACGAGATTATTGCCGATGAGGATCGCTGTCAGTGCGCGGTCAAAGGATTCCGCGAGTGCAAGCGCCTTTGCGGCACGCTGATTCCCCTGCATCGCATCGGATTTCAGGCGAATCTTGTTGACACTGGAAAATGCCGTCTCGCAGGCAGAAAAAAGCGCTGAGCAGAGCATCAAAACCAGTATCACTATGAGATAGATCATGTATGTTTCCTTTCTGATGTAAAAAGCCAATTACAACTATTATAATATATTCAGTTGAAAAATGCAAGTCTGATATTCCGCGTTTCGCGTCAGATTTGGCGGCTTTCGGCGAATTTCAGCCATGTGGCAGCGGATTCTCTTGCCGCTGCTTCATTTTTTGCGCCCGCATCAGAGATTTGACAAAACCTCGTGATTGTGTTATACTGAATAGAGCGTTTTTTCGCCGAAGTACGATCAGAAATGAGGAATGCAACATGAAAGCACTGATGAAACACATATCCGCAGCGGTCACGGCACTTTGCTGTGCAGGCGCAATGGCTTCTGCGCTTCCTGCTTATGCGGAGGAGAATCAGGCATCGCCGACTGACGCAAAACTGACCACCGTCACATCGGTCTGTCCGGATTTTGTGCCGCTGGGCAAGGATGAAATCCGATTCTTCGGACTGTTCTATAATAATACGCATATCAAAATCACGCAGCATTCGCCGGAGCGCAAGAATCTTCTGCTCTATGAATCCGACATTCAGTGCGATCCTAACGATATCTATGTTTTTCCTGCCGAGCCGGGCGACTACACCATTGAGATCAGCACGGGCAAAATTTACAACAGCCCCTGTGTCTATACGTATACGCAGGATTTCAAGATCGAAAATCCGGATTACGCAAAGAATGAGGTTTTCTTCAAAACGATCTATTCCTTCTGCGGCAAATATCTGCATGCTGCGGATGACAACGCCGGCGATGCACCGGAGCTGCTGGCCTCTGAATCGAATCTGGAAATCGAAAAGAAGGTTCCGGTCGATGTCATCGGCTTCCCCCGCTATGCCCGTCCGCGCGGCGATGTCAGCGGTGACGGCAAGGTCGATATTACCGACGCACAGCTCACGCTGAATATCTATGCCGATATTCTTGCAGCCGTTCCGGGTGATGTGCTGCCCGCCGCATGGGCTGCGGGCGATATCAACGGCGACAACACGATTGATTCCGCCGATGCGCAGAATATCCTGATCTTCTATACCGATGCGATTGCCGGCAATACCCCGAAATGGCCCGACGGCACAACCGACGGCGCACACGATGAAAAGTACATCGACAAAACACCGGTGATTCGTTCCAAATCCTATGAAATGCAGATTCGTGCCGTCGCCTACTTTATGAATGAAAGACCGGAGGACGAAGTCCAGCGGAAATCCGATATCGACCGCGCAAAAACGCATTTTACCAAGCCGATTACGATTGACACATCCTTTGTCGGCGACAGCGGCGAATTTCTCGATGCAGACGGTGCCAAGAAGCTCACGCTGACCTTCAAGACCCTCGGCGAAACACAGCAGGTCTTTGTCAAAAACAATGCGCCCGAATTCCCCGGCTTTGCCAAGACCGAGGAGGTCATGCAGTTTGATGTCACGGATGCCGCAGACAACAATCAAAAGTATACCTCTAAACTGTTCTGCGATACCTGCACCGGCAAGGATGCATCACAGCTGACCTATCCCTGCGGCTGCTATATCGAATATAATGTCAATACGGGCGAATTCAAGGCATATCCGTTCACCGAGGCAGGCAGTCCACTGTCAATCTATCCGAATCTTCTGACCGATTACTGATTCAGCGAAAGCTGCACAGACCGCAAAATCTGTGCAGCTTTTTTCTCAATCCCGCTTCGGTTTTGTGCCGCTGCTGCAAGTCGGGATTTGTTGATATGGTGTGGTTTATATTGGGGGCGGAGCCCTCAGCATATCCCATACCGCACCGATAAACTCCGGTTTGCCGCAATGGGCACAAAGCCGGAACAGGAATTCGGAAAAACTGTAACGAATCGGCGTTTCATGCAACTCATATATAGGAAAGGAGGCGAAGCAATGACCGCTGACATCGAAAGCTATTACCGCGAATACGGCAAAAGGGTCTATCTCTATCTGATGACGCTCTGCAACGATCCGGATACCGCAGAGGAGCTGACACAGGAGACATTCTGTCAGGCAATCCGGCATCTGAACCGGTTTGAAGGCAGATCGACGGTCTATGCATGGCTCTGCGGCATTGCGAAGAACCTCTGGAAATCCGAGCTGCGGCGCAGAAAATCGCATCCTTCGGGTATGGAAATCCCCGAGCAGCCCGATCCTGCACCGCCGCCGGATGAAACAGCAGAATCGCGCGAAATCTCCGTCACGCTGCTGCGCAGGCTGCACGGTCTGCCGGAGCAGGAAAAGGAGCTGATTCTGCTGCGCGCCGCGGCAGGGCTCTCATTCCGCACAATCGGGGAGATTTTCGGGAAATCCGAAAACTGGGCGCGCGTTAATTTCTACCGCGCCAAGCAAAAGCTAAAGGAGGATGAGGAGATATGAAATGCCATATTGCAGCCGATCTGCTGCCGCTCTATGCGGAGCATCTGACCTCGGAGGAGACCGCTGCAGAGCTGGAAGCACATCTTGCAGAATGCGAAAGCTGTGCCGCGCAGTATGCGATGATACAGGAATCCGGTACACCTGCGATCACAGCGCCGGAGGATATCAAGCCGCTGCAAGCCGTCAAAAAGCGCGGCATGCGGAATATCCTGATTGCAGTGATTGCGGCGGTGCTGTTCGTGTGGCTGTTTCATACGTTCTGCCTTGAGGGTTTTCTGCTCCGCTCCGACCAGATCGAAATGCATATCAGCACCTACTGGGATATTTACAATTATGATGAAAAGCATCCCGGCAAGGGGCTGAACCGGTACTGGACCTATGAAGATGCACAGGCAGCGATCAAAGACGGCGCTCAGGGCACGCTCTATGAAATGGTCAGCGTGGAGCTTGACGGCAAGTGTCTCTCCATTCGTGTTGAAACACACGGCGCGGATATGACCGAGGATTCGGACAGAAAAACCTTCTATACGCCGTATGTTTCGGATTACGCGCTGTATTCTGTTTACATGCTGCCGCTCGTAAATTTGAACTATCTCCGGCATAAATCCTTATGGTCGAAAACCAGCACACACGCTGTAGCAGAAGCAGGCAGCTCCATTCTGATCCATTGCAAGGACGGCGATTTTGCCTATGATCTCCGGTCGCTTGCCGCCCTCGCCGATGCATCCGAAGACGGCACGGCAACCTTAACAGTCGGGCAGGCAGTGCCCTCCGCCGATGCATAATAAAAAATCAGCACCGCGAACTGTTCATGGCTCGCGGTGCTTTTTATGCGCAGCTTATTTCGGATAATCCTCCGGCAGAATCGAATAATCATAGACCGTCAGCTGCGGCATACCGTAATCAAGTTCCAGCTTGAAATCCGGATAGAACTTCATATCCGTGATGATCCAGTCGCCGATCTCGCCGTTCGGTTTCTCCTCCATATTATAATGGATCTCGAGGAAACCGTCTGTCAGCAGAAGCTCCTGCGTAAAGCCGTCATAAACCGGATGCAGGCTGTCGGTTGCCATTGCGCGGCCTGCCCATTCCTCTGTAACCGGCTCCAGCGCCGCAACCTTTTTGTCCGTATCGCCGATATGGATATCCGCAAAATCGCTGTAGGAGAGCGTTTTCGACATCCATGCCGTATGCGTCATGCAATGATCCTGATAGAAGGTGTAGAGCAGACCGCCCTGCTGCATTTTCTGGATACCGTACATGCGGTGATCGTCGATTTTGCGCAGCAGCTCAATCGGATGCCGCTGATTCCACGAAAGCATCGTCTCGACAAAGTCCTGATGCGGATACCAGCGATACCCGAAATAATAGAGATCGGCGATCTCATCAGTCAGAACGTCCTCATACGGTGCATCGGTGATATGCGAAAGGATCGCGTCCATCGCAGCCTTCTGCTTTTCCTCATAGGTCTTCGCGTTCTGATTTGCAGTTGTCGTAACTGCGGTTGTGGTTGTTGTTTTCGTGGCGGATGTTTTCTGCGATGTGCCGGATTTGGACGAACCGGCTGCGGTCGTCTGCTTTGCAGCGGTATCATTCGGATTGATTGTTGAACCCTCTGCCGCATTGATCTGCTCGATGAACTCATCCGGCAGCGAGCCCTCTGTCTTTTTCAGTCCGGTCGCATCAAAGCTCTGCACGATGTCTGCATTGTCGCCGAATTTCAGATTCTCGGTCATGACAAATTCAGAGAGCTTTCCGGCTGCATCATAGCCCAGATACTCCAGAAGAATACCGGTCTCCTGATCGACAAGGAACGTAAAATCCACGACATTGAGCTTCCGGCTGTAGTCACCGGTCAGATGCCCCTTTACAACAGAGCACATCCTGCCGCCGGTCGCCTGCTTTTCGCCGGTAATCTCCCAGTTGTCAAAGTCATAGAGGAAACCGAGAATGCGCTCCTCCGGATACAGACACTCCTTTGCGCAGGAGCCGTAGCTGACGGCTCTGCGGTAGTTCCAGCAGTCTATGCCGTCCAGCATGGAATGCCGGTTGTCATTTTCAATCGGCGGACTGAATTCGCAGCGGTGCCTGCCGCCGAGCGTGACCTGATACTCTGTGTTGTTTGTCACGGTCTGATAGATCATTGAGCCGTCGCAGGCATAGACCATGTCGCAGTCATGATACAGCGCCTCAAGCTGTTTGTCTGCCATATCATCCAGAGAATTGCCGGAATACTGGGTGATACTCTCATAAGCGGTTCCCATATCCAGATTATACTGATAATCTGCGATTATAAGCGTATACGGATACGGCGCATCCGGACTGGTATCCGAGCCATGCAGAACCCTGCCGGAAACTCTGCCGAAATAATCGACGCTGTTGCTCATTTTGAAGAACAGCCCGTCCTGCGTCATCATGTCGCATTCTCTGGGATTGATTGAGAAATTATCCCAGAATTTTGGTGTGCTGAGTGATTCCATACCGCACCATGTCAGGCGTTTCAGCAGCGATTCGCCGTCGTGCATGGATGCCCTGCGCACCGCTTTCCATGCGTTCTGCGGCGGCTCGTAAAGCACGCCGTTCGCACTGAACCCGTCTGTCGATACCCGCACCTGACGATTCATATAGAATGTCAGCACCATCGGTGCCTGCGGGTCATAGATATACAGGCTCACAGATTCGCCGTCGGGAATCTGCGTATCAGAAGCCGGCACCCATTCGGATTCCATGAATGCCTTTGCGATTTCCCGCTGTTCCTCCGCAGTCGGCGTATAGGCGCAGGGCGCATAAGCCGGCGCCACAATGCGCATGATCCCGTTTGTCAGATCATTAAACTCAATGTTTGCAATGTGCTCGTTTCCGTAATCTGTCTCAGAGGATTCCAGACTTTCAGGCGCCTCCGAGACCTCTCTGATGTCCTGTACGGCGGAATCCGCAGGAATCAGGTCATTGTGCAGATGCGGCAGCATCACGACCGCCGCAATGCCTGCGCAGCAGACCGCCGCCGCACCGATTGCAGCAGGCAGCCATACATTCTTTTTTGCAGGCGCAGCCGATTCCGCACGGGCATCGGCTTCCTGCTGATAGCGC
This sequence comes from Oscillospiraceae bacterium, assembly GCA_017550285.1. Classification (GTDB taxonomy): domain Bacteria; phylum Bacillota; class Clostridia; order Oscillospirales; family Ruminococcaceae; genus Firm-04. Next base: position 144,539 of record JAFZPP010000040.1, read on the forward strand.
GGTGCAATATCGCGCATCATGTCTTTCAGCTGTCGGTTTGTCATAGCAGCCCCTCCTTTTCAAGGTACTGTTTCAGCTTCCGGCGCGTCTGCATGAGCGACTTGCGGACATGTGCGCCGGAAATCCCGAATTTTCGTGCAATTTCACGCGGCGGTGCATTATTGTGCCAGCGCTCGGTGAATATGGTTCTCGCATCGGCAGAGAGCGAATCGAGAAAGTGCTCGACGGCTTCGGTCAGCAGTTTGCGGCTGATCGTATCCTCAACGGATTCGGCAGCCGGAAGCGTATCGCCGACTGATTCAAGCGACGCAGCCGTCTGACCGCCGCCGCGTTTGACCGCCTGCTGTCTGCGGACGAGATCGAGCGCGGTACGTTTGGTCAGCGTGACAATAAACGCCTCGAAATTCTGCGGTTTTGCAGGCGGAATCTCCTGCCAGAGCTGCATCAAAACATCGCTGACGCATTCCTCCGCATCCTCATCGGTCCGGAGATATTTTTTTGCCGTGCGCAGCGCCGCTGTCCGGTACTGTGCAGAAACAGCGTGCAGCGCCTGCTCATCGCGTTTTTCAAACAGTGCGAGGATTTGTTCATCTGTCATGCTTTCACCACCTTTCGGGGACATCCCTTTGCTGTAACAGTCGCAGTCTGCGGCAAATTGTTCCGCTATTATTATAAATTATTTTCTGTTTGAATGCAAGTGCGCCGAATAAAAACGGATATTCTGCGGCGTTTATGGCTTTTGAAAAAGAGGAGGCAGGAAGTAGGAAAGAGGAGTTAAGGTATGCGCTGCGCGCATGAATCGAAAATAAAGTTAGCGCCGATTCTGAATCACATCTGCGCTTCGGATACCTCTTTATATGAAAGCCATTCCGTGCCGTGTCCCTTGACTTTCGACCGTACAACTGGTATAATAGAATGGGTTATTATGAATACAAGATGAAGGAGCATCCCGACATATGAAAAAGCTGGTGCGATATCTCGCAGACTACAAAAAAGAATGCATTTTGGGGCCCCTGTTCAAGATGCTCGAAGCCACCTTTGAGCTCTTTGTGCCGCTGGTTGTCAAGTCGATGATCGACAAAGGCATCGGGAATCATGACACGGGGCATATCATCCGCATGTGCCTGCTCATGGCGCTGCTTGCCGCAATCGGTCTGACAAATACGATCTTCGCGCAGTATTTTGCCGCGAAGGCTGCGACCGGTTTCTCTGCAAAGCTCCGTCACGCGCTCATGGCACATATCCAGCGCATGACCTATACCGATCTGGATACGCTCGGCACATCGTCCCTCATCACGCGCATGACCAGCGATATCAACCAGCTGCAAACCGGCGTCAACCTGACGATCCGGCTGCTGCTGCGCTCACCGTTTATCGTATTCGGCGCGATGATTATGGCATTCACGGTCGATGTCAAAGCGGCGCTCGTATTTGTTGCAGCAATTCCGCTGTTATCGGTTGTAGTATTCGGCATCATGCTGCTGACAATCCCGATGTATAAAAAGGTACAGGAACAGCTCGATACCGTCACCGAGACAACGCGCGAAAATCTGACCGGAGTCCGCGTCATCCGCGCATTCCGGAATGAGGATGCCGAGACAAAAGAATTCCGGCGGGAGAATGAAATGCTCGTCGCAATGCAGAAATCCGTCGGCAAGGTCTCGGCTCTGATGAATCCGGTGACATATGTGATTGTCAATCTTGCGATTGTCGCGCTGATTTATACCGGCGCACTGCGCGTCAATTCCGGTATGCTGACGCAGGGCGCTGTCATTGCACTCTATAATTATATGTCGCAGATTCTCGTTGAACTGATTAAGCTCGCAAACCTGATTATCAGCCTGACGAAAGCCGCTGCATGCGGCAACAGAGTGCAGGCTGTGCTCGAATCCGGCACACTGATTCCCGCGGACGGCTCAGAGCCTGCAATTCCGGATGCAAACCGCGGGACTATCGCCTTTCAGCATGTGACATTCACCTATGAAAACGCCGCAGAGCCGTCGCTCTCCGATATCAGCTTTACAGCATCGCGCGGCGATGTCATCGGCATCATCGGCGGCACGGGCTCGGGCAAATCCACGCTCGTCAACCTGATTTCGCGCTTCTATGAGCCGACCGAAGGCAGCATCACAATCGACGGCATCCCGAGCAGCGAATTTCCGCATCAGGCACTGCGGAAGCGCATCGGCACGGTGCCGCAGAAGGCAGTGCTGTTCCACGGCACAATCCGGCAGAATCTGCAATGGGGCTGTGCGGATGCATCCGACGCAGAACTCGAAGCCGCACTGACCACCGCGCAGGCAATGGATGTCGTGCGTGCAAAGGCGGACGGGCTCGATGAAATGATTACCGAGGGCGGACACAATTTCTCCGGCGGACAGCGCCAGCGCCTGACCATTGCGCGCGCACTCGTCCGCAGACCGGAGTTTCTGATACTCGACGACAGTGCCTCCGCGCTCGATTACGCGACCGATGCCGCACTCCGGAAATCACTCAGGGAGCTGCCCGACCGCCCGACTGTCTTCATCGTTTCGCAGCGGACGGCATCCATTCAGCATGCGGACAAGATTCTCGTGCTGGATGACGGTCAGCTTGCAGGCATCGGCACGCATGATGAACTGCTGCAATCCTGCGCGGTGTATCAGGAAATTCATGCATCACAGTTTCCGAAGGAGGAGGTGCGGCAGAATGGCTGAAAAAAAGCAAAGCATCCGCACCGAGACAATCCGCCGTGTGCTGCATGATCTCGCCGGATACAAAAAATGGCTCATGATGACGGTGCTGCTCGCAGTCGTCACCGTCGCACTGACGCTCTGCGTCCCGATTCTCATCGGCAAAGCGATTGACCGCATCGAATCCGCCGGAAATGTCGATTTTGACGCAGTCACGCGCATTCTGCTGACAATCGGCATCTCGGTCGCCGTGACCGCGCTTGCACAGTGGATCATGAGCATCGCACACAACAAGATCACCTATGAAGTGATTGAGGATATCCGCAACCGCGCGATTGACCGCATTGAGCACCTGCCGCTCTCCTATCTGGACAGCCACCCGACCGGCGTCACGGTCAGCCGCATGATCTCCGACGTCGATCAGTTCGCGGACGGTCTGCTCATGGGCTTTACGCAGCTTTTCACCGGCGTCCTGACAATCCTCGGCACGCTGATCTTCATGCTGCTGATTCATCCTGCGATCACGCTGGTTGTCATTGTCATGACACCGCTGTCGCTGTTCGTTGCAGCATTCATCGCCAAGCGTACATATAAAATGTTCCGCCTACAGGCGGAAACGCGCGCCGAGCAGACCGCGATCATCAATGAAACTGTTGCAAATCAGAAGATCGTGCAGGCATTCGGTCACGAGACGGAAACGATGCGCGATTTCGATGAAATCAACGACCGGCTGACCGAAGCCTCACTGAAAGCAACCTTCTATTCCTCGCTGACGAATCCCTGCACGCGCTTTGTCAATGCGCTGGTTTATGCGGCAGTCGGACTGACCGGCGCGCTCGCGGCAATCCGCGGCAGCATCAGCGTCGGACAGCTCTCCTGCTTCCTCAGCTATGCAAATCAGTACACCAAGCCGTTCAACGAGATTTCCGGCGTCATGACCGAGCTGCAAAATGCACTCGCCTGCGCCGACCGCATCTTCTCGCTGATTGACGAGCCGACCGAGATGCCCGATGCGCCGGATGCCGCTGTGCTGACCGATGTCAGAGGCGATGTGCAGTTTCAGGATATTTCGTTCTCGTATGTGCCGGAGCGTCCGCTGATCGAGCACTGCTCGGTCAATGTGAAATCCGGACAGCGTGTCGCAATCGTCGGACCGACCGGCTGCGGCAAGACCACGCTGATCAATCTGATTATGCGGTTCTATGATGTGAACGGCGGCGCAATCTGCGTGGACGGACATGATATCCGTCATGTGACGCGCGGCAGCCTGCGGCAGAATATCGGCATGGTCTTGCAGGAAACATGGCTCAAGACTGCGACCGTCCGCGAGAATATCCGCATGGGCAAGCCGGACGCGACCGACGCAGAGATCATCGCAGCGGCTAAGGCGGCGCACGCACACAGCTTTATCAGGCGTCTGCCGCAGGGCTATGATACGGTCATCAGCGACAAAAACGGCGCACTCTCGCAGGGACAGCGGCAGCTTCTCTGCATTGCGCGGCTGATGCTCTGTCTGCCGCCGATGCTGATTCTCGATGAGGCAACGTCCTCAATCGACACGCGCACCGAGCAGAAAATCCAGTCTGCCTTCCGGACCATGATGCAGGGTCGGACGAGCTTTATCGTTGCGCACCGGCTCTCGACGATCCGCGAGGCTGATCTGATTCTCGTCATGAAGGACGGACATATCATCGAGCAGGGCAATCACGATTCCCTGCTGAAAGCGGGCGGATTTTATGCAGAGCTCTATCAGAGCCAGTTTGCCCGCGCCGACCAAACCGATCCGGATACGCCGTGAGAAAAGCTGCGCAATCCTGATTCATAAACAAGATACACCTCATTATCAAATCACGCAAATACGAACAAAAAATTTTTTGAAAAAACTTTGCCCGTAATGTGTAACCTTTTCCGGAAAAAACGGTCATTATGGGTGAAGGCAAAAACGCGAAAGGCGGTGGATGCCACGAACGACGAAAGAATCCTCACCATGTTTGAGGAACGAAATGAGCAGGCGCTGCGCGAAACGTCCGGACGTTACGGCGCGCTCTGCCGGTCAGTTGCGCGTAATATTCTCGGGACAGAGGAGGACGCAGAGGAATGTCTCAACGACGCACTGCTCGGCGCATGGAATGCGATTCCGCCTGCGCATCCCAATAATTTCGGTGCGTACTTTCTAACGCTGGTACGTAATTTTGCCCTCAAAAAATATGCAGCGGCACACGCAGAGAAGCGCGGCGGCGGTCAGATGACGGCAGCGCTCTCGGAAATCTCAGAGATCATCGCATCTCCGGAAAATGTGGAGCATGAGATTGACCGGCGCGCGGTGCTCGATGCAGTCACACGTTTTCTCGGGACACTCCCTGAACACCAACGCAGCCTGTTTGTCCGGCGTTATTATCATGCATCCTCCGTACCTGAGCTGGCGGAGCTGTTTGATATGTCGGAAAACAATGTGAAAGTCACCCTGTCGCGCATCCGGAAACGGCTGTGCAATCAACTGCGGAAGGAGGGATTGCTGTGAAAGAACTCGAGTTTATGGAACTGCTCGGAGAGCTTCCCGCAGAATATATCGAAGCGGCTTCCAATCCGCAGAAAAAGCAGCGGCGGTTTGCATGGCTGCGTTACGGCGTCCCTGCCATGGCAGCCTGCATTGCCGTCGTGATCTTCGCCGCAGTCTACCCGCGGCTGAAATCACCGTCCATTCCTTCTGTTGACAGCCAGCCGGATATCACAATCGTGACCGAATCCGGCACATCCGATGACGCGGCATATCTGACCACAGCACCCGATGAGAATGAAACCGCTGCGCCGACAAAATCCGATTCACAGGGGCACCGTACCTCGATGACATCGACCGTCACCGAAGCGCGGAGTGAAAAGGATACCGGCAGCACGGAAAAAACCTCGCAGAATGCTGCAAATCCGGCGGAATCGGACACGGAACACACGAAGGATACCCATACCGAAAAGAGCACGGCTTCCGAGCATTCGACAAAGTCGTCCTCCGGCACAACCAAAACAACAACCGCAAAAACAACCACGGCACCCAAATTGACAACAACCGCAAAGCGCATCTCGGAAACAGGTTCCGTCACCAGCCGCACGACCGCTGCACCCAAATCCACGAAGGCAACGCAAACAACGACTGCGAAATCGGCAAGTGCGACAAGCAGATCAACTGCAAGCTCGACCCGCACAACCGCGAGCTCGACCCGCACAACCGCGAGCTCGACAAGCAGATCAACCGCGACGGAAAACAGCACGAGACCCCGTACAACCGTTTCGTCGGACACGCAGGCATCGTCCGGAACAAACAGAACAACGGCAACCGGAAAAACATCCGTGCACACCGAGAAGACTTCCACGAACGCCGAAATGACACACTATACGCAGACCTCGGCATCGTATATGACCTCGCTGTCTTCGGAATCACCGATCACGCAGCCAACAACCGATTATTCGGGTTCGGGCACAGGTCCGGTACCGGATGAAAATGACCGCACCGTGACCAAGTGGCAGGTCTATAATCCCGATTACAGCGACGATACGCTCGACTGCTTCTGGGAGATTCATGAATTTGAGCCATGGGGCGACGATTACGGACCGATCCGCGACTTCGACTATGACCGCTATGATCTGCTGGTCATTCACCTGCGGACGCATGCAACTGACGCCGATCTGACCGAAATCTCGCTGAATCCGGATGATCTCCGCATCGACGGCATGGTCTACCGGCAGGATTCCGACCAGACCCAGCGGCACTTCATCTTCGCCGTTCCGATTCCGAAGGGTTATACGCTGCCCGATGAGCCGGCATACAATTTCGAGGTGACTGCGGACGCATCCTATTTCTACCCGATGACACAGGAGGAACCGTATATCTGGTATCCCTGAGAGGAGGCATACCTATGAAACGATTTCAAATGACCGCAATGCTGCTGACCGCCGCGATGCTTGCAGGTGCAGGCATTCCGGCGCAGGCGGCAGAGGAAACCTTCCACCGCACAAGGCTCGGGGAGTATAAGCTGGTTACCGAGCCGGATTCCGAAACGGAACCGAAGACACTGAGATATGCAAGCACAAAGCGCGAATACAACATTTACAGTGTATACGGCGACGGCAGCTCCGGCGTGAAAATCTTGTTTGATTTCACCGACAAAGAAGCAACGGAAAAAATGGATGAGATCGTTGCCGCGCTCAAAAAAGCAGTGCCGGAAGGATTCAATTTCCAGAAATACAGCACCTACGGCATGTTCAATCAAAATGAATTCCGCATTAAGCATCTGAATTACCGCGAGGCAGCGGCGCTCTATGATACGATCAGCAAACAGTATCCGCTCAAAGCATTTCACTATTATCCGGACTGCGGCAGCTTCAATTACAGCGGAATCAGCTTATTCATCAGTGCCGAAGATGCCGTCAGGGTCAACGAGTACCTGAAAGCAAATGCGCCGGACTGGTATTATGACTCAGAGGCGCACCGTATGGGTTCCAATCAGCCGTATTCTGCATATGATCTCTGCCGGATGATATACAAAGTGAGCGAGGAATTCGGATTTAAAGTCGGCGGTATGACAACCGAACTTGCAACCTTCGGCGCCGACGGCTTTGATACCGACTTTGTCAAACTGGACGCGCAGTACAAAGAAATCTCCGAAGCGCAGACGCAGGCAGCCTACGACAAATACATCAAGGATGCAGCGCTTGAAAAACGCGAAACCGTCCGGCTGACTGTCAGAATTCCGAATGAGACCTTGCAGCAGATGCAGGACGATCTCGGCATTCCGGCAGCGTATTGCCGTACGGATTACCTGACGCCGACCGAAACGCACAGGACGGAATCGTATATTGCAGAAGCGCTCAAGCTCAGCGGAAATTATCAGCTGCTGGAAGCGAGAAATGCATACACGGTTTCTACGGGCAAGGCAACGGACGCAGATGCGCAGTATTTTGCGGTCATGTGCCGGACGGAGCCGAACACCGGAGATGCTTCCAATGCATATCCGAAGGACACAGATGCCGCGCAGATCATCGCGTATCTGACGGAATCCAATCCGTACAATATAGAATATCTCGTATCAGAGGCTTATTATACGGGAGGGAAAAATCCTCTGATTCTGCAAAAAGGCGATCTCAACGGAGACGGTACAGTCAGCGCGGAAGATGCGCAGCTTGTACTGAATCTGTATACGGAGATTGTCGCTGAGAGGGCATTGGCGGACGCAAATCAGCTCGCCGCCGCTGATATCAATCAGGACGGTGAGCTGTCCGCCGATGATGCACAGATCATTCTGCTTTACTACACAGAAAACATACTGACCGGAAATCCGGTCTCGTGGGAAGACCTGCTGAAAGCATAACAGCCTGTACCAAATCGCTGTTACATCAATAAAGGAGGGTAAATATCATGAAATCGCAAAAACTGTTCTCAACACTGACCGCCGGTATATGCGCACTGTCTTTCCTCACCGGCACGGGCGCACCGGCGCTGCTGTCCGTTCCGGTCTCGGCGGAGCCTGCCGTGACCACAGCGCCTGTGACAACCGCCGTCACGACGGATGCAACCTATCTCACAGGCAGCGGCCATTTTTACTTCAACAGTACGACCACCACGCCGACGACCGATTCGACGACATTCTTCTCATCCGGGACAAAGACGAACATTTCCGTTCCCGGCACCATTGTCAACACATCCGGCCCGGATGAACCCGCCGAAGCGGTTATGACACAAACCACCGCAGACCTGAGGAATGTTCCGCTTCAGGGTAAATTCAATATCAAGATCACCATTGAGGATATCCTCGGTCTTGCGCTCCCGGCACTCGACTGCGAGCTCATCCGCCTGGATACGAATGAAGTTGTCGCATCCTGGAACACCGGCACGGAGCCGAACAAGGTCGTTGAAAATCTTGATTATTCCTTCAAGCGCCTCGATGTCACCTTAAAGGGCGATATCATCTACGCGATCCGGATCAAGAATATGCCCGATCACATGGTGTTCTATGATACCAAGATGCCCAACCCGCTCCGGATCGCCGGCATATCCATTCTGGAATTTGCCAACGGTACGAATATCTACGGCAATGTCAGGCTCTGTGATCCGAATTACACCGAGCCCGCACATACCGAAGTCACAACCGGCATACCGACCTCGACCGACATGACTGCAACCCATAACAACTCGTCCTATACGACAGTGACCTCAACAGTCATGACGCATATCACAACCCTGCCGACGACCGATGCAACATATACCCATGATACGACCTATACGCATTCGACCGAGAATAGGACTGGCAATCCGCTCGTCATTTACGGCAATGGAAACATGCAGCTTGGTGATCTGTATTATTTCGATGTTTCAGGCGTCACGCCCGAATCGCTGCTGACCTACAAGTTCGACAAGGACATCGTCGAGATTGTATCACAGGACGAAAACCATCTTCTGCTCAAAGGAATCAAGCCCGGCAAAACATTGATGACCGCAGAAACCGCTGACGGAAGAAAAACCAGCATGATGATAAATATCAGTGAAGAGACAGCACCGGCCGTGACGAATGTAACCGCAGATATTCTTCTGCCGAAGGAGAACACTAAAGTTTCTACAACTGTGACGACATGGTGCGTCAGCAATAATACCCAGCCTGTTTTCGACGAACAGGGGCATTATCGCGGCACAAACGCACTTTGGAGTGTTAAGCTGGAAACCGCAACAGAACCGAAAATCGGTATGCAGCTGAGTGAAGACGGCAAAACAGTGAAATCCCTTGATCTCACCGAAATTTATGTCCAGATGACTGAGCAGCGCAGCTTCAACATCTATGCACACAATGTCACATATCTGCTCAAGGTTCTGGACTTCGGTTACGTTCAGGGAACCGGTCCTGCAACACATTTCTTTGTCACGCTCGGCACCGATTACTGTGACGGGAAATATGAAGGCTATGAAATCAAGCCGCTGACACTGGAATTCAAGCTGCCCGACCCGACAGAAATCAGCAAAGAACCGTCCGTCACGGATGCCTCCCCGCAGATTGTACTGCCTGAGCGCAACACCAACGTAACGTCCACCTGCATCAGCGAAAATACACAGCCTGTCTGGGATGAAAGCGGATATTACCGCGGAACAAATGCACTTTGGAACGCCTATCTGGAAACCGCAACCGAGCCGAAAGCCGTCATTCAGATGAGTGAGGACGGCAGCACGGTGAAATCGGTTGATCTCAGCAAAATTCAGGTCAACATGATCGAGGAACGCAGATTCAACATCAATGTACATAATGTAACCGGAATGCTGAAGGTTCTGGACTTCGGTTACGTTCAGGGAACCGGTCCTGCAACACATTTCTTTGTCACGCTCGGCACCGATTACAAGGACGGAAAATTTGAAGGCTCTGAAATCAAGCCGCTGACGCTGGAATTCAAGCTGCCCGACGCGACAGGCGACGGTGAAATAACCGCAGTCACCAGACTTTATGAAGGACTCGCGCATCCTGATGAGGAATCCGCAATCAACACCCGCGGCAATGTCAACTGCAAGGAAACCACCGATGTTTCGGATGCCGTTCTGCTCGCGCGATTCGTCGCAGAGGACAGCTCCGCCGATATCAGCGCACAGGGCAAAAAGAACGCCGACGTCAACGGCGACGGCACGATTGACGAAAAGGATGTCATCGGCATTCTGCGCATCATTGCAAAGCTGCCGGTCGAATGACAGCATTATCCAAACCGTAAACCTGAATTCGTGTCAGGCATAGGAAAGCCCCGAACCTCAGCTTCTGCTTTGGTTCGGGGCTTCCTGTTTATGGGAGGTAAAGAGAATGGTCAGCAGGTAAATGCGCCGCCGGAATAATCGACGGTCACGGTGCTGCCCTGCGGAAGCGGCTCGGCAAGCAGCTTCTTTGCCAGCAGCGTTTCGATCTTGCGCTGAATCAGCCGCTTGAGCGGACGCGCACCGAAATTCGGGTCATAGCCCTGCTCAATGACGGCATCCTTTGCGGCAGGTGTCAGTTCGACACGAATCTGCTGCTCCGCCAGACGCTTTTGCAGGTTTGCAATCAGCAGATCGACAATGCCGCCAATCTCCTGCTTCGTGAGCGGCTTATAGAGAATGATCTCATCCAGACGGTTGAGGAATTCCGGACGGAACCGCTGATGCAGAAGCGCATCGGTCTGTTTCTTTGCGGCGTCGGAGATCGTGCCATCCGGCTGGATGCCTTCGAGCAGCGCATCGGCGCCGATATTCGAGGTCATAATCAGAATTGTATTCTTGAAATCGACGGTTCTGCCCTGCGAATCGGTGATTCTGCCGTCGTCGAGGACTTGCAGCAGCAGATTGAACACATCCGGATGCGCCTTCTCAATCTCATCGAGCAGCACAACGCTGTAGGGCTTTCTCCGGACGGCTTCGGTCAGCTGACCGCCCTCCTCATAGCCGACATATCCGGGAGGCGCGCCGATCAAACGGCTGACGCTGAATTTCTCCATATATTCGGACATATCAATGCGGATCAGATTGCGTTCATCGTCAAAGAGCGCTTCTGCGAGGGTTTTCGCAAGCTCAGTCTTGCCGACACCGGTCGGACCAAGGAACAGGAACGAGCCGATCGGACGGTTCGGGTCCTGAATGCCGGCACGCGAGCGCAGGATTGCCTCGCTGACCTTCTCTACCGCTTCATCCTGACCGATCACGCGCTTGTGCAGCGTATCATCGAGATGCAGCAGCTTTTCGCGGTCGCCCTCCATGAGCTTTGTCACGGGGATACCGGTCCAGCGTGCGACGATTCTTGCGATCTCGTCCTCGGTAACGGCATCACGGAGCAGCTTTGCCGCAGCACCGTTCTGCGCGGTGTTTTCGGCTTCTTCGAGCTGCTTCTGGATTTCGGGCAGCCTGCCGTATTTGAGCTCTGCCGCCTTGTTCAGATCATACTGCCGCTCGGCATTTTCGATCTCGGCTTTGAGCTGTTCGAGCTGTGCGCGGAGCTCCTGCACCTTGCTGATGCCGCCCTTTTCGTTTTCCCACTGTGCCTTCATCTGTGCGAACTGATCGCGGTTGTCGGCGAGCTCCTTCTGCAAATCCGCAAGATGTGCCGCCGAAACGGAATCCGTTTCCTTTTTCAGCGCAGCCTCCTCAATTTCGAGCTGCATGATTTTACGCGCAATCTCGTCCATTTCCGTCGGCATGGAATCCATTTCGGTGCGGATCATCGCGCAGGCTTCATCGACCAGATCAATCGCCTTATCCGGCAGGAAACGGTCGGAGATATAGCGGTTCGAGAGCGTTGCTGCGGCGATCAGCGCCGTATCGTGAATCTTGACGCCGTGATAAACCTCATAGCGCTCTTTCAGTCCGCGGAGAATCGAAATCGTATCCTCAACGGTCGGCTCACCGACCTGCACCGGCTGGAACCGGCGTTCAAGGGCAGCATCCTTTTCGATATATTTGCGGTATTCGTCAAGCGTGGTCGCACCGATGCAGTGCAGCTCACCGCGCGCGAGCATCGGCTTGAGCAGATTGCCCGCATCCATTGCGCCGTCCGTCTTGCCGGCACCGACAATCGTATGCAGTTCATCAATGAACAGCAGAATCTTGCCCTCGGACTTCTTGACCTCCTGCAAAACCGCTTTCAGACGCTCCTCAAATTCGCCGCGGTACTTTGCACCGGCAACCAGCGCGCCGAGATCAAGCGAGAAGATCGTGCGGTCACGGAGCGATTCGGGAACGTCGCCGCGCGCAATGCGCTGTGCAAGACCCTCTGCAATCGCAGTCTTGCCGACGCCCGGTTCACCGATCAGCACCGGATTATTCTTCGTCTTACGGGACAGAATCCGGATGACATTGCGGATTTCCGCATCTCTGCCGATGACCGGATCAAGCTGATGCTTCTTCGCACGGTCTGTCAGATCCTGACCGTATTTTTTGAGGACATCGTAGGTTGCCTCCGGTGTTTCATTTGTAATGCGCGTATTTCCGCGGATTTCTTTCAATGCGCTCAGTACCTTCGGCTCATTGACCGAGAACTGCTGGAACAGCCTTTTGAGCGTCGGATCATTGCTCTTGAGCATCGAGAGGAAAACATGCTCGACCGAGACATATTCATCCTGCATCTGCTTTGCAAGCTCCTCCGCCTGATTGTAGAGCTGCTCGGTATCATTGGAAATATAGACCATGCCGGGCTGTCTGCCGCTGCCGGTGACATGCGGCAGCGCCGCAACCTCCTTTTCGGCAGCCTTTGCAAAGCCCTGTGCGCTGATGCCGATGCGCTGTACCAGCTGCGGAATCAGACCGTCCGCCTGCTGGAGCAGTGCCGTCAGGATATGCACCGGCTCGACGGCATTGTTCTGATACCCCGTGCAGAGCGACTGCGCATTCTGCATGGCTTCGAGGGTTTTCTGTGTCATTTTATTCGCATTCATAGAAATGAGCCTCCTTGCTGTAAAATTAACAGTTTATCACCGATTCAGTCAAGCTCCGGCAGAAAGATATCCGCCAGATGCGCTGCATCAAACAGCGCCGCAAGCCGCCGTACACCTTCCCGAATCAGACTGCGGCTGTAATGATGCGCTTCGAGGAAGTCATCCTCCTGCTGCGCAAGATACTGATAAAACGAATAGCCTTTCAGCAGATTGTCCGCCGTTTTCGTCTGCATGTTATCATAGAGCAGCTGCTCCGCTTCCAGAATCTGTCCGCCGTCGATCATGCGGTAAAGCGGATTGTCGCCGCCGCTGCTCTGCTGCGCATCAGCGAGCGCATCCGCGGAACACAGCTCCGCATCAAAAAGCAGCTTCATCAGAAATGCAACGAATTCCTTGATCTGCCGCAGCAGATAATCCTGTTCAATCATAGCCGTCCCCTTTCTATTTGCTGAAATACTGCATCACGGCATCCCCTGCCGCATCGTGATCGGGCAGCGCGGCGAAATAGGCTTTCAGCGCTGCATCGACACGCTTGATATACTGACCGATTGCCGCACCGATCTCCTGCGCGGATGCCTCCTGCCCTGCTTTGATCCGGAAGCGCCTGTCCCAGCAGCCGTCTGCAACCTTGTAATCCTCGCGCATACAGAGCCCGTTTGCACATTCCGCCTGCGACCAAAGCTCGAAGAATCGCTCTGCTTCGTCGATCAGCGACTGATTCTGCGTCCGGAAGGATGCGTGCATCACACCGATTGCGTGCTCAGGCTGGCGGTAAAGCTCGACGCGGTAACGGATCGTCGGTTTATAGCGGTACCGCAGCGGACTGCGAATCGTCAGCATACCGTCGGTCGCCTGCTCCTGCAACTGGAAAAGCCCTGTCATCTGCTCGGAAAGCGTTTGCAGAATCTCCGCCATGCGGCGCTCCGGCGTCACATATCCGACTGCCTCTGCCAGAAGCTGATTGATCAGATTGGAACGGCTCGTGCCGCGCGCATATGCCATACGGTCAACGGCTTCGACGACATCCTCCGAAAGCACGAGACTGTAAACTGCCTTTTTCATCGGCTGTCCACCTCTTTTCATTTGTCTTTAATAACATTATACTCGCATTATAGAATTTGTCAAGATGATTATATAAGATTTCACACAAGTTTCACATAAGGATTGACGTTTGCAGTTTTTTGTGCTATACTATATAATGCGACAAAAAAAGAAAGGTCCCGTCATCAGGACACGGGAAGGGTATAGAGATGAAAACTGAGAAGTTATATGATAAAAACGCATATCTGCGAAATTTTACCGCAAAGGTGCTCTCCTGTGAGCCACTCGCAGATGCAAAAAAGCGCACCGATGATGCCGCATACGCAGTAATCCTCGACCGCACCGCATTCTTCCCCGAGGGCGGCGGTCAGACTGCCGATACCGGAAATCTCGGCAATGCCGTTGTCTGCGATGTGCAGGAAATTGACGGCGAGATTGTGCATCTTGTTGATGTGCCGCTGCCGGTCGGCGAGGAGCTTGCCGCAGAGCTGGACTGGGAGGTTCGCTTCCGCAAGATGCAGAATCACACCGGTGAACATCTGATCTCCGGCATCGTGCACAGCCAGTTCGGCTATGACAATGTCGGCTTCCATCTCGGCACGGACGGCGTGACCGTTGATTTCAGCGGCGTGCTGACTGCTTCGGAGCTTGAATTTGTCGAATATATCGCAAACCGTGTTGTCGGACTGAATGTCCCTGTCACGGTCAGCTACCCGACGCCCGAGGAATGCGCTGTCATGGAATACCGCTCCAAGCTCGACCTGACGGAGAATGTCCGCATCGTCACGATTGAGGGCTGGGATGTCTGCGCGTGCTGTGCGCCGCATGTGACGCATACCGGTGCCGTCGGCGGCATCAAGATTCTCTCCTGCGAAAACTGGAAGGGCGGCGTCCGCATCCGGATGCTCTGCGGTCTCGATGCACGCGACGATTATCAGAAGCGCCTGACGCAGACGGTCCGCATCTCAAATCTGCTCTCCTGCAAACAGCTCGAAGCGGCGGATGCGGTCGAGCGTCTGATGAAGCAGTCGCAGGCGGAGCGTGAGGAATCCGCAAAGTTGCGCCGTGCCCTGCTGGACAGCAAAATTGCCGCCCTGCATGAAACGGACGGCAATCTCGTGATATTTGACGATCTGCTGGATAACAACAATCTGCGGAATCTTGTCAATGCCGGCGTCCCGCTCTGCGGCGGTGTCTGCGCGGCATTTCAGGGCAATGATTCCGACGGCTACCGCTATATCATCGGCAGTCAGTCGGTCAAGCTGCGCGCATGGGCAAAGGAATTCAATTCCGCACTCAGCGGCAGAGGCGGCGGCTCTGAGGAGATGATTCAGGGTACCGTCACCGCAAAGGCGGAGGATATCCGCGCATATCTCGGCGATCAGGTCAATCTGCAATAAGCGGGCAGTGCCCGCTGCCGATTCTGCACCGAAGTAAGTAATTGTGCAGCAAAAGCAAATGGCTCGTCTTTTGTACGTGGTCAAGTGCTCGATTGTGATACAGAGAGGGCTGCGCCTATTCGAGAGGCGGCGGAGAGCCGCCCCGATTGAACTGAGCAACGAACTGTCCTGCATTATCAGCGATAGAAAGGCGAAGCAAGCTGCCCGCCAATTCTGAGTTACCGTTATACGACTGTGGAAATATCAGAACTGTAAATCTTTCAAAACGCCGCCGGACAGCTTTAGATCAATACCCGCGGGCGCTGCCCGCCAATTCTGAGTTACCGTTTTACGACTGTGGAAACAGCAGAACTGAAAAATACACACGGCTCTTCCGGATAGCTTTAGATCAATACCCGCGGGCGCTGCCCGCCAAAAAAGGGGCTCCGCTGTTGGCGCAGCAGAGCCGAGTTTTTCTTGAAGGTTGTAACAATGGATCAGTAAATGCACGTTCGATTGAAACACATTTCCACGTAAGATCTGCAATTCCTTTGCCGCGCCTGACTCGCTGCGCCGGTTTTGCTTCTCTTGAGCTTAGTATAGCGGATACCGGAAAGAAAATCAATACCTATCCGCAATCTGTCAACAAATTCTCCCTGATTTGAGAACAAGTTGTCACCTCTTTGCAACTTTTCCCGTAAGTTGTAACAAATCTATGATAAACGGGAGGCACATGCCTATGATTCACATTTATAAAACCATTGACGGAAAACTCTGCCAGCTCGAAAAAGCCGAGCCGGGCTGCTGGATCTCCTGCTATGAGCCGACACAGGATGAAATCCAGACCCTGACGCAGGAATTCGGACTGGATACCGGCTTTGTCCGCTCCTGCCTTGACGAAGAGGAATCCTCCCGTATCGAACGCGAGGACGGTCAGACGCTGATCATCGTGGACACCGCTGTTGCTGAAAAGCTCGAGAAAAGCGATACCTTCCAGTTCTATACCGTCCCGCTCGGCATCATCAATACCTCCGACCTCGTCTTTACGATTTCGCTGCGCCGCAATCAGGTGCTCGGCGCCATGGCGGACGGCAAGATCTCCAATATCCAGACGCAGTTCAAGACACGGTTCATTTTGCAGATTCTCATGCAGATTTCCGCCGGCTTCGTCTTCTATCTCAAACAGATCGACAAAATCTCCTATTCCATGGAGCAGGAGCTCAGCGGCGCGATGAAAAATCAGGAGATCGTGCAGCTCATGGGTCTGGAAAAGTCCCTCGTTTACTTTACCACCTCTCTGAAAGCGAATCTCGTCACGATTGAGAAGATTCAGCGCGGCAGAGCGTTAAAGCTCTACCCTGAAGATGAAGACCTCATGGATGATGTCGGGATTGAGTTCCGGCAGGCGGTCGAAATGGCGACAATCTACAGCGGCGTTATCTCCGCTATGATGGACGCTTTTTCGTATGTCATTGCCAACAATCAGAACTCGGTCATGTGGCGTTTGACGATCATCACCGTTATCATCGAAATCCCGAATATCATTTTCGCCTTCTACGGCATCAACATGGAAACCGGCACGCTGCCCTTCGACAGCAGCTGGGTCTATTCCATTATTATCACGCTGATTCTGACCTCAATCGTCGCATTTGTACTGCTGCGCAAAAAGAAATTCTGAGCCGGAATCATATCCGGAACTGATTTCTGATATATCAAATACTGCCTGTGAAAATCTGCTTCACAGGCAGTTTGTTTTGCAGCAATTTGCTTGATCTTGCAGAAACGTTAAGAAAAGCTGAACAAATATAAAGTCAGACTTAAAATATGATTACAGTATTGTAATTCTTCACCCGCAGCACGGAAAACGTGCTATAATGTCACTGTCAAACGAAAACTAAGAGAACAATCTCCCTGAAAGGAAGTCTTCATGATAAAAAAGAATATCATTACAATCGCAGTCATTTGCGCAGTGCTCGGTCTGACCGGATGCGGCAGCAGCACGGTTCCCGATACCGCACCGCAGACAGACGAAACAGCCGCTGCCGAAACCGGAACAACCGCAGAGACAACATCATCCCCTGCCGTGCAGACGACATCCGCGGTCTCTGCATCTGCCGAAACAACAACGGCAGCGCAGACAGATGCACCCGCAGCAGCCACTGCCGGAAAACCGGACTGCAAACCGCTGGCAGGAAGCTGGCGCTATCAGTCGGACGGCAGAATGCAGGGCTCGGTCAAGGTCACAGCGGACGGCAGCTTTACCTATCAGCCGCTGGATGATTCCGGCGCGAAAAACGGCAAAGTCACCGTATCCGACGAGACCTTCAACGACGGCACGACGCTGTATCTGTACAACTTCAACTATGACGACAGCACCGGCTGGATTTCCCTCTATGTGCCGCAGAACTGGAATACCAACTCGCTCCTGATCGGTCAGGACGGAACAAACCGTCTTGTGCGCGAAGACCTGATTGTCAATGCGGACGGCAAAAAAATCACCTACACCGATTCCACGCTCAATAAGGCATATAAGCTGCCGTCCGATGATGCGGATGAAGAAGAACATTATGCGATTTACCGCGGCAATGTACCGGAATTTGCGTGTGCAGATGCGGATGCGGCAATGCAGTCAAATCTGAAAGAGCTCAATGACCTCATGCAGCAGACACTGAACGAGCAGGTCAAAATCTATGACGAGAAAAAATATCCGGCAGAGGATTTTGACGCTGCCACAGAAAAGGTCAATGCGCATCCGTTCGGCAGCGACCAGACCGACATTGACTATATGATTGATTTTCAGGGTAAATCCGCTACGATCTTCCTGAACAATTACTGGTACAGCGGCGGTGCGCACGGCATATACGGAACGGATACGGTATTCTTTGATACGGATACCATGAAGGTGATCCGCTCTCTCGATGAAATTTCCGCAGCACCGAATGAGTTTGTCAAATTTGCGGCGGAGTATTTCATGCAGAATTATGCAGCAAAATACGAAGGACAGGACGATTTCACAACGGATACGCTGACAAAGGCAATGACCGGCGAAGGCACATGGTATTTTACGGATGATACATTCACCGTCGAATTTCCGGTCTATTCATTCGGTGCATCGTATGCGGATGGTCCGCAGTATCTCCGGATTCCGCTGGAGCTCTGCGTGCGGCATTTCAACGAATACGGCAAACAGCTTCTGCCGGAATCATAACTCCGATTATTTGATATGAATATCAGAAAGCCGCTGAAATCTGCGTCTGTGCAGGATTTCAGCGGCTTTTCTTCATTATCGCACTGCCGGATTATTTTGCCTTCGTTGCGACCTCTGTGATCAGTTTATTGAAGACATCGTCGAGCTTGAGGCAGCCTAGCTCTCCCTCCTTGCGGGAGCGGACGGTTACGCCGTTCTCCTTGACCTCATTGTCACCGATGATGAGCATATACGGAATGCGGTCGAAGCGGGCATTCTTGATCTTGGTACCGATGTTTCTGTCCTCGGTATCAACCGTCACGCGCATACCGGCAGCGGTGAGCTTGTCAGCGAATGCCTGTGCATATGCAGCATGCTCCTCACCGATCGGCAGCAGACGAACCTGCTCCGGTGCAAGCCAGAGCGGCAGCACGCCGGAATATTTCTCGAGCATGTAAGCAAGGGTACGCTCAAAGCAGCCGAGCGAGGTTCTGTGAATGATATACGGCAGCTTCTTCTGACCGTCCTTATCAATATAGTACATGCCGAATTTCTCAGCAAGCAGCATGTCGATCTGGATTGTGACAAGCGTGTCTTCCTTGCCAAAGACGTTCTTATACTGGATATCGAGCTTCGGACCGTAGAATGCAGCCTCGTCAATACCGATCTCATAATTGAGTCCGAGATGATCGAGGATCTTGCCCATGGTATCCTGTGCGATGTTCCACTGCTCCGCGGTACCCTCATACTTGTTCTTCGGGTTTGCCGGATCCCACTGGGAGAAACGGAAGGTGCAGTCCTCGAGCAGACCGACCGTATCAAGCATATACTTTGCCATTTCGAGACAGAACTTGAATTCCTCCTCGAGCTGATCCGGACGGATGATGAAATGACCCTCGGAGATCGTGAACTGACGGACACGGATCAGACCGTGCATTTCGCCGCTGTCCTCATTGCGGAAGAGTGTCGAGGTCTCGGTCAGGCGCATCGGCAGCTCCTTATAGGAGCGCTGCTTGTTGAGGAAGACCTGATACTGGAACGGGCAGGTCATCGGACGGAGCGCAAAGCATTCCTTCTCCTCATCATGCGGATCGCCCATGATGAACATACCGTCGAGATAGTGATCCCAGTGACCGGAAATCTTATAGAGATCGCGCTTTGCAAAGAGCGGGGTCTTCGTGAGCTGACATCCCTTGGACTGCTCATAGTCCTCAACCCAGCGCTGGAGCAGCTGAATGACTCTTGCGCCCTTCGGCAGCATAATCGGCAGACCCTGACCGATATAATCGACCGTTGTGAAGTAGCCGAGCTCTCTGCCGATCTTGTTGTGATCGCGGTTCTTTGCCTCCTCGAGCATATCGAGATGCTCCTTGAGCTGCTCCTTCTTCGGGAATGCAACGCCGTAGACACGGGTGAGCTGCTTGTTGTTCTGATCGCCCTTCCAGTAAGCGCCGGTGCAGGAGGTCAGCTTGAATGCTTTGACCAGACCGGTCGCAAAGAGGTGCGGACCGACGCAGAGATCAGTATATTCGCCCTGCTTGTAGAAGCTGATTGTTTCGCCCGCGGGGAGCTCCTCAATGAGCTGCACTTTATAGGTTTCGCCGCGCTCCTGCATCAGCGCAATCGCCTCATCCTTCGGCAGCGTGAAGCGCTCGATGCGCAGATTCTCCTTGACAATCTTCTTCATCTCGGCTTCGAGTGCGGTCAGCGTATCGGCATTGAACGGCTTTTCGGTATCGAAATCATAGTAGAAGCCGCGGTCGATTGCCGGACCGATTGTCAGCTTGACCTCGGGGAACAGACGCTTTGCAGCCTGTGCGAGAATATGTGCAGCGGTGTGATTGAAAATATGTCTGCCTTCCTTGTCCTCAAAGGTGAGGAGCTTGACCTCTGCATCGGCAGTCAGCTCGGCGGTGAGGTCGGCAGGCTGACCGTTCACTAGCGCCGCAATATGCTCGCGCTCGATGACGCCTGCTTCCTTTGCGGCATCGTAGACGGTGACAGGGGCAGCGCCTTCAAAGCTGCCGTTTGCAAATGTAATCTTCATGAAAAATCCCTCCGTTTTGATGTTGGTTCGGATCGGGGCAATCAAAAAACCCGCACTCCGAACAGTTTGCAGCTGTTCGGGGTACGGGTTTGTCCACTGTTATATATGGTACAAACGCGCACGGTTCCACCCGAGCGTTTCCTCATTCCCATTGACATTCGCAGCAGCGGTGGTACCGGAAAAGAGATCATCGGATGCCTTTCAGCGGGTCAGCATCCTCTCTGTCAGATGAGCGCTCCTTTGCGACATATCCTCTGCTTTCGTATGCGAAAGCCTCTGATTGATTTCATTATACGCAAATGTGCGGGATTTGTCAAGACGTTTCGGCAGATTTTGCGATTTTCGTGATTTTGCACAGATTTCTGTATGTGTCATGTCCTGCAAAGACGCATCTGAAAGTCTGCAAACTGAAAGAAGCAACCCGATTTCAGCGCAAGATATGAGAAATAAAGGTGAAAGATTTGTGAAATTTCTGAAATTTGTATCTATCGTGCGATTTTGAGACCACGATATATAGCGGATTTTACCTTAATTCATGACTATATTGCCCAGAAAAATCGCTTCGCAATAATTGCATTATTTTCAGCATCGTTTCAGGGACAGGGGGTATAATGAGAACAGCCAAAGGGATTTGATCCTGTATGAGGGTCACAGCTTACCATACAGAAAGGATGAAAACTATGAGAAATAAAAAGAAAACAGCAGGTGCGGCGATTGCTGCATCTGCAATGGCGCTTGCCCTGACGGTGCCGGTTTTCGCAGCAGTAAAGGGCGACGTCAACGGCGACGGCAAATTCGGCACAGCAGATGCAGTTGCACTCTGCAAGTATCTCGTCACCGAGGGCAAGCTCAAGGATGCCTCCGCTGCTGATTACAACAGCGACGGTGTAATCAATGCGGCTGACCTGACGCTGATGAAGCGCGAGCTGATGACACCGTCAACGCCCGAGCAGCCGGAGACACCTGAAAATCCGGATACCCCCGAAACACCGGAGACGCCGGAAACACCGGAGAATCCGGAAGTTGATCCCGCATCCGAAAATCTGGTCGCAGCGATCACGTTCGCAGACAAAGCCGTCACGCTGAAAAATGCCGCAGGCAATGAAGTCTCCGCGGACAAGGCAGAGAATGTTACCGTCAAGGACGGCACAGTCGTAACGGTCACGCAGCCCGGCGAAATTGATCTCGACGGCAGCTGCGCAAACGGTCAGGTCTGCGTCAATGTAGACAAGACCGCGTATCCGGAAGGACAGGTTACGCTGAATCTCCGCGGTCTGACGCTGACGAACACTGCCGATTCGCCGATCTATGTCGCGTCTATCGCAGAGGAATGCGTCATCACCGTCAAAAAGGATACCGTCAATACAATCACTGACGGCACCGATTATACAAATGCAGATGAGAACTCCGGCGCAATTTATTCCTGCGAAGACCTCAAATTCAAAGGCAAGGGCACGCTGATCGTCAACGGCAAATGCACCGACGGCATCGTCTCCAAGGATGATATCAAAATCTGGAACGGCGATATTCAGGTCAACGCTGTGGACGACGGCATCCGCGGCAAGGATTCCGTCCGCATCGGCGATCCGGATGCAACCGATAACTACGAATCGCTCAAGATCACCGTCAAGACCGAAAAGGGCGACGGCATCAAATCGACAAGCACCACAACCGCAAAATCCGACGGCACGCCTGTCAATCAGGGCTTTGTCCGCATCAACGGCGGCACGGTCAGCATCGAATCCTATCTGGACGGCATCCAGGGCGAGCAGGCAGTCGAGATCAACGGCGGCGATATTTCGATCAAGACCTATACCGGCTCCTTGTTCACCGGCAGCGGCGCCGGCGGTCAGCAGCAGCAGGGCGGCTGGGGCGGTCCCGGCGGCGGCATGGGCATGGACGGCAATGCAAGCAAGACCGATGTCTCCGCAAAGGGCATCAAGGCAGTCGGCATCTTTGACGAAGCCGGCACCACATGGCAGAGCGCAGGTGATATCACTGTTACGGGTGGTCATATCACGATTGATTCCTCTGACGATGCACTCCACTGCGGCGGCAGCCTGACGCTGACCGGCGGCGAATTCACAATCGCAACCGCAGACGACGGCTTCCATGCAGATCACAATGTCACGATCGGCACAAAGAACGCCGGCACCTATGACGATGTGCAGATTTATATTTCCAAGTGCTATGAGGGCGTAGAGGGTGTCTATATCTATCAGTACAGCGGCACCGTCTATATCGTCTCGACCGACGACGGCTACAATGCAGCCGGCGGCGCAGACAACTCCGGCAACGGTAACCAGAATCCGTGGGGCGGCGGCTTCATGAGCTCGTCCTTCGGTGAACTGAATCTCGCCGGCGGTCTGGTCGTGGTCAATTCCGCAAACGGCGACCATGATGCATTCGATTCCAACGGAAATATCAATATCACCGGCGGCATCTATCTCTGCAACGGTCAGGAACCGCTTGACTGCGGCGACGGCGGCAGCTACAGCATCAACCAGACCGGCGGCACCTATCTCAGCATGACCGCAGGCAATACAAATCTCGCAACGACCTATACCATTAAGGACAAGGACGGCAAGGCTGTCGCAACATTCAAGAGTGCAGCAGGTTCGCCGGGCATCTCCTCGAAGGACAGCTCGACTGCATATTCCGGTACGTCGGTCTCCGGCGGTACGGAAATTCTCGCTGACTGCCCTTACGGTGTCACACTCGGCGGCACGGTCTCCGGCGGCACACAGATCACCGCAGCACCGTCCAGCGGCGGCGGTCCCGGCGGCGGCAGACAACCCGGCATGGGCTGGTAAACCGGAAAAACTGCGTTCCCCGTTTCAATCCATACAGTGAATCATACATGCATCTCCGATCCCCTTCCGGAGATGCATGTTTTTTTGCGCCCCGACATATGGATAGCATACGGGATATACAGTGTCGCCGCTTCAAAAGCCGCTGGGAGCATGAGATCCCCCGCACACTGCCGGCGTGTGTCGAAGCGCGGCGTTTCTTGACAATTCTGCGAGCTTATGCTATAATATAAGTTGGTTTTTTACGCGGTCAGGGCTGACCGTGTATTCCGCTTCCCGATTATGGAGGTAACTATGAAACAACAAACCAGCCGCACCGGCGAGATCATACGGGTCAGCTTCTGCGGCATTGCAGTCAACCTGTGTCTTGTCATTTTCAAGATGATTGTCGGGCTGACGGCACATTCCATTGCAGTCATTCTCGATGCGGTCAACAACCTGAGCGACATGCTCTCCTCGGTCATCACGATCATCGGTGCAAAGCTCGCCGGAAAAGCCGCCGACCGCAAGCATCCTTACGGACACGGCAGAATCGAATATGTCAGTGCTTCCATTATCGCGCTGCTTGTCCTGCTGGCAGGCTTCGCCTCAATGAAGGAGTCGATTGTCAAGCTGATTCACCCCGTTGAGACAAAGCACACTGTCTTCTCGATCATCATTCTGCTTGCGGCGACCGCATCCAAAATTATCCTCGGCAAATATTATCAGAAAAAAGGCGGCGAGCTCAATTCCGAATCGCTGACGGCTTCCGGCACAGACGCGCTTTTTGACGCGGTGATTTCTGCCGCAACGCTGATTGCCGCAGTCATCAGCATGACAGTCGGCTGGAATCTCGAAGGACTGCTCGGCATTGTCATCTCGCTGTTCATCCTGCGCGCAGGCTATGAGATCATCACCGAAACGATGAATCACATCATCGGCATCCGCGCGGACGATGATTTCACGGCGCAGATCAAATCCTGCATCTGTGCCAATCCGGATGTGCACGGCGCCTATGACCTGATTCTGCATAATTACGGACCGGAAAAATATTTCGGCTCGGTGCATATCGAAGTCGATGATAACCTGTCCGCGCGTGAGATCGACGCGCTGTCGCGCTCGATTGTGCCGGAGATTTATCAGGAATTCGGCGTTCTGCTGACAATCGGCATCTACGCGACGAATACGCACAATGACACTGCGGTGCAGATTCGGGAAACCGTCCGGCACGTTGTCGGGCAGTATCCGGAGATTCTGCAAATGCACGGCTTCTATGTCGAGGAAGCAGCGCGTGCAGTCTCCTTTGACATCATGCTCGACTACGAAATCGAAAACACTTCGGATATCACCGCGGCACTCAGCAGCGAGTTGACGGAGCGTTTTCCGGAGTATCAGTTCTTCATCAACATCGACCGCGATTTCAGCGAATAAAAAATACGGATTAGGAGGCTGCACATGGTTTTCAGCAGCTTTGAATTTTTGCTATGGTTCCTGCCGTTCTGCCTGATTGTGTACATGCTGTCACGCAAACGCGCAAAGAACCTCGTCCTGCTGTTTTTCAGCATCGTATTCTATGCCTACGGCGCAAAGGAAACGCCGCTGTACCTCTGGCTGATTCTGGCATCTGTTGTGATCAACTGGATCTGCGGCATGCTGATCGGCAGGAAGGACGGGCACAAAAAGCTCTATCTGGCAATCGGTCTGATCTGGGATTTCGGCAATCTGTTTGTATTCAAATACACGGATTTCTTCATCAGGAATCTCAATCTGCTGCCCGGCGTGGAGCTGCCGCTGACAAACCTGATCCTGCCGCTCGGCATCAGCTTCTTTACATTCCAGATCGCATCCTATCTGATCGACGTCTACCGCGGCGATGTGAAGGTCGAATACAATCTGATTGACCTCGGCACGTATATCCTGCTGTTCCCGCAGCTCATCGCAGGTCCGATCGTGCGCTTTTCGGATGTACAGAAGGAGCTGCATGAACGCAGAACGCGCTCGGATGAATTCATCGAGGGCGTACAGCTGTTCATCATCGGTCTCGGACGCAAGGTGCTGCTTGCGAACATGCTCGGCGGACTGTGGAGCGATTTGCAGGCGGTCGGCTACGATTCGATTTCGACGCGCGCGGCATGGCTCGGCATTATTGCCTACAGCATGCAGCTTTATTTCGATTTCTCCGGTTATTCGCAAATGGCAATCGGTATGGGTCTGATGTTCGGTTTCCACTTCCCGCAGAATTTCAATCACCCGTATATTTCGACGTCCATGACGGAATTCTGGCGCCGCTGGCACATGACCCTCGGCACATGGTTCCGCGAATACATCTACATTCCGCTCGGCGGCAACCGCAAGGGCAAAAACCGCATGTACCTGAATATGCTCACCGTCTGGGCACTGACCGGCTTCTGGCACGGTGCCGACTGGAATTTCATCCTCTGGGGACTGCTGCTCTTCGGTCTGATGACACTGGAAAAAGCAAAGATCGGCAAGGTGCTGAACGAGAAAAAATGGCTCGGTCATCTGTACATGCTCTTCTGGATTCCGATTTCATGGCTGCTCTTTGCAATCTCCGATATGAAGCAGCTCTGTATTTATTTTGCAAAGCTCTGGGGCTTCGGCGGCAAGGCGCTGATGCCGACCGACTATGTCAAATACTTCGGCACCTACGGCAAATGGCTGATTATCGGTCTGATCTTCTGCACGGCGGTACCGGAAAACCTGTTCAAAATGATGAAGAACCGCCACAAATACCAGTTCGGGCAGTTCTTCTGGGTACTGGAAACACTGGCTGTGATTATCCTGTCAGTCTGCTTCAAAAAGTGGCTCTGGCTGCTGTTTATCGTACCGGTGATCGCGCGCGAGCTGCTCTATAACAACATGCCGAAGAAGAACCGTCCGGTATTCAGTCAGGTCTTCTGGATTCCGGAGCTGGCAATCGTACTCGGCGCATCCATCTACTGCATCTACAGGGGCATGAATGATCCCTTCCTGTACTTCCGGTTCTGAGAAAGGAGGACTTTTTATGCAGCTCACGCAATCGAATAAATCAGTCCTCGCGCTCGTCTTTACCGTGCTGTTTCTCATAACCGGCAGACTGTTCGTCTGGAAGCCGGACAAGGGCAGCAATCTCCAGCAGAACAATCCGAACGGCATGGTCGCGGAGATGAACCAGACATCCGGTCTGATGCAGACTACAACAGAAACCACCACAACAACGACGACCACCGAAACCACCACCACGACCACCACCGCATTCAGCGGATTTGAGCTCGTACCGCCGGATTATATCTTCACCTATGATCCGGACAGCGGCGTCCGCTACAATCCGGATACCGTTCCGGCGACAGGCGGTATGACAACGACCGAAACGACCGCCGTCACCGTGACAACCGCTGCGGAAACCGAACCGCCGGAAACAACAACCGAAGCGCCGCAGACCACGGCACCCGCACCCGCCGCACCTGCCGGATATTTTAACGATGTCCTGTTCATCGGCGATTCGCGGACCGTCGGCATCGCATCCTACAGCCCGATTGAAGGTGCAACCTATTTTGCGACGGTCGGTCTGAGCACCTATCAGATTGATACTGCCGTCAGCGAGGTGCCCGGCACGGAAGGACAGACCTTCGCGCAGGTCCTCGGCGCAAAGAAATACGGCAAAATCTATATCATGCTCGGCATCAATGAGATCGGCATGAGCTTCGACCAGACCATGCAGAATATGGATGCGCTGATTGCAAGAGTACAGCAGGCAAATCCGGGCGCCAAGATTATCCTCATGGCAAATCTGCATGTCGCTGCTCACCGCCATTACAATGACGCCGTTGTCAACAATACGAACATCAACAATTTCAATGCGCTGCTCGCAGCAAAGGCAGATAACAAATCCGTCTTCTATCTCGACGTCAATCCGGTCTTTGACGATGCAAACGGCTGCCTCGACGCACAGTACACCAGCGACGATACGCACCCTTATGCAAAGTATTATGTCACATGGTCGGAGTGGCTGCAAAATCACGTATTCTGAGGAGAATCCTATGAAATCGAATATTCCGAAGGCAACCAAACCGGAACAGAAAACGCAAAAGCAAAAACCGCAGAATCCGGTCATGGCAAAGATACCGGATGAAATGAAGAATATGGGCAAGCTGACCGCAGTGATTCAGCTGATCGGCTTTCTGATTGTCTTTCTTGCGATCTATCTGCTTCTGCGCAGGTTCGTGCAATCGCTTCCGCTGCGCATTCTCATTCTGATCGGCGATTATATCGTCACGGCACTGTTCAGCTATATCTTTGTCCGTCCGGCGGCGCAGAAGCTCGAAAACAAAATCAAGAAAAACAGCAAGCATCCGCAGCCTCGAAAAAAATGATGGAAACGCATTATTTTTATAGTTTTCTGTTCAGCCGCATATCTGTCAGCCGATTGTCACCGCCGTAAAAGGAGGGTACCATGAATAACATCGCAATCGCACAGGAGACAATTAAAATCACCGGCAGACGCGAATATCAGTATCACGGGGAGACCGTTCGCCTGCCTGCCAAGGATTATGATTCGGTTGTCGTGATTACGCCGGAGCTTGCGCAGGAGCTTCTGTCCGATCCCCTGCCGGAGCCGGAGCGGAACAGCCCGTGCAAAACCGAAGTCACAACAGAGGATACCTTTGCCGCAGCACAGCGCCTCGGCAATGCCCTTGCGCTGAACTTTGCAAATGCGCACCGTGCAGGCGGCGGATTTCTGCTCGGCGCGAATGCGCAGGAGGAGGCGCTCTGCCGGTGCAGTACGCTCTATGCCTCAATCACCTCCGCCGATGCATCGGAAATGTACCGCTTCAACAATACTCATATCCGCGCGACCGATTCGGATTATATGCTGCTCTCGCGCGATGTCTGTGTCTTCCGCGATCATCACTGCGAACTGCTGCCGGAGCCGTGGGAGACTGCGGTCATTACGGCACCTGCCCCGAACCGCCGCGGCGCTGCTGTATTTACATCGAAGAATACACTTGCAGAGACCTTTCTGCACCGTTCTTTGATTATCCTGCGCGCAGCCGTCCGCTATGAATACAGGAATCTCGTACTCGGCGCATGGGGCTGCGGGGCATTCGGCAACGATCCGAAAACGGTCGCGGAATGCTTCAAACAGGCGCTTGCGAAAGACAATCTCGGCTGTTATTTTGATACCGTCTGCTTTGCGATTTACGGCAGCGAAAGCAGCAAAAACCACCTTGCATTCAAATCTGTATTCGGATAAAATAAGAGCCCGTGTCTGCTGCAAAAACAGACACGGGCTTTTTCGTTTGCTGTCAATACCCGCTTACAACAAGAACAAAATCCCCCACTATGACAGCAAGCGCGAGCAGGCTGACGATGAACCAGACCGTAGATTTTCCTGTGCCGACCGCCTTGGTCAGCAGCGGCAAAATCAGCTTTGCAAAGATCACCGCAAGCAGACCGAAGATCAGACTGCTGACAAGCGAGATACGGTTCTGTATGGACAGAAACCAGCCCTCATAGGTCCAGTAGGTGCGGTGGAACAGAAATTCCAGCAGATACGAGCATCCGTATTCAAATACGCTTGCGGTCAGTACGCTCAGCGCAAAATACAGCCCGCTGCTTCTGACCTTCCGCAGCAGCAGATACAGCCCCCATGCACCGAAGCCGTAGATCGGACAGATCGTCAGATGCAGCATGCCGCGGTTATAGATTTTATGATAGAGAATATAAACGCAGAGTTCCTCATAGAGCCAGCCGCCGAATGCAGCCGTAATAAATCCCCAGATCAGCAGTGAAAACCGCTGCCGTTTATTCAGCTCCTGCATCGAACGCCCCCCTTTTTTCATGTTCCTGCCTGTATCATATCATACCCGCCGCCGCAATGCAAGACCTTTTCGCAGATTGTCACCGTTTGTAAGCAGATTGTAAGGTGAAAACGACAGACCCATGCAATCCTTCGGAACCGCCTGCCGCCGGTGAAACCGGATTGATCTGCCCCGTCATCGGAAAATGCAATCTCATATTGTCAAATTGCCTCTTTTCTTCTGTACTATTTTCTGCTTGCATTTTTTTACTATTTTCATCAGAATAACGATTGTATTTTCCGGAAGACTGTGGTATAATAAAGAGTAAAACAAAAGCCGCGCATTTTGCGGAAGCTGCAACGCATAACAGAAAGGATGATGGTGAATGTTCAATGAATTTGCACCGGAATGGGAGGGCTTTGTCCCCGGCAAATGGAGCAATTCCTCTGTCAATGTCAGAGACTTCATTCAGAAGAACATCACGCCCTATGACGGCGATGCGTCATTTCTTGCAGGACCGACAGAAGCCACACAGAAGCTCTGGGCACAGGTTATGGAGCTGTCCCGTCAGGAGCGTGAGGCTGGCGGTGTCCTCGATATGGATACGAAAATCGTCTCGACAATTACCTCGCACGGTCCGGGTTATCTGAACAAAGAACTGGAAAAGATCGTCGGTTTCCAGACGGACAAGCCCTTCAAGCGCTCGCTCCAGCCGTTCGGCGGCATCCGCATGGCGCAGCAGGCTTGCAAGGAGTACGGCTATGAGGTCGATCCGTCCGTCGTTGAGATTTTCACAAAGTACAGAAAAACGCATAATCAGGGCGTTTTCGATGCCTACACGCCGGAGATGCGGCTTGCGAGAAAATCCGCAATCCTGACCGGTCTGCCCGATGCCTACGGCAGAGGCAGAATCATCGGCGACTACCGCAGAATCGCCCTCTACGGCATTGACATGCTGATTGAGGACAAGGACCATCAGAAGGCGACGCATTTTGTCCGCATGACCTCAGAAAACATCCGTCTGCGCGAGGAGCTTTCCGAGCAGATTCGTGCGCTCGGCGAACTCAAGGAGCTCGGCAATATCTACGGCTTTGATATTTCGCGTCCGGCAAAGAATGCGCAGGAAGCAGTGCAGTGGCTCTATTTCGGCTATCTTGCCGCCGTCAAGGAACAGAACGGCGCCGCAATGAGCCTCGGCAGAACCTCAACTTTCCTCGACATCTATATCCAGCGCGATCTTGAACGCGGCATACTCACCGAATCTGAGGCGCAGGAGCTGATTGACCACTTCATCATGAAGCTGCGCATGATCAAATTTGCGCGCACGCCCGAATACAACGCACTGTTCTCCGGCGATCCGACATGGGTCACGGAGTCGATCGGCGGCGTATCGGTTGACGGTCAGCATATGGTCACGAAAAACTCCTTCCGCTATCTCAATACGCTGAATAATCTCGGCACAGCGCCGGAGCCGAATCTGACCGTACTCTGGTCCAAAAAGCTGCCGCAGAATTTCAAGAGATTCTGCGCGGAAATGTCAATCAAATCCTCGTCGATTCAGTATGAAAATGACGATCTCATGCGTGTCACGCACGGCGACGATTACGCAATCGCATGCTGCGTCTCGTCGATGGTCGTCGGCAAGGAGATGCAGTTCTTCGGCGCCAGAGCAAACCTCGCAAAGTGCCTGCTCTACGCAATCAACGGCGGCGTCGATGAGGTCATGAAGATACAGGTCGGACCGAAATACCGCCCCGTCACCGGCGATTATCTCGATTATGACGATGTCATGGACAAGTATGACCAGATGATGGAATGGCTTGCCGGACTCTATGTCAACACGCTGAACATCATCCACTATATGCATGACAAATACTGCTATGAAAAGGTACAAATGGCGCTGCATGACCGCGATGTCAAGCGTTATTTTGCAACCGGTATCGCAGGTCTCTCTGTTGTTGCGGATTCGCTGAGCGCGATTAAATATGCGAAGGTCAAGTGCATCCGCGATGAAAACGGCATTGTCGTCGATTATCAGGTCGAGGGCGACTTCCCGAAATACGGCAACGATGACGACAGAGTCGATCAGATTGCCGTCAGCATCGTCAAGACGTTCATGGACAAGATCCGCAAGCATCATACCTATCGCGGCAGCATCCCGACCATGAGCATTCTGACGATTACCTCAAATGTTGTTTACGGCAAGAAGACCGGCAACACGCCGGACGGCAGAAAGCACGGCGTACCGCTTGCACCGGGCGCAAATCCGATGCACGGCAGAGATACGCACGGTGCCGTCGCTTCACTGACATCGGTCTCAAAGCTGCCCTTCAAGCACGCACAGGACGGCATCTCCAATACCTTCTCGATCATTCCGGATGCGCTCGGAAAGGATACCAAAATTTTCTCGGGCGACCTTGATCTGGATGCACTGCGGCAGGAGGCGGAGCATGAGACCGATTGAGCCGCAGCCCGATGCAGACGAGCTTGCCGCAATGCTCGATGAACTCATGGCACAGGGCACGCAGCATGTCAATCTGACCGTCGGTGCGCAGACGCGGATTCAGACGGTCAACAGCACCGAATGCAGCCCGAAGGGCGCATGTGCGGTCCCGAATTTTGAGCTGAATGATGAAGACCCCGACGCGGAAACGTCGTCGGATGACTGACCGGAAAGGAGTATCCCCATGGCAAACGAACAGCAGATTGAAAACCTTGTCGAGCTGATTGACGGCTATGTCGAAAAGGGCGGACACCACCTCAATGTCAACGTATTTACGCGAGAAACACTGCTTGACGCACAGGCGCATCCGGAAAAATATCCGCAGCTGACCGTGCGCGTCTCCGGCTATGCAGTCAACTTTATCAAGCTGACAAAGGAGCAGCAGGACGACATCATTTCGCGTACTTTCCACGAAAAAATCTAACCGTGAAAGCCCACCCCATGACCGGAGTGGGCTTTGTGTTCGGAGGGACTTATGCTTGGCAATATTCACTCGACGGAGAGCTTCGGCACGGTTGACGGTCCCGGTATCCGGTTTGTAATTTTCTTTCAGGGCTGCCCGATGCGCTGTCTCTACTGCCATAATCCCGATACATGGGAAATAAAGCCGAATCAGCAGATTTCCGCAGATGATCTCCTTGCGCAATATCGTCGCAATTCTGAATTTTACCGGAACGGCGGCATCACCGCGACCGGCGGCGAACCGATGCTGCAAATGCCGTTTCTGACAGAGCTGTTTCAGAAGGCAAAAGCCGGAGGCATCCACACCTGTCTGGATACATCCGGCATCTGCTTTGAGCCGGCGCATCCTGAAAAATATGATGCACTCATGGCTGTGACAGACCTTGTCATGCTCGATATCAAGCAGATCGACGATGCGGCGCACCGAAAACTGACCGGTCATTCCAATGAGAATATCCTCGCATTTGCGCAGTATATCAGTGAGAAGGGCGTACCGATCTGGATTCGGCATGTCATCGTGCCGGCGTGGACGGACAGCGCAGATGAACAGTACCGGCTCGGGGAATTCATCGGCGGACTGCGCACGCTGAAAGGGCTCGATGTGCTCCCCTACCATGATTTCGGCAGGCAGAAATATGACGCGCTCGGGATAGATTATCCGCTCAAAAATACCGAACCCGTCTCCGTGGAAACCGCAGCGAAAGCCCGTCAGGAGATTCTGCGCGGCATCCGTCACCGGCTGAAATCTGATGCAACATAATACAAGAACCGGACGCAGCACATCGACCGCGTCCGGTTTTTCATTTGCTTATGGTTTTGCGGCTTTCTTCCGGATGCCGGAGCAGACCGAAGCAACCGTAAACACCAGCAGATTCATCAGAATCACACTTGCACCGACCGCCGTATCAATCCAGAGCGAAAGAAACAGTCCCGCAAGGAAGCACCCGACAGAAATAATCACCGCCGTCAGCACAACGCCGCGGAAATGCTTGTTGATGCGCATTGCAGTGACTGCCGGAAAAATCATCAGGCTCGAAATCAGCAGCGCGCCCATCATCATCATGCCAAGCACGACTGTCACCGCCGTCAGCACGGCAATCAGCAGATTGTAAAAGCGCACGTTCAGTCCCGTCGCACGCGCAAAATTCTCATCAAAGGTCACGGCGAAAATCTTATCATAGAACAGCAGATAGACAAAAAGCACACAGATGCTCAGAATCACGCTGAAAATGACGTCGCCGCGCGACATTGCAAGGATGCTGCCGAACATATAGTGGCTGACATCGGTTGTCAGATTCGCCTTTGAGGAGGCAAGGATACCGAGCGCGAGCGCCGAGGTTGAAAAGAGCGCAATCGCCGTATCACCGCCGATTCTGCTGTTCTCGGAGAGCCGCAGCAGGATATACGCCGCCGCAATGACAACCGGAATCGTCACCTTCATCGGCGCCCAGCCGAGTGCAACCGCGATGCAGAGTGTACCGTAGCCGACATGCGAGAGTCCGTCTCCGATCATGGAGCAGCGTTTCAGCACCAGACTGACGCCGAGCAGGCTTGCGCACAAGCTGACTGCGATACCGGCAATCAGCGCAGGCAGCAGGATCACTGAAATATAATCCGGCGTCAGAATCAACGAAAGATCAGTCATTTCCGCTGTCCTCCCCCGTTCCGTGGTGATGATCGGCACACTGTGCACAGTGCTCCGGCTCGGCATTTTCACCGAGGAATCTTCTGCCGACGGCACTCTTTTCATAGTCCGCGCAGCTGCCGAAAAAGCTCTCGTTTTTGCCGATATGCAGGATCGTTTTCGCGTGACGAACCGCGCATTCCACATCATGCGTCACCATGATGATCGTGATGCCGTGATCGTTGTGGATATGCTGCAAAATGCCGTATAATTCCGTAGCGACAAGCGGATCAAGCCCCGTCAGCGGCTCATCGAGCAGCAGCAGCTTTTTCGTCGCGCAGAGCGCTCTTGCGAGCAGAACGCGCTGCTGCTGACCGCCGGAGAGCTCCCGATAGCTGCGGTCGGCAAGCTGCGTGATATTGAGGCACTCCATCTGCTCGGCGGCGCGTGCTTTTTCCGCCTTCGTATAAAACGGATGAATCGCCCGCCCGTTCAGGCAGCCCGAAAGCACAACCTCCCGCACCGACGCCGGAAACGTCCGCTGAATCATGCTCTGCTGCGGCAGATAGCCGATCTCATTGCGCCTGAGTCCGTCGCCGAACCGGAGCCTGCCGCCATCCGCCTGCTTCAGTCCGAGCAGACATTTCATCAGCGTGCTCTTGCCGGAGCCATTCTCGCCGACGATGCAGAGATAATCGCCCTTCTCAACGGAAAAGCTCAGATGCTCCTGCACGGTCAGCGATTCATAGCGCAGCGTGAGGTCCTCGCATGTGATATAAGCCATTATTTCAATGCCTCCTCAATCGCATCGAGATTTTCGGTCATGAGCTGCTGATAGTGCATTCCTGCATCATAATCCATGCGCGTCACATTGTTGCAGGATTGCAGCATTTCCGCGTGCGCACCGGTCGCGGCACAGACGGCATCGGCGATTTTCTGCGAAGAATTTTCAAGATAGAAAACGGTCTTGATATTCTCCGATTTCACCTTGCTGATCAGGAAGGAAAGCGTCGCCGGAGAGGCATCCGTATCGCTTGTACAGCCTGAAAATGCCGCGTAATACTTCCAGCCGTAGGCATTCGTCAGATAGCGGAACGGAAATCTGTCCGCGAAAATCAGCGTATCCTGCTTCGCATTGTCATGAATCTCCCTCGCACGCTGATCGAGCGCAAGCAAGGCGCCGTGCAGCTTTTCATAGGCAGCGTCGCAGTGTTCCTGTTCCTTCGGTGCGATTTTGTTAAGCCGCTCCTGCATCGCCGTCAGCATTTTATCCGCATTGAGCGGCGCGGTCCAGATGTGCTCGTCGATCTCATCTTCTTCATGCTCCGCTTCGTGCTCATCCTCCGACTCCATGCCCTCGACGGTCTCCTCACCGAGCAGATCGACGCAGTCGAACATCCGCAGATTCTCCTTCTTCTGACGGCTGGTTTCGATGAGCTTTTCTGCCCATGTTTCAGATGCACCGCCGATATAAACAAACAGATCACAGCTCTGAATCGCGGCAACATCGGAGGGTGTCGGCTCGTATGAATGGCTCTCGCCGCCGGGCGTCAGCAGGAGCTTGACCTCAATCGGCTTCTCATAGGAAGCGGTGAGCTGCTTTGCAAAATCATAGGTTGTGTAGACGGTCGTGACAACAGTCAGCGTATCATTTTTCTGCGCACCGCAGCCCGAAAGCATCATGCCGCAAAGGAGCACAGCTGCCGCAGCAGCACATATTTTCTGTATCTTCATGGATTTCATTCGGTATCCTTCCCCTGTTCTGCAAGATTTGCGCTGCACTGCCCGCAGACGCCGTAAAAGACCGTGCGCGCCGGATCAATAACGAACTGATGCTCCGCGGCGACATGGTCGGCGATCTCGTGAAGGTGATCGCAGTTGAGATGAAAGAGCGTACCGCAGACGGTACATTTCAGATGAAAATGCTGATGACAGTTACCGGCTTTGGCTTCCGCACCGGCATACTGCCAGCAGGCGCTGCCGCGGTCATCGAGCGCATAGCGCCGGACGAGTCCTTCGGCTTCGAGCTTTTCGAGCTGACGGTAGACAGTTGCCGAGCCGATCTGAACGCCGCCGGTATTGAGCGCGATGAGGAGCTCGGCAGCAGTGATATGCTGTCTGCTGTGGGCTTCGAGGTACCGGAGCACCTGTGCCTTTTGTTTGGTCTGATATCCGCCTCCGCGCGGCATATCGCTCACCTCCAAAATGAAAATGATAACCTTTCTCAATTTGATACCATTATACCACGTTTATGCTGATTTGTCAAGCGAATGCGGGGAGACAACGCCAAGCGGTCAGAGGGAAGTTTGCAGGCACGCCTTCTGACTTTTTCTCCTTTCTCTATTTCAAAAAAACTTTACGCAAAAAATCAAGCCAAAATCAGAATTCTGTGCTATAATAAAATTACGGTATACCGAAATCAGAAGGAGGTGCATACCATGCAGAATCTTGATCTGCTCGCAGAATGCCTCAGCTATATCGAATCACATCTGACTGCGACACTCCGGACAGAGCAGATCGCTGCGGCATGCGCCTGCTCAAAATCCGCACTCGACAAGCTGTTCCGCCATGTCTGCAATCTCTCGGTGCATGATTATATCATCCGCCGGAGAATGACGCGCGCCGCCGCACTGCTGCGCAGCAATCCGGAAATGACCGTACTGGAGATTGCACTGGAATGCGGCTACAGCTCTCATGAGGCATTCACGCGCACGTTCCGGAGCATCTGGCACCGCAATCCCTCGCAGATGCGTAATATTCCGATGCCGGAGCTCTATCCGCGCCTGATGCCTGCACCATGCGAAGGAGATGAATACATCATGACTCGGAAACCGTTTGATATCACAGAGCTTTACGATCTGTTCCGCTCGCGTGAGGATTGCTGGTTTGTCTGCTGCGATATCTGCAAGCTGATCCCGATCAACGAGATCAGCAGTCAGGCAGGCGATCTTGCGATTCTGACCGCCATGCAGCGCATGCAGGATGCCGCCGAAGAAGACGATATCGTATTCCGCATCGGCGGCGACGAATTCTGTATGCTGACCGCCAGCCCCGACGAATCCTATGCCGATGCGATTACGGCAAAAATCGCCGCGCAGAACGGCACGCCGTTTCAATGGGAAGGACGGGATATCCCGCTCTCACTTTACATCACGAAAACAAAAGTCCCGCTGCATACGCCGCGATATAACGAGCTCTTTACAGGTCTGCATAACGCGATACGGGATGTACAATGATATGAATACGCCGCAGAATCTGCATTTTGTAGATTCTGCGGCATTTTCATATATAGGATAAATTGGCAGAACCGGATTTTCCCAATCACAAAGAAAGCAGCGCCCGCCTGCATTGATCGAAAGGCTGGGCGCCCCCGCTGGCATTGATCTAAAGCGCTCAAAATACAAACCGTCAACGAAAAGTGGTTGCTCTCAGCTTGCTTTTTTTGAGATAATGTGATATAATAGGGAATAGCAATGCCGGAAAGGAGGCAGAGGCAATGGAAATCGACCGCACACAGATTCCGCTGTTCCTCAGCGACTATCTGACGTATCTCGATGTGATCCGCGGCAAAGCCAAGCGGACGGTCACGGAGTATTACAACGATATCTGTCTGTTTCTGCGCTGGCTCCATTGCGTCAATTCCAAAAAATCCGCTGCCGATGTCGGCGAAACGGACATCGCAGACCTGCCGTTTTCCGAGATTGAAGCGGTAACGGTCTCCGTTTTATATGATTATATCCGCTATCTGCGCGATACGCGGGGCAATACACCGCGTTCGGTCTCGCGCAGACTGAGCGCCGTGCGCAGCCTGTTCAAATATCTGACGAAAACAAAAGGCATGCTCAAAGCTGACCCCTGTCAGAATCTCGAGCTGCCGACTGTCAAAAAAGCACTTCCGCGCTTCCTCACGCTTGAGGAAAGCCAGCGCATGCTCCACACCGCTGAGGAGGAGAAGGATTCCCCCGAAAAGCTGCGTGATTACTGCATTATTACGCTGTTTCTCAACTGCGGCTTCCGTCTTGCGGAACTGGTCGGCATGAATGTCGGCGATGTCGATTTCTTCAACCGGCAGATTCGCGTCCTCGGAAAGGGCAGCAAAGAGCGCATCGTCTATCTCAATGACGCATGCCTCTCCGCCATTCAGGATTATCTTGCGAAGCGCGAGAATCCGCCCGAGGAGCCGAATGCGCTGTTTCTCAGCCGCAATCACCGCCGCATCAGCCGCCGCAGAGTACAGCAGATTGTGGAGAATCATCTGACCGCGGCAGGACTCGGCGGCAGAGGGCTCTCCACGCACAAGCTCCGTCACACCGCCGCAACGCTGATGTATCAGCACGGCAGCGCGGATATGCTGACGCTCAAAGAAATTCTCGGTCACCAGTCAATCTCCACCACCGAAATCTATACGCATCTCTCCAGTGAAAAACGGCAGAATGCCATCGACAGCAATCCCCTCGCCGGAGAACACATGCATCATTCCAAAAAATAAGGAAAGGATATGCATTATGGAAAGCAAAGAAATCCTTGCAGTCATACTCGCCGCACTCGGGATTATTCTCCTGATCGGTATTCTCAGCATGGTGACGAAAAAGAATGAGATGACTGAGGAAAGCTCCGTCCCTGCGGTCACTGAGGTCACACAGCCTGATCCGGTTTATTTTGAGACTGATATCTGGGATGTCATCCGCGAGCAGAATGCAACAACCGCTGCAACGGAAGAGACACTTGAAGACGGCACACCTGTCACAACCGGCTCCGACGGTGAGACCGGCACGCTGCCGGAAGGCGCAGAAACGCTGCCGGAAGGCGCAGAAACGCTGAATCCGGACGAAAGCGGCATCCTGACCGAATCCGGCGCAGAGACTGAAACGGAAACCACAACCGTCACGGAAGCGACCGCCGATCTCACACCGAAGGTGCAGACCTATATCCTCAATCTTCCCTGATTCCGGAGGAAAAGCATGAAAATACTAATGTTCGGCGATGTCGTCGGTGAAGCGGGAACTGCGTGCTTTCAGCGTTTTGCACCGCGATTGAAGCAGCAGTACGCAGCTGATCTGATCGTCGTCAACGGCGAAAATTCCGCAAAGGGAAACGGCATCACGCAGCAGTCCGCCGATCAGCTCTTTGCAGGCGGCGCAGATATCATCACGACCGGAAACCACTGTTTTCGGCGCAAATGCGATGAAATCTTCGAGAATCCGCGCATTCTTCGTCCGGCGAATTATCCCGAGGGCGCACCGGGCAGCGGCGTCTGCGTACTGGACTGCGGTGCCTATTCCTTCGCTGTGATCAATTTAATGGGTACGGCATTCATGGAAGCACTCGACAATCCGTTCACGGTCATTGACACGCTGCTCGAGGGAATTGATACCCCGAATATTCTGGTGGATTTTCACGCCGAGGCAACCTCGGAAAAGCGCGCAATGGGCTGGTATCTGTCGGGCAGAGTCTCAGCGGTGATCGGCACGCATACGCATGTACAGACCGCCGACGCCGAAATCCTGGACGGAAAAACCGGCTATCTCACCGACGTCGGCATGACGGGCGGGGCAAGGTCGGTGCTCGGGGTCAATGTCGGGCAGGCAATCGCAAAACAGCGCTTTCACAGACCTGTGCAGTTTACGGAAGCCGGCGGCCCCTGTATTGTGAATGCGGTGTTCATAGAAATAGATAGCAAACTCGGCATTTGTACCAAAATGGGCCCCATATTTGCAAAAGAATAACCAAATTTGCGCGAAGACCTTGACTTTTTTCGTGAAATGTATTATAATGATAGTGGCAATATCAGTGGCACAACTGAAGGCGAAGCAAATGCATCGCCAAGCCAACGTATCAGTAAAACAATCCGCCATTATTTTAACATTATTTATGTAGGAGGTTACACTTATGGAAGTATTGAAGGTTTCGTCTCATTCGACCCCGAACTCAGTTGCCGGTGCAATCGCAGGCGTCATTCGGGAGCAGCATGTGGTCGAAGTCCAGGCAGTCGGCGCCGGCGCAGCGAATCAGGCTATCAAGTCGATCGCAATCGCCCGCGGCTATCTCGCTCCGATCGGCATTGATCTCGTTTGCATTCCTGCGTTTGCGAGTATCGAAATTGACGGCGAGGAACGCACAGCGATGAAGCTGATCTGCGAACCCCGCTGAACCGGACGGTTCAATGCGCCTCTCCTTCGGGAGGGGCGCATTTTTCTTGCATTCTCCGCATATTCTCTGACAGGGAAGGAGCGTGCGGATATGCATGGACTGACAGATGAACAGGTCAAATCGCGGCAGGCGGAATACGGACTGAATACACTGGAGGCGCCTGCGAAAGCGCATCCGCTGCGAATATTTTTTTCGCAGTTCCGTGATTTTATGGTGCTGATCCTGCTTGCGGCGGCAGCAGTCTCGTGGCTGCTCGGGGCATATGCGGACGCCGTGACGATTGCGGTGATCGTCGTACTGAATGCGCTGCTGGGCTTTGTGCAGGAATACCGCACCGAGCAGACGCTGCTCGCGCTCCGCAGCATGACGGCACCGACCGCACAGGTGCGCAGAAACGGCGTACTGACGACAGTTCCGGCAGAGCAGCTTGTCCCGGGCGATGTAATCCTGACCGAAGCCGGCGACCGTGTTCCCGCGGATGCGGTGATTCTGACCGCGGCACAGCTTTCCGCAGAGGAGTCGATTCTGACCGGCGAA
This sequence comes from Oscillospiraceae bacterium, assembly GCA_017550285.1. Lineage (GTDB taxonomy): Bacteria > Bacillota > Clostridia > Oscillospirales > Ruminococcaceae > Firm-04. The sequence goes on from JAFZPP010000040.1 coordinate 185,147, forward strand.
TCGACCGCGGTACAGAAGCACGCACATACGACAGCCGAGCCCCCGACGGACAACGCAATCGACAGGGCGGATATTCTCTATGCAGGAACATCCGTGCTCCGCGGCACCGCCGAGGCAGAAGTCATCGCAACCGGAAAATCCACGCAAATGGGACAGATTTCGCAGATGCTCGGCGACATCACCGAAAATGAAACACCGCTGCAAAAGCGGCTCGGCGAACTCGGCAAAACAGTCAGCATCATCTGTCTGATTGTCTGTGTCATGGTCTTTGCCGCTGGAATCCTACGCGGCGAGCCGTTCTTCGAGATGCTCATGACCGGCATCACGATTGCGATTGCCGCGATTCCGGAAGGGCTGCCCGCGACCGTCACCATTGCGCTGGCGCTCGCCGTCCGCCGGATGCTGAAACAAAATGCGCTGGTCAACCGGCTGCATGCAGTCGAAACACTCGGCTGTGCGTCAGTCATCTGCACGGACAAAACCGGCACGATCACCGAAAACAAAATGACCGTGCAGCAGATTGTCACGCCGGATGCACAGTTCACGGTCAACGGAACGGGCTGGCAGCGCAGCGGGAGCCTCTTGCAGAACGGCAGTCCGTGCAGCCGCCATATGCTGACATCACTGATGCCGCTGATGCGCTGCGCAGTGCTGTGCAATCATGCGGAAATCCGCGCAAAAACATCAGATTCCGATTGGCAGGTCACCGGAGACCCGACCGAAGCCGCATTGCTGATTGCCGCCGCCAAATGCGGCATCACAACCGATGCATTCTCCCGATGCCGCATGATTTCAGAGATTCCGTTTGAGAGTGAAACGCGCGCAATGACCGTGTTTTATCAAACGGAATCCGGCGCGCTCGCGCTGAAAAAGGGCGCTGCCGACGTCATTCTGAAATGCTGCGCCTATTACCGCGCCCACGGCAGCGATCTGCCATTGACCGCGCAGAAACGTGCAGAGCTCGCCTGTGCTGCGGACCGCATGGCAGAGGATGCGCTCAGAGTCCTCGCATTCGCGGAGAAAACCGCAGCGGGTCCCGATGAGCCGGATTCTATGGTATTCCTCGGGTTTATGGGCATGCTCGATCCGCCGCGCGAGCAGGCAAAGCAGGCAATCGCCGCATGTACCCGCGCAGGCATCCGCGTCATCATGCTGACCGGCGACCATATCAAAACAGCATCCGCGATTGCGAAAAAAGCCGGCATTCCGCATGCAGACGCTGCCATGACCGGTGCAGCGCTCGACAGTCTTTCTGACACCGAGCTCGCTGACCGCATCAGCAAAATCAGCGTATTTGCGCGCGTTACGCCGGCGCATAAGCTGCGTCTGGTACGCGCCTGCCGTGCAAAACAGCTCGTCACGGCAATGACCGGCGACGGCGTCAATGATGCACCTGCGGTCAAGGAAGCGGATATCGGCGTCGCAATGGGAAAAAACGGCACAGATGTCACCCGTCAGGCAGCGGATGTGATTCTGCTGGATGATCGCTTTGATACGATGATCGCCGCTGTTGAGCAGGGGCGATCGGTCTATGCAAACATACGCAAATTCGTGCGTTATCTGCTTGCATGCAATATCGGCGAGGTGCTGACGATGTTCACGGGACTCCTCATGGGGCTGCCGGTTGTTCTGCTCCCGACACAGATTCTGCTGGTCAATCTTATGACCGACGGCTTGCCGGCAATCGCGCTCGGCTTGGAACCGCCTGCGCCCGATCTGATGTCGCAGCCGCCGCGCCGTGCCGATGACAGCTTTTTCGCAGGCGGACTGCTCTCTCGGATTGTGTTCCGCGGCATCTTTATCGCGCTCTCAACACTCGGCTCGTTCACAACCGTCCTGCGCATGACAGGCAGTCTCGATGCCGCACGCACCGGCGCACTGGTGACGCTGATTTTCTCGCAGCTCCTTCATGTTTTTGAATGCAAACGCGAAGACGGCACACTGTTTTCCGTCCCGTATTTCTCAAACGGAAAGCTGATCCTCTCTGTTCTGATCTCTGCTGCGGTGACAGCCGCCGCATTGCTGATTCCTGCGCTGCGGACGGTCTTCTCGACGGTGCTGCTCTCCCCTGCCGTCCTGCTGACTGCACTCGGATTCAGCTTCGCCGTTCCGCTTGCCGCCGCAGTATTTTTCCGCAGTGAACACAGCCGGACGGAGGAAGTTACGCTTCGCCCGCTCTGCCGCCGTCCGCTCTCATAATCTCCGCTTTTCTGTTCGGTTTGCCCTTTGATATACTATAATTTATCGGGATGATTGGGAGATGCTCTGAGGGCTCTGCCCCCAGACTCCCGCCAGAGGGATACTATCCCTCTGGACTCCCGCTGCTTCTCCGTGCCAGCCCCATTAGGGGCTGACGCGGAGAAGAAATGGGATTCCCAAGGGTCAGTGACCCTTGGGCAGGGGTGTGGGGACAGCGTCCCCACAATGTCACCCGACCGCCCCTGATAAGCTACGGTTTACCGGAGACATACCGAGCAGGAAAGCGGAAAACAAAAAGAGCCGTGCGGACTGAACACGGCTCCGGTTTTGTTATTCTGCAAAGGTGACAAAGCAGGGCTTCATGCTGTGATAGTAGAGCTTTGCGTTGTCATTGTCGAAATGCTGCTGGAGTGCATTATGGAATTCGGTCTTGCTGTGGCTGTCCTGCAAGCAATGCAGAATCTCGGCTGCCACATCGGCATTGACCGTCGGATGCACGAGCGAAAGCACCATTTCAAGATCAACAGGTATCCGCTCCTCCTTCGGCAGTGCAGCGGGTGCACTCTGGGCGGGCTGCACCTGAATGACGGTCGCCTTTTTACGCAGGCTGACGGCGGCGCGCTTGCCCTTTTTGGCATCCTGCACGCGGACGTCCTTCACCTTTTTGGCGACAGGCTGGAGCTTAGCGGTTTTCTTTGCAGCTTTGCGGACATCCTGCATCAGCTGCATCGGCTGTTCCGGCTGTTTTTTTGCGGGCTGCTTTTTGCTGCCGAGTGCCGCCTTCATAGAAGGTCTGAGATGCACCTTGACGCCGAAATACTGCTGGCAGAATGTAATTGCGGACTGATAGCCGGAATCGCGGCTGATGATGTAATATTCATCCGCCTTCTCCTTGGCAATCAGGTAACCGAGAAAGGTCACGAGCTGAAAATCCAGCGCGTTCTTTCCGGTCTGCTCGAGACAGACGCGCTCCGGCAGGATCTCCGCGTCCATCATTTCGTCCATGATCTCGAACGAAAGGGTGTTTGCTGCATGGCTGTAGAACAGGATGATCCTGTCCTCGGCAGTTGCCTGACCGATGCCGTGCAGCCCTGCCGAATTGACATTTTCATAATCAATGAGAAATAATCGCATGATGTTGATGAATGCCGGCTAAGCGGCGTTCATTCCTCCTTATCGAAATGAGGAGCCTCCATTTGTTCCATTGTAAAGAGCCGCTTGATCTCATCATCGTTATAAGGCGCATCATCGCTGACCCAGAAGGTAATTGCACGGTTGCATATCCCGATTTCCGTATCGCAGGATGCACCGCCGTATTCGCCGTCCAGTGTCCACGGAATCTCCTCATTGGAGATAAACCGAAGCTGACCTGCACGGAAATACAAAACATATTCCTGATCAATGTCCATATTGATGTCAAGCAGCTGCGTCAGAATCTTATTGAGCTGAATGACATTCGGCGGCTTGCGGATGAGCATAACCTCAAAGGAGCCGTCATCGAGACGGAAGTTATTGAGCTTGAGCATGCCGCCGACCGAGGCGGTATTGCTGACCATGCCGTAGAGGAAATCGTCCTCAATCACCTTGCCGTCATATTCGATTTTCATATGGAGCGGACGGATGCTTGGGAGCAGCGTGAGACCGTGCAGCAGATACGCCATATGCCCGATGACGTTTTTGATATTCTGCGGCGTTTCGTAGACGGCCTCGGTAAATGCGCCGAACGCGGCGACATAAAGGAAATTTCTCCCGTTAAAAGTACCGATATCACAGCAGAAAGAGTGTCCGTTGATGATCTGATCGACAGCCTCCTCAACATCCGAAGACATTTTCAGGGAACGGCCGAAATCATTGGTCGAACCGCAGGGGATATAGCCGAGCGGAAGCGGTTTCTGGCTGTGCATCAGTCCCTGCACAACCTCATTGAGCGTACCGTCTCCGCCGGAGCAGACGAGCAGATCATAGAGACCGGTCAGACAGGCATATTCGGCTGCGGCAGTCGCATCCTTTCTGCCCTGTGTCGTCCGGACGGTCACTTCAAAACCGGCTGCGGTAAATTGATCGACCACAGCCGCGAGCTTTCCGCGCATGATACTTTTGCCGGATTGCAGATTTGTAATAAAATAGAGCTTCTTCATTATCTCAATTCCTTTATGCGGTTTCAGGACAGATATGCATGAAAATACTGCACATGCATACATATTGCATCCAAAAAGAGGCATCCTGTAGCTGTAAGCTGCCGATCACACAGCTCACAGTAGCATTATAGCAAATTTGCATGAAAAAAGCAAGTCTTTTTTGTGAAAACACAAAAATTTCAGAAATTTTCAAAATACCCCTTTACAAATCGGGAAGACTATGCTATAATATATGAGTCGTCAGAAAACAGACGAATAAACTGGGGTGTCGCCAAGCGGTAAGGCAGCGGACTCTGACTCCGTTATTTCGAGGGTTCAAATCCTTCCACCCCAATCCAAACGCCTGACAGGAAACTGTCAGGCGTTTTATTATTCACACAAAAGCTGTATCACAGAATCAAGAAAACGATTCCGAGGTCCTGATGCATGGAAACGAAAGAAGACAAACGCATCTACACCCTGCGCGACGAAGCACCGGTCAGGGCAGTGGTGAAAATGAGCGTGCCGCTGATTATCGGCATGTTCATTATGGTGCTCTATAATCTGGTCGATACGTATTTTATCGGGCTGACCGGCGATGACTATCAGCTTGCGGCGGTCAATCTCGCCTATCCTGTCATGATGGTAACAGTTGCGATCTCGAATATCATCGGTACGGGCGCATCCTCCTTCATTGCACGCTGTCTCGGCGCCGGAGAACATGACAAAGCCGCGCATACGCTGACAGCCGCCTTCACACTGACACTCATCAACAGCGTACTGGTCATGCGCATCGGCTTATGGTTTCTGCCGCAGCTTGTGCAGTTACTCGGCGCAAAGGACAATACATTCGATTTTACGCAGCAATATGTGCAGATTATTCTGTACGGCAGCTTCTTCACCATGGGCAGCTATACAACCGGCGCGCTGCTGCGCAGCGAAGGCTCCGTCCGCTATTCCATGACCGGCATGATCGTCGGCACGATTCTGAATATCCTGCTCGACCCGCTGTTTATTTTCACATTGCATATGCAGGTTCGCGGTGCCGCGCTCGCAACCGTTCTGAGCAACGGCGCAGGCTTCGGCGTTTCACTTCTCTATTATGCGCGCCGCAAGACAATTCTGCGCCCGTCGGTCAGAATGGTACTCCCGACCGCAGAGATTCTATGCGAAATCTACTGGGTCGGCATACCGGCATCTCTGGAAACGCTCCTGACCTCCACCGCATATACGGTCAATAATAACCTCGCAGTCTCCTACAGTGAGCTGACCGTCACCGCAATGGGCATTGCGCAGAAGGTGCTGTCCCTCGGCAACTATGTCTATCAGGGCTTTGCTTCCGGTACGCAGCCGATTATGGGCTATAATTACGGCGCACGCAATGCCGAACGCATGCGCAGTATCCTGAAAGCAGGCGTACAGACTGTCACCGGCACGGAGCTTGTCCTGATGCTGCTCTACGGCATGCTCGCGCCGCAGCTGATCGGCATTTTCACGGATACGCAGGAGGTCATCGGCATCGGTGCCCATGCGCTGCGGCATCTGATGTGCATTCTGCCGTTTGTCGGAACGGTCTCAATGTGCCGCATGTCATTTCAGGCAATGGGCAAGCCGCAGTATGCCTTCGGAATCACGCTGGTCCGCCAGCTGATTCTGTATATTCCGCTGCTGCTTCTGCTGAACCGCTGCTTCGGATTCAGCGGAATGCTCTGGGCGCAGCCAATCACCGAAGCGGTCATGATGACCGTGTCGCTGCTGCTGCTGACCGGCTTCATCCGCCGCATCACCGGCTCAACAAATGAAAAGGAACAGATCATCCCATGAAACAAACCGCTACAAAAAAGCAGCGCATACTTCTGATCTGCGGACTGCTTGCAATCTTCACAGGCGTCAGTATCCTCGGCTTCTTCGGCGTCCGCAAAATCTGCCGCATGATCAGAAAGCAGAAGCTGCTGAAAGAAAACATCATCCTCGAAATCCCCGATCTGCATATCAAGGCACCGGTGCTCGAGGGCACGGAGAATGAGATTCTCGCAAAAGCAGTCGGACATTTTCCGGAAACCGGCGCACCCGGCAGCGGCAATTACTGCGTCGCCGGACACAGCAGCCCGATCTACAAGGAATATTTCAACAATCTCAAAAATGCGCAGAACGGCATGGAGCTGCATCTCTATGACATGACGCGCACCTGCTATACGTACATAATCAGCGATTCGTTCATCGTTGAGCCGAACGAGGTCTGGATTCTCGATCCGACCGGCGATGACCGCGTCACGCTGGTCACCTGCACCGATGACGGTTCGCAGCGCCTCTGCATCACCGCGCTGCTTTCAAAGGATTCACAGAGCAAATAGAAAACGCCTGACCGATCCAATAACATCGCAGCAGAAACACAAATCCCCGAAGCGATTTCATATCACTTCGGGGATTTTCATATGCATCCGGCCTCAGATATAAAAGCCGTATTTGCTGCAAAAATCCGGTGTGTAGCCGAAATTCTTTCCGTACAGTGCCGAGAGCAGATGTCCCTCATGCGGCACATCAAAATGCAGACGGCAGGCAGCAAGCAGCTGATGCGCTTCGCCGTATTTCTGATTGACGCGGCGGTCGCCGTAGCGGTTGTCTCCCAGTACCGGACAGCCGAGCGCCGCCATTTGCGCACGAATCTGATGCGTCCTGCCGGTATGCAGCGTGACAAGCAGCAGCGCAAGATCGTCATGCTTTTGCAGCATATCGTATTCGGTGCAGATTTCACGGAAGCCCTCACGGGGCATCTCCGCGATCTCTGCCATTTTGCCCTCCTCACGCCGGTGATAGGCATAAACGGTATCATGCTGCTTCGGCGGAATACCGGCAGTGATACAGAAATACTGCTTCACAACGTGATTCTCGCGTATCATCTCATTGACACAGCGCAGTGCGGCAGCGGTTTTCGCACCGATCACAAAGCCCTCGGTATTGCGGTCAAGCCGGTTGCAGAGCGCCGGTGTAAAGCTCTGTTCCTGCGTCGGGTCATAGGCGCCGCTTCCCGCAAGATACTGCAAAAAACGCCCCTGCAAGGTATCGCTGCTGCCCTTATCGTCCGCATGCACTGGCAGATTGACCGGCTTCTTCATCAGCAGGATATTTGCATCCTCATAGATGATCTCCGGCAGCGGCAGATGCGTTGATGTGATCGTTTTCTTCGCAGATACAAAGAATTCATCCGGCAGATAGACCTGTACGGTATCCCCTTCCGCGAGAAATGTCTCCGCCGGAATGCGCTTGCCGTTGCATTTGACATCCTTCTTGCGGAACGTCTTGTAGAGCAGCGATTTCGGCAGCTTCGGGCAGGCTTTCAGCAGGAATTTATCCGCGCGCTGTCCGGCGTCATTCGCCCCGATTGTAAATGTATGCATATATACCCCGTTTCTTTCCGGTAGCAGCGGAATCTGCGCTAGAAGGCGGCATCGTTCTGCCCGTCAGATGCATGATTCATCCGGTAGATTTCCTGCGCCTGTTCCAGCACCGCATCATAATCATAGCTTTCTTCATCGTGAAACGAAAAGACCGCAAGCGGCTCCGTCCCGAGCTGCACCTCCGGCGGAATGCTGCCCCAGTTCTTCCTGCGCCAGAATTCGGTTTTCGGCAGCCTGCTGTCCTCTGCGGATACGGTATCCAGTGCGAGGGTCAGCGCATCCGGAATATCCTCAAAGTCTTCGACTGCAATCACCCAGCGGCAATATGGATAGTTGTCATAGTATGCCGTCTCCACACCGAGCGTTGTCTGATAGCTTACCGCAAAATCCGATTGCGCCAGCAGTCTCTGGACTGCCGGTGTCAGCTCCTGCTGCCGCACAATATAATCATCGTAGGTTCGCTGACGCGGCACACCTTCGCCTCTGTCGTCGCCGCGTGCTACGTGACAGATCAATCCGCTTTCGCTGCGCAGCGTATACAGATTGAAATAATAAAGGGAGCTGATATGCTTTTTGGATATCGGCACAAACTTTTCCCCGTAAATCTGTTCCATGACCTTATGCGGTGCGTAATTCGGATAATTGAATATGATAATCAGAATGACAAGTATGCCGAGAAACGATGCAAAACCGGAAACCACGACAGCAGCAATGATCAGCAATTTCTTTTCAGACATAAAATCCCCCCTGATTTCTGTGATACTATTATAGCACAGAAATCAGGGGGATGCAAGTCTGATTCAGCGCAAAACTCAGATATCATTCCGGATGATATCCGCATAGGTCTCGCGCTTGATAACAGTCCGCGCTTCGCCGTCCTTCACCATGAGCATCTCCGGGCGCGGATTGCGGTTATAGATCATCGCCATGGAATAGTTATATGCACCGGTCGCAAGGACGGCAAGCGTATCGCCCTCCTCTGCGGCTTGCAGCGGCATGTCCTCACCGATGAGGTCACCGCTCTCGCAGCACTTTCCGCCGATTGTGACCTGCTCATCACGCGGCTGATCCGCCTTGTTTGCGATCATTGCCTCATAGCGGGAATGATAGAGCGCATAGCGCGGATTATCGCACATACCGCCGTCTACGAGCACGTAGGTGCGGATATCCGGAATTGTCTTCTTCGCCATGACGGTATAGAGCGTCACGCCTGCGCCGCCGACGATTGAGCGACCCGGCTCAAAGAGCAGGAACGGCTGCGGATAATCGAGCTCTGCACAGCTTACCTTAATCGCTGCAAGCATCACACGGACGATTTCGCTGAACGACTTTGGGTCATCCTCCTCGGTATAGCGGATGCCGGGACCGCCGCCGAGATTGAGCTCCGGCAGCGTGACATGCAGCTCATTCCGCATCTCTGCCATGAAACGAAGCATGACGCGCGCCGCCTCGGCAAAAGGCTCGGTATCAAGAATCTGAGAGCCGATATGACAGTGCAGACCGACGAGCTTCAGATTCGGACAGAGGCTTGCCGCAAGAACAGCCTGCTTTGCCTCACCGGTCTCAAGCGCAAAGCCGAACTTGCTGTCAATCTGACCCGTCTTGACGAAATCATGCGTATGTGCGTCGATTCCCGGCTTGATACGCAGCATGACGCTGACGGTTTTGCCCGCTTCACCGGCGATCTGATCGAGCCGCTTGAGCTCCGGCAGATTATCGCAGACAATTCTGCCGACGCCGCGCGAAACTGCCATTTGCAGCTCGGTATTGGTCTTGCTGTTGCCGTGCATGACGATCTTCTCCGCAGACATACCGGCTTGCAGCGCGGTATAGAGCTCGCCGCCGGAAACAACATCCGCGCCGAGTCCCTCGGAATCGACAATGCGGTAGAGCTCCTTGCAGGAGAGCGCCTTGCTCGCGTAGCAGATCATGCCTCTGCCGCCGTATTCCTCACGAATGACACGCGCAAAGCCGCGGCAGTTCTCGCGGATCATATTCTCATCCATAACATAGAGCGGCGTACCGTGGGTCTTTGCAAGCGTCACGGTATCTGCACCGCCGATACAGAGATGTCCTTCTGCGTTAATTGTTAAATTCGGAGTCAGCATAGTATATCTTTCCTTCCCTGCGGGCAATGCCCGTGTTTTTCTGAATCGCCGCCCGTCAGCGTGCGATTGTCATATACTCATTATATATATCCGAGCAGCGTTTGTCAAGCTCCAGGTATAATTCTCTGACCTTCGGATTGTCTGACAGTCGCAGCGCGCTCTGCGACTGAATCTGCTTGATCAGCTTTTCCTTTTTGTCATAATCTTTGATCGGGTCAGGATCGCATTTGGAGAGAATTGCGAGCTGCTGCTTCATTTTTGTAATCAGCGCTTCGTCCGAATTCTGTCCGGCAGCATGCTTTGCGCCCTGATATTTTGTCAGAATCTCCTCCGCGCTTGTAATCCGCACCGCATAATATGAAGTGAGCTGCTCATAGGTGTATTTCGTCTTTTTGTCGGTGACGGTTGAATCGTGTCCGTACAGCTTCGGCTCAGCCTGTTTCAGATATGCAACGATCTGACGATTCGTCTCGGTGTCGTCCGTTTTCGTGACGGAAAGCCAGTAAATGAAATTCGGATCCGCTTCGCCGACGATGACCACATCGTTATCTTGCGCATAATACGCTTTGATACAGCGAAACTTGGGGTTCGGAACATATTTCGGAATCACAGCAATATCTTCAGTCAGGCAATTCAGTTGCTCAATATTCATCTTTATTCTCCTTTATGAAGCATCCGCAAGCATCCAGCATATTCACCAGTACTGGTACAGCTGGCACTGCATCATGCCGTTATAGAGCTTGCGGCGTTTCCGCGCCTTGCGTCCGAAGCATTTTTCAAACTCGGCATCCGGCGTGATGATGCTGCACGGCAGATCATCGGGTACCACCCTGCTCATGACGCGGTAAAGTCCCCGCGCCTGCTCCACATCGAGCATACGCTCGCCGTATGGCGGATTGCAGACGATATTCTGTCCGCTGACAGCCTGAAAATCCTTGATCTCCTGCTGTTTTACGGTGATGCGGTCGGCGACGCCTGCCTTCTTTGCGTTCAGCATTGTCAGCTCGACGGCAGCCGGATCGGCGTCGAAGCCGAAGCCGTGAAATTCTGCGTTGTGGTTGATTTTTTCGGTTGCGGCAGTTCTTGCTCTGCGGAATGCATCCTGCGGCGTCTGCTCCCATGTCTCACAGGCATATTTCCGGTGCAGACCCGGCGCAATCCGCATGGCACGGCGCGCACCCTCGATCAAAAATGTACCGCTGCCGCAGAACGGATCACAGAGCTGCGTATCGCTCCGCACATGCGACAAATCCAGAATACCGGCGGCAAGCGTTTCACGAATCGGTGCAAGCACTGCCTGCTGCCGCCAGCCGCGCTTGTAAAGCGGCATGCCGGTCGTATCCAGATAGAGCGTGCAGATGTCATTGCGAATCTGAAATTGCAGCGTATGTGCCGCGCCGGATTCGGGGAGCGTCTGCGTATGATAGGCTTTTTGCAGTCGGGTGACGGCTGCTTTTTTGACAATCGCCTGACATGCCGGAACGCTGTGCAGTGCGGAATTGAGTGAGCTTCCCTTGACAATCACGGCATCGTCACGCCCGATGAATTCTTCAAGCGGCGCCTGCATAACGCCCTCAAACAGCGGATCAAACGCGGTTTTTCCGCGCTGTGCCTTGACAGAGAATGTCCCGAACTCAATGAGCACGCGCTCCGCGGCAGTCAGCTCAATATTGGCAGCGGCGATTTCATCCCAGCCGCCGGAGAACGAAACTCTGCCGTCGGCAGCGGCGATCTCCGGTACGCCGAGGCGCACCAGTTCAAATTTGACAACCGATTCAAGCCCGAAATGACACGGGCAGCAAATACGAAACATAATTACCTATCCTTTTCTGCGCTCATCAGGACACACGGATTTTTATCCGTTGATGATACCGGAGATGCCGTCCGAGAGAAAGCGCTTCTTATAATACGCAAGCTCAGAACGGATCATATCGTCGATTGTCTGCATACCGAGCAGCTCAACCGGCGCCTTGTCATCGGTCAGAATCCGGTCACCTGCCGCAGCGGGCATCAGCTGAATCGAAACAAGCCGCATCATCTGCGCAAGCTCGGCATCGGGTTCCGCAGCAAGATTATTTTCAAGTATCTGCGCGATTTCCGGATTCTCAGATGCAAAAAGCTCACGGTTTGTCGATTTTGCGACATCGGCAATATAAACCGTCCCGAAAACCGATGCAATCGTATCCTGAAGGTACACATTGATGCCGTTTTCGCGCTGCGAAATCATGTTCATATTGACAACCATGACGCCGTTTTCTGTCAGATGCGATTTGACCGCGCGGAAAAATTCCTGCGTGGACATCTGAAACGGAATTGTGATATCCTGATATGCATCGACCATGATAATATCATACTTCTGATCGGTGCCGCTCAGAAACGCCCTGCCGTCATACGTCGCAACGGGAATCGACGAGTCCAGCGCGAAATATTCATGTGCAAGCGCCGTGATCTTCTCGTCGATCTCGACACCGGTCATCTCCATAGAATCAAAATAGCGCCGGCACTGTGTCGCGTAAGTGCCGGTGCCCATTCCAAGAATCAGCATATTGTGCGCTGCATGCGGCGTCCCGAGCATCATCGGTGCGGCAAGCGCATAGTCATAATACATGCCGGTCAGTGCGTCATCCTTGATATAGACCGACTGTACGCCGAACAGCACATTGGTCGAGAGCACGGCTCTGCGGTCGTCCTCACGAACCTGCAAATAATTGTAAACGGATTCATCCTCAAGCGTCAGCGTCTGATCCCAGAACGCGAATCCCAGCAGAAACGCCGCCGCAGATGCCGCTGCAAACAGCACCGCAGAAACTGCAATCTTCGCTCTGCCGCGATGCTCCGAGAGAAAATAGACAATGCCGAGCAGCAGCAGAATGCCCGAGAAAATGACAAAGGTCGCAGCCGTTCCGACAGCCGGAATCGTCACAAACGTCGGGACAAAGGTTCCGATGATGCTGCCGATTGTATTCGCAGCGCCGAGTCTTCCGACGGTGCTGCCGCTGTCCTCGAGACTGCCGACCGCAAATTTCACAAGCGAGGGCGTCACCGTTCCGAGCAGAAACAGCGGATATACAAAAACCGCCATGCACGAAAGAAATGCCGCCCAGATCAGAAAGCCTGTGCTGACCGTCACGACAAGCAGCCCTGAAATCAGTATAATCAGCAGCTTGCCGAGAAACGGAATCGCCGCGATCCAGACCGCTGCAATCAGCATTCTGGTATAGAGCTTATCCGGATCGGGATGTTTGTCGGCGGAACGTCCGCCGTAAAGATTGCCGAGCGCCATTGCAATCATGATCGTACCTATTATAATAGTCCATACGATCTGTGAGGAGCTGAAATAGGGCGCCAGCAGTCTGCTCGCACCGAGCTCCGCCGCCATGACAGACATGCCGGCGAAAAACTCGGTGAGATACAGATACCATTTATGCGTCAGAATCCTGTACGCGCGCGGCTCAGCCGGCGTCGGTTTCATCTTCTTCAAAAGCGTTGAAGCCGAGATTCAGCTCGTAGTTGTTACACCACGGCAGATTCGTCGATTTCCAGTAGCCCATTGTACCCTGCGGGCATGCCATACCGGCAATCTTACCGGTAGACTGGCAGAACGGTGCTGCCAGAACCGTTTCACAGGTCGGGAACTGCTTGGTAAAGTCTTCGTCATAGTAGTGGTTGACAATCCACTCGCCGATGATGTTCTTCCAGACTCTTGCGGATGCAATCGACCAGTGGTTCTTGATTTCCTTGTTCTCCTTGTAGCCGATCCAGACGCCGCTTGCGAAGTCCGGATTCAGACCGACAAACATCAGGTCGAACCAGTCGGAGGTCGTACCGGTCTTGCCGGCAATCGGAACCATTGCGCCGCCGGTGTACATCTGTGCAGCGGTACCGGTACCGTTCATGACAACATTCTGAAGCAGCTTGTTCATAACGTAGGAGGTCTCCTCGTCAATGACCTGACGGTAATCCTCGGATGCATCGTAGAAGAGAGAGCCGTCTACGTTGTAAATCTTGTCGATCATATGTGCCTTGTTATAGTAGCCGCCGTTGCCGTAGGGAATATATGCATTGACAAGGTTCTTGACCGTAATGCCGTAGCCCAGAGCGCCGACGGCAAGCGGTGCATAGTTGACGTCATAGCCTTCGTTCAGCTCCAGACCGAGGGTCTTTGTTGCAAAATCAAACACCTTCTGTCTGCCGTAGGTCTTGACGAGCAGTGCCGGAATCGTGTTGTAGGAGCGCTCGAGCGCATGGTAAATGTTAATCGTGTTGCCGGAGAAGCTGATGACGTTATTGACATCGGCGTAGTTCGTCGGCCACGGCTTTTCCTCGCCGGTACGGTCATCCTTCTTCGTCAGCGGCGGAACGTCGCGGACATGGGTGCCCCATGTGATATAGTCATTGTAAAGTGCATAGCCGTAGCTCGTGACCGGCTTGATCGCGGAACCCGGCTGCTGCGGCTCCGTCGAAGCAAAGCTCGTACCGAGAGAGCCCTTCTTCTCACCGATGCCGCCGCAGGTGCAGAGCACTCTGCCCTCATAGTCGATTGCGGTGAAGCCTGCCTGAAGCGTCAGGTTTTCATCGTCGGTATACTCGCCGTCGCCGTCCAGATCACGGAAGAAGGTCGTTGCGGCGGTGTTTGTCATGCCCATGAGGATATTGTCCATGCTGGAGAATTTTGCTTCAAGATATGCCTGCATCTCCTGATCAACGGTCGAATAGATCTGATAACCGCCGGTATTGATCAGCGTCATGGCACGCTCACGGGAAATACCCTGATCGTCCATGAGCTTATTTGCAAACTCATTGAGCACTTCGTCCACTGCCCAGGAGGTCGGCTTCTGCTCGCCGTGGTCATCCAGCATGACCGAGCCGTCTTCCATGACCTTCTGCTCATCCGGATGCGTCATCAGATATTCGTCGGTATCCTTGAATACGAGATGCTCATTCAGCGCTTCCTCATACTCATCGAAGGTGATTGCGCCGTTCTTATACATCTGCTTTAAGATATACTCCATACGGGTGCGGTTTGCCTCTCTGCCCGTATTGACCTTAACGTCGGTGTAATACTTGGTACCGGTGACCGGATTATCTTCCGTCAGATTATAGGAAGCAAACGGGTTATTGATCTCCGGACTCTGCGGAATCGCGGCAAGACAGGCACCCTCTGCAATCGAAAGCTCTTCGACATGCTTGCCGAAATAGGTCAGAGCTGCCATTTCAATGCCGTTGTTCGGACCGCCGAAACCGATATAATTCAGATAATTGATCAGGATATCGTCCTTGGAATAATTCTTTTCGAGCTCCATTGCGCGGTGAATCTCACGGATTTTACGCTGCGGGCTCTTATCGTTGTCGCCTGTGAGGTTCTTGACAAGCTGCTGCGTAATCGTCGAACCGCCCTGATCGGACGCCCAGAAGCGCAGGATCATGTTTGCAAAGGATGCTGCGGTACGCTTGAAATCCACGCCCTCGTGCTCATAGAAACGCTCGTCCTCACCGTAGACAAACGCATCGCGGACATGCTGCGGAACCTGATCCAGCGTGACAGGAATTCGCTTCTGCTCGCTCTGCACGTAATAGACGACCTCATATTCGCCGGTCTCTTTGTTCATCTCATAGATATTGGTCGCGCCGGTATTCGACAGCTCCTGAATACTGACGGGCGTTGTATTTTCCATATAATTTGTGATATACATGGTCGCCGCAATGGCACAGATCGTGCCCGTGACGGCAAAGAGCAGGAAGAATGACAGGAAGGTTGTCATCAGGACGGTACCGATGCTGCCGAGAATCCGCAGAATCAACGGTCGGCGATACCGTTTCTTTTTCTGCGTCTGCTTCTTACCGGCTGTACCTGTACGACTGGAAGCACTCATGTTTGGAATTCCCCTTTCAAAACTGCTGTTGCAATGCGCTGCACATTTCTGCGCGGCGCGAAATAGATATACCAATACAAGCTATATTATAGCACAGAATCCGCCGCTTGTTAAGCACTTTCATAAAATTTTAATGCTTTCTTTATTTGTTGCTGCATAAATCTGAAAATTTACAGCATAATGACGATACAACCGAACGTATTTCGCCGAAAGGAGCATTACAACCCATGAATAACACTTCGAGAGCCCTGCTTCCGGCTGTCACGGCGGGGCTGGTATTTCTGTTTTCCGGCAGTGCTGCCTATCTGTACAGTACGATTCAGCCGATTCCGCCCGTGCAGGAGGATGCCTTTGCCGCATACCGTGCCGAGGCTGCTGCAAAAGCGCCGGCGATTCCGGAGCAAGCCATAGCAGAGCCGGAGATTTCGCTGCCTGAAAATCTGCCCGAGACTGCCTATCTCGTGAAGCTCGAAGGCGATATGCTCTATGTCTATGCTGAGGGCAGCAGAGAACCGGATGCGGTCTATACGCTGCCGGCGGAATGGCTGCCGGATTATGACCGGACGCTGCTCGAATACGGCTTCCGCGTCTCCGACAGCACAGAGCTCCGCGAGATCATCGAGGACTATATCTCATGACGCGCGTGATGCATGAAGCGGCAAGGCGCCTGAAACCCTGCCGCCGAAGCAGCGCCGTGCTCGGCTGCGCAAGGCTGATGCTGCGTCTGGTCTCGCTGCTTGCGGCATGCAGCATGCAGAACATCCTGCGCCGCGGCGGATTTTTGCAGCCGGATGCGATGCACGCTCCGCTGAATGCTGCGGATTTGTTCTGCGCGGCAGTCTGTGCTTCGGCAGTTCTTGCCTGCACGCCGCTGCGGATGATGACGCAATGGCAGGCGGGACGGCTCGCCGGTACGCTCGACGAAAACGATCTCGGATTTCTTTCGCAGTGCGGCAGTCTGTGGCTGTACGGCAGAGCAATCGCCGTCAGACTGCTCTCGGAGACGGTCATTCTGCTTTCCGTTCTGCCTGCTGTTTTGCTCGCTGCTGCTGCAAAGTGCATCTGGCTGACGATTCCGCCTGAGCGGGAAAGCATCTTGCCGCTGCTCACGGTTCTGCATCTGATTCTCGCGGCTGCGGCGATGCTGCTTCTCCCGCTCCGCTGCCTTGCTGCATCTGCGGCGCTTCCCTTATGCTATCTCAAATCGCCGCATGAATCCGCGCTGCGCAATCTGCGGCAGGCGTTCCGCTGTACACGCGGTCAGACCTGCGGCATTCTTCTGAACCGTCTGCTCGCCGCGCCGCTCCTGCTCCTCCCCTTCACCGCTGTACACGGCATTCCCGTTCTGCTGGTCTCCGAACAGCTCCGGTGCATCATCGCACAGCGGCATCTTGCTGCCCAGCCGCGCTCCCGTTTTTCCGGTCTCGAACTGCACGCGATGTAATATACAGCGGAAGTGAAGTAATAATCAACCAGCAAAAAGCGGAAAAGCGCGCAGTGCAATACAATATGGAGCTTACACAGATTGTTTTACAGCATAGTATCCAATCTTAAAAATTGTGCAGAATGACGGTTTTCTTACAAATTCCAAAAAACGCTTGACATTTTCTTCTTGCTGTGCTATAATAACAAAGCTGACCGCGGACAGCACGAACGATCAGAACTGCTGGTGTAGCTCAGTTGGTAGAGCAGCTGATTTGTAATCAGCAGGTCGGGGGTTCAAGTCCGTCCACCAGCTTCAATTCAATATGGGAGAGTTCCCGAGTGGCCAAAGGGGGCAGACTGTAAATCTGTTGCGTTTCGCTTCGGTGGTTCAAATCCACCCTCTCCCATTGTCTTAAACGCTTCGGTTTTACCGAAGCGTTTTTGCTTTACCGTGAAATATAATCCGATCTATCCGCAGTGAGTCAATCAGAAGAAAAACGAGGAATGAAATATGAAAATTCTCCGGAAAGCGGCTGCATTGCTTTCAGCCGCCCTGCTGCTCGGAACGGGATTCTCCGCCTCCGCCGAAGCACTCGATCTCGATGCGGCACTCGCAAATGAAGACTGGAACAACATCGTTGAAGCATGCATGGAAAAGGATCAGGCGCCCGGGCTTGCACTTGCTGCGGTCTCCGGCGGTGAGGTTCGCTATAAAAACTGGGGCATGAGCGATCTTGCTGCACAGACTCAGGTCACAGAGGATACGGTCTTTCAGATCGGCTCCTGCTCCAAGGCATTCACAGCGCTCTCTGTTCTGCTCTTGCAGGAGGAGGGAAAGCTCTCGATTGAAGACAGCATCGGCGACTATCTGCCGTGGTGGCATGTGACTTATCAGGGACAGGATGCGGATGTAAAAATCTGGCAGGTGCTCAACCACTGCGCCGGCATCCCGAACGGCGAGACTATGGCGAAATATCCCTTCGGTACGGACAGTTCCCTGACCGAGAAAACCGCAAGAATCGCGGAAAATCTTGAACTCGCCCGCGAACCGGGAAAGCAGTTTGAATACTGCAATCTCGATTACTGCATTCTCGCATATCTGACACAGACCGTCAGCGGGATGCCGTTCAGCGAGTATGTCGAACAGAATATTTTGCAGCCGATCGGCATGACGCACAGCGGCTATGATCTCCCGACCGCACAGGGCTATATTCAGTTTTTCGGCAAAACAAAGGCTTATACGCCGGAACCGATGAAAGGCAGCGAAGGCGACGGCTTTCTCATCACGACGCCGAAAGATATGGCGCGCTGGATGCAGGCACAGCTCGGTGATCTTGATTTACCGGAAAACCTTGCAAATGCGATTGAAGCGTCACAGACCGTGCTGCCGGAGCATCAGCCGGAAATTGATGAAGGCGATAACTATTTCAACGGCTGGATTATATTGGAAAACGGTCTTCTGATCCATACGGGCATGAACCCGACCTTCACCTCCATGGTCATCATTGACCGTGAAAAGGATACCGCGGTATTCTCTGTCAGCAATTCCGTCACGAACGCAAGCGAGGCTGCGTATCCGTTCTATATGACGCTCATCGGCGACAAAAAGACCGCAGAGTATCCGGTATCTGCCAATATGATGACGCTTCTCGACCGCGTTTCAATGATTGCAGGATATATCTTCGGCGGTCTGCTCATCATCGCACTGATCTCGCTGCTGACACAGGGCAGACGGCTCATAAAAAAGGGTTCAACTGTCCGGCGTGAGCGTATACGGCTGATTGTCCGGCTGATCTTCCTGCTGCCGCTGCTTGGTCTGGCAATCGCGCTCCCCTATCTGCTCGGTATGCTTCTGGGCTATCAGGGATTCGGCTATACGATGATCTGGTACTGGGGCGCGCATTCCTTCATCGTAACGACCGGTGTCCTGATCGCGCTGTTCCTCCTGCTCATTCTCATCAGCATCAAACGGTTCTTCTGGTGCAAACGCGATGCGAAGCTGCGGACAGAAGCAATGCACGCCGAATAACGCATTAGCATATTTGTCACAAAGAAATCCCGTGAGGACGGTTTCTTCCGTTCCCACGGGATTTTTAATATGTATGTGCTGCTGAGGTTCAGAAACATCTGTGTCCGGAGCCGGCTTCAAACTGATAGCGGACGATACCGCGGTCAATCGCGGACATCGCGTTCTTCTTTGTCTCGGTTACGGTCACGGTATCGCCCTCGAGCGTGATATAGAATTTCTGCTGATTCATTGCCGTCGGGGCAAGCTGCGCTGCCATGACGCCGTGACGGAACCATGCCGGCATATCCGCATCCGCGACATTGCAGAGTGCTTCCATGGGCTTTGAACGGCGCGGACTGCCCTGCGTTTCACCGTATCCCAGCGCGATGATGCAGATGAGCTCCTCATCCGCCGCGATTTCTGCCGCGGTCTTTTTCTTCTTATATGAGCCGCCGATCCAGCAGGTATTCAAGCCCTGCTGCTGTGCGGCAAGCACCAGACGCTGCCCGTAATAGCCGCAGATACCGCTGAGATCAGGCACGGATGATTTGCCGACCAGTGCAATATAATTCTTGGCGTTGCGGAACATGCCGAAATGTGCGAGCAAAGCAGGAAAACATGTGGAATCGTCATAAATGATCTGGATATGCAAACCGCTTTCGGCATTGCATTCCGCAGCAAGCCGGTTCATTGCCTCACGCGCCGGCGCTTCAATCGGCTTATCCAGATATTTGCGGACACTGTGGCGCAGGACGATTGCTTCTTTGAGCGTCATAATGATATCCTCCGGTTGTGCATCTCTCCCCACAGCCGGTGCGGAGAGATACGGACAAAAACACATTACACTTCTGCATCCTGAATATAAGAGCCTCACTGTGTTCCATTATACTCAAAATATTCACGGATGTCAAGCAGAAGGCATTGTCAGTGTTGTGAAAACAAACAAATTCGGTATACTATATATATTGAGCATACACAACTTCACTGCAACATGGTCATATTTTTCAAGAATCGAACTGTTCAATCCTGTTTTGTGACTGTTCTATGATAAACATGCCGGATATGAATACAAATTATAATGCATAAAACGTCAAAATGCCCTATATATTACAAAATCGCTTGACATTGTAACTTTTTCATGCTATACTCATTTATAAGAACTTTTTTAAGTTATTTGCGCAATGCAATCTACAGCAACATTGTGCGCAGATACCGACCGCATTTCATATCACGGATGTTCTTATCCGCGGTCAAATCCTCTACAGCTCAGACTGTTTACGCATTTCCGGACAGCAGTCCGCCGGCAGACAACTCTGCCGTGCTGTCCCGCGCGGATGTACGGAATCCTGTACACCGCACCGCAGACGGGAGTCTGCTTCAGTTTACGGAACCGGATGTATTCAATGCCCCGAATCCAGACGGTGATCGTGAGCTTCGTAATCCGATGCCCTCTCTTCCCCTGCTGCCTCACAGAAGGGGTCTGCATCGGTCAGCCGGATGATAAGGGGTTAATTGCATATGAAATCTAAGTTCATGAAATACGTGCGCACATTTACGACACGAAAATGTCTGCTTGCGCTCGCTGACAGCTTCACATTGACAGCCGCTGCACTTATTACAAACTTTATTCTCTCTCTGCACGGCGCAGGCCTTGCTTCCGATGTGCTCGTCATTCCCATGACGATCGGAACGATTTGCAGCTTCGCGTTTCTCTTTATTTGGGGCGCCTACAGCAAGATGTGGCGCTACTTCCGCGGTAAGGATTATCTTTCCTGCGTATTCGGCGTCCTCTGCGGACTGTCGTCCATGTTTCTCTTTACGCGCATCCTTGAGATGCGTCTCCCGCTCGCATTTCTCTTTACGTATTATATCATTGCGCTGACAGGCGTATGTCTTTTCAGACTCATTTTCCGCAAGACCTTCATCGAGGTTGCAGAAATCTGCAAGCACTCTGTACAGTATAAGCGCACCATGATCATCGGCGGCGGCTCTGCATGTAAGATGCTGCTCACCGAGATTGAAAATGCGCGCGCTTCCCATAATACCGGTGACAAAATCTCCGCACAGTACCTTCCGGTCTGCATCATCGACGATGACCGCAATAAGGTCGGCAAGGAGGTTATGGGCATTGAGATCGTCGGCACGACTGCCGATCTCGCACACTTCGCAAAGAAAATGGAAATCGAGCAGATTGTCTGCGCAATGCCCTCTGCCGCAGAGGAGGATCGCACCAGAGTCCTCAATATCTGCTCCAAGACCAATCTGCCCGTCAAGATGATTCCGTTCATCGGATGTCTCATCTTCGACGACGATCATCCCTCGCTGCTCAATCAGGTGCGCGATATCAAGGTCGAGGATCTGCTCGGCAGAGAACCTGTCAAATTCGATAACAAGGATATCAAGCGCTTCATCAGCGGCAAGGTGTGTATGGTCACGGGCGGCGGCGGCTCCATTGGCTCCGAGCTCGTCCGACAGATCGCAAAATACAGCCCCAAGCAGATCATTATCGTTGATATCTACGAGAATAACGCCTATGAGATTCAGCAGGAGCTAGTCATGGAGTACGGCGACAAGCTCAATCTTGTCACGCTGATCGCCTCTGTCCGTGATTACTTCCGCATGAATCAGATCTATGAGAAATATCATCCGCAGGTTGTGTTCCATGCTGCCGCACATAAGCATGTGCCGCTCATGGAGGTCTCCCCGATGGAGGCAATCAAGAACAATATCGTCGGCACCTTCAATGTGGCGACGCTCGCACAGTTCCATGATGTTGAAAAGTTCGTCATGATCTCCACAGACAAGGCGGTCAATCCGACGAATGTCATGGGCGCTTCCAAGCGCTGCTGTGAAATGATCGTGCAGTATCTTGCACAGCAGCATGAAGGCAAAACCGAATTCGTCACCACGCGATTCGGCAATGTCCTCGGCTCAAACGGCTCTGTCATTCCGCTCTTCAAAAAGCAGATCGAGCAGGGCAAGCCCGTTACCGTCACGCATCCGGATGTCATCCGGTATTTCATGACGATTCCGGAGGCTGTCTCCCTTGTCATGGAGGCGGCGTCCATTGCGCACGGCGGCGAAATCTTCGTCCTCGATATGGGCAAGCCCGTCCGCATCGTGACGCTCGCGGAGAATCTCATCCGCATGTACGGCAAGGTGCCGTATAAAGATGTCCAGATCAAATTCGTCGGGCTCCGTCCCGGTGAGAAAATCAAGGAAGAGCTGCTGATGAATGAGGAGGGTCTCCAGAAGACCGCCAATAAGCTCATCTACATCGGCAAGCAGATCGACATTGATATTCAGACCTTCGGCATGAAGCTCGGCGTCCTGCGCGATGCTGCGCTCAAGAATAACGAAGCCATTGCGGTCTCGGCACTGCATAAAATGGTTCCGACCTTCACAACGCCGGAGGAATATAACCGCACGGAACTCGCAAAGACGAAAGCAGAGGATCCGCACCGCTCGCAGAGCACCGAGCTGTTCGACGAGTCGCAGAGTGCACTTGCTGCTGTATAATACCGAAATCAAACGGAAGAGATGTGCTGTCTCTTCCGTTTTTTGTTCCCGTGCGTCAAGTTTTATGATAAATTTAATTGCTTTTCTATTGATTTTTATGTACAATTCTGCTATAATACAAGTAGCATGCCGTATGACCGGATACGGCAGATAGGAGGGGCGAGATGTTAAAAAAGAAAGATAAACTGTTTTCCGCTGCCGCTGCACTGATTCTGCTTCTGACGCAGTCAGCCCTGCCGGCTTTTGCTGCGGGAGACATCCAGACACAAAGCTATGTCGGCGAAGACGGCTCTGTCATTCACGACGGGTCGGACGGAGAAATCACGGACTACAGCTTCATTGATGATGAAGCGATGCGTGAACGCTACTGGGAACTCTTTGAACCGGAAGACGAGGAGTATGACACTTATCACCGCAATTACAACAGCACAATTAACTGGACCTACAAGCGCGGCGTTCTGACAATCACCGGCACCGGACCCATGAACGATTACAAATATGATCTGCCGCCATGGTCTGAACTGAATATCGCCATTGAGGAGATACGGATCGGCGAGGGCATTACCCGCATCGGCGACTGGAGCTTCTGCGGTCTGGAGCGGCTCGAAGAACTCTACATGGCGGATACCGTCACCGAGATCGGTGAGAACGCAATCGCAAACAACTATATGCTCACGAAAATTGAGCTCTCCGAAAATCTGAGATGCATCGAGGACGGCGGTCTCGCAAACAACGGCTTTACAGAGCTGGAACTGCCGGAAAGCCTTGAAATTCTCTATCCCTGCGCGCTCTATGAGAATCCAATGCTGACAAAAATCGTGCTGCCGGACGGGCTCAAAGCAATCGGCAGCAGATGCTTCTCATACAACGGGAATCTGACAGAATGTGAAATTCCGGATTCTGTTCAGTACATCGGCGACTATATTTTTGAAGGCGATGTGGAATTCATCAAGCAGCATTTGGATGATTATTTCATCGTCGGCGACGGTTTCCTTGTTGCATGCTTCAAGGATGATCCCGTACTCGACATTCCGGAGGGCGTGAAAGCAATCTGCGGCGGTGCACTGGATCACTACAACTTCGATTTTAACGATCTCTTCGACGGCAGTTATCATGAAACAAATACGACGGTGCGTGAGATCAACCTGCCGGAGTCACTCATAAAGCTCAATCCCATGGTCTTCTATGAGATGTCAAGTCTCGAAAAGGTTGTCATGCCGCGGAAATTAAAATCAATCGGCATGTATGCTTTCGCCGAATGTCCGTCGCTCACTGAGGTGGTCATGCCCGAGGAACTGGAATCAATCGGAGAAAATGCGTTCCTCAACTGCACGAGTCTTGCGAAGCTCGATGTGCCGGAAACCGTCACCGAGATCGGCGCCAAGGCGTTCACCGGCACGGCATTCCTAAAGAACTTCAAGGATTATGCGGTTCTCGGAGACGGCATCCTCTGCGGATACAACGGCTCTGATAAACAGCTGACCGTTCCGGACGGCGTCAAGGTGCTCAATCCGGATTCGATCTACTATCTTGATATCGTGACGGTATCACTGCCGGAATCCGTGCGTGTCATCAAGTCGCATGCAATCCGGCACACCTCACTCGCGGAGATTCATCTCAATGAAGGACTCGAGGTACTCGAATCCGGTGCAATCGAAGGCTCAACGCTTCTGGAAACGATCAATATTCCGGAATCGCTGCAATCGTTTGAGGAGGATTCCGTCAATGCCCGTCTGAAATATGTCATCGGCAAGGGCGAGGCTGCCGAGGAATTTGCAGCGCTGTATCAATGCGAGCTGTATGAAGAACCCCCTGCCCTGCCGGACGGTCCGGATTATACGCTCGATCCTTCGTCCGAATGCTGGAGCTTCGGCAATTTCGCTGATGTGTTCGGCAATCGCTATTACTTCACCGAGCATGATGCAGATATCATTCGCGGCTATTCCTACCGCGATTCCCTGCTCGACCGGAAGGACTGGACAGGCGCCTGCTTCGGCATGACTTCGACCATTCTGCTTGTCAAGGCCGGACTCATCACGCCGGATCAGATTCAGAAGGGCGCGAAATCGCTCGCCGATATCCGTCCGACCGAAGAAGTACAGTCCTTCATCAACTATTATCACAGTGTACAGTATCTGCGTGCTTTTTCGTCCTCGGGAACGACCTATTCCGAGACAGGGCGTATCTGGAACATGATCGAGACCGCAAAGCGCGTCAAGCACGGCGAACTGCCCTTCATGCTCTCCTTCCAGAACACCGAATTCGGTCATGCCGTAATCGGATACGGTCAGGAGGACGGCGAGTGGACCTTCAATGATCAGGATTATGACGGCAGAATCATCGTCTGGGATCCGAATTTCCCGAACGAATTTCACGAGCAATCCTGCCTCTATTACAACAGCAAGACCTTCGATTACTGCATTCCGCATTATAAGGTCTACTATAACCATGCGGATCTGATTCATCCCTCCGGCAAGCTGCTCTATACTGTCAACGATCTCAAGCGGCTCGATCCGTATCCCTATGAATTTGAAACGGAGTCTACCGTCTATCAGAACGGCGACTGCAACTGCGACGGCGAAATTGATGTATCCGATGCCGTGCTGCTCGCCCGCTTCTGCGCCGAGGATTCCAAAGCGATGCTCACGATTCAGGGCAGAGCGCTTGCGGATGTCAACGACGACTCTGTGATTACACCGGAGGATGTCATCGGGATTCTGCGAATCATTGCGAAATTCAATATCGTTTCGGCATCTGTTGACAATCCGACTCTGGAAATTGACCTCTGGGGACTGGAGAAGACGGGCGGCAGCATACCTGCCGACCTTCTGGCAAAGTATAAGGGCTGCAATTTCAGAAATGTCACACCGGAATGGGTCACAGACAAATATGAAATCAGGGTCTGGAAGGATACAGGATTATACAATGTAAGCTATCTGGAATATGAGAATGAGCTCTATTATATGAGCTCTCCGCTCGGCGACGATCATCACGGTACGCTCTCATTTGCCGCTGCCGATCTGAATCAGGACACCGTACCGGAAATCTACTTCACATTCTCATTCGATGACTCGCGCTGCTCGGAGATCGGCTATTTTGATCCGACCACATGTGAAATCACGTATGTTGACTACGTCTTTACCGGTTTGGATCCGGAGGATGCATCCCGTACTGCGGATATGGTTCTGCAGGCTGACGGCGGAAAGCTCGCAGTATTTGATGCGATTTTTGTAGATCCGGAAAATATAGATGAGCAGGAACCGATCGTAAAAGGACGGGACAAGATCGGCGAACTGGAATTTGAGTTCGGTATGATCATTTTCAAAAAGACTGCCTGATTCCGTTATCACAGCAATAAAAAAGCGCGGCGAAATCCCTGCCGCGCTTTTGCTTTCTGTGCAAAAAAATCCCTGCCGCGCCGCGCGACAGGGATTTTTGTATGAAAATTATTTGTTGAGGTTTGCTTCGATCTTGTCGAGCACATCGTACAGAGCCTGCGGAATCTTGCCGCCCTTTGCCTTGATGTCCTCATCATAGTATCTGCGCATTTCAACGATTTCCTTCTTCCAGAGGTCCTTGTCAACAGCGACGAGTGCCTTCATCTGGTTGAGGTCAACCTCACCCTCGAGACCTTCGATGTTGATATCCTCCGGCTTCGGCAGGAAGCCGATTGCGGTCTCGTCTGCATCAACCTTGCCTTCGCAGCGCTTGATGATCCAGTCGAGGACTCTCATGTTGTCGCCGAAGCCCGGCCACATGAAGTGACCCTCGGCATCCTTCTTGAACCAGTTGACATTGAAGATCTTCGGCGCCTTGTCGCCGAGCTTCTCGCCCATCTCGAGCCAGTGTGCCCAGTAATCGCCGACATTGTAACCGATGAACGGCTTCATTGCCATCGGATCGTGACGCAGAACGCCGACTGCACCCGTTGCTGCTGCCGTGGTCTCAGAGGAAACTGCGGAGCCCATATAGGTGCCGTGCGTCCAGTCGAAGGACTGATATACCAGCGGGGTCGTGGATGCGCGTCTGCCGCCGAAGATGATCGCGGAGATCGGCACGCCCTGCGGATTATTGAACTCAGGGCTGATGCACGGGCAGTTCTCTGCCGGTGCGGTGAAGCGGCTGTTCGGATGTGCGAGCGTCAGGTGCTTGCCGTTTGCGTCAAGCTGTGCGCAGTACTCCGGACCGTTGACCTTTGCACCCTTCCACTCGGTTGCATCGACCGGCGGCTCCTTGGTGAGGGACTCCCACCACGGGGTATTGTCGGAATTGTCCAGTGCAACATTTGTGAAGATTGCGTTCTTCTTGGTGGATGCAAGTGCATTGAAGTTAGACTTCTCGTTGGTGCCGGGTGCGACGCCGAAGAAGCCGTACTCCGGATTGATTGCATACAGTCTGCCGTCCGGACCCGGCTTCAGCCATGCAATGTCATCACCGACAGTGAAGACCTTGTAGCCTGCCTTGCGGTAGCCTTCCGGCGGAATCAGCATAGCGAGGTTCGTCTTGCCGCATGCAGACGGGAATGCTGCGCAGATGTACTTGGTGTCGCCGTCCGGCTTCTGAACGCCGAGAATCAGCATGTGCTCTGCCATCCAGCCCTCGTTCTTTGCCTGATAGGAAGCGATACGCAGTGCAAAGCACTTCTTGCCGAGCAGAACATTGCCGCCGTAAGCGGAATTGATCGACCAGATTGCATTGTCCTCCGGGAACTGAACGATGTAGCGGTTCTCCGGATTGACATCTGCCTTGGAATGCAGACCGCGGACGAAGTCGTTGGAAACATCGCCGAGGTTCTCAAATGCCTTGGTGCCCATACGGGTCATAATATTCATGTTCAGAACAACGTAGATCGAATCGGTGACCTCGACGCCGACCTTTGCGAGCGGCGAGCCGATCGGACCCATGCTGTACGGAATGACATACATGGTTCTGCCCTTCATGACGCCGTCATAGAGCGGAGTCAGCTTGGCATACATTTCCTTCGGATCCATCCAGTTATTGGTCGGACCCGCATCTTCCTGCTTGCGGGAGCAGATAAAGGTTCTGTCCTCCACACGGGCAACGTCATTCGGACGGGTGCGGTGATAGAGGCAGCCCGGATATTTATCCTGATTGAGCGGATACAGCTTGTCGGGATGACCGTCCGGCAGAGCGGTAACCTCTGCGGTCAGCTGTGCGAGCTGTTCCTTGGAGCCGTCGATCCAAACGACCTGATCCGGCTTGCAAAGTGCGATCATTTCCTCGACCCACTTGTTGACATTCGGGTTCTTTGTCAGGGACATAATGCAGACCTCCTAGTAAATGTACATTTGGAAAATGTGAAAAACCAATTTTCCCTTTTTATATTATACCGAAAAACGGTAAAATTGTCAAGAGTCAAAGCATGATAATCGCGTGAAAGTTCCTGAATAAAACAGAGAAATTAACTGCATGCAACCCAAAATAAGAGGAAATATGAGAAAAGACGCATCCTGCGGAAAAACCGGCTGTGATTCTTTTTCTGCTTGACAAGGGCACTGTAATATGCTATACTGAAATTGCTGCACTGCAGCATAAAATTTTTATGATAAAGGAGTTCATTGTTTGAAACTGAACAAGCGACCTGAGATTGCAGCGTAAACGGGAAGGTTTGCGAATCCAATCTCACCACACAAACCTCCCGTATTGTCAATCATCCGTTTGCAATTTCAGGAGGAAAATCATGAAAACACAGATCAATACACAGGACATCATCATCCGCTTGGAGCAGGAACGCGATTACCGCGCCGTCGAGGAGCTCACGCGCGAGGCATTCTGGAACGTGTATACCCCCGGATGCAGCGAGCATTACCTTGCGCATATCATGCGGTCGCATCGGGACTTTCTCCCCGAGCTGACCTTTGTCGCGGAATATCGGGGGAAAATCGCCGCAAGCATCATGTATATGAAATCATGGCTTGAGGACGATGACGGAAACCGCCGCGAGATTCTCTCGTTCGGTCCGATCTCCGTGCATCCCGATTATCAGCGCATGGGGCTCGGCAAGCGCATTATGGCGCATTCCTTTGCAGAAGCAAAGAAGCTCGGCTATGACGCTGTCGTAATCTTCGGCAATCCCGAAAACTATGTCAGCAGCGGCTTCAAGTGCAGCAGACGCTTCAATGTCTCCATGGACGGGAATTATTTTCCGGTCTCGCTGTTCGTGCTCGAATTAAAGCCCGGCACACTGGACGGCAGACATTATGTCTACCGTGAGAGCGATGTCATCACGCTGCTCGATGATGAAAAAGTCGCGGAATTTAACCGCTCGTTCCCGCCGAAGGAAAAGGGCTGGATGCCGAGTCAGGAAAAATTCTACATCTACAGTCATTCGTCTGTCAATGAATGATCCGCTCAGCGGGCATCCTCTCTGCGGGGATGTCCGCTTTCCTTTTCTGCGCCGACCGCAAAAAAGCCTTGAAACCCAATGATTTCAAGGCTTATTTTATATAAACAGGTCATCCCAGTGTGTAATCAGAAGAATGCTGCCCCAGAAAACAAACGTGACTGCGAACAGCAATTCTAAAATAATCCAGTAGATTTTGCGCTGCTTTTTGTCGCTGAGCGGGAGAATCAAGCCGGTCAGAATGACAATCACCTGAAACATGATCATCAGCAGCGGCATACCGATCTCCCATGAAACCTTCGTCGGTCCGCAGGCTGCTGCATAGCCGCACATGCCCCAGTTGCATCCGATACATCCCGCCGCCGCAATCAGCAGCTTGGAGATCAGCTGCTGTCTGTCCGTTCCACGTTTCAATGGTTTCTGCATTGCTCAGGAATCATATTTGCGGACGCGCAGCGGAATGCCGAGCTTGTCCGCGACTGCCTGCGCCGCCTCGATCTCTTCCGGCGGAATCACATCGACAACCGTGAACATCACACGCTTGACATAGCGCTTGCAGTCTGCGGCGAACTGCTGCATCGCACCAAAGGCATTCTCCCACTTCGGGCGCGTCACTGCCATATATTCTTTTTCGGTTCCGGCATTCAGGCTGATTGAGACAGTGTCAATCAGTCCTTCCAGCAGATGCGCGGTTTTCTTTCCGTGAATCAGATCGGAAAGACCGTTTGTATTCAGGCGGACAGGGGGACATCCGGGCAGCGATTTGGCATACTCTGCCGCGCCGAGCAGGATATCCAGCGCCTCGGTCGGCTCGCCGTAGCCGCAGAAGACCAGCTCGGTAAAATCTGCGAGATTCCATGCTACAAATGCCTTTTTCACCTCGTCCAGCGACGGGTCATGTGCAAGCCAAAGGCTGTCGGAGCCGTATGCGCCGTCGCCGTTCTGCCGGATGCAGAATGTACATGCACACGGACATTTGTTTGTCAGGTTCACATAGAGATGCTCCCCGACCGGATAAAGAATTGTCATTGCCATAAGGCATCCTTCCTTTCTGCAGTTGATTTTCAGCTACATTATAACACACTTCCGATGAAAATGCAAGCAGCATTTGAAAAAGTCAGCGGATACACATAATAAGGGCGATACACATAAAAAAGCAGCGCCGGAGCAAAAGCTGTCCGGCGCTGCCGATCTGTCATATTATGCGAAGAAGACCTCGCCGTCTGCGCGGTCAATCTGATAGCTCGCCAATACACGGATATCCCCGATCAGGTGCTGATTCAGAATATCAACCTCATCGGCAGGAATCCAGAGTGCGCGGCGTGTCAGCTCGTGTGCATGCTGCACCGGAAACTG
Source organism: Oscillospiraceae bacterium (assembly GCA_017550285.1). Taxonomy (GTDB): domain Bacteria; phylum Bacillota; class Clostridia; order Oscillospirales; family Ruminococcaceae; genus Firm-04. The sequence continues at coordinate 215,514 of JAFZPP010000040.1, forward strand.
CCGGATATATGCATCATCCACGAGAAAGCTGACGACATACACCTTGTTCTCGGATTGCTTTGCGACACGCATATGACGCGCGATCTGCGATGCGCCCTCCTCCGAAAGCAGCGCCGTAAAGAGCGGCTGTCCTGCGGCGCGCGGCGGAAAACCGTGGAAGCGGCGTGCTTCCAGTTCCTGATATTCTTCTGCATTCATCGGTCGGTACAATTCCATTTTCTCCCAGCCTTTCTGTGTTCAGGCGGCGGCTGACTTTTCCTGCTTCAGCCGTCTGGCGTGTATTTCATCGTGTAGTTTGTACATTTTCTGGACAGAGTTTTCAAGAAAGTAATAGTGTGCAACGTATGGGATCAAAAGTCCGAGAACCAGCACGATCAGCGGAAACAATCCCATGAATTCGCCGAACAGAAAGATTCCCAGTACAATAAAAAAGCAGATCGAAAACAGCATCGTTACCAGAAAATGTATCAGACGCTCATGCTGCATAAACTGAATCATAATCAGATGTGACCGCTCCAGCTCTGCATAGTCGATCTCCTTGCCGGAATTGAGCTTTGCTTCCAGCTGTTTCAGATAATCTGTCAGATACTTCCGCATGTCAACCGCCCCCCGTCTTATCTGTGCTCATCCGCTGCATCCGCAGCAAAGAAGCCGTCGAGATCAAGCCTGCCTTCGTTCAGATCACGGAAACGGTCATTGTAACGGTCGATTGTCTCCGCAGATACGAACATCAGATACGCATACAGCGCTTCGCTCAGCACCGTGCCGATAAAGCAGCTCGTCAGGCGGAACCGGATCTCACCGGTTTGCAGATTCAGATCGAAGGAGCCGTCAATCAGCCCGTGATTCGCCGCCGTCACCGCAAGTGCGGCATCGCTGCGGCGTGCTTCGTCGATCCGGAACGGCATCACCGAAAGAACCGATACGATCTGACGGTCGGTGCGCAGAATAATGTGCAGCGTCATCGGCAGATCCTCGCCGGTGAAGTGGATGCGGACATGTGTGCGGGTATCCGTCCGCTCCTCAACCGTATATTTGAGCTTTCTGTGCTCGAGCATGGCAAGCAGAACCTCTGTATTCTGCGCAGCGGTCTCGAGCTTTTTCTGTTCGTCGTCCATAACTGTCGTCCTCCTTATTTTGCCCTGTCTATAGTAATATTATACCATAGTTTCCTTCAAATGTCAAGCATAAACTGCGGTTATGCACAAACAAGAAGAAAACTACATAAAATTAAGAATTTAAGCACGATCTGTCTATCAATCAGCACAATCTGCTGCTCACAGTACCGCCGTTGCATGGCGTGTGACATGGCAGCCGACATTCACCGAGACCGGCAGTCCGGCAATATGCGTCGGTGCCTGCTCGATATTCACCGCAAGTGCCGTCACGGTACCGCCGAAGCCCTGCGGTCCGATGCCGAGCCGGTTCACGGATTCCAGCATCTTCTGCTCGAGTGCTGCATAGAGCGGCTTCGGATTGCGCACTGCGACATCACGGCAGAGCGCCTTCTTTGCAAGATATGCACACTGCTCAAAATCACCGCCGATGCCCACGCCGACAACAATCGGCGGACATGGGTTGCTGCCTGCTTTCGCAATCGTCTCCGTCACGAATGCAATGATATCATCCTGTGAAGCGGCTGGCGTCAGCATTTTCAGCGAGCTCATATTCTCGCTGCCGAAACCCTTGGGGCAGACGTCGATGCGGATGCCGTCGCCCGGAACAATGTCAAGATGCAGCACGGCAGGTGTATTATTGTTTGTATTCACGCGCTCCAGCGGATCACCGACGACCGAGCAGCGCAGATAGCCTTCCAGATATCCTGCGGATACGCCCGCATTGACCGCTTCGCGCAGATCGCCGCCCGTGATATGCACATCCTGACCGATCTGCATGAAGACAACTGCCATACCGGTATCCTGACAGATCGGCAGACCCGTTTCACGCGCTGCATCGAGATTCGCGCAGAGGTCGGCAAAAACCGCCTTGCCTGCCTGTGACTGTTCCTGATCTGCGCCGCAGCGAATGCACTGCTCCAGCGCCTCCGGCAGGACCGCATTCGCTTTGATACAGAGATCACGGATTGTTTCGGTGATCTGTCCGGCTGTGATTTCTCTCATATTCTGATGCGCCTTCTTTCCATAGAGTGAAGATGTATTCAGTATAACATAAACCGCAATTTTTTGCAAGAGGTTCTTATAAAATGCTGTCATTGTTACTATTATAAACCGGAATTTGGCGGGGCGGTCGTGGGACATTGTGGGGACGCTGTCCCCACACCCCTGCCTAGGGGATACTATCCCCTAGGAACCCCGCTGCTGCTCCGTACCAGCCCCATAAAGGGGCTGATGCGGAGCAGAAATGGGATTCTC
>JAFZPP010000004.1 GCA_017550285.1 Oscillospiraceae bacterium
CAGCCTGTTGGCAGCATTGGACTTATGCTTGGGAAAGCCAGCAATATTGGCCTTCCTGATTCAGAAGGTGAAATCGGCTACTGGATCGGAGTTCCGTATTGGGGACGAGGGCTGATACCGGAAGCAGTCAGGGAATTGATGTGCTACGGTTTTGAAAACCTGAAACTTAATAAAATATGGTGTGGTTACTTTGATGGGAATGAAAAGTCAAAGCGTGTTCAGGAGAAGTGCGGTTTTCATTATCATCATACGGCCTATAATGTGCCCTGTACCATAGAGGGCGTTCTCCGAACGGAACACATAACATGCCTTTCCAAAGAGGAATGGCAGTCTGTCAGATAACTTCTGATTTATCGCAGGAATAACTGCAAAAGCAACGACATAATCCGCTGAATTTCTTGCAAAGGAGAATCTCTATGATCGCAAAAAAACTGACCGCGCTGCTGCTCAGCGCTCTGACTTTGTTTTCTGTTTCTGCCTGCACGCAGCAGACGGATTCTGCACAGACAAACAGTATCCCCGTGACCGGCAATGTCACGCTGACCTCGTTCAATGTCGGTAAGGCGGATGCGCTTGTTCTGCAAACGGCGAATACCGTCACTGTCATTGATACGGGCAATAAGGGCGACGGCAAGAAGATCGACAAGTTTCTCGAAAAACAGGGGATTGATACCGTTGATACGCTCATTATCACGCATTTTGATCAGGATCATGTCGGCGGTGCCGCGCGTGTCATCAATAAGCTGAAGGTAAAGCAGGTCTATGTGCCGGACTATGAAAAGCAGTCCGAGGAATATGACGCATTTATCGAAAAGGTGCAGGAAACCGGTACGCCGATGACTGTGATGCCCGCAAAGGATCAGATCGAATGGCAGGCGGATGATGCGGCGTTTTCACTCTATGCGCCGGAACAGGATTATTACGGCAAGGATGAGGAAAATGATTTTTCGCTGGTGCTGTATGTGCAGCACGGCGAGAATAAGCTGCTCTTTGCAGGTGATGCCGAAAATGCGCGCATGAAGGAGATTATCGGGCTGAAACTCGGCAATGTCGATTTCCTGAAATTCCCGTATCACGGAAATTATCTTTCATCGACGGAGGATTTCCTCGATGCCTGCAAGCCGAAGGTCAGCATCGTCTGCTGCTCGGCAAAGGAGAATGCCGACCCTTCGACCTTCGAAACACTGCAAAACCGCGGCGTTGAAACCTATTATATGTATAACGGTGATGTGACAATCGTCAGCGACGGAAAAACACTGAGCTGTTCGCAGACGGCAAAGGAATAACAACGGAGATCATCTTATGAAACAAAAGCAGATACTGCTCATTCCGGCATTGCTTGATGCGCATTTCCCGCTGATGAAATATGCCTTTTATACAAAGCAATATCATCCGGTTATTCTCAATAACAGCAGAGCCGTGACGGAGACCGGTCTGCGGTTTGTCCACAATGATATGTGCTATCCATGCATTCTTAATACGGGGCAGATGATCCGTGCGCTCGGAAGCGGAAAATTCGATCCGGCACAGACAAAGCTGCTCATGCCCTCGGTCGGTGATGCCTGCCGCGGCTCCAATTATACCGAAGTGCTGCGGAAGGCGATCCGGAAGGCGGGTTACCGCGATACGCGCGTGCTGACCATGAACCTGAAACATATCGACGAGGAGAATCAGCTCGGGATTACGCCGAAAATGGTCTGGCGGGCATTCTTTGCGCTCTGGTACGGCGATCTGCTGCTCATGCTCGTGCAGCAGGTGCGTCCCTATGAGGCGGAACAGGGTGCCGCGGAACGCTGCCGTGACAAGTGGTTTAAGCTGCTCGGCGAGGAGCTGCGCTGCTGCCGGAATCTGCGGATTTCTGTTTTGCTGCGGCGCTTCGATGAGATCGCTGCCGATTTTGCCGCGATTCCGCGCATCAATACCAAAAAGCAGCGTATTGCAATCGTCGGCGAGCTCTATACGAAATACTGCGCGCTCGGTAACTGGGACATGGTGCGCTATCTCGAAAAAACCGGCTGCGAAAGCTATACGAACGGGCTTTCGTGGTATGTGCTCTATTACATCGACTCGCATCTGATGTCGGCGGCGCCTCCGGAAGCTGCCGGCTACAAGGTAATCGGGAGAATCTTGCAGAAGATTCAGAACCGCATGATTGATGCGGTGAAAAATGCGGGATTCTTTTCGCTGCCGCCGCTCGATGTCCTCAAAAAAGAGGTCAGCGGCAAGGTCAGCTTTGCTGCGGCAATCGGCGACGGCTGGCTCATCGGTGCGGAAGCCGCGGGCTATATCATGCACGGATGCAGCAAGGTGCTGGCGATTCAGCCCTTCGGATGTATGCCGAATCATGTGATCGGGCGCGGGCTCTATGCCTCCTTGCAGCGCCGCTGCGGCGGGCATATCGTCAGCGTCGATGTTGATTCCAGCGGCACGCGCGTCAATGCCTATAACCGCGCAAGAATGCTTATTGATATTCCCGATACGGAATGAACGAGGTGCAGAATGGATTACGCAACACTGCTCATTGACAATTTACAGCGATACAGCAACAGATATGCAAAGGCCGCAGAGCTGCTCTCAAATCCCGAAACGGTCATCAGCGGAATCCGGTTTTCGGATGCCGTGATGGAGAGCCTGCATGACCCGCAGCATCCGCAGTTTCACGATCACTGGCGGACGCTGCTCTGGGAAATCTGCTGCGATGCGCCGTTTCTGTTTCATATCACCGAGACGCCGTTTCAGGTCGGGATGCAGATGCACCGGAATGCGGACGGCAAAACAGTTCCGGTCTGCTTTCCGATGCCGGAGATCAGCATTGACGAATACCGCGAAATGCTTGCGGATTTTCTGCCGCGCTGGCTGAGAATTTCTGCGGCCGTAAAGCAGAAGACCGCCGGCTGCAATACGCTTTCCGCGGCGCTGATCACGGCGCTGGAAATCAGCAGGCTTTGCAGCTATGACTATACCTATTCGCGCAATTCGATCCGCAATGTGCTGACCGACGGCAGCGCACTCTGCTGGGGCTTCACCGGCTGCTTCAATGCGCTGATGCGGCAGCTCGGCTATCGCGCAGAGCCCGTTTTTACGTGGGATTTGGGCGGCGAGGAGCATGCGTGGTCGGCGGTCTGGTCCGAAGAACAGCAGCGCTGGTGCGAGATCGACGTCACATGGATGAACAATACAAAGGACGGGCAGCGCTTCATTGATCTCTGTTTCTTCGACTGCGCAAGCGGCGACAAGGAGGGCTTCCCGCAGCACTATGCCGCCGTGCCGGAATCCGTGCTGCTCATGACCGAGCCGAAGATGATTGATCTGTCCTATCACGGCGGCATCGGGTACAAATATCTCGATCACAGCAGGGTCGTCACGGAAATTCAGCAGACAGGGAAAAATCAGTTCCGGCTGCTGTTCAGTGACGGGAAAGAGGAAATATTGAATCTATAGTTAAAATAAAAATATTTTTGCCCGGGTATTGACAAATCGGGAAAAATCGTGTATGATTTTGACAACAAGAAAAACCGTTGAAGCGGAGATAAAGCGCTATATGCCCCTACAGAGAGTCCGGAATGCTGAGAGCCGGACGGGAAACAGTTTCGCAAATGGCCCGCTGAGGGCGCAGTCGGCAGCAGCCGGTAAAACTGCGACGTGCAGACATACGTCAGTTGTCAGGGATATGCCGGTATCCTGAAAAAAGCGCGCTGAACTATTCCGCCGTCAGATAAATCTTCCGTCGGAAAGTTTGCGAATCAAGGTGGCACCGCGAGCAGTAACATATACGCTCGTCCTTGACTGATGAACAGTTCAGGGACGGGCGTTTTTATTTTTGCCCGTCCGGAAAGGATGCACAGATGAAATTTACAATGACACTCGAAGAAGTTAAGCAGTATGCGGAAAACGGCGAATACAGCATTCTGCCGCTCAGTACCGAGCTGCTCTGCGATGATGTGACCCCCATGGAGGTTCTGCGGCGGCTGCGCAAAATCTCTGCGCACTGCTATCTGCTCGAATCGGTTTCCGGTCCGGAGGCGCACGGCAGATATACCTTCCTCGGCTATGATCCGAAGGTCGGTATCTCCTGCCGGAACGGAAAAATGAAAATCGGCGATGTGGCGCTCGAAACTGACGATCCTGCCGAGTATCTGCGGCAGCTGCTCAAAACCTACCGCAGCCCAAAGCTCGCTGATCTGCCGCCCTTTACCGGCGGTCTCGTCGGATACTTCTCATATGATTATTTCGGCTATCAGGAGCCGCGCATCCGTACCGCAAAGGACGATGATGCGCATTTTCAGGACCTCGATCTCATGCTCTTTGACCGCGTGATCGCGTTCGATCACTTCCGGCAGAAGCTCATCCTTATCGCAAATATGCGGCTGGAGGAGCCGGAGACGGAGTATCATAAGGCGGTGCAGACGCTCACACAGATGAAGGAGCTCGTGCTGCACGGCGAGAAAGCCGCTGAGCCCGAAAGCCGTATGACCGGTGAGCTGACGCCTCTCTTTGACAAGGATGCCTACTGCGGCATGGTCGAGAAGGCAAAGCACTATATCCGCGAGGGCGATATCTTCCAGATCGTGCTTTCTAACCGGTTCAGCGCACCGTTTACCGGCTCGCTGCTCAATACCTACCGCGTGCTGCGGACGGTCAATCCGTCGCCGTATATGTTCTATTTCTCCGGCACGGATGTGGAAGTCGCGGGCGCTTCGCCGGAAACACTCGTCAAGCTCGAGGACGGCGTGCTGCATACATTCCCGCTTGCCGGTACCCGTCCGCGCGGAAAGACCGATGCGGAAGACAAGGCGCTCGAAGCCGATCTTTTGCAGGATGAGAAAGAGCTTGCAGAGCACAATATGCTCGTCGATCTCGGGCGGAACGATCTCGGCAGAATCAGTCAGTTCGGCAGCGTCGAGGTCGAGAAGCTGCATCAGATTGAGCGCTATTCGCATGTCATGCACATCGGTTCGACTGTGCGCGGCGAAATCCGTCCGGAATGCGATGCGCTCGATGCGGTCGGCGCGGTGCTCCCTGCCGGTACGCTCTCCGGTGCACCGAAAATCCGTGCCTGCCAGCTCATCGGGGAACTGGAAGGCAGCAAACGCGGCATCTACGGCGGTGCGGTCGGGTATCTCTCCTTTCAGGGTGATCTCGATATGTGCATCGCAATCCGGCTTGCCTACCGCAAGGGCGATACCGTCTATATCCGGAGCGGCGCCGGCATCGTTGCGGATTCCGTCCCCGAAAAGGAATATCAGGAATGCATCAACAAGGCAGCCGCCGTTGTGCGTGCACTGAAAGAACAGGAGGAACTGTGATATGATTCTGCTGATTGACAACTACGACAGCTTTTCCTATAATCTCTATCAGTATCTCGGGGAACTGGCGCAGGAGATCAAAGTCATCCGGAACGATGAGATGACTGTGGAACAAATCGCGCAGCTCAACCCCGAGCGCATCATCCTTTCGCCGGGTCCCGGGCGCCCCGAGGATGCGGGCGTCATCATCGAGACCGTCCGGCAGCTCGGCAGCCGCATCCCGATTCTCGGTGTCTGCCTCGGACATCAGGCAATCTGTGCAGCCTACGGCGCGGCGATTGTGCATGCAAAGGCGCTCATGCACGGCAAGCAGTCCGAGGTGACGCTCGATACGGACAGCAGAATGTTCCGCGGCATGCAGAAAAATGCAGTCGTTGCAAGATATCATTCGCTCGCTGCCGACCCGCAGACCATGCCCGACTGCCTTCAGGTCACTGCAAGAACCGCCGACGGCGAGGTCATGGCGGTGCAGCATAAGCAGTATCCAGTCTATGGCTTGCAGTTTCATCCGGAATCTATCCTGACGCCCGACGGCAAGCAGATGCTCCGGAACTTTTTATCCGACAGTGCGGAGAATACCGACAGAATTTCAAATGAACAGCCGGACACAATTCAGCCGAAAACCATAATGCCGGAGCAGACGGTTACCGCTGCATCCGCCGTGAAGAAGGAGGAACCCAAAATGATCGCAGATGCAATCAAGAAAATCGTGGATAAGAAAGACCTGACCTATTATGAAGCCTATGAGGTCATGAATGAGATCATGAACGGCGAAACAACGCCGACGCAGAATGCAGCCTTCCTTGCTGCACTCTCAACCAAGAGCACGAAAGCCGAGACCATTGACGAGATCACCGGCTGTGCGGCTGCCATGCGGGAGCATGCGCTGCATGTCGAGCATGATTTCGATGTGCTCGAGATCGTCGGCACCGGCGGAGACCATTCCGACAGCTTCAACATCTCCACGACCTCGGCGCTTGTCGCAGCGGCGGGCGGTGCAAAGGTCGCAAAGCACGGCAACCGTGCGGCATCCTCGAAATGCGGCACTGCAGACTGCCTCGAGGCACTCGGCGTCAATATCAAGCAGGAGCCGGCGAAGGCAGTCGAGATGCTCCGCGATGCCGGCATGTGCTTCCTCTTTGCACAGCTCTATCATACCTCGATGAAATATGTCGGCTCGATCCGCAAGGAGCTCGGTGTCCGCACGGTCTTCAATATCCTCGGTCCGCTGACGAATCCTGCAAACGCAAAACGCACGCTGATCGGCGTTTACGATGCGTCGCTGGTCAATCCGGTCGCGGAGGTGCTCCAGCGGCTCGGCGTCAACCGCGGCATGGTCGTCTACGGCATGGATCAGCTCGATGAGATTTCCATGAGCGCAGAAACGCTGATTTGTGAATTTGACGTCGAGCAGGCAAAGACCTATACCGTTTCGCCGGAGGATTTCGGTCTCAAGCGCTGCGATAAATCCGAGCTGACCGGCGGCTCGCCGGAGGAGAATGCTGCGATTACGCGCGCAATTCTCTCCGGTGAGGAGCGCGGCGCAAAGCGCGATGCCGTGCTGATGAATGCCGGTGCGGCGCTCTATATCGCGGATAAGGCAAAGTCTATGGCGGAGGGCGTTCAGCTTGCCGGTGAGCTCATCGACAGCGGCAAGGCGCTCGAAATGCTCGAACGCTTCATTGCAGCTTCGAACGGGTGAGCACCATGCAGACGATCTTACAGGAGCTCGCTGCGTATGCGGCGGAACGTACCGCAAATGCAAAAAGAAAGCGTCCGCTGTTTTCGATCCGCGCCGATGCCGAACAGCTTCCGAAGGGGGATTTCCGCTTTGAGAAGGCACTGCGCACCGACGATATCGCATTCATCTGCGAATGCAAGAAGGCTTCTCCCTCGAAAGGACTCATCGCGCCGGATTTTCCGTATCTGCAAATTGCAAAGGACTATGAGGCGGCCGGTGCGGACTGCATCAGCGTGCTGACGGAGCCGAGCCGGTTCCTCGGCAATGACCGGTATCTTGCAGAGATCGCACAGACCGTGAAAATTCCGTGCCTGCGCAAGGATTTTACCGTAGACCCGTATATGATCTATGAGGCGAAGCTGCTCGGGGCTTCCGCGGTGCTGCTGATCTGCGCGCTGCTTGACAAATCGCAGCTTTTAGAGTATCATAATATCGTGGAAAGTCTCGGACTATCGGCGCTCGTTGAGGCGCATACGGAGCAGGAGATCGAAACGGCGGCGGAAATCGGCGCGAAGATCATCGGCGTCAATAACCGGAATCTGCACGATTTCTCCGTGAATACGGATCATGCAAGCCGGCTCCGGCAGTATGCACCGGCGGGCACGCTGTTTGTTACCGAGAGCGGTATGAAGACGCCCGAGGACATTCAGGCGGCGCGTGATGCAAAGGCAGATGCGGTGCTGATCGGCGAGACGCTGATGCGTGCGCCCGATAAAGCCGCTATGCTGCGATATCTGAAAGGTACTAACGAATGATCAAAATTAAAATCTGCGGTCTGATGCAGCCGCAGGACGCTGCTGCTGTCAACAGCGTTCTGCCCGATTATGCAGGCATGATTCTTTCTCCCGGATTCCGGCGCTCTGTCTCTGCCGAAACGGCAGCGGCAATCCGGAAGGCGCTCAAACCGGAGATTCCGGCGGTCGGCGTCTTTGTCAACTCGCCGTATCAGTTTATCACCGAATTTGCAGAGGCAGGCATCATCCAGTATATTCAGCTGCACGGCAGCGAGGACGCCTTCTATCTGCGCGGACTCAAAGCCTGCTGCCGCCTGCCGGTCATTCAGGCATTCCGTATCCGGTCGGCGGAGGACCTCGCGGCGGCAAAGGCATCGGCTGCGGATTTGATTCTGCTCGATTCCGGCACCGGCTCCGGAAAGACCTTTGACCATGCACTGCTCAAAGGCTTCTCCAGACCCTATCTGCTGGCGGGCGGTCTCAATGCGGAGAATATCGGCGGAATCCTTGCCGGACACAAGCCCTACGGCGTCGATATCAGCAGCGGCGCCGAAACCGACGGGCAGAAGGATCCGGAGAAGATCCGTGCATTCGTTCAGGCGGTCAGAGGAGAATGACCGGAAATCATCAGAAATGTGAAATCGGAAACTGCGCTGCCGGCGGATTGAAAATGATGCTGTTCCGCAGCGCTTCATTTCTGATTGCTCATGTGAATATTGCAGGAGGTAATTATGACAAATCCGAACGGAAGATTCGGCATTCACGGCGGACAGTATATCCCCGAGACACTGATGAATGCCGTCATTGAGCTCGAACAGGCTTACAATCACTATAAAAATGATCCGCAGTTCAATGCGGAGCTGACAAAGCTGTTCAACGAATATGCAAACCGTCCGTCGCTGCTCTATTACGCGGAGAAAATGACGCGCGATCTCGGCGGCGCGAAAATCTATCTCAAGCGCGAGGACCTCAACCATACCGGCGCACATAAGATCAACAATGTGCTCGGGCAGGCGCTGCTTGCAAAGAAAATGGGCAAAACCCGCCTCATCGCGGAGACCGGTGCCGGTCAGCACGGCGTTGCGACTGCGACCGCTGCCGCACTCATGGGCATGGAATGCGTCGTCTTTATGGGCGAGGAGGATACCAAGCGGCAGGCGCTCAATGTCTACCGGATGCGTCTGCTCGGCGCAGAGGTCATTCCTGTGACATCCGGTACGGCGACGCTCAAGGATGCCGTTTCGGAGGCAATGCGCGAATGGACAAACCGCATTGACGATACGCACTACTGCCTCGGCTCGGTTATGGGTCCGCATCCGTTCCCGACGATTGTCCGCGATTTTCAGGCGGTCATTTCCAAGGAAATCAGACAGCAGATTCTCGAAAAGGAAGGCAGACTGCCCGATGTCGTCATGGCATGCGTCGGCGGCGGCTCCAATGCAATCGGTACGTTCTATCACTTCATTCCGGATGAGGGCGTCCGGCTGATCGGCTGCGAGGCGGCAGGCAGAGGCATCGACACCTTCGAGACCGCTGCAACCGTCAATACCGGAAGAATCGGTATCTTCCACGGCATGAAATCCTATTTCTGTCAGGATGAATACGGGCAGATCGCGCCTGTATACTCGATTTCCGCAGGACTTGATTACCCCGGCGTCGGTCCGGAGCATGCATGGCTCCATGATATCGGCAGGGCGGAATATGTGCCTGTGACTGACGATGAGGCGGTCAATGCGTTTGAGTATCTCTCGCGCACCGAGGGCATCATTCCCGCAATCGAATCTGCACATGCTGTCGCACATGCAGTCAAAATTGCACCGAAGATGAACAAGGATCAGATTATCGTCATCACAATCTCCGGCAGAGGCGACAAGGACTGCGCGGCAATCGCACGCTACAGAGGGGAGGATATCCATGAGTAATATCCGCAATGCATTCAAAAACGGCAAGGCGTTTATTCCGTTTATCACATGCGGCGATCCCGATCTCGAAACAACCGGAAAGATCGTCCGCGCAATGGCAGAAGCCGGTGCCGATCTCATTGAACTGGGCATCCCGTTCTCTGACCCGACCGCAGAGGGTCCGGTCATTCAGGGCGCCAATATCCGCGCGCTCGCAGGCGGCGTCACGACGGACAAAATCTTTGCATTTGTCAGTGAACTGCGGAAGGATGTCACTGTACCGCTCGTCTTTATGACCTATGCGAATGTTGTATTCTCCTACGGCATCGAGCGCTTTGCCGCAAAATGTGAGGAGGTCGGCATCGACGGCATCATCCTGCCCGATGTGCCCTTTGAGGAGAAGGACGAATTTGCACCGATCTGCCGCGCACATAATGTGGACTTTATCTCGCTGATCGCGCCGACCTCCGAGAACCGCATTGCGATGATCGCAAAGGAGGCGGAGGGCTTTATCTATCTCGTATCCAGCCTCGGCGTCACCGGTATGCGCAGTGAGATTCAGACCGATCTCGGCGCGATTGTGCAGAAAATCCGTGAGAATTCCGATGTGCCCTGCGCAGTCGGCTTCGGCATTTCCAATCCCGAACAGGCTGCCAAAGCGGCGGCTGTTTCGGACGGCGTGATCGTCGGCTCGGCAATCGTCAGACAGATCGGCGAGCACGGCAAAGATGCGGCGCCGGTCGTCGGTGCATTTGTCGGGAAGATGAAACAGGCAATCACAAAATAATCCGCGAAACAAAATCTTGATAAAGGGCGGGTGAGCTGATGGAACTGACAACTGATCTCGGACGCGATGCCGTTCCGGCAGAGCTGCGCGCCTGTTACGGCAATGAACTGCATGAGTATATCATTGCAGTCGGATGCGGCGGCAGCGGCGGCGGCAGTACGCCGGATGTCCGCTTCGGGGACGAAGTGCTGTGCTACAGGCATCAAAACTGTCTTGCGGGCATGGATATCACAAGCGGTGAAATGCACACCGGCGGTCTGCGGCTCATCTGGTATATGACACCGGATGAAACGCGGTTCCGGAAGCACCCGTTCCGGCAGGATTTCGGTTACCGCGTCAAGGGCTTTCCGCTTGTCAAGGAGCCGCCGCGCAGGGGCTTTTATCTCGGCGATGTCTGGCTGCGGGAGATCACGGCGGAGCAGATTGCGCATCCCTATTTGCAGGGGCTGATCGCAAAACAGTATCCGAAGCAGGTCGGTCCGGCGGAAATCCATCCGGATGTCATGGCGCAGTATGAGCCGGAGCTGCATGAATATCTGATTGCTGTCACGCATGAAGGCAGTATATCCGCATGGGGCTGGCAGGAGTTTCCCTGCGATCATTCGATCCGTGCGCAGTCCAAAGGCAGCCGCGGCATCATCGACCTGACAACCGGCACGCAGTCTGATGCGCTGACCTGCGTTACGTGGTATCTCTATGATTCGATACAGACGCCGGACTGCAATTCACCCGACTTTGCAGAAGATACGATCTATCGCATCAAAGGCTTTCCGCCGAAAAAACGTGAGCCCTCCGACAGACTGCGCTTCACTGACGGCATCTTTGTCCGCGAAATTCTCGAATACAATGTGCAGAATGCGTTTTTGCAGAAGCTGATTGACGATTTCAATACGAAGGTCACGGTGCAGTCGGATGTGCTCGGCGAGCTGGAACTGGATAAAAGCACAAACTGGTACAGCAATATGGTCGAAATGCTCGGCGACAGGCATCTGGTCATCATCAACGGCGACGGGGACGGCTTTGCAGCGCATCTGAAAACTGCGGAGACAATCGTTTCGGAGATCGGGAAATGGGATCAGTTCTTCCGCGGATATATTGCAGAGAATCTGCTGGAGAAAGCGGACGAAATGTATCAGGAGCATCTCGAAAATGAGGAGAAGGAACTGCGTCCGCTGACAGCCGATGCATTCCGGCAGGGTCTTGATTTTGAGGATCTGGAAATTCTTGCGGACGGCAGCTACCGCGTGCTGTATATCCTCTCGCCGGCGCTCTTTGACGACGATCTGCCGTTTGTACAGCTGACCGGTACGATCGAAGGCGGCGTGCAGGAATCGGAGCTCGACTATTCCTGAAGCAATCAATCGGAAACGGATAAATCTATGAAGAAAAAATCGCACTATCGGACTTGTATTCTTATTATTCTCATATGCACTGCGGTGCTGCATATTGCCGCATGTTTCAAACAATTCTGTGACTGGTATACCGACAATCTCTACCCTTACTGGGCAGAATGGCTCGGCAGACTGAATGCGAAGCTGCCGTTTGTGCTCGGCGAATGGCTGATCATACTGGCGGCGGTGCTCGTGCTGCTCGCAGTGATTTTTCTGATTCTGCTGCCGTTTCTGCGCGGAAAGGAAAGGTACCGCAGATTCACTGCCGGCTATTGCAAGACACTGCTCATGATCTTCTGCGGCAGTGTGCTCTACTATTCGCTCGTCTGGGCGGTGCCGTTCCGCGGAACTGCGCTCGGAAAGCCCGAGAAAGGGCTGCGGACAGAATTCTCCTATCAGGAGATCGACGCGCTGATGCGGTATGTCGCGGACGGTGCCAATTCCGCTGCGGAGGAGATTGAGATTCATGCGGACGGTACGGTGGATTTCCCGACACCGGAGGAGAGCCGCCGGAAAACCGAGGCTGCGCTGCACGATCTTTCCGCGGAATATCCGCGGCTGAACGGCTACTATCCGCCTGTCAAGGATGCGTTCAGCTCCGATATCCTGCGGCGAATGGACATCGGCGGCGTGACCTTTCCATATACCATGGAAGTGCTGCATGAAAAGTATTATGCGCAGAATCCGATTGCGCGGCTGATTACCGATGCGCATGAGCTGACGCACCATATGGGCTTCTATAAGGAGAGCGCCGCAACATTTCTTTCTGCGCTGGCGCTTTCGCAGAGCGATGACCCGTTTCTGCGCTTTGCCGCTTTCAAGGAGATGTATTTTTACGTCGAAGCGGATTACATGGAAGCGAGAGTCGAATACATGGATGCGCTTCGGCAGGCGCATCCGGAAATACCGGCGCTGGAATGGGACAAACTGAAAGAAATGCAGCCCGATGAGCGGAAGGCACTGATGCAGAAAGTGTCGGAAGCAGAGGAACAGTATGCCGGTGTTTATCCCTATCTGAGCGAACGCGCATGGGATATCTGGACTGCCGCGGCAGGAAATGAGCAGGAAGCATATGAAGCGGAGACGCATCCGATTGACGCGATGCCGGCGGTCGATCAGGCAATCGGCAAGGCGGGCGATGCCGGCTGGACTGCACAGTATGCCGTTTTGCAGGAGCATACCTATGAAGGCTCAGTGCTCCTTCTGCTGCAATATTTTGACGGCAAATTGTATTGAATTCATGCCAAATCATTTCGATATTTTAGCGATTTAACGCTTTTACGCGTTAAACGGTTGACAAATGACGGAAAAGCATGTATACTGATATCAGAAAACAACAGAAAGAGACAAGCATCTCAGGAAAAAGGAGTAACCCCATTATGATGAATCTTGAATTTGAACGGAAGCTGACCATTCCGAAGGAAACAAAGGAAATGTATCCCGTGACACCGGAAATGGCGGAGGTCGTAAAGCAGCGTGCAGCGGAAATCCGCAGTATTTTTGAGGGCAAGGATGACAGACTGATTCTGATTATCGGTCCGTGCTCGGCGGATAATCCCGATGCCGTGCTCGATTATATCTCGCGGCTGCGCAAAGTGCAGGAGCAGGTCAAGGATGAAATTTTCATTATTCCGCGCATCTATACCAATAAGCCGCGCACGACCGGTGCAGGCTACAAGGGGCTGCTGCATCAGCCGGACCCGAATGCAAAGCCCGATGTCTACAAGGGCATTATTGCGACCCGTGAGCTGCATATGCGCGCACTCAAGGAGACAGGCTTCTCCTGCGCCGATGAGATGCTCTATCCCGATAATCACAGATATCTCGATGATCTGCTTGCCTATGTTGCAGTCGGTGCGCGGTCGGTCGAGAATCAGGAGCACCGGCTCGTTTCCAGCGGTCTGGATATTCCGGTCGGCATGAAGAATCCGACGGCGGGCGATCTTTCCGTCATGATGAACGCAATCACCGCTGCACAGCACGGACATTCGTTCATCTACCGCGGCTGGGCGGTGCATTCCAAGGGCAATCCGCTTGCACACGCAATCATGCGCGGCTATCTCAATAAGCACGGACAGTCGCTGCCGAATTATCACTATGAGGATATTGCTCTGCTCGCTTCGCTCTATGCTTCCGGCGAGTTTGCAAATCCGGCGGCAATCATTGACACGAATCATGCGAACTCCGGCAAGAATCCGCTGGAGCAGCCGCGTATCTGCAAGGAAGTGCTCAGCATGCGCCGCTATAACAATGACATCAAAAAGCTCGTCAAGGGCTTCATGATCGAAAGCTATATCGAGGACGGTGCGCAGAAGGTTGACGGCGGCTGCTACGGCAAGTCGATCACCGACCCCTGCCTCGGCTGGGAGAAATCCGAGCGCCTGATCCTTGAAATCGCCGAGATGCTGTGAGAGCCGTATCTGCGGCGGATGGATCAGAACTATGATTATATTGCAATAACAAAAGCCGCTCAGTCAAGCCGTTATGCTGATCTGAGCGGCTTTTTTCACAAGTTACCCATTGAACTTTTTGTCAAAAAGTGGTCCGGGCAGTGCCCGGCTCCGTTTTTATCCTCATGCGGCGTTTTGTCTGCTTTTTTCGTATTGTACCCATTGAACTTTTTGTCAAAAAGTGGTATAATATAAATACTATACTTTCAAAGGAGCCATTCCTATGATCGAGCTTGAACAAAATTATGATGTTGTCATTGCCGGCGCCGGTGCTGCCGGCTGCTATGCCGCACTGCATCTGCCGCCGCATCTGCGCGTACTGCTGCTCGCAAAGCGCGGAGCAACACTCTGTAACTCTGCCCTTGCGCAGGGCGGTATCGCAGGCGTCTGGAATTCTCCCGGCGATAATATCGAGCTGCATGCGAACGATACCCGTATCGCCGGCGCGTTTACCAATAACCCCAAAACGCTGCATATCCTCGTTTCTGAGGCGGCGCAGGATATTGAACAGCTCGTCGAATACGGCGTCGAATTTGATAAGAATGCGGACGGCGACTATGACCGTACCCTCGAGGGCGGTCACTGCCGCAGACGTATTTTCCATTACCGCGATTCTACCGGCGCGGAAATTCTCCGCGGTCTGCTCGCACAGGTCAGTCAGCTGCCGAATGTCACGGTTTCGGAGTTTACCGTCATGAGCAGAGCGATGAAGACGGAGACCGGTTTCTCTGTGGAGCTGCTGCGGGACGGGGAACTGAGCTCCGTAGACTGCCATTTTCTCATCATGGCGACCGGCGGCATCGGGCGCGTCTATGAGTATACGACAAATTCTGCAATCGCTACCGGTGACGGCATTCGCATTGCCTATGAGCTCGGCGCGCGCATCAAGAATCTTTCGCTGATTCAGTTTCATCCGACGGCTTTCAACAATAAGCATACCAGAGAATGCTTCCTGATCTCCGAGGCGGTGCGCGGTGAGGGCGCATATCTGCGCAACTGCAAGCTCGAACGCTTCATGCAGCGCTATGATGACCGTCTGGAGCTGGCGCCGCGTGACGTCGTTTCGCATGCGATCATTCTCGAAAGTCAGCGAACCGGCTCCAAGGATTTCTGGATTGATATTTCGCATAAGGACCCCGAAGAGGTCAAGGCAAGATTTCCGAAGATTTACAATAAGCTGCTCGAACAGGGCTATGATCTCACGAAGGAGCCTGTGCCGATCTATCCTTGCCAGCATTATCTCATGGGCGGCATCGACGTCAATGCGAATGCGCAGACGCGCGTGGATCGGCTCTATGCCTGCGGCGAATGTGCGCACACCGGCGTTCACGGAAACAACCGTCTGGCGAGCAACAGTTTGCTCGAGGCGCTTGTCTTCTCGCGCAGAGCTGCCGAGGAAATCGCAAGAGAAGCCGATGCAATTACCGACCGCTTTGAACACGGCGAATTCAAGCCCGTCACTGCGACTGAGCCGATTCCGCACGGCATCCGCACCGAGCTGCGCAAAATCTTGCAGGAGAACTATTTTGTCATTCCGAATACCGAGCACATGCGCGCTGCCTATGACCGCGTGACCGAGCTGATTCAGCTCATTGCTTGTGAGGACTGGAAAATGGACCTCGATTATCTCGAGGCAAAATCGCAGGCGACCTGCGCATACTTAATTCTGGAGGAGCAATTATAATGGAGCTGCTGCAATCTTATGTGGATGAGGTGATTCTGCGTGCGCTGCATGAGGATATCACCGGTATGGATGTGACAACCGATTTCCTGCTTGACGAGAATCACGAATCCGATGCATACCTCATGGCAAAGGATCAGGGTGTGCTCTGCGGCATGGATATTGCGGCGCGCGTCTTTGCACTGGTCGGCGAGGGCGTCAGCTTTACCGCAAAGGCGAAGGACGGCGATCAGGTCAAATACGGCGATATTCTCGCTGTCATGCACGGTAAGACCCGCACGCTGCTCAAGGGCGAACGCACGGCGCTCAATCTCTTGCAGCATCTCTCCGGTATTGCAACGGAAACACGCAGATGCGTTGATATCGTTGCGGGGACGAATGCTTCGATTGCCGATACGCGTAAGTGCATGGTCGGCATCCGCGCGATGCAGAAATATGCCGTGCGCTGCGGCGGCGGCAAGAATCACCGCTTCAATCTCTCCGACGGCGCCATGCTCAAGGATAATCATATTGATGCATGCGGCGGCATTCTGCCTGCAATCACGCAGCTCCGGCAGCATATCGGTCATATGGTGCGCATTGAGGTTGAGGTGCGCACGCTCGACGAGCTGCGGGAGGCGCTGGAAGCAAAAGCCGATATCATCATGCTCGATAATATGGACAATGACACCATGAAGGAGGCTGTCCACATCACGGACGGCAGAGCGATGCTCGAAGCATCCGGCGGCATTACGCATGAGACCCTGCGCGGCGTCGCGGAAACCGGCGTCGATATCATTTCGATCGGTGCGCTCACCCACAGCGTCAAAGCCTTCGATATCTCCATGAAATGGTCCGCGCCGTGCGCGGCTCCGATGATCTAAAGCATTCCGGCGGCGTCATGCGTATTTTGAGGTTCAGATGTTTCCGGCAGGCTTGTGTATAGGTTATCAGATTTGCGGGCAGCACCCGCAGGGATTGATCGAAAGCATTTCGGAGGCGCGGTGAAATACAGCGTACAAGTATGTTACAACATGTTGTGACGCAAGATATAAATGAGAACGAAAAATCATTACAACGACGGGCGGAACCCCGTGGAGACAATATGAATACACAGTTATTACAGGATTATATCACACTGGAATTGCAGAAGGTGCTCGAAAAACTTGCATCCGAAGCAGCCAATGAAAAAACAAAGGCGCTTGCCCGCGGACTCGTCCCTGAGACCGACCCCGAACGGGTGCGCTATGCCTTGCAGCAGACGGAGGATGCTTTTCAGCTCTCTGTCCGCTTCGGTACGCCGTCTTTTGACAGCTTTACCGATGTCTGCGCCGCAATCCGCAGGACACAGTCCGGCGCGCGCGTCTCGCTGAAAGAGCTGCTCGAAATCGCAAGACTGCTGCGGCAGATTTCCTCTCTGACAGACTGGTACGATCACTGCGAATCCGTACAGACAACGCTTTCCGATCTGTTTGCACGCTTGCAGCCGAATCCGTATCTCGCCGATCTGCTCGAACGCTCAATCGAAAATGAGGAGCGCCTTGCCGATGCAGCCAGTCCGGCACTCGGTCAGATTCGCCGCAAGATTACACAGGCAGGCTTGAAGCTGCGCGAAAAGCTCGAAAAAATGATCCGCTCCTCGACCATGCAGACCTATTTGCAGGAGCAGATTATCACGATCCGCGACGGGCGCTATGTCATCCCCGTCAAGGCGGAGCACAGAGGCGATGTCGCCGGTCTGATTCACGATACCTCTGCGACCGGTCAGACCTATTTCATCGAGCCGATGGCGATTGTCGATGCGAATAACGATATCCGGCTGCTCGAAACGCAGGAGCAGGAGGAGATTGAGCGCATCATTCAGAAGCTCTGCGCCGAATGCGGTGCCGCTGCCGAGCCGATGCTGCAAGGCTATGACATCGCGGCGGAGCTCAATCTCTATTTTGCCAAGGCTTCGCTCGGCGCGCAGCAGAAAGGCATCATTCCGCATGTCTCGCAGGACGGCTCGATGCTGCTCAAAAATGCAAGACATCCGCTGATCGACCCGAAGACTGTCGTGCCGATCAATATCAATCTCGGCATCGACTTCCATGCGCTGATTATCACCGGTCCGAATACCGGCGGTAAGACCGTCGCGCTGAAAACGGTCGGTCTGCTTACGGCAATGGCGATGTGCGGACTGATGATTCCGGCGTCCGACGGCAGCAGAATTGCCTGCTATGACCGCATTCTCGTTGATATCGGCGACCGGCAGAGCATCGAAAACAATCTCTCGACATTCAGCGCGCATACCATTCAGGATATCGAGATTATCAAATCCGCGGATGACCGCACGCTCGTCCTCATGGATGAGCTCGGCTCCGGTACCGACCCTGTCGAGGGCGCGGCACTGGCGGTTGCGGTCATTGAACGGCTCCGGATGCAGGGTGCGGCACTGATCGTGACGACGCATTATCAGGAGCTCAAACGCTATGCGCTCGAAACCGATGATGTCGAGAATGCATCCTGCGAATTCGATCTTGAAACGCTCAAGCCGACTTACCGGCTCGTGATCGGTTCGCCCGGTAAATCAAATGCATTTGCGATTTCCAGTTCGCTCGGGATGCCGGAGGATGTCATTGCACATGCAAAGAAACTTGTCAGCACGGAGAATCAGCGCTTTGAAAAGGCGGTCGAACAGCTCGACCGCGCCAGAGCAGAGCATGAAAAAATGCTTGCCGAGCTGACTGCGCTGCGTGAAAGCACCGCAAAGCATGAGAAGGAAATCCGTGAGCAGGCAAAATTGCTGGAACAGCGCCGTGAGGAGGAGCTTTCCAAGATTCGGACGCAGGCAAGACGCATCGTCGAGCAGACTGTCACCGAATCCAATGCACTGCTGCAAGAGCTCCGTGATCTCAAAAAGGAAAAGGATAAAGCCGATTTTGCGCAGAAAATCGCTGCGGCAAAATCCCGCTCGAATCAGACAATCAATGCACTCTATGAGAATTCCGATACCGATGAGCAGGGCGATTATACGCTGCCGCGTGCTTTGCAGATCGGTGATTCGGTGCTGGTCGTTTCCATTGGCAGAAGCGGCACCGTCATTGCCGAGCCGGCCGGCAAGGTTGTGACCGTGCAGATCGGCGCGATGAAGACACGCGTCCCGATTGAGAACCTGCGGCTCGAAAAGACCGTTCAGCAAAAGCAGAAGCAGGAGCAGAAAAAGGTGCATACAACCGTCGTGCGCTCGGAGAAAAAGGGCTCCGGCGGGCGCTCCGCCAATGAAGTCGATATCCGCGGCTGTACCGTCGATGAGGGCATCATGATGGTCGAGAACTTTATCGCAGGCTCGCTGCTCTCCGGCTTTGAAACCGTCACGATCATCCACGGAAAGGGGACCGGCGCGCTGCGCAAGGGCATCCATGAGCATCTGCGGCGCATGAAGCAGGTCAAATCCTACCGGCTCGGCGTCTACGGCGAGGGTGAAGACGGCGTGACCGTTGTGACGCTCAAATAATACGATCTTTGAAAGGAAATGGCTATGCCGGATACCCGTGATTATTCCGATATTACGCCGGTCGATCTGAAAAATCCGTTCCGCAATCCGACCGAGGAGCCGGATTATTCGCCGGATTACCGCGCGATCATGCCGGAGCTCGATCTGCCGGACAGCAAAATACCGCTCTTTCCGGCGGCGCATGAACGGTCGGCAATCAAGCGCTATTTTGCACTGACCTTCCTGACGCTGCTGTTCGCACTGCTGACTGCCATGACCATTTATGTGGCATTGCAGGGGGTTGCAGGCGTGATGCTGCGGCAGGTCGATCTCAGAAAGCTCGGGGAGCTGCCGCAGAATTATACGCAGATTTTGCAGCAGTATCTCACTGACAGCTCGATTGCCTATGCGATCAATCTGATCTCGTTTCTCTGCGGCAACCTTGCGGCGTTTTTCATCGGCTGCAAGCTGACCGACCTGAAACCGAAGACGCTGTTCCGGCTGCGGAATTTTACTGTGCCGCGTGCGGTCTGCTATGTATTCATCGGACTCTGGATTCAGCTCATTGCCGGTCTGCTCGGCGAACAGATCATCCGCTTTGCAAAAACGGTCGGTCTGACGATCTATGTGCCGGATACCGATATGGACGGCACCTTCATGCGTATGGCGATGCTCGGGCTTTATGCCTGCATCATTGCGCCTGTGACCGAGGAGCTGCTCATGCGCGGACTGGTTCTCAAAAATCTGAGCCGTGTCAGTCAGCGGCTCGCCATTCTGCTCTCGGCGTTTCTCTTTGCGCTCATGCATGAGAATCTGCTGCAATTTCTCTTTACGTTTCCGCTCGGGATTCTGCTCGGATATATCACAATCCGGCATAATTCCGTGACACCGGCGATCATTGTGCATATCGGCGTCAATACATTCGGCGTCGCAATTTCGCTCTGTGAACGGTTCCTTTCGCAGGGCTCCATGCGGATCGTTAACATCAGCTATACGCTCGGCATCCTGCTGATCGGTGCCGTCGCGCTGCTCTATCTGCTCTTTACCGAGCGGCTGCCCGATCAGACACCGCATCAGAGTATGCGCGCCGGAAGACTCGTTGCTGCCTCACCGCTCTTCTGGATTCTGTTTGCCGTGCATGTCGGCGCGGCGCTGCTCGCAAGCGCGGGGACTACGCTGCACTGAGAGGCAAAATATGCCCGATCAGCCCAAACATGAAAAATGCAGCAGGATTGTCAGGAATGCCGTGACGGACCGGATGCTGCAATCGAATAATCAATTCAACATATGAAAGGATGAATGCAATGTATCATTTTGATGTGAACAAGGCGATTGATGACTGCTGCCGCTGGATTCAGGACTGGTTTGCTGAAAACGGCGACGGCTGCCCTGCCGTGCTCGGCATCTCCGGCGGCAAGGACAGCTCGGTCTGTGCGGCACTGCTCTGCAAGGCGCTCGGTGTCCACAGGGTCATCGGTGTACTGATGCCACGCGGCGTACAGCCCGATATTTCCGATTCGGAGCTGCTCTGCAAGCACCTCGGTATCATGAATGTCACGGTGAATATCGGTGAGGCGGTCGATGCCGTGGCAAAGGCAGTCGGCGCCGTCACGCCGCTCAGTACACAGGCGGAGATCAATCTGCCGCCCCGTATCCGCATGACAACCGTCTATGCCGTTTCGCAGTCGGTCGGCGGCAGAGTCGCAAATACCTGCAATCTTTCTGAGGACTGGGTCGGCTATTCGACCCGCTGGGGCGACAGCGTCGGCGATTTTTCGCCGCTTGGACAGTTTACCGTGACCGAGGTCAAGGCAATCGGCAGGGCACTCGGTCTGCCGGAGCGCCTCGTCGAGAAGCCGCCTTCTGACGGTCTCTGCGGCAAGACGGATGAGGATAATCTCGGCTTTACCTATGCTGCGCTCGACCTCTATATCCGTGAGGGCATTGAGCCTGATCCCGAAACCAAGGCGCTCATTGACCGCAAGCATAAGATGAACCTCTTTAAGCTCAAGATGATGCCTGCATTCCCGTTCGATCCGACGAAGGATGCAGAATAATCCCGCAAAAAAATCCGCGGAATGCACGCTGATACGCTGCATTCCGCGGTTTCTTTTATACATCAGACAAGACGGGCGATGATGCGGAGAATATAGATGACATCCTCGCCGTCGAGCAGATCGTCGCCGCTGCATCTGCCGTTGGCGATGCCCTGCGCCTCAATCCGGACTGCCGGATCCTCGGCGACGAACCGCGCAAGCAGAACCGCATCGGAAACATCTACGGTGCCGTCCAGATTGACGTCGCCGCGAAGTCCCTGCTTCGGCAGTGTCGTGACGGTTGTTGTCGTGACGGTGGTTGTTGTGGTGGTTTTCGGTGCAGTCGGCTTTGTCGTGGTGCGGGACGTACCCGTCGGGGTGGTTGTGACCGTCATGCGGGTAGTTGTCGCGGTTGTGACAGACGTTGTCCGCGCGGTGGTGACGGTGGTGGTTGTCGTGACAGGCTTGGTGGTGGTACTGGTTGTCTGGGTGGTGGTTGTTGCAGAACGCTTCGTGGTTGTCGGGTAGGTCGGGAAGGTGAAAACCGGTCTGGTGCGCGAGGTCGATGTCGTGCTTGTGACGGTGGTTTCAGAAGCGGTCGGAGCGGTCGTCTTTGTCGTGCCTGTCGTTGTGGGACGGGTTGTGGTGGTTGTCCGTCCGGTGGTTGTTGTGGTGGTTTTCGACGTTGTTGTTGTCGATGCGGTTGTGGAGGTTGTCGTTGTTGTGGTGGGCGTCGTGGTGGTTTCAGACTGCTGCTGCGTGAGCTTCAGCGTCCGGAAGGTGACGTCCATTTCCGGATCATCGGCGCTTGAGAATGCAGGCGCTGCCATGATCTGATAGGTCAGGTTGCCGTCTGCGTCAAAGCGGATGCCGTAGATGCTGCCGAGCGCCTTTTCCTCGTCGTTCAGCGTATACAGCTTTTCGGAGCTGCCGCCTGTCAGCGGTCTTTTGTAAATGCTCGTCGCATCGTGATAATAGACGGTATCGCCGCTGATTTGCGTGGAGACATAGCAGATCGAATACACAGTGCCGTTCTGGGTCGGCCATGCTGCCTTGACCGTGCCGAAGGTTTCGGTCTCGTTCATCAGGCGGCTGCGGCTGAATGTCGCCGTGACCTGATCGGCAAAGCGGACAGTCGTCGGATCGACAGCCTTCGCATAATACCATGAGCCGTCCGGCATCGGATGCACCGTATCCAGCGCGCCGATCCAGAAAGCCTGCGCGTAATCATCGGCGGTGCAGGTGATCGTATTGTTCTCTGCAAAATAATTCCAGTCATCTGCCTTATGATAGGTGTCAGCCTGCATGTACGCATCGGAGACGAGCAGATACATATGCGTGCCGTGACCGAGCATGTCCGGTGCGCCGTCATCGTAGGTCGCGTCGCAGTGATACCATTTGCCGTCAATCTGCACCACATTCCACATATGCTTGAGCGCATCGCTCGTGATCGCGTAGCAGGGGATATCGAGCTTCCGGCAGAGGACGCACATTGCAAGCGCATAGCCCTGACAGACCGTTTTGCCGTCAATCAGCGCGGTATAGGCATTGTTGTTTGTATAAGTCAGATCGTATTCACAGTGCTCTGCGAGATAATCATGCAGATAAAGCACCTTCTCGGCGTTCGTCCAGCCGGACTGCACGCCGCGTAGAATCGTATCGACGGCATTGTCGAATTCCGTCTGCATAGCCGGAATATCTTCAATGCTGTAATTGTATTCGATTGAGATGGAACCGACGTAACTGCGCTGCCACGGGTTCATGGAATAGCGGTATGCAGAGCTGATATAGAACCATTTTGCGTCGGTATAGAGCATGTCATAATACAGGTCCGTGACCTGATCGACAGTCAGATTCAGATTGCTGATTACCACATTTGTTTTCTTGTTCTCCCATGCATCGTAGACCATCGCGCGGAAGGTCTCCGCAGCGGATGCCTCTGCTTCTGCCGCGGAAACGGTCAGCAGCGGCTGCGTCATGCAGCAGAGCATCACGGCGGACAGCATGCCTGCTGTTAATTTATGAAACAGTGTACGCATAATCACACCTCCGGATACAGTCGGAACGGTTCGGATGCGCAGAGAAACAGATATCCCTGCAAGAATATTATAACATATATGCATAAAAAGTGTAAGATGTAAAACGCTGAAATTGTAAAATCGTTTTTGTGCGTAACGTACAAAGCGGCTGAATTCTTAACATAATTTTCAGAAAACGACGGTATCAGCAGGAAAAATACGGCTCTGCGCAATGTGACAAACAGTATAAGCGACAAGAAAATATACAAAAAGTTTTGCTTTTGTGATTAGGAATCTGCGGCATATGCCCTGGATTTTTATGCAAGCAAAACAAAGAATTTTCATCCGCTTGCCAAAGCAGACAGGGTTGTGCTATAATAAAAATTGTCCCGGTTTTTCGGGAAAATCGTGGGAAGGGAAACATATAAAATGAAAAGGAATACAATCACAGCCATGCTGGCTGCCGTGCTTGCGCTGACTGCTGTCAGCGGCAGTATGCTGCCGGCAAATGCGCCGCTTTCGCTTTCTGCATCTGCGGCGTTTACCAGAGAGGATGAAACACCTGTCAACGGACACTCCGGCGTGTACTCCTACGTGAAATATCCGAAGTCGAAGTACATTGAAATCGAAGCTGTTCACATGTCACTCAGCGGAAGAATCGAGATTCCTGAAAAGATCGACGGACTGCCGGTCACTGTCATCGGCAAGGGCGCGTTTCAGGACTGCACCGACATCACCGAGATTGTGATGCCGGAATCTGTGGAGTATATGAATCTCGGCGCTTTCACCGGCTGCAAAAAGCTGAAAAAGGTTACGCTTTCCAAGAAGCTCCATGCACTTCCGGCAAAGGCTTTCGCAGACTGTACCGCACTCGAAAGCATTTCACTGCCGGATTCGCTGACCGACATCGGCGCCTATGCCTTTGAGGACTGCGAGAGCCTCAAGGAAATCCATATCCCGAGCTCTGTGACAGGGCTTGATTCCTGCGCATTCCGCAGATGCTCCGCGCTCGAAAATGTCACGCTCGGTACAGGCATCAAGAAAATCGGCAACCAGACCTTTGCAATGTGCGGCAAGCTGACCGAGATCAAGCTGCCGGAGGCGCTCACTGAAATCGGTACCCGTGCCTTCGGAAACTGCGGCGCCCTGACCGCAATCTCGCTGCCGGATCATGTCAAGACAATCGGCAACGAGGTCTTTGCAGGCTGTGCAAAAATGAAATCCGCAAAGCTCTCCGCTGTTCTGGAGAGTGTTCCCGTCTCTGCATTTGCGGGCTGCAATCAGCTCGAAGCTGTCGAGATTCCGGACAGCGTCAAATCCATTGAGACTTATGCTTTTTATGAGTGCAGTGCGCTGAATAAGGCGAAAATCGGTGACGGCGTCAGCGTGATCCGCGATTCCGCATTCCAGAAGTGCGAAGCGCTCAAGGAGCTGACAATCGGCGTCGGGCTGACGAAGCTCGGTGCACATGCATTCCGTGATTGCAGTGCGCTCGAATCCGTTGCACTGCCGGACAATCTCACCGAAATCGGTGACAATGCATTCACCGGCTGCACGGCGCTGAAAGATATCAAGCTGCCGAAATCGCTGAAAGCACTCGCAAAACAGGTCTTCTACGGCTGCAAGTCGCTGACTGCCGTCAAGCTGCCGGAGAGCATCGCTTCCGTCGGCGAGGGCACATTCCGTAACTGCGCTGTGCTCGCATCGGTGTCGGTTCCGAATGAAACCTGTGCATTTGCGGATGATCCGTATCTGTTCAGCAACAGCTATAATGTATTTGATACGATTGTCTTTGGCTATGAGGACTCCACCGCGGATAAATTTGCAAAGCAGTACGGCTATCAGTTCAAGTCGCTCAAGGAGCAGAGTGCCGCAAGCGTGACCACCGCAGAAACAACCGCTGCCACAACAACCACTGAGACGACAACCACGACGGCGCCGACTACCACCGCCGAAACCACGACGACAACGGAAACCACTACCACAACCACTGAAACCACGACTACAACGACCACAACCGAAACGACCACTACAACAACTACAACCACCGAAACCACTGCCACCACTACTACAACCACCGAGACGACAACCGCTTCGACCGCAGCAGAAACCACTGTGACTGCTGTATCCACGGAGACTGCACCCTCGATTCCGCAGCTCAGAGGCGATGTGGACGGTGACGGTGCGATCACCAGCGGCGATGCACAGATCACGCTGCAAACCTATGCGCTGCTGCTCGCAGGTGCGTCGAATCCGCTCTCCAGAGAAGCAGATGCGGCTGCCGATGTCGATCAGGACGGCGCAATTACCGCTGCCGATGCGCAGATCATCTTGCAGTATTATACGCAGAATACGCTCTCGCATATCTCTACGACATGGGAAGAACTCGTTGATTCTGCGAAGCAGAGCAAATAATACGATATATAATGAACCGCCTGTCCGGCTTGATTCCGGACAGGCGGTCAGCTTTTCGATAAAGTGTCATTTTTTAGGGGACGCCCTCTATCGCAGGGCGTCCCCTCTTGCCGCTGTGCGGCAATTCACCCCTTGCGGAGCTCTTGAAGTGTAAGGGATTCCGTGCTCTGCGGAGCACGGCAAGGGGCGCTGCCCTTCTCTCAAATCCAAAACCTATTGAAAATACGCACTTTTCAGGTTTTCATTTTCAAAAATGGGAACTAACAGGGAACTTTTGCACATGGAGAAGGGTATTAAACCCTCAGTAAATCATTGAAGAAACCGTCGATTCGCTCGTCAACCAGCTTGCGTTCTGCGGAGAATGTATGCTGATACACCGATTTCAGAACACCGTTGCTCGACCAGCCGCCGCGCTCCATTGCGTACTTGTCCGGGATGCCGAGCATCAGCATGATAGAAGCGTTCAAATGGCGCAGTTGATGGAAAGTGAGCTTATAGCCGTTCGCTTTGGCGAGTTTCGTCAGATGATTCTTGATGTACTTGTATCCCAGCGGAACGATGAATTCGGTCTCGGATTGGTGCGGAATCCTGTCAATCAGCGATTGAATGTACGCCGGAACCACAAGACGCCGCGTCGAATTGTAGGTCTTGTTCAGATCCCGGATCACATCCTGCGTTCCGAGATAGAGCTTACTCCGCTGAATCGTCAGCACTCCATCTTTGATGTCGCCGAACTGCAAGCCGCGCACCTCGCTCATGCGGAGAGACAGCCACATCGCCAGCAGACACGGAAGTTCGATCTCCGTTCCGCGAATCATCCGGATCACTTGCTCTGCGGGCGGAAGCTCGTTCACTTTCGGAATCTTCGGCGGCAGTGTGACATTCCACTGTGGGTTGACACCGTACATCTTCAGGGCAGCACCGATCAGATTCTTGGCTTCTGCGATCGTCTTGCGTGTTTTCGTCGCCGCTTCCTCGTTGATCGCCCGCTGCATCACGAAACTGTCAACCTCGTGAATGTCCAGCGGCATCAGCATTTGCAGCCGGTTTTTGAGGATGATCTCATAGCAGTAAACGGTTGACGGCGACAATACATTCTTCTTGCTGTCGATGTAGCCGCGGACAGCCTGCGCAACAGTGAATTTACTCCGCGCCGTCTGCACGGTTTCAAGGAATTCAGCAGCCAGCATCTCCGCCTGCCATCTGGTCGGCGCGGTGATGGACTTCTTCATCTTCTTTCCGTCGGCGTTTGTGCCGAGGAATACCTGAACCCTCCAGTTGCCGGAGGGCATTTGTTTTGCATTTGCCATAGTATACTCCTTTTCTCAAGGCATACACCATAGCCCTCGCTATCAGTATACACCATTTCTCCGAAAAAGTAAAGTACTATATAAGATGATTACAACCACATCCGGCGTGTAGGCGTGTATTATCATTTGTATCGCAAAATTGCGCGTGTGAAAACGCGTGTAGTCTTGCGTGCCATACACGGTTTTCTACACGCCGGATATGTTTCATTCAAGCCTTTTACACGCTTACACGCGAAAGAGATACGCTCCCTTTTATT
The DNA here is from genome assembly GCA_017550285.1 of Oscillospiraceae bacterium. GTDB lineage: Bacteria > Bacillota > Clostridia > Oscillospirales > Ruminococcaceae > Firm-04. Next base: position 27,482 of record JAFZPP010000004.1, read on the forward strand.
CGTGCTGTTTATTCAAGAGTGCAAGGATGCAAATAATCTTTGTCTTTGCATTCTTGCAACCTTGCATCCTTGAACGGGGGGTGCTCAAACTATTCTGTCGTCTGTGTTTCCTCATGTCGTAAATATTTTTCGTCTACATCGGCATCACCTCCTTAAAGGAATCGCGGGAAGGGTTCGGGAAATCTCCCGATTGCGGAGCAAGAAGCATGACAGAGTGAAAATATTTTTTCGAGAACTGTCATGTGCCCGCCGTCAAGGTCGCAGACTTTGCCCAGGAAATGGAACGAACGTGAAATGCTCCTGTTTTGATAACCCGAAACGGGTTGTCGAAACGGATAATGGGTAGCACCTATCTGTTGGGGCACTTTTTGAGCGTTTTCACACAATTTTCACTGCGTTCCTTGCGATATGGGCTATTGTCTGTATGATACTTCTCATTCATTTTGAAACGTTTTCTGAAAATGCGGCTCATGAAAAGCGTAATTTTTTTATAGCATAGTTAATTACTATGTTATAATTGAGCGTGATTGTTTTGGTCGCATCAAGAAACGCTTACAAAATGAGACCAGAGCATAACCGATTCTTTTAATCACGAAAATGAGACAGCCGCTAAACTCGAATGATGCTTTTACATAGTGAAACGGATGTTCTTCTATTTATTATAGCAAACATCCGTTCGGCTGTCAAGAGGTAAAAAGAACGATGTGCAGAATTATGCACATCGTTTCTTGATATGAGACTGTTACAGATTGAAGAAAAAGTCTGTGTGACAGTATGATGAAAGCACTTTCGTAAATCTCTATGGCTGGTTTTCAAAAAATGATCAGCCACAGCACAAGCAAACAGCGATCAGGAATCAAAAGCTCTTTGATAATCCTTCTGATTATCTTCTTCAAATATATTTCTGCTCTCTCGTTCTGTTTTTCATCAGAAATGGAATAAACAACAGATACAGCAGCATTGGTGCAAGAAGCAGAATGTTCACGCTGAACGGAATATCATGACTATCCGCTTTCGCCTGAACAAACATCGCCAGAATCAATGCTGCACCGTTGTTGTTTGCGGAATGTGCGATAGACGCAGGATAGATTGAGCCTGTTTTCAGTGTCAGCCAATGAAAGAAGATGCCCATAATCACACAGGAGCCGCACATCAGCAGAATACCGAGCCATGGAAATCCCGGGTAATCTGTGCCGAAATTATGCCCCTTGACGGTCAGCGGCGCGTGCCAGAGTCCCCAGATGATGCCGCCTGCAATGAGTGCCGCTGGTCTGCCTGCAACGGCTTCGAGCTTCGGATATAAATATCCGCGCCAGCCGTATTCTTCACCGAAGGTATTGAACGCCATTAGAGCAGAAAGCCAAATTGCCTGCATAAGATAAGAAGCAGTCATCCATCCCGAAAGCGCGGGTTTTTCAGCGAAATCCATATTCCGTGCGATCATGCTGCGGAGCAGTCCGACTGCAAGCGGCAGCAGCAGCGCAAACGCATAATACTTCCGGTTCCCTTTCAGCTTCAGCCGCAGCAGATCATCCGTGATGCCTTCCTTGGTGATGAGCCGCGTCAGGATATTTGCGATGGCCGGTGAGCCGCCTGATATGAGTGTCACCCATAAAAAAGCATATGATTTTTCGCCCGTGAACCATTCGGAAAAGCCATAGTGCGTGTTTAGAACGATCCACGGAATCCACGCAATTCCGAAAGAAAGGAGCAGAAATATGATGGTTCGTTTGATGTCAGAAGATTTATGCTTCATAATTCACCGCTCCTTTCAGCCATAGTTTGCATGAGATGCGGTAGGACAGATAATACGCACCGATCGACACGAACGGAAATGCCGAGATGCAGAGTGTCGTTTGTTCTGCAAGTTCACCGTTCAGCAGCTTTAATATCATATTGGAAAAGATGCTGCTGAGATTATCAGAAGCAGGAGAATACAGAATAAAAATCGCCAAAGCAAGCAAAGCGGCAATCAGAACAATCATAAAGACATATTTTCCGTTTTTTGCGCCGAATCTGACATTGAACGGGATATCAATGCTTCGCAGAAAGATCTGCACAAACAGCATCAGCGCGAACAGACCGAGCAAGGACGGCGGTATTTCTCCGGTCAGGCAGAAAACGATATACGCCCAAATACTGTCTGAAAACAAAGCAGATACGAAAAACAGCGCATATGCCATGAACAGGATGACATATTTTCCGTAGATCTGCCGTGCGGTTCCGTCCGGCACGGAGGCCATCAGAAAGCATTTGTACTTGGATTCGTCTGCGGAAAAAACCGAAGATGACAGCAGCCTCATGCCGATATATGCGATCAGAAGAATCAGAATTTTGCTCGGAAACATAGTGCCGTCTGCAAGAAATTCAGAGAAAAAATGCGTCCATGAAAAATCTGCATCTCCGACGTTTACGATCAGCTCCATCAGGATCACGGCGATATAGACAAGCGGCGGCAGGAAAAGTCCGCACAGCAGGAAAAACCGGTTCTGCACCAGTTCCTTGTATACTGTTCCCTGCATTTGTCATGCCCTCCTTATGATTGTTTCAAGCTGTCGAGATTCCGCTTTCCGATCACATAGATCAGGACGATCAATCCGATAAAAACGGGGATAATAAACGGTGCCGCCGCATTTCTGAATGCGGTATATTTCTCGATCAGCGGTCCGAAGGCTTCCATGAAATCTGCTTGCTGAGCGCCTCCCGTACTGCGCGCCGTACGCGCCATAAATAAACCGACTGCAACACCCAAGCCTGCAAATACAGCCGCCATACAGTTTGACCGCTTTTTATAGGTGATCATATCCTTTGCTTTGCTCCGGAAGCTCTCTCCGATGCAAACTTCTATCAGCAGCAGACAAATCAACAGGCCGATATCAGCAATCGTTTCTGCCCGAAACTGTTTGCCGAAAGCCGCTGCGATGACTGTTCCGGCAGCGACCGAGAGCAGAAATGCCGCAATGATACGAATAAGCAGAAACAGCGTATGTGCAAGCGCACGGCTCTTTGTATCTGCCGGGAGCGTCATGGAATAGCGCGTCCAGTTCGCCTTGATATCGCTCTCATAAATCGCTGAAACATTTGGGATAACGATGATCAAAAAGAATGCAACCATAAATGTATAAGGGTAATTGCCTGTCTGCGAAAGATAGGTGTGCAGTCTTTCGTTCACTCTGAGCGTGCCGTTATGAAAGCCGTTTCCGACAACTACACCCAGCATCAGCATGGGCAGTGCTGCAATCAAACCAAGCAGAAGCGTCTTTTTTGTCAGCACCCATTCACGGTATATCAGTGATTTGATCTTTCCCATTACGACCACTCCTTTTTTTCAGCGTTGACATAAAACTGCATGATCTCCTCAAGTGTTGTTTTTTCAATGATCGCACCGGAGTATTTTTGTTCTGCGGCACTGCGATCGGCGGTCATAATCTGCGTACCGAAGTCATTGAGCCTTGCACTGATATAATCTTCCGGCGCAAATTCTCTGTACTCCTCCCGTGTGCATTTGATGACACCGTGCGATTCGAGCAGCTCATCCTTGTATCCGGTAAGCAGTATCCTTCCGTTGTCGATGAATGTCACGCAGTCTGCGATCTTTTCGATGTCACTTGTGATATGTGAGGACATGAGAATCGAGCGTTCGCCGTCCATGAGATAGTCACGGAATACATCGAGTATCTCATTTCGGATGATCGGGTCAAGTCCGGACGTGGCTTCATCCATGATCAGAAGCTCAGCGTCATGCGAAAGGGCAACTGCAATCTGGAGCTTCATTTTCATGCCCTTTGACAGATTTCCGACTTTTTTATCGCGCGGGAGCTGAAACCGGTCAATATACCGGAAGAAGGTATCTGTACTCCATTTCCGGTACAGACCTTTGAATACACGCTCGATCTGCACAGGCATGAACACTTCACCGAACGGGCAGTCATCGAACGCAGCGGCGATTCGTTCTTTGACTTCATCTTCATTTTTGATGTGATCCAGACCGAGAAGCTTGATCTCGCCTGCATCAATGGGGATAATATTCAGCATGGACTGTATTGTTGTTGTCTTGCCTGCACCGTTCTGCCCGATGAATCCCATAATACAGCCCTTCGGGACCGTAAAGCTGATATTGTCGAGCGTGAACCCGTCATAGCGTTTAGTCAAGCCTCTGATCTCGACCGCATTTTCATATTCAGTCATTTTCGTTCTCCTCCGAATACATAAGATCAATCATTTCCTTGAGTTCATCGGCACTCAAACCGCAGAGCCGCGCTTTTTTGCAAACCTGTGCGACCATTTCTTCGGTCTGCCGAATTGTTTCCTCGCGCAGGAAATCGGTATTCTGCGATTTGACAAAGCAGCCCTTTCCGAGATAATTCTCGATATAGCCTTCCCGTTCCAGCTCCTCATAAGCGCGTTTGGTCGTGATCACGCTGATGCGGAGCTGTGCTGCAAGGGCGCGCATCGACGGCAGGGCGTCCCCGGCCGTGAGCTTGCCTGAAATGATCTGCGCCTTCACCTGATCTATGATCTGCTTATAGATCGGGTCATCCGTTTCGTTCCTTAAAATAATATCCATAGTTTCCTCCAGAGAAAGTGTGTATATACACTATACACAGTATAGCACGAATATATACACTTGTCAAGAGGTTTTGAAATTATTTTTGAGATCATCTGAAATCAAAAGAAAAGCGATGCCCTCCGTCAAGATTGGAAAGCATCGCTCAAATTATTGCAAGATCGTCTGATTTTCGCACTTTTGTTAAGTTCGTAAGGTATTATAATAGGTTCAACTTCTTTTATGAAATTTCCCTTTACTTATAATAAAAAAGTACGCACAGCCAAGGCTATGCGTACTACGATCAATTTGGCGTCAAACAACATTTCTTTCGTGGGAACTATTTGTGTTTGAAAGTCAAAAGAAACTGCCGGCGATTTGTTTGTATTTACGCGGATTTGACTATAATAATGAGGGCTGGTGTATGCGGGTTGTGGGAACTCGTCATGTGAACCTGCGTGGGAACTGAGCCGGCAAAACGCTTCATAATACTGAAATTTCTTTCTGATATCGGAAATATTTTTCAGTAAAATCAATGGTAATCTTTAGTGCCTGCTTGAAATTTGCGTATTTAGGTTAATTCCTCATTTGATGTGGGTGAGGGGCGCTGCCCCTCGACCCCGCAAACTTTTGAAAAAGTTTGATCAAAACTTTTATTTTTACCCGCCATAGATTTCTCAACAGAATGACCGCCTGTCCGGCTTGATTCCGGACAGGCGGCTTTGTTTATTCGGTTTCTTCTGCGTCATCTACCGTGATTTCCTCGATCAGTCCGCGCAGGGCTTCGACGCCCTCACCGGTCACCGAGGAGAATACTGTGACATTCAGGTCCTCGAACTGCGGCAGCTCCTGCGGCAGTGCAGCAAGCCTTGCAGTGCGTTCGGTTTTGTTGAGCTTGTCGGCTTTCGTCAGGACAATCGCAAAGGGCATTTCTGTGTCAATCAGGAAATCAACCATTTGCAGATCGTTTTTCGTCGGCGGATGCCGCATGTCAATCAGCAGCAGAACGGCGCGCAGATCGCGTTCATCCTGCAAATAACCGTTGATGAGGTCCTGCCAGCGTTTCAGCTCTGATTTGGAGCGCTTTGCGTAGCCGTAGCCGGGGAGATCGGCAAAGGTGATGCCGTCGCAGCGATAGAAATTGATCGTCGCGGTCTTGCCCGGTACCGAGCTGACGCGCGCCAGATTCTTGCGCTGAAACAGTTTATTGATCAGCGTGGATTTTCCGACATTCGATCTGCCGGCAAACGCAATCTCCGGCGTATGACACTTCGGGAGCTGCGCTGCCGTACCGTATGCGGCGGTGAATTCGGCTGTATTCCAGTTCATGCCGTCCCCCTTACTGCGCCGTCTTGGACGGACGCTTGCGCGGTGCAGGCATCGGCGGGAGCGTCAGCTTCTGCAATTCGTCCTCGTGCAGCGGTTCCAGCTTGGTATCGTAATGCGGCGGAATCAGCGCGGTTTCGAGCACTGTCTCCACGGTCTCGCACGGGATAAAGCGGATTGCCTCGCGCACGGTCTCATCGAGCTCTGCCAGATCGGGGAGATTTGCTTCCGGAATCAGGACAGTGCGGATGCCGTTTTTGTACGCAGCCATGGATTTTTCGACGAGTCCGCCGATCGGCAGCACCTTGCCGTGCAGCGTGATCTCGCCGGTCATGGCGATATCATGGCGAACCGGAATGCCGGACATCGCGGAGACCAGTGCGGTCAGCATCGTGACGCCTGCGCTCGGTCCGTCCTTCGGGACGGCGCCTTCCGGTGCATGGATATGAAGGTCCTTGGACTTGAACATTTCGGGATTGATGTCATATTGCTTCGCATGTGCGCGCGTATAGGAGACAGCGAGCTTTGCGCTCTCCTTCATGACGTCGCCGAGCGAGCCCGTGACTTCGATGTCGCCCTTGCCGGGCATTGTCAGTACCTCCAGCGGCATCAGGACACCGCCGACACTTGTCCACGCAAGACCGTTGACAATGCCGACTTCGTCGTTCTTTGCATAATAATCGCCGGTATACTTGTGCGGTCCGAGTGCGGATTCCAGCGTCTCAGGCGTATACTGTACCTTCGGGACATTGTCGGTCAGGATCGTCTTTGCACACTTGCGGCAGAGCGAGGCAATCCGGCGCTCGAGCGTGCGGACACCTGCCTCACGGGTATAATAATCAATCAGATCGTAAATCGCGGCATCCGTAATCTTGATCTGCGATGCTTTCAGACCGTTTTCCTTGATCTGCTTTTTGACCAGATGCTCCTTTGCAATATGGTACTTTTCCTCGCGTGTATAGGAGTTGACCTCGATGACGTCCATACGGTCATAGAGCGGCGCGGGGATCGCGTCGGCGTTGTTTGCCGTCGTCAGGAACATGACCTGCGACAGATCAAACGGAACCTCAAGGAAATGATCGCGGAATGCGTGATTCTGGGCGCTGTCGAGCACCTCGAGCAGTGCGGCTGCCGGATCGCCCTTGAAGTCGCCGGAGAGCTTGTCAATCTCATCGAGCAGAATCAGCGGATTCATGCTCTTTGCCTGCCGCATCGCTTCGATGATTCTGCCGGGCATTGCGGCGACATAGGTCTTGCGGTGACCGCGAATCTCGCTCTCATCGCGCACGCCGCCGAGTGAGACTCGGACATAGCTTCTGCCGAGCGCCTTGGCGACCGACTGCGCAATCGACGTCTTGCCGACGCCGGGAGGTCCGACCAGACAGATGATTTGTCCTGTCAGCTTCGGCTGCAAAACATGGACGCTCATTGCTTCGAGGACGCGCTCCTTGACGCGCTTCAAGCCGTAATGCTCTTTATCCAGCAGGGCTGCTGCCTTCGGAATATCGAGCTTTTCCTTTGTGGTCACGCCCCACGGCAGGGAGAGCGCCACATCGAGATAATTGCTGATGACATAGGCTTCCTGCGAGCCGGAGGGCATCCGCGAGAGCTGCTGTGCCTCATGGCGCAGCTTTGCCTTGACCTCATCGCTTGCTTCGAGCTTGTCGATCTTCTTGTTATAGGCTGCGGTATCGGAATCGTCGCTGTCACCGAGCTCCTCGCTTATGATGCGCTGCTGTTCGCGCAGATACAGCTCGCGCTGGCTCTGGTCAATGCGCATCTGGACGCCGTTTTGCAGCTCCGCCTCGACCTTGAGAATCTCATTCTCGCGCATCAGAACCGCATAGAGCATTGTCAGGCGCAGGAACAGATTTCCTTCCTCGAGCATCATCTGGCGGTCATGATAATCCATATCCAGATTCGACCAGACGGCTTCAAAAAGCTGCTTTGCATCTTCCTCCGCAAGCACCATTTCCGCGAATTCGCGCGGGGTGCGGTGCGAGAGCTTGCAGTTCAGTGCATACTGATCCTTGACGGAGTTAATAATTGCCTGCATCTCGATTGCATTCGCTTTGCTGCGCGAATATGTCGGGAGCGGCTTGAAATCTGCACGCCAGTATTCGGTTTCGTTATCGGGGGCGAGCAGTCTGTTTGCCTTGGCACGCGCCAGACCCTCGACCAGAACGCGCGTACCTTCTCTGCTGCGCATCACCTGACGGATTTCGCAGATGACGCCGACACGGAACAGATCGCGCGGCTTCGGTTCCAGAATGGTCTGGTCGCGCTGTGCGATCAGGAGAATCCGGCGGTCACGCTCCAGCGCCTCATCGACTGCCTTGCGCGATTCCGCTCTGCCGACCTCAAAGTCGATCACCATATGCGGAAATGCGACCAGTCCGCGCAGTGCGACGACCGGCATCAGATTCTCTTCGGTTTCCTGTATTTCAAAGACCTCGTCTGTGCGTTCTTTCTCTTGCATTGTCTTTTCCTATCTGCCCTGCGCGGCGAAGAACCCTCTCCGGACCGTGCGCAGCCGGTCGGGAGACTGAAATGCGATGTACTTGGTGCTTTGCTCTATTATACATGATTATGCGCAAAGAATCAAGTTGAAAATTGCGGAAATTTGTGAAAAGAAGATGAAAATTTTGACACTGTAACATAACAGAATCTCCCGCGGATTGTTCCGCAGGAGATTCGGCATAGAAGTGCGCATCGGATTATGCAGCGGAAATTTCCTGTCCGCTGTCATCCAGCAGCAGGGGAGATGTATGGTTCTCCACGCATGCCGCCGTTACGACTACCTTTCTGACACTGTTGCGCGAGGGCGCATCAAACATCGTCTGCATCAGAATGCCTTCGAGAATTGCACGGAGTCCGCGCGCGCCCGTTTTCTGCTCCAGTGCTCGCTTTGCAACCGCAATCAGTGCATCGTGCTCAACCTCAAGCTCGATGTTGTCATAGCGGAACAGCTTTGCATACTGCTTGAGCAGGGCATTTTTCGGCTCGGTCAGGATCCGGACGAGGGAATCCTCATCCATTTCATCGAGCGTCGTGATGATCGGCAGTCTGCCGACCAGCTCCGGCACGATGCCGAATTTGACCAGATCCTGCGGAATGACCTTGCGGAAGATGTTTTCGGTTTTTTCCTTCTTGGAGAGCACCTGCGCGCCGAAGCCGAGTCCGGAGGATTCGGTGCGGCTGACAATATGCTTCTCCAGACCGTCGAATGCGCCGCCGCAGATAAAGAGGATATTCTTCGTATTGATGTGAATAAACTCCTGATTCGGGTGCTTTCTGCCGCCCTGCGGGGGAACATTGGAGACGGTGCCCTCGATGATTTTCAGCAGCGACTGCTGGACGCCTTCGCCGCTGACATCTCTTGTCAGAGAAGTGTTTTCGGATTTGCGCGCGATCTTGTCGATCTCGTCAATATAGATGATGCCGCGCTCGGCTGCCTCGACATCGAAGTTCGCAGCCTGAATCAGACGCAGCAGCACATTTTCTACGTCGTCGCCGACATAGCCTGCCTCGGTGATCGTTGTGGCATCCGCAATCGCAAACGGGACGTCGAGAATCTTTGCAAGCGTCTGCGCAAGATAGGTCTTTCCGACACCGGTCGGTCCGAGCAGCAGCACATTGCTCTTCTGAATCTCCACATCGTCGCCGTCATCGGCACTGAGGATGCGCTTATAATGGTTATAGACGGAAACGGCAAGCGAAATCTTGGCGCGGTCCTGTCCGATGACATATTCATCCAGAACCTTCTTGATCTCTGCCGGTTTCAGCAGATTGATCTGCTTGCCGGAGCTCTTGCCCTTCTTTTCCTTTTCATTCTGCGGCTTGGCATCGCGGTCGCCGTACAGCAGCTCATAGCAATATGTGACGCATTCATCACAGATATTGTTTGCGCCGGCAGAGAACATGCTCTGCACCTTGGTTTCCGGTTTGCCGCAGAAATTACAGGTTCTCAATCCTTTTTCAGGCATAGTCTTCTCTCCTGTATGTTGCATGGGGGTCGGAGCCGGAATCGGAATTCCGGCTTTCTTTGTCTGCTTCGGCTGCTCAGCGCTTGCTGACGACCTTGTCAATCAGACCGTAGCTGAGTGCTTCCTCCGCGGTCATGAAGTAATCACGCTCGACATCGCGCTCGATCTGCGCAAGCTCCTTGCCGGTATTCTCTGCGAGAATGCGGTTTAAGTTGCTCTTGGTGCGCAGGAGATTGTCTGTCCGGATTTTGATGTCGGTTGCCTGACCGGAGATGCCGCCGCCCATAATCAGCGGCTGGTGAATCATGATCTCGCTGTTCGGCAGCGCCATGCGCTTGCCCTTTGCGCCGGAAGAAAGCAGCAGTGCGCCCATAGAGGCTGCAAGTCCGATGCAGATTGTTGCCACATCGCACTTGATATACTGCATGGTATCGTAGATTGCCATACCGGCTGTGACGGAACCGCCGGGGCTGTTGATATAAAGTGAGATATCCTTTTCCGGATCCTGACTTTCGAGGAAGAGAAGCTGTGCGACAACAAGGCTTGCGGTCACATCGTTGACATCCTCGGAGAGCATGATGATGCGGTCATTCAGCAGGCGCGAATAGATATCGTATGCGCGCTCGCCGCGGTTCGTCTGCTCAATGACGGTCGGAACCAGACTCATGTGCATATTGTTCATAAAGGGTACCGTCCTTTCGGCGTATACTTGCAGAATGCACGTTTTTTCGCATATTCCGCAATAAAGCAGATTTCCGGTTCCTGCGCCGCGGTGAAAACAGTCCGCGGGCAGGAACCGGTTTGTTTCTGATTGTTCTTCCTGATTATTCTGCATCCTTGGCTTCGTCAGCCTTTGCTTCCTCTGCCGGAGCCTCTTCCTTTGCTTCCTCAGCCATGTCGTTGTCAACAACAGCATTGTTCTTGATCAGCTCGACGACCTTTTGGACGCGCAGATCGGTGCGGTAATCATCCATCGGAATGCGGGACTTGACGAACTCGACCGGAGCCTTGAGCTCTGCTGCAAACTGGGTCAGTGCCTCATCGAGCTCTTCGTCGGAAACCTGAATATCCTCGGTATCTGCGATCTTCTCGAGTGCGAGGCGGAGCGTGACCTCCTTCTTTGCCTGCGGCTCATACTCATCGCGGAGCTGTTCCATGGTCATGCCGGTGAGCTGGAGGTATTCCTCGAGCTTGAGCTCGCCGTACTGCTGCTGGAGCTGGCTCTCGAATTCACGGATGCGCTGGTCGATTCTGCGGTCATAGAGAACCTGCGGAATGACTGCATCGGTGCCTGCGACGATGGTATCGAACACAGCGTTTTCAAACTGTGTCTGTGCGGACTGCTCTGCGGACTCCTTGAGCTTCTTCTCAATGTCGGCGCGGAGCTCTGCAATCGTATCAAACTCGGAAACGTCCTTTGCAAGCTCATCGTCGATCTCCGGCAGTTCCTGTGCGGAGATTGCGAGCAGCTCGGTCTTGAAGACGGCTGCCTTGCCTGCATAGCGCTCATCGCCGTACTCCTCCGGGAAGGTGACGTTGACATCGAACTTGTCGCCGATGTTCTTGCCGACGATCTGATCCTCAAAGCCCGGGATGAACTGACCGCTACCCAGACGGAGCGGATAGCCTTCGCCCTTGCCGCCCTCGAATGCCTCATCGTCGATGAAGCCTTCAAAGTTGATCTTGACCTCGTCGCCGTTCTCAGCTGCTCTGCCCTCAACGTCGATCATGCGTGCCTGGCGCTGGCGGAGCATCTCGATCTGCTGATCGACATCCTCGGAAGTGATCTCACGAACCTTCATCGGTGCGTGGATGCCCTTGTATGCTGCAACGGTAACCTCCGGCTTGGTGATGAGGGTTGCCTTGCAGACAGCGCCCTCCTCCTTGGAGCAGGAAACCAGCTCAACGGAAGGACGGTCAATGATCGTGATCTCCTTTTCGCGCAGGATTGCGTCCAGCTCGCCGGGGATGATCGAATTCACGGCATCCTCGTAGAAGACCTCTTCGCCGTAGAGCTTCTCAACCATTTTGCGCGGCACCTTGCCCTTGCGGAAGCCCTTGACAGCGATATCCTTCTTCTGGCGCTGATAAACGCGCTCGCAGGCTGCCTCGAGGTCCTCGGCGGTAATCGAGAAGGTGACTTCTCTCATATTTACATCGGTTTTGACATCGGAAATCAGGCTCATAACAGTTCCTCCAAATTTCGTTTTCATTGATGCGGCAGAGTCATCTTTTGCCGCTGAATTCTGCATATTGACAGATACACTTCATTATAGCACAAACAGTGCAATATTTCCAGAGGTTTTTTCTCTTTCTTCCGTTTTCACAGTTTACAATACTTTTTGTGGGATAAACTGCACAAAATCACCGGCGATCAGGTGGTAGCAGATGCCGTCACGCGCGCCGTTGATTGCTGCGCGGTGCTGTGATCTGCCGTGGACATGTCCGTACCAGCAATCCTTGACCGGATGATGCCAGAGCACCTCGAGCATCGGGTAATTGCAGCTTGCGCCGTAAACCGGCGGATAATGCAGAAAGACAATCGGCTTGAGCCCCTGCTGCTCTGCCGCGTTCAGGGATACTTCCAGCCGCTGCGCCTCCCTTGCGCTGACCTTGGCATCGTCCGGACTGGCGGCGCCGGGCTCCATATTGACCCAGCCGCGCGTCCCGCAGATGCCGTATTCCCCGTATGCGTAGCAGTTGTTGTGCAGGAGCCGGAGTGTATCCAGCCCGTTTGCAGAAAAGAATTCCTGCATCTTTTTCATCGTGCTCCACCAGTAATCGTGATTGCCCTTTAAGATGATCTTTTCTCTGCCGGGGAGCGCATTCAGCCAGCGGAAATCCGGCAGCGCCTCCTGCATGCTCATGCCCCATGAGATATCGCCTGCGAGGACAACGGTATCCTCATCCGTGATGCGGCTGCACCATGCATCCTGCAAAACGGCGGTGTGATTCTCCCAGCCCGCGAAAATATCCATCGGTTTTTCCGTGCCGAAGGAGAGATGCGTATCCCCGATTACATATAAGCTCATTGAATGCCCAGCGTACCCTTGACAAATGCGGGCATCTCATCCTGCGCGACAACATCCTTGAAGCGGACTGCCTTCGTTTTCAGTTCGGCAAGCGCTGCCGGAATCTTTATGCCGGATTTTGCTGCCAGACGGTCAAGAATCTCGTATTCATCGGCATTCGTATCGCCGCCGATTGCTTCGAGCACCGCTGCGCCGAACTTATACGGATTTGCGGTCGATGCAATCAGCATCGGATATTTGTCAGCCGCCTTTGCCTGATAATCACGCGCCGCGCAGATGCCGACTGCCGTATGCGTATCGCTGAGATAGCCGTTCTCGGAGAAGACTTTGCCGATCATCGCCTTTGTCGCGGCATCGTCCCAGAAGCTGCCGGAGAACTCCGCCTGAATGCGGTGCGTCAGCTCCAGCGGAATCTGATAGCTGCCCTCGGTTTTCAGTGCGCCGAACCACTGACGAATCTGTGCATCGTCCTCGCCGGTCATGTGATAGAGCAGACGCTCGAGATTGCTCGAAATCAGAATATCCATGGACGGGGAGACCGTTGCATGGAAATCACGCTTGCGGTCGTAGACGCCGGTGTCGATGAAGTCGGTCAGCACCTTGTTGATGTTCGATGCGCAGACCAGATGCTGCACCGGAACGCCCATCTGCTTTGCGTACCATGCGGCGAGAATATTGCCGAAGTTGCCCGTCGGGACAGTGATGCTGAAACGGTCGCCGTCCTTTAAGATGCCCTTTTCGAGCATCGTCACATAGGCGGAGACATAGTATACGATCTGCGGAACGAGACGTCCCCAGTTGATGCTGTTTGCACTGGAGAACTGCATGCCGTTCTCTGCAAGTGCCTGCTGCATGGCAGGATCGGTGAAGATCGCCTTGACGCCGTTCTGGCAGTCATCGAAATTGCCCTTGACCGCGCAGACACGGACATTCTTGCCCTCCTGCGTCTGCATCTGGCGCTTCTGCATCGAGCTGACGCCGTCCTCCGGATAGAAGACCATAATGCGCGTGCCGGGGACATCCTTGAAGCCTGCGAGCGCTGCCTTGCCCGTATCGCCCGAGGTTGCCGTCAGGATGACGACCTCCTTCTCGATGCCGGTCTTGCGGATCGAGCGGGTGAGGAAATGCGGCAGAATCTGGAGCGCCATATCTTTGAATGCGCAGGTCGGACCGTGCCAGAGCTCGAGCAGCATCGAGCCGTCTGCAAGGGTCGTGATCTCCTGCACATCCGGTGTTTCAAAGCTGCCGGATTCATAGGCTGCCTTCGTGCATTCGCGCAGCTCCTCATCGGTGAAATCCGTCAGATAGAGCTTGAACAGACGCGCTGCGCGCTCTGCATAGCTCAGTCCCTTCAGGGAATGGAAATCTGCTGCCGTCAGCTCCGGAATGAAGCCCGGTACGAACAGACCGCCGTCTGCGGCGATGCCCTGTGCAATCGCCTCTGCGCTGCTGACTGTCAGCGCCTTGTTTCTTGTGCTGTGGTAGATCATATTATATCCTCCTTGCCGGTCATACCGGCTGCCGTTTTGCTCCGCCTTATTTGCGGAACAGTATTGTTTCTTTCATTCGGAGCTGTTCTCTGCCGCGTTTTCCGGCGGATATTTGCTCAGTTTTTCCGGTTCATAAACATAGCTGCGGACAACGCTGCCGCAATCCTTGCAGAAAATATGATGCAGCGTCTGTACCTTGCCAAGCCCGCGCGGTTTGTTTACAGCGCCGTGAAAAACCTGCACGCCCTCTGTAAATTCCGTGCCGCCGCAGTAAGGGCATTTATTTACAATGATACCCTTCTTTACCATACCTGTTGCCTCAGCGTTCTTTCTCCTCAAGCATCTCGGGATGTGTGATGTACTGACGGACGAGACTGCCACAGTTTTTGCAGTAGACGCGGATCTCCGTCTGCGTGGTTACGCGGAAATTGAATAACGTACTGCGAAGCGGCGCAATGAGCGCGGATGAACCGGTGCTGTGCCCGCCTGCCATTCCATGCGTGATGGTTCTGCCCTTGACAAATTCTGTGCCGCCGCAGAACGGGCAGCTCAGATTTTTTAGCTTTTTGACTGCCATAACGTAATCCTCAATATCCTGTTGCATCAAATGCATGTTCCATATATTCGATATGCCGCACGAATGCGCCGGAGTATTCGACTTCCGCTACATCAAACCGCGGCTGCAAATCAACCGGATGCTCCAGCAGATACCGCTCGGCTGCGCGGATGATATGCTGCTGCTTTTTTCTGTCCACGGCTGCCGCGCCCGACTGCATCGTACCCGCTCTGCGCGTCTTGACCTCGACAATCAGCAGAAAATCTCCCTGCTGCGCAATGATGTCAATTTCGCCGCCGCGGATTGTGTAATTCCGGCAGAGAATCTTCGCGCCCTGCCGTTCCAGATACGCACAGACCGCATCCTCGCCGAGATTGCCGGTCTGCCGCTTACTGCCCTTTTCGCTCATAATATTTTTTCAGGAAGGAAGGGCGGTGCGCCGGACAGATGCCGTACTGATCTATTGCCTCGTAATGCGCCTTCGTGCCGTAGCCCTTGTGCGCCGCAAAGCCGTATTGCGGATACTGCGCATCCAGTTCGCGGAGTGCCGCATCACGGGCGGTCTTTGCGAGAACCGATGCAGCCGCAATGCTCGCGGATTTTGCATCGCCGCCGATGACCGTCTGCACCGGCATCGGCAGGACCGGCGCCTGATTGCCGTCCGTGATTGCAAAGACGGGCTGCGTTTTCAGTCCTGCAACGGCTCTCTGCATCGCAAGCAGTGCCGCCTGCAAGATATTCAGCGCCTCAATCTCTGCGACCGATGCACTGGCAATGCACCATGCCGCCGCCTGCTCCTTGATGATCGGTGCAAGCTCCTCGCGGCGCTTCTCCGAGAGTTTTTTGCTGTCATTGAGACCGGGGATTTCCAGTCCCTCCGGTAGAATTACTGCCGCTGCGTAGACATCGCCTGCAAGCGGACCTCTGCCTGCTTCGTCAATGCCGCAGAAGACCGGATATTCCGTCCGGATCGCGCTGTCAAATTCAAACAGCTCTGTATAAACCTTTAATGCACGCGGCATCTGACTGCGCCCTCTTTCGTATCATTCGTAATAGGGATATCTGCTTTGCAGACGGTTATCATGATGTGTTATGGCTTTTCAAGCGAAATCCGTCCGAGCTTCGTGCCGCGGAATTCATCGAGCAGCGTGATCGCCGCACGCTCGGTATTCGGTACGCCGCCCGAAAGCAGCATGCCGCGGTTCTTTGCCATTTGTTCGAGGAGCTCGAAGCCTTCGCCTTCCTGCTCCGGTGCGATCTTATAGCGTTCTGCAATCGCCTGCGGATATTCCTGATGCAGCAGCACCAGCAGACGCGCCGCCAGCGCTTCTTTATCGAGGATATCATCGCGGATTGCGCCGGTCATGGCAAGCCGCACCGCGACCTCCTGATTGTCGAGCTTCGGCCAGAGCACGCCCGGCGTATCGAGCAGCTCGACGCCCTCTGACGTCTTGATCCACTGCTGCGTGCGCGTGACGCCGGCTCTGTCCTCTGCCTTTGCACGCTTGCCGCCTGCCAGACGGTTGATCAGCGAGGATTTTCCGACATTCGGTATGCCGAGAATCATCACGCGGATCGGTCTGCCCTTCATGCCTTTTTCGGCGTATCTTGCAAGCTGCTCTTTCAGCAGTTCGCGCAGCGCAGGCGCAAACTGCTTCACGCCCTTGCCGTTCTTGGAATCTGCCGTAATGACGGCATATCCCTGATTCTTATAGTATTGCATCCAGCGGCCTGTGATGTCCGGATCCGCCATATCCGCCTTATTGAGAATCACAAGGCGCGGCTTTTTGCCGGTCAGGCGGTTGAACTCCGGATTGCAGCTGCTCTGCGGCAGTCTTGCATCCAGCAGCTCTGCCACGGCATCGACCAGCGGCAGGCTCTTTGCGATCATCCGGCGCGTTTTCGCCATATGACCGGGAAACCACTGGATATCCTTCATATCTTCCATTTAATCCCTCTGACTTTCTGCCTGCTGACCGCCGCTGCTGTCGATTGTGCCGAATTTGGAGAGCGGAGACAGTCGCAGCAAAACCCTGCCGACAATCTTATCCTCCGGAATCAGCCCGACCTCGGGGTGACGGCTGTCCTTGGAAATATGACGGTTGTCGCCGAGGACGAAGATATAGCCCTCCGGCACCGTCAGCGGGTATGTAAATGCGCGGTTATCGCGCTTGGTCAGCGTATTTGTATAGGGCTCGTCGAGCGCTTTGCCGTCTACATAGACAATGCCCTCGTCAAAATCAATATTGACCTCCTGACCGGACTGTGCAATCAGGCGCTTGACGATATCCTTGCCGACGCCCGGGCAGGCGGTCAGCTTGCCGTCCGGATCGAACAGATAAGCGGACTCGCTGTCGAGAATCAGGATATCACCGGTATCGTAATGTCTGCCGATGCGCGAGACAAGCAGGCGGTCGGCGTCTTCCAGCGTCGGAACCATGGAATCGCCCTCGACATCCGCCGTGCAGATCAGATATGTGAAAATCAGCATCACCGCAAAAATCGCGGTACAGACAGATTCCGCAAGGTCTGCTGCATCATACAGAAAGCTGCGGAGCGTGTATGCGGCTTCATCCTCTTTTGTGCCGTTCGTGATGACCGGAGTCGGTGTGACCGGAGCAGGCGTATCCGCAGCGGGCGCGTTTTGCTGCGGTCCGGATTCAGACGGTGTATCTGCGGGTGCGGCAGGGGATTCCTGCGGTGCGGTCTCAGGCTCTGAAATGCCCGCAGCATCCGTTGTGACCGGAGCAGGCGTATCCGCAGCGGGCGCATTTTGCTGCGGCGCGGATTCAGACGGCGTTTCGGTTTCCGCAACAGGCGCTGCCTGCTGCGGGTCTGTGGTCATCGGGGTGTCATTCGTCTCCATGCGGCATCGCCTCCGTTTCTTCCGTTACGCTGCGGCAGACTCAGCCGTTCTGCGCACCGGTGCTGTCGATCTCTCCGAATTTTGAAAACGGCAGGATGCGGATCAGCACCTTGCCGAGAATATCCTTTCGCGGAACCAGTCCGACATAGCTGCTGCGGCTGTCCGAGGAGCCGTTGCGGTTGTCGCCGAGGACAAAAACATAGCCCTCCGGAATCGTCAGCGGATACTGCAATGCCCAGTCTTCATCATCAGTCGTCGGGGTGTTCGTATACGGCTCATCGAGTGCCTGACCGTCTACAAAGACGATGCCTGCTGCAAAGTCGATATCGACCGTCTGTCCCTCCTGTGCGATCAGCCGCTTGACAATGCGCTTCTCAAAGCCGCGCGTGGTCTGGATATTGCCTTCCTGATCCATGGGGTGACCTTCCCAGTTGTTGATGATCAGAATATCGCCGTTTTCATATTCGTCACTGAGACGCGATACGGCAAGACGGTCGCCGTCTGCAAGCGTCGGAACCATTGAGGTGCCCTCGACCCTTGCGACACAGACCACAAATGTAAACAGGATAATGACAATGAAAACCGCACTTGCGACACATTCGACGATATCGAGCACATCAGCGGCAAAATCTCCGAGCGTATACTGCTCTTCCTCCGGTTTCTGAATCGCTTGTTCAGTCTGCATGGTAAATCTCCTTTTCAGTTGCTTCGGCTCAGAACAGGATCGCAAACCGGTCCTTCCAGCTTTCGGTCAGCTCGTCCTCGCGGTCATAGCGGAGCACGGCGGTGCCGTAGATATTCTCTACCGGAATCAGTCCGACGGCAGGATTGCGGCTGTCGGTGCTGTTGAGGCGGTTGTCGCCCATGACGAAAATATAGCCCTCCGGAACGGTCATCGGATAGGTGAAGGCGCCGTCCTCGCGGTAGGTCGGGTCGGCGGTATAAGGCTCGTCGAGCACCTTGCCGTCTACGGTGACAGTGCCCTCTGTCGTGTCAATGCGGACCTCCTGACCGGCACGCGCAATGACGCGCTTGATCAGAACCTTGCCGAGCCCCGGCTGACGGACGACAACCGTCTGCTCCGGATCGACAAATCTGCCGCCCTCCTCATTGTTCACGACAACAATATCGCCGTTATTGCCCTTGAGCGGCGTCAGGATCAGCAGCTTATCCATATTATAAAGCGTCGGATTCATCGAGCCGCCGTCTACCGTGACGGGGCGGATGACAAACGCAAACAGCAGAATAAAGACGAATACCGAGATCGCGCCGGCTTCCAGTATATCCAGCACATCGCCGCAGAATTCCTCCAGCGAGTATTTTTTCTTTTCTGCCTCTTGCTCAGACACAGAGCACCCCTCTTTTCTGCGATTTTTTCGGAGAAAAAGGAAAGGGGACCGCAAGAGTCCCCTTTCGCTTGTTTGCAATCAACGAACCAGTCCCTTGACCTTTGCCGCTTTTCCGACTCTGCCGCGCAGATAGTAGAGCTTTGCTCTGCGCACAACGCCTTTGCGGACGATCTCGACCTTGTCAACTGTCGGGCAGTGAACCGGGAAGACTCGCTCAATACCGACACCGTGTGCAACTCTGCGGACGGTGAAGGTCTCGCTGATGCCGCCGTGCTTCTTCGCAATGACAGTACCCTCAAAAACCTGAATACGGTACTTCTCTGCGGATTCGTAAATGCGGACGTGAACCTTGACGGTATCGCCGACATTGATTTCCGGCACATCACTCTTCATGCTGGACTTGCTGATTTGCTCCAAAGCGTTCATTTGGGATTCCTCCTTGATTTGTTTACGGATGTTCATACATTGCAGCACAGGGAAAATCCCGAACCTTTCAACAGCCGCTCAGCGCTTTTTCTGAGAGGCAAATGCAGCGGACCACCCATTTGTCAGAATGTTT
Source organism: Oscillospiraceae bacterium (assembly GCA_017550285.1). Lineage (GTDB taxonomy): Bacteria > Bacillota > Clostridia > Oscillospirales > Ruminococcaceae > Firm-04. Next base: position 47,192 of record JAFZPP010000004.1, read on the forward strand.
TGTTTCCTGCGGAAGCTGCGGAAATCCGCCTGCTGCCGGAGAAAACGCATTTTGACCTCGCCCTACAAGTACAGGCGGATATTCAAATGCTGTATCATTATATCACATCTCCCCTGAAAAAGCAAGGGGTTCCGTGCAATTTTTTCACTTTACGCAAAAATCCGGTAAAACCGGCGGCGGTTTTTGCCAATGCGCCGGAGAATAAGCACAGCGGCTCCGCAAAGACGAAGCCGCTGTCTCATGTTGTGCGTTTCGGTGCTTAGCCCTGCTCAGGTGCACCGACGGGACATGTATCTGCGCAAGCGCCGCAGTCAAGACATGTATCGGCGTCGATGACGTACTTGCCGTCACCCTCGGAAATTGCACCTGCCGGACATGCGTCTGCGCAAGCGCCGCACTGGATGCATGCATCGCTGATTGCATATGCCATAGCTGTTACCTCCTAATAAATATAGTATGTGGTATGTGTTTGCGGAACTATGATTTCTGTTCCTGATAATATTGTATCATATTTTCAGAAAAAATCAAGGGGTTTTGCAAAAAAATATGATTCTCACGTATATGCGCCTGTTTTTGCGCGAAATTCTTTGTCAGGATGCACAGGAAGGGCGTTTTTTCGGCAGCTTATCCGATAAGTTGAAAGCTGTGGAAGCTGCACAGGAATCCCGCGGCAACAGGAAAACACTCTGCGGATTCTGCATGAAGGAAATGATGATTGCACAGCTTTTGTGCAAGATTGCGCACCACAAAATAGAATCTACGAGAGCAATATAATTATAATTCGTTGTGCATCATTGCGAATTTCTTCTTCAAAAAGAAAACTCTTTGCAACATCTTGACAATTTTCTGAAGATTTGATATAATATAGTATTGTAGGATATTGTGGCACATTCGTGCTTCTATCAATCGGATGCTTCCGGCAGAATCCGCAGGAATGCCGGAATGAAAGGCGGAGATACCGTGAACAGAACGAATCGAATCCGGCGCTTGACCGCTTCGGCTGCCGCTGCCGTCATGACAGCCGTCTGCTGCCTGCCGCTCTGTGCTGCGGCAGAGGAGAATGCTGCTGCGGCGGATGATCTCTATACGCTGCGTTTTGAACGCGAAACCAGCTACAGCGACTATTATGATATGCATATCGGCGAAAAGCGCCCCGCAGCCGAGGTCCGCATTGCCGGCATTGACTATGCCGATGCAAAGGACGGCAGCTTCTCTGTCGGGACGCTCGGCGGCAGGGCGGAGGTTCTTGTCTGGGACAGCGCCGAGGGTGAGCTGACCTATGAGGTCGATGTGCCCGAGAGCGGCATCTACTGCATGCAGCTTTCCTATTATGCCATGGAGTCGCCCTCGAATCAGGTTGAATTTTCGCTTGCCGTGGACGGCGAACTGCCGTTTGAATCGGCTTCGAGAATCTGCCTCAACAAGATTTTCGTCAACCGCACCGCGATCCGCACCGATTCGCGCGGCAATCAGGTGCGCCCTTCCCAGATCGAACAGCCGGACTGGCAGCAGAAGTACCTCTATGATGAGGACGGGCTCTTCAATGATCCGCTGATCTTCTCGCTCGAAAAGGGAAAGCATACGCTGACGCTCAGCGGCATTAAAGCGTCGGTCGGCATTGAGTATCTGCGGCTCTGTCAGCCGGAGGGGACGGGGCAGTATCAGGCACCTGCGCAGAGTGAGCTGGACAGCACGCCCTCGCTGCTCTACCGTATGGAGGGCGAGGCGGCAGCGCTGAAATCCTCCTCGACGCTCTATCCGGCATACGATAACAATGCCTATACTGTTTCGCCGTCGGATCCGGTCAAAATGGTCTATAATACAATCGGCGGCGCAAACTGGGATCAGGCAGGGCAGACCATTACATGGGAAATCCCTGCGGATGCGCTCTCCGGCGACGGCTGGTATAAGCTCGGCATCAAGGCACGGCAGAATGTCATGCGCGGCTTCTACTCGAACCGCAGAGTGCTCATCGACGGAGAACTGCCGAATGATGCTTTCAGTCAGGTCAAATTTTACTATGACAATGACTGGAGCCTGACGCCCGTCGGCAGAGAGGGTGAGACGGCATATGTTTATCTCACCGCAGGCAGGGCGCATACCGTGACGCTGGAAGCCATGCCCGGCGAGATCGGCGAATATATGCGGCGGCTCGAAAGCACCGTCACCGATCTGAATACCTGCTATAAGCAGATTCTCATGATTACCGGACCGAATCCGGATAAATACAATGACTACTATGTCGAGGAGAGCATCCCGACGCTGATTCAGGATTTCATGCGGCTCTCGCAGCAGCTCAAGGATGCGCAGAACGGCATCGAAAAGCTCTCCGGCACGCTCGGCTCTGAGGCGGCGGCGCTCCAGAGAATGTATGTCATTCTCGATAAGTGCATTGAAAAGCCCAGCCGCATTCCGAATTATGTCACGCAGATCAAGGATAATATTTCGACAATCTCGACCTTCATCTGCGATTACCGCGATCAGCCGCTGGAGGTCGATTATATCGAGCTGGCATCGCCCGATCAGGAGTTCGCCTCGCTGAAATCCAGCTTCTTCAAGCAGCTCGGCTTCCGCTTCAAGGCGTTCCTCGGATCCTTTACCGAGGATTATACCACGCTCTCCGATATCGACGCCGACCGCGAGGACGTTATCAATGTCTGGGTCAATCTCGGCAGAGATCAGGCACTCGTTGTCAAGGAGCTGGTCGAGAATGAATTTGCGCAGCTGCATCCCGAGAATCCGGTCTCGGTCAATCTGGTTGTCGGCGGTGTCGTCGAAGCGACGCTTGCCGGAAAGGGTCCCGATGTCGCACTGTTCCTCGGCGGTGAATTCCCTGTCAACCTTGCATGCCGCGGGCTGCTCGTCGATATGAAGCAGTTTCCGGATTTCAATGAAACCGTCAAAAACTATCAGCATGACGCGACGGTGCAGTACAGCTATGACAACGGCTGCTACGGTATGCCGCTGACACAGAACTGGACGATGATGTTCTACCGCACCGATATCCTCACGGAGCTCGGTCTGACCGAGCTGCCGCGGACATGGGATGCGCTGATTGATACACTCCCTGCACTCCAGCGCAATCATCTCGGTGTCGGTCTGATTCTGCCCTCGACGAATGTTGCGGCGGCGACCGAAGCAGGTCATACCTATGCGACACTGCTCCTTCAGCAGGGACTCAATTACTATAATCCCGAGCAGACAAAGACGCAGTTCGATTCCGTTCCGGCAATCCAGTGCTTTGAAAAGTGGACGGATTTCTACCGCGATTATAAATTCGTGCAGACCTATGACGCCTACAGCTATTTCCGCACGGGACAGTATCCGATTGTGATTGCAAACTACAGCTTTGCAAATCAGCTTTCGGTCGCGGCACCGGAAATCAAGGGGCTCTGGGATTTCACCGTCATGCCCGGCACCATGCAGCAGGACGGCACGATCAATCATGCGTCCAATTCCGGCGGCTCCGGCGCGGTGATTTTCAATAAGGTCAAAAACAAGGAGGCTGCATGGGAATTCGTCAAGTGGTTCTGCTCGACGGATGTGCAGACCGAATACGGCGCAAACCTTGAGGGCCTGCTCGGACAAATGGGTCGCTATGAGGCGGCGAATGTCGAGGCACTCAAGCAGCTCAACTGGTCGGGCGCGGAAATGGATGTGCTGCTGGCACAGTGGGATGCGCTGACCGAGATCCCCGTGCTGCCCTCGTCCTATGCCGTGACCAGAAACATCATGAACGCATTTCGTGAAACCGTCAATTCCAATGAAAATCCGCGCGATACGCTCATGTACTATAACAGCGATATGAACGATGAGATCCGCAGAAAGCGCGAAAATCTCGGGCTTAGCTGAATGCAGTAATAAAGGAGGGTTCCTCTTTTGGATAAGGAACAGATCGGTGTCAGAACCAAACAGGAACAGCGGCGGCAGCTCCTGCTGCGCATCAAACAGAATAAAGAAGCCTATCTCATGCTGGCACCTTTTATGATCGTATTTCTGATTTTTACGGTCATTCCGGTTATCATGTCGCTGCCGATCGGTCTGACGGATTTCGACATGGTCAAATATCCGCCGACATGGGTCGGACTCAGCAATTTCTATAACCTGTTTCTCAATGACAGCATTTTTATCAAGGCAATCCGTGTGACACTGGTGTTTGCTGTGTTTACGGGCCCGCTGAGCTACTTCCTGAGCTTCATGCTCGCGTGGCTCATCAATGAGATGAATCAGACGCTCAAGGTCATCTTCACGCTGATCTTCTATGCGCCGTCCATGGCATCCGGCGTCTATGCAGTCTGGCAGCTCATCTTCTCCGGTGACAGCTACGGCATTGCAAACTCCACACTGATGAACCTCGGCATCACAACCTCTGCGATGCAATGGCTGACCGATTCCAAGTATATCCTGACGGTCGTCATTATTGTGCAGCTCTGGGTCTCCATGGGCGCAGGCTTTCTTGCCATGCGCGCAGGCTTCCAGAATATCGACAAGGCACAGTATGAAGCCGGTGCGATTGAGGGTATCCGCAACCGCTGGCAGGAGCTGATTTACATTACAATCCCCGGCATGGGCCCCTCGCTGATGTTTGCAGCAGTCATGCAGATCGTGTCCGCATTTACGGCGGATATTGTCGCGCGCAATCTCGTCGGTTTCCCGAGCACGGATTATGCCGCACATACGATCATGACACATGCCTTCGATTACGGCTGGATCCGCTACGAAATGGGCTATGCCTCTGCAATCTGCATGATCCTGTTTATTGCAATGTATATTGCAAATAAGCTCATCAGCAGAGTGCTCGGCAAATATATGGACTGAGGAGGCAGGCAGGATTATGAGTCATTCTTCCGCAAAGACAAAGCAGAAGCCGGATGTCCGGAAGCTCAAGGCTTCCAACCGGCGCGCCGGCAGAAAAATCGGCGGCTCTATCGCTATTTTCCTTTTTCTGCTGATTCTCGGTCTGTTTATGGTGCTCCCGATCTGGCTGATGATCGTCAACTCGGTCAAGCCGGTCAACGAAATGTTTATCTTCCCGCCGAAGTGGTATACGCTGAATCCGACGCTCGACAATTTCAAGGATACCTACCGTGTCCTCGGGCAGATGTGGGTGCCGTTCTCGCGCTATGTCTTCAACAGCATCTTCGTGACGGTCGCCGTGACCGTTTTGCAGTGCGTATTCGCTTCCATGGCGGCATTCTGTCTGGCAAAGGTCAATTTCCCGGGCAATAAGATCATCAATGCGGTTATCGTGCTCGCGCTGCTCTATAACAGCAATGTCATCTACCTGATGCAGTATATGGTCATGGCGGAGCTCAATATGATCAACCGCATGTCGGCGCTGATTCTGCCGGCGGTCGCATCGTCCATGGGTCTTTACCTGATGCGGCAGTCGATGACCTCCGTGCCGGACGCAATGATCGAAGCGGCAAAGGTGGACGGTGCAAATCTCTTTACGATCTGCTGGCGCATCGTGATTCCGAATCAGAAGCCGGCGCTCATGACCATGGCGATCTTCGCGTTTCAGGGCGCGTGGAATATCACGGGCGGCAGCGTCGTCTACGATGAATCGCTCAAAACACTCCCGACTGTCATTCAGCAGGCTGCCTCTGCCGGTATCTCGCGGCAGGGCGTTACAATGGCTGCGGCGGTCATCCTCTTTGTTCCGCCGGTACTGTTCTTTATTCTCGCACAGAGTCAGGTCATGGAGACCATGGCACATTCCGGCATCAAGGATTGAGATACGGTCCGGAGCATGCAGAAAGGATGAGGAATTACGTGAAAACGAATGCAAGGCGCAGGCTGATGCAGTCCGCGGCGGCAGTGCTGTCGCTGCTGTGTACGGCATCGGTTCTGATGCTTCCGGCATCGGCGGATGAACCCTACGATGTCTATAACTATAATTATCTCGGCGAAGCGGTGCCCTCGCAGGCAGGCTATCTCGCGGAGCGCTCGGTTTCGGGGCTTGACCTCGGGACAACGGCATTCAATGCGCCGGGCGACCTTTTCAAGGATGAGAAGGATCAGTTTTATCTCGTCGATTCCGGCAACAACCGGATTCTCAGAATCAACAGCGAATTTGATGAGATTTTGCAGATCTATGATACATTCACCATGCCGGACGGCTCGCAGACAAAGCTCAAAAATCCGAAGGGCGTGTTCATTTCGCCGGATACCGGTCTGATGTATATTGCAGACAATGAAAATGCGCGTGCGCTGGTCTGTGAACAGGACGGCAGCGTCGTGATGGAGATCACAAAGCCGGAATCGGCGGTCTACGATCAGCAGCTGACCTTCCTGCCGCAGAAAATCCTCTGCGACAATGCGGGCAATATCTACATCGTGCTGAACAATACGACCAAGGGCGCGGCGATGTTCGGTGCCGACGGCAGCTTCATCGGCTACTACGGCGCGAATGCCGTCGCTGCGACTGCGACCGTCATTGCAAATCATTTCTGGAATGCAATCGCATCCGAGGAGGAAAAGCGCTACCGCTCCAGAAGCACGCCGACTGCCTTCGATAATTTCGATATCGACACGGTCAAGGGCTTTATCTATACCTCGACATCCTCCGGCTCGACCGATACCGATATCGTCAAGAAGGTCAATCCGGAAGGCTATAATCTGTTCAGCTATATGTCGAATTACACATGGGGTGATCTGTTCTCCACATGGTATTCCGGCACGAGCTATAAAACCAAGATCGTCGATATTGACATCGGCGACGACGGCTCGATCAACTGCCTCGATGCGACGACCGGCAGAGTGTTCCAGTATGACAAGGAAGCCGATCTGCTCTTTATTATGGGTACGACCGGCGATCAGGTCGGCGCGTTCACGCAGGGCAATGTCGCTGCCGTGGAGACAAAGGGCGCGGGCTGTGAGAATATCTATGTGCTCGATGCCGGCAAGGGGACGGTCACGGTCTTCGGTCAGACCGTTTTCGGCAGCATTGTGCACGATGCAACAAAGCTCTATAACGGCGGCTATTATGAGGAAGCGCTTGAGCCGTGGCTGGAGGTCCTGAAGCGCGACGGCAACTACCGCAGAGCCTATCTCGGCATCTCCAGCGCGTACTACAACATGGGCAGATACAAGGATTCTATGGAGTACGCCAAGAAGGCGGATGCCTCCGGACGCTATAACCGCGCCTTCGAGCGCTACCGTTCGCAGTGGCTGCGGCAGCATCTGACACAGCTTCTGATCGGCATCGTACTGATCATTGCCGGAATCTATATACTGAAATTTTATCTGCGCAGACAGCAGAAAAAGGCGCTCGATACCGCAAAAGCGCCGGAACATCAAACGGAAGGGGGAACGGCATCATGATGGATCTGACACAGCCGCAGTGGGTAAAGCATGTTGTCTTTCATCCCTTTGAGGGCTTTGAGGATCTGCGCTGGAAAAAAGGCGGCACGCTCAAATATACCGCGGTCATCATTGCGGCGCTGTTCATTGCACTGATTGCGTTTGACCGCTGGTGCGGCTTCCAGTTCCGCCCGCTGCCCGATGCGATGTTTTCCGTTGTGCCGTATATCATGCGCTCGGTCATCTATTTCCTTGCATGGGTGCTCGGAAACTGGGCTGTCTGCACGCTGCTCGACGGCGAGGGCACCATGAAGAATATCGCAATCTACAGCTCCTATGCGCTGATTCCCTATATCGTGCAGATGTTTACGCAGGTGGTTCTGTCGCATGTGCTCGTGCGCGCCGAGGGCGTATTCTTTGATACGGTCTACTATATCGGCATTATCTGGACGGCGCTGCTGCTGTTCAATGCGATCAAGGCGGTGCATCAGTATACCTTCACAAAGACCGTCGCCGCGATTGTGCTGACGCTCTGCGCCATGCTGATTATTCTGTTTCTGGCGGTGCTGTTCCTTTCGCTGTTCCAGAAGGTTTATGTATTCTTCTACTCGCTGTATACAGAGATTCTGTATCGCGTGAGAGTCTGAGGGGCGGTGATCGGATTGCAGAAAAAACGTAATATACTGTGCTGCATGCTCGCAGCCGCAATGATGCTCCCGACCGCCGCAATGCCTGTTTCGGCAGAGCCGGAGGAGACCGAAGCAGCCGCCGGAGCGGAATCCGCTGCGGAGAGTGAATCCGCTGCGCAGGAAGCGCCGGACTGGACAGAACGCTCTGACAAGGATGTCTTTGCGAAGATGCGCAAGGTTGCCGAAAATGAAAAGCTCGAGTTCTGGGCTTGGGATGAATCAAAGCTCGATGAGGACAATGACGAGCAGCCCGAGGATTTGTTCGCACTGGTCAATAAGGCGAACGGTTATGTCTGGTGGACGTCGCCGGTCAATGCGGGCGGCGATGCCGTGGCATCTCCGGTGCTGCGTGCGGAGCTGCGCTCCGGCGTTGTGCTGACGGCAGCGCAGATCCTGGAACGCTCGACGGTCAATGCACGCTCGGGCGATACGCTCAAAACCGGCATCACCTTTTCCGATATCAAAAACGGCGTCAAGGTCACCTATTTCTTCCGCAAGACCGGCATTAAGATTCCTGTTTCCTATGTGCTCGGCGCGGATTATCTCGAGGTCAGCGTCGATACCTCCGGCATCACCGAAAAGCATGATGCTTCGGATGAAAAGCCGGTGCTCGCGCAGTCGCTTGCGATCCTCAATGCATTCGGCGCGGCGGATGACAGGGAGGAGGGGTATTTCGTCATCCCCGACGGCAGCGGCGCTGTCATCAACTTCAACAATCAGAAGTATGCCGCGAAAACCTACAGTCAGATGATTTATGATACCGACAAGACAGCCGTCCCGAAGACGAAGGGTCCGGTCGTCGAGGGCGTATCGCTCCCGATGTACGGCATCTGCAAGGGCGAAAATGCGATGCTCGCGGTTGCCTCTGAGGGCGACGGCAGCTGCATGCTCTGCGCGGATGTCAGCGGCATCGGACAGTCGAATACTTCCTATAACCGCTGCTATTTCAAATTCGTGCTGCGCTCTGCCGACCAGTATTATCTCGGCAGCGATCAGCTCAATCCGCTCGATGTCTACGAGAAAAATCTCACGCACCGCAATTTGCAGGTCAGATATTATCCGCTGGCGGCGTCCGATCAGATCAACGAAGATCACGGAAGTACGCTGGACTATGTCGATATCGCGGCGCGGTACCGGCAGTATCTGCTGGAGGAAAAGCATGTGCCGAAAACTGCACAGGCAGATCAGGCAAAGCTCTATATCGACCTCTACGGCGGCTGCATGAAGCAGCGGAATGTACTCGGATTTCCCGTGTTCATGAAAACCTCCATGACCTCATACAAGGAAATGCAGGAGATTTTGCAGCAGCTTTCCGATGCCGGTGCGGACAGTCTGACGGTGTCCGTCAACCGCTGGACCGATGCGGGCATCAGCGGCAAGGTCGATTATAAGGCAAAGCCCTCCGGTACGCTCGGCGGCAGCTCGGACTTCAAAAAGCTGACCGCATACATGGACGGCAGCGGGATCGAATGGTATCCGACCGTGACAAATACCGCTTTTTATTCCGGCAACGGCTACTGGGCGCTGAATGATACGGCGGTGCGCGTTTCCGGCTCGTTTGCGCGAATCGTCGATTATGAGCGCGCTTACGGCGTACCCTACGGCGAAAAGAAAACGATGTCGCTGCTCTCGCCGCATGTGTTCCCGACGCTCTATGACAAGCTGGCAAAGAACTATGCAGGCGCAGGCTTTCAGCGCGTCAGCCTCGGCGGACTTTCCTCCGTGCTCTACGGCGACTACGGCAAGAAATCCGGCACCTCGCGCGATCAGATGATGCAGACCGTTGAGGAAAGCCTGCAAACGCTGCATGCATCCGTCGGGGCGGTGCTCTCTGAGGACCCGAATGCCTATGTGCTGCCCTATACCGATACGATCACCGATCTGCCGCTCTATTCCTCGGGCTTCAATATCTTTGACGGTGACATTCCGCTCTACCAGCTCGTAATGCACGGCGTCATGCCGTATTCGACGAAGGCGGTCAACGGCTCTGCCGATGCGGAGCGGCTTGTCATGCTCGCGCTGGCTTCCGGCAGCAATCTGCGCTTTGATATGCTCGCCGCAGAGACCAGTGAACTCAAGGATACCGATTTCGATGTCTATTATTATGCGGATTCCGATTACTGGATTGACAATGCGGCAGAGTATTATCTCTTTACAAAGGACATTCTGAAAAAAATCAGCGATTCGCCGATCATCAGCTATCAGCGCGACGGCGACCGCATCACGACGAAATATGCAAACGGGACAGAGACCGTCGTCGATTTGCAGGAATGCTCCGTGACGGCGGACGGTCAGACCAGATATCTCAAAGACTATGCAGAGGAAGGAGCTGTGGTGTTTGAATGAAAATTCCATATGAACGCAGAAAAGCGCTCTACGGCTACGGCTTCATCTCTGTCTGGCTGGTCGGTACGGTTCTGTGGTTCCTGATTCCGCTGCTGGAATCGCTCTGCTACTGCTTTATGGACAATACGCAGCTGAAACCGGATGTCGGCGGCATGCACAAGGTCTGGCTCTGGAATGCCGGTCAGAACTGGCTCACCAATTTCAAATTTGCGTTTGCTGCCGATCCGCAGTATAAGGAAGCGCTGGTTTCCGTTCTGAAGGATACCGCAATCACCACGCCGATGATTCTGATTTTCTCGCTGTTTATCGCGGTCATTCTGAATCAGGAGTTCAAGGGCAGGGGATTTGCAAGAGCGATTTTCTTCCTGCCGGTCATTATCGCAACGGGTCCCGTTTACAACATTATCAGCGGCAACATTGCGAGTACCGGTGCAGACAGCGGCGCACAGTTCTCGACGCTCTTTGAGACCGATATCGTTGATAAGCTGCTGGAATTCCTCGGCGTCATGAATATCAGCGCGCAGCTCAGCGACGTCATCAATTCCGTTGTCACCAATATCTTCGGACTCGTCTGGAGCAGCGGCATTCAGATTCTCATTTTCCTGGCGGCGCTCCAGAATATCCCTGTCTCTGCAAAGGAAGCGGCTTCGATGGAAGGCGCGACGGCGTGGGAATATTTCTGGAAGATCACGCTGCCCTATGTCAGCCCGATGATTCTTGCAAATTTCATCTACACGGTCATTGATTCGTTCACGAAGACCGATAATGCTGTCATGGCGCGCGTTCTCTCCAAGCAGCTCGACTGGGATTATGCCTATGCGGCATCTATGGCGTGGAGCTATTTCGCAATCGTGATGGTCGTTGTCGGTATCGTGACCGCGATCATCAACAAGTTTATCTTCTACGAAGTAGAATAAGGGGGTGCGGATATGGATTTGGAAAAACAGATAACCCCCGAAACGGAAGAAGCTGTCCCTGCGCGTCCGGAGAGCGGACGTCCTGCGGTGCCGCAGCTGCCGGAAGGCTATATTCCGCCGAGCGCCGTGCCCGATGCGCATGAAGCACATGAGGTCGGCGACGGCATGAGCAAAAAGGAAGCCATGAAAATCCGGATGCAGCATATGAATAAACAGGAGATTGCCTATCTCCGGCGCAGACGCATCTTTGAGAAGTGCTGGCCGGTGTTCCGGTTCCTGATTCTGTTCGGACTCGGCTTTGTCATCCTGACGCCGCTGATGTTCATGATCTCCTACGGCTTCCGCGAGAATACCGACATGAATGACCCGACGATCATCTGGATTCCGCGGCATCTGACGCTGCGCATCATGAAGCAGACGATCAATGCTATGGGTCTGACGGCGGCGAAGAACAATCCGCTTGTGAATACGCTGGTGCTCAATATCGGCTGCTCGCTCTGTCAGGTTGTTACATGCGCGATCACCGGCTACGGCTTTGCACGGTTCAAATTCAAGGGCAGAGACCTGCTCTTCGGTATTGTCATTCTGATGATTCTCGTCCCGACGCAGATTATTTCGATTCCGCTTTACAGCACGTTCCGGAATTTCCTGTTCGGGCATGTGAACCTGATTGACAATAAGCTCGTGATGTATCTGCCGGCGCTGACCGCGAACGGTATCCGTGCCGGTCTGATGATCTTCATTTTCCGGCAGTTCTTCCGCGGACTGCCGAAGGAGCTCGAGGATGCGGCATATCTGGACGGCTGCGGTCCGTTCATGACCTTCCTGCGTGTCATGGTGCCGAATGCGGGCTCATCGTTCCTGACTGTGTTCCTGTTTTCGATTGTCTGGTACTGGAATGATTATTATGTCGCAAGCGCGTTCTTTACAAATACGCGGACGATCTCGCTGGTGCTGAAAAATCTCGACGGCGTGCTGAACATTGCAATCTTCAATAATGCAAATGCAAATGTCAGCGCAAGAGAGAAGATTGTCTGGCTGGAAGCCGGCTGTCTGATTTCGATTACGCCGATGCTGATTCTGTATGCACTGCTGCAAAAGCATTTCACAGAGGGCATCGAGCGTTCCGGTATTGTCGGCTAAGAAAGGCGGAGCCGGGTTCAGAAAAATACCTATATAGAAAAATTATGCCATAGTATTTCGGATATGTTGTCGGAAATACTATGGCGTTTCTATTGGCAGTGCGGCGGCGTCCTGAGAGATTTACAGTTTTGCTGTTTCCGCAGTCATTATGTCATTCTCTCTTTATCGTTAGTCCTATCAGAATTTTTACTGGGCGCGGGGCGCGAATGCGAGGGGAAGAACCACAAGGAGAGGGAAGTCTTCGCAAGCTCAGGTCTCCCCTCTCCTTAAGGTTCTCCCCCTCGCGCTCCCTCATTCCTTATCCTCTCCTCTCTGAGAGCACGGTTTTTGAGTTGTGCGGAGCTTAGGGGGGCAAGGTTTCAGGAAAGCTGCACATCACATTACCGGAGAGCTTTAGATCAATGGATGCGGGCACTGCCCGCCCGCCTGCTTGCTTTTTTTGCGGGAGTGTGGTATAATATTCTCGATGAAAGGATGGTGCTTCCATGCAGGACGAACCAAAAAACGAATCAAAGAACAAATCGCAGAACCAGTCGAATGAACCGGCTGACATGCAGCATGCAGAGAAGGTTTCGGCATTTCATAATGCAATGGAGCTTCAGGCAAAGGTACGGCGCGAGGAAGAACTCAGAGAACGCAGACGTCAGGCAAATGAGGCGGAGGCTGCCTATCAGGCGCGCGAGGAATATGCAAAGGAGCTTGCCGAGGAGAAGGTTGAGCTGATACGCCTGAAACAGGGCGTCATTGAGGACAGCGACAGGATTTTTCAGGAGGAGGAATCCGAAAAGAAGTATACGGTCTTGCAGAAGATCGGCAACTGGTTTTATCACTCCAAGTGGTGGCTCGGCATCGCAGCCTTCTGCACGATTGTCGTTGCATTCCTGATCTATGATTATGTCACGCGCGAGAACCCCGATCTGCGCATCCTGCTGCTGACGGATCATATCGAACTGGATGCAGAAAGCAATCTGCTCTGTGACTGGCTGGAAAATATGTGCGAGGATTATACCGGCGACGGCGAGGTGCTCGTGCAGACGGTCTATATCCCCGTATCAAAGGTGAACATGGAAGCCGGCACAAATTATACTGCGGCTTATAATACGCAGCTGCTGGTACAGTTCCAGGCGAATACCTGCATGCTGGTACTGGTCGATCCGGAGGCGGAGGAGTATTTGCAGCCGGAGGATATGTTTGTCGAGCTGGATGAACTGTATCCTGACTGCCCCTATGTCAGCGGCCGCAGAATGCTGCTGGATGATACTGATTTCGAGGAGCAGGCAGGACTGACGGTGCAGCTGCATCCCGGCAGCTATCTGGCACTGCGGATTCCGGCGGAGAATATGAACTCGCTGGAGGAAAATCAGCTGGCATACGATCAGGCGAAGACGCTGCTTGATTCGATTGTCGCATCTTTGCATACGACCGGCAGTGCGGAAGAATAATCTGCCGGAAAACAGAATGCCCGGGCAAGCTCTGCTCGGGCATTTGTACTGTTTATTTATATTTGGCGGCAAGCTCCGAAATGCGCTGCAATCGGTGGTTAACACCGGAACGCGAAAGCGGCGGATTGAGCTTTGCGCCGAGCTCGCGCAGACTGGCATCCGGATCGGCAAGGCGCGCCGCTGCGATTTCCTGCAAAACTGCCGGCAGCGTCCCCAGCCCGACCGTATTCCGGATCAGCTCGATATCTGCAATCTGCTGCTCTGCTGCCGCAACACTCTTGTCGATATTTGCCATATCACAGTTAATGCGGCGGTTTGTCATGCTGCGGACATTTTTATAGACCTGCTGTGCGGCAAGCTCCATGGATGCATTCGGTGCGCCGAAATAGGTCAGCGCATCGCAAATCTGCTCATTCTGTTTCAGATACAGCACGATATCATTCTTGCGGACGGTTGATTTGAAGCGAATCTCCGGCTGCTCGGCGGCGAGTGTCTCCGGAAGTGCGGCTGCAAAATCCGCATCGGAGAGCGCAAGCTCCAGATGATACCGCCGCTCGGGATCGGTGACGCTGCCGCAGAGTACAAAGCATCCGGCGGCGGCAAAGGCAAGCGCCCTGCCGGTCAAAGATGCAAGCGCGGCGGAACGGTTCTGCGCTTCCAGATGCAGCGGCTTTGTCAGCGCACAGACCTGCTCTGCACCGCTGACCGAAAAGCACCAGACCGCCTGTCTTCCGCTGCGTGCACGGAATTCCGTATCGAAGCTGCATTTGGGGCTGACGCTCTGGATCAGCTTCGGAAAGAGCTCTGCAAAGGCTTCGCATTCCGTTTGCAGCGTGATCTCCGATTCGGTAAAACGGCGCGCCGAGAGCAGAATGCCTGTCAGAAAGGCACGGCGGTCGGCAGGCTTGCGGATGCTGCCGCAGATTTCCGTTTTGACCTGATTGGAAAAGGATGCCATCGGCATCACCTCCGGTTGGATTGATATTACAGATATGCCGACAGGAATGCTGCCTGCCGTGCACGGCGCTTGGCGATGCGGTTCTGCACCCAGATTTCATAAGGCATCCAGCGCGGGTCCTTCTCCGCTGCCGAATCGTCCACGCCGTCGGTGGTATAGGTGAAGATGATGCCGCCGTCATAGATTTCAAATTCGATTTCACGCGGCTGTTTGCCGGTGTAGCCGTCGATCCAGCCGTCCGCGGTATAGAGATGCTCCTCCTCCGGATCAAGTCCACCCGGAACATCGGATTTGCGGATGCTGTTCAGATAATAGGTCACGCCGTCGGCATCATGCAGCACATAGCTTTTGCCGGACGGGTCGGGGTCAGAAAACAGACCGCCGTCATCGGTGATCTCCGCGTCCGCAATGGTCACGAGCTCAAAATCACCGTAGGTTTTCTTCTGCCATTTCGGCTCCTTCATCTCCGGCGCAGGATATTCGTCAAAATCATCCGCATTCAGATGCAGCGCTTCCATTGCCGCAAAGACATGCTGCTTTGCATCCTGTTCACTGAGCCATGCTGCATCGCTCAGCGCCGCACTTTGCTTCCATGCAGCCCAGTCTGCACGCATCGCGGCACGGTCTGCATAGGTATCGCCGAGCGCCAGATTTGCGCGGCCGAGATAATCATAAAACACATGATATTGCAGCACGACGAACAGACAGTTCACGAGCAGCGAAAGTGTTTCGTCATCCGGCTCCTCCTGCATCATCGCACGCACTGCACGGTCGATCTCCGCCGATGCATCCGCATGACTGCCGCGGTGCAGCGCCTTTGCAATCTTTTGCAGATCACAGTATTCTGCAATCAGCTCCTCCGGCTGTATTCCCATTGCCATAGTTTCTCCTCCGGTTCATGTTCAGGTATGACATAATTATAGCATATTAAGCTATAAATTTCAATGGTAGAGCAGCAAAAAAATAACAAAATACGCCGCATGGGAGATAAACCGGAGGCGGGCACTGCCCGCTTATAGCATATTATCCCACAAAAAGCAAGCTGAGAGAAGTGCTTTTTTGCAGCAGTTGACTCTTCGGAGAGCTTTAGATCCATGGAGGGCGGCACTGCCGCCTTATAGCACATAAAGCCGTAAATTTCAATGGGAAATGAGAAAAAAGGAGGAGGGAGGACGGCGTGCGTTCGGAGTGATTTGCTTTAGATCAACTTTTTTTATTTTTCCTGTGACGCATTGCAGAAGGATTCTGTCGTAAAGGATAGAGGGACCTCATCACACAGAAAGGGGCTGAACCACATGCCTGCCGCAACAGATGCACAGATCATTTCACTGTTCCACGAACGCGATCAGAAGGCGCTCAGCGAAACACAGCAGAAATACGGCGGACTATGCCGCAGCATCGCAAAAAATATTCTCGGTTCACGCGAAGACGCGGAGGAGTGTCTCAATGATGCACTGCTCCGCCTCTGGGAGAGCATCCCGCCTGCAAAGCCGAAAAATCTTGCTGCATATCTCAGCGTGACCGTCCGGAACCTCGCCTGTAACCGGCGCGAAGCATCCAGAGCCGCCAAGCGCGGCGGCGGTGAACTGACCGTCGCGCTCTCGGAGATCGAGGAGGTGCTTGCATCACCGGAACGTCCCGACACCGTGCTCGATACCAAAGCGGTTTCCGATGCAATCAACCGGTTTCTCGGTGAATTGCAGCCGGAAACGCGCGTCATGTTCGTGCTGCGCTACTGGGGCGATTTGACAGTACGGGAAATTGCCGAAAAATGCGGTGTCGGACAAAGCAAGGTCAAAATGTCACTGCTGCGCACCAGAAACGATCTGAAAGCATTTCTTGAGGAGGAGGGTTTGCGATGAAGGAGCAGGACTATATGAAAATCATGAACGGTCTCCGCGAGGATTACATTTCAGAAGCCGTCAGCTGGGACGGCACGGCGCAGAAGAACCGCCGCGCGATCCGCCGCATGACCTACGGGCTCGGCGCAATCGCGGCTGCCATTGCAGTCGTGATCGGCACAATCGGCTACAGCTCATACCGCGATCATCTTGCCGCGGACAGCGAAAGTAATCCGGATATCGCAGAGGAGCGTCTCAACATTCTCGGCGGATACGGCGAGCTGCACGGCTATCTCACAGCAGACGGACGCAGCTTTTTCCGCGATAATTCGTATTTTTACGGCGAGGATGTCAAGTGGGCGATCGACGGCAGCACGCCGCTCATCAATGTTGAGGGAGACAGTACGCCGCTTCTGCTGACGGACGGCAAACAGCTCTATACGCAGCATGACGGCAATGTTTATGTCACCGACAGCTACGGCGGGGAGACGCTTGCATTTTCGCTCGATGATACGCTGAATTGTGTCAGCCGCATTCACAAGCTGCCGAACGGCGATTATTTTGCAATCGGCACCACCGAGGTCGATACATCCGTCGCTGCAAATGCACCGGAGGATGCCGGATCCATGCCGCATACGGAGGGCGGTATTGCCAGCGTACAGGCGGTTGTCTATCATATGGCGACCGGCGAGCATGATGCGATAATGGTGATGTCGTATGCAGATCCGCAGCAGGTGCAGTACGGATTTCTGTATCAGATCAACGACAGCCTGCGTATATTCCCGACAATAACGGAGATGCAGCGGGTGATGAGCGGATATCATTATCAGATCGACGACAGCGGGGACGCTTGGTATTTTTACGACGAACAGAACGCTCATGGCTTCGGGCGTGTCGGTTTTAACGTAAGAGCACATAACGAGGGCAATGACAAAGTATTCCGCGTCAAGGACTTCAAGACGGAAGAGATCACCGGATTCGCGGTTCACAATGATACGCTCTGGTTTGAGCGCCTCACAAAGGCTAATAATGAAAACGGTGAGACCCGCACCTTTACAGAGTTCTATACGATGCAGCTCGGTGACTCTGAGCCTTCCATGAACTACCGCGGCGATTATGATATGGCAAAGAATTCACCGGAAACTGATTATCCCTGCTACAGCTATTTCGGAGAGCAGTATCTCTACGGCGTCATGCAGAAAATGACAGATTCCGGTCTGACATTCAAGGTCATGCGCCATGCATATGATGCGTTTGACGGAGATCAGACTGTGTTTGAAGTGCCGGTTTCGGAGCTTTACGGCGATCAGATTCCCGACCGCATGGAGCGTCCGGATATGATATTCGGCGATACCGGCGATTATCTGTTCTTTACGCTTCCGGAGGAGGGCATCAACGGCGAGAAGCTGGTGCAGGTCAATCTGAAAACAGGCACATGGTTTTATCTCGGCATGCACTGTGATGTGGTGCAGACGCCGGAGCAGAACAGTGAAATGAACCGCGAGGATTCTTATGAAGGAATCTACGGGGAAACGCTGGAATCCGGCTACTGTTCGCCGGAGACATTCCCGCAGTATTATATCCCTGCGGAGAATCTGGATTCTGACAGAATCGACTGCTACCGGATGCTGCCCTTTGCCAAGGCATCGGAATCCAAGCTCGATCCTGCGGCGCTCGGTGCGCATCTGCCCGAGGGCGGCACATGGAGCAGGCGCGATCCCGATGCGCCGCGCATGACCTATGAGCAGGCGTTTCAGAGCATTACGAGCGGCGGGTCGCTGGTCGGCTGGCAGATGCTGGAGGACCTCTGCAAGCTCAGTGCAGGCTATGATGCAGAGGCATATCTGAACCGCAGTGACATGACAGACCGCGAATTCTGGCTGGATGATGCCGGAAAAGAATTCTTCTATGTTGTGCTTTACGGTGAGCTCGGTTCGTATCAGGATTTTGACCGCGCGGAGTTCTATTTCTTCTGTTATGATGAAGCAAAACAGCAATATCACTATGCAAGACTGCCGGATGCTTCGGCTGAGAGACTTTCCGGCAAACAGCCCGCGGGTACGAATTTCCTCGGCGGCAGCGGTACGGTGCATCCCTATGTCACCGGTACGGGGCAGCTTCTGTTTGCAGAAGACGATCTCTGGTATTATGATCTGGGATACGGTCAGCGTGCACCGAAGCAGAATGATCCGGCGCAAACTGTCTGGGAGGCGCTGCCGCAGGAGGCGCAGAACCGGTTCTTTGCGGACAGTGCAGGAAACCGGAGACTGATGATGGACGGCAGCAGCTTCTATACGCAGGACGGCGGCGCGCTGTACCGTCTGGACAATGACGGTACGGAGCATTACCTGATGATGCCGGATGAAGAAATGGCTGCATGGAATCGGGATACGATTGACGTTTGCAGACTGTGCATGATGCATGATGACAGGCTTTTTGTGATGATCAACGGGCAGACGGCTGCCGATGACGGGGATTGTTTCATGGCGTATCTCGTGGATGTCAAAACCAATATCGTGACAGTATTGCCGGATGCGGATGTATCGCGGCGCGAACTGTATCCTTACTGGAATGAAGCTGCGGTGACAGATGAATGGATTTACAGTGTTTCTGATAACGGAACCGTGCTGCATATCACGGGGCTGGACGGCAGTACAGCGGCGATTGATCTTGCGAAGGATGCCGGCGTGACGCTGGATGACGGCTGGTTTGTCGGTGAGGACGGACAGCTCTGGTACGGTCAGGATGCCGACTGGTATCATATGAGTCTGCATGCTGCGGATGAAAATTATCTCAAGCCGCAAAAGGATGCCGATGCGGTGCCGTATTATTATAATGTGCCGGTGCGCGGTGCGACGAAGGTTCTGGGCGCGGCGCAGCCGGATATGAACATCATCCTCTGCAATTATAACGGCTCCGGTGCAGAGGTGCTGCTGGACGGTACAAAGAATATTTGCGACTGCATTCTCGGTGTGTACTGCGAGGGCGGTGTATATCATATCGCCGCAGAAATCAGAGCGGATGCTCAGAATAATCCGACGCCGCAGACTGTAGTCATTACAAAGGACGGCAGCAGCGTCAGCGCGTTCGGTATCCTGCCGATGCCGCAATAACAGAAAAACCGGAGAACATAAAGTCTCCGGTTTTTGCCTGCATCAGAGGATGATTTCCTCCCAGTCAGTCGGGGTCATGGCAACCGTATTTTGTGCGTAATATTGCAGAATGTACTGCGCATCGGATGCGCTCAGTTCACCGTCGCGGTCTACATCCGCCGCACGGAATGCCGTCTCGCTCAGACCGCTGGGATTGCTCGCCATGAGCTCAGCGTAGGCGCTGAGGGCAAGCTGTGCATCGGTGACATCAACGCTGCCGCTGCTGTCTACATCGCCGCGCAGCGGTTCATCCGCAGGCTTCTCGCCGATATGGATGATGCCGTTCTGCGTTTCAAATGCGGCATCGCTGAAATCTGCACGGAATGTGGAGCCCTGATCGAATGTGACGCCGATCATTGCATCGCCGGATGCATCCGCGCTGACGGCAAATTGCAGCTGTGCAATCACACCGTCCTGCCTGAAATCGGCAGTGCCGTCGCTGTCCCAGTTGAGCAGATACGGCACGGCGGTTTTGTCACCGCCGGCAATGAATTCCGCGCTCTTCCAGTCTGCCTTGTTTTTTGCGTCCAGCAGCGTGAGCTTCTCTGCATCGTAGTCGATCCGGACGCTCAGTGCGGCAATGCCGGGATTATGCTCCACGGTGATATCGACGGTGACGGTTTCATTCGGCTTTGCCCAGACCTCCGCGGCGGAGATCGTTGCAGTGCTGTTCGCTGCGGAATCTGCGGCGGAGACAGAGAATGCGCCGGTGCAGACACATGCAGTCAGCATACCGGCAAGCAGTATGGATACGTATTTTTTCATGGATTTCCTCCGAGTATGGCAGCAATCTGTGCTGCCGGATCATTCCAGATGCCGGCTGCGGCATCGTAGGTGCAGAAATAGGGCTTTGCCGACGGATCATCCGAGACTGCGTCCGGCAGACAGGGTGCGCAGGCGTAACGGTATTCGCAGATGCGGCAGGCAGGAATGCTGTCGCGGTTCCGGTGCAGGATGTCCTGCCGGAGCAGCTTTGAAAGCGGCGCTGTTTTCAGGCTGCCGTGCTGCATTCTGCGCTCCATGACGCAGGGATAGACCGTCAGATCGGCGGCGATGTAGATTTTGCGCGCAAAGCAGGGATTTCCGCTGACGGCAGCCCGTACCTTGTCCGGATTCAGGCTGCGGCGGAAGGTTTCTTTTGTGATGAGCTTGCGCCGGAGCAGCTCCGGCGTCAGCAGATGCAGACTGCCTCTGCCCGCAAGTCGTACAACATCCGCGCTGTCTCCGGCGGGATTGCCCTGCATCGCAATCGCTGCCGTGCGGAACGGGATATCATAGGTGCGGAGCAGATCAAGTGCCCGCATAACGGCTGCATGGGAGCCGCGGACGCCGGTCACGGCATCGTGCATATCCGGCTGATCGGAATAAACCGAGACTGCCAGCCGGATTTGCAGGCCTTTCAGCAGGCGGCACCATGCTTCATTGAGCAGTGTGCCGTTTGTGAATATTTCCGTGCGGCGAAACTGTTTTGCAGCAGCTTCGAGCATTTCATGCAGATCGGGATGCCGGAACGGTTCACCGCCGATTATCTGAATTTCACGGATGTCCGCTTCCTGCAAGCGCTGACAGACAAGCCGAAAATCACCGGCTGTCATGCGGATGCCGCTGCCGGTTGATTCATTATAGCAATGGCGGCAGCGGAGATTGCAGTCGGTGCAGAGCTCAATCCATGCCTGCCGGATATGCGGTTCCTGCCGTAGTGCCGTGATAGCGGGCAGCGGGGCAGGAGACTGCGTTTTTGTCAGCAGACCTGCATTGCAGAGCTGCCGGAGCATATCCGATTCGTCCGGAGAAAGCGTATCCGGATTGCTGCTGCAAACCCTGCGGAGCAGTGCAGCCGTCTCAGGGGATGCATGCCAGAGCTTCCGGTGCATGAGGTCATAGAGACAGGCACCGGCGGCGCCTTCGACAAGATAAACATGCGGCGCAAGGCGGTACATCGGTTATGCGTCCCCGTCGGATTCGGTGCCGGAGAAATAGGGGAAGCATTCGCTTTCGCGCTGATCGGGCTGACAGGGGCAGTCCGGCACACAGCTTTGTGCAGCGGCTTTTTCGGATTCTGCGGTCAGGCATTCCAGTTCGAGCATGTGTGACACCTCCTGCGGTAAAAATCAGTTTGACAGGTATATTATAGCATTCGTTTGATAGATTTGTCAAGCAGGCAATGAACGCATAAGCTGATTTGCACGCCGCCTTTCAGTGAAAGAATATGACAGTGCATGCCGGAGCCGGTCTTGTTCCCGTCTGATTTTGCAGCTTATTTATTCCTCTCTTTGATATCTTTTCAGTTTTCTACTGCCGGTATAACGACTGATAGACAGGTTCCACAGTTTAACGGTTTTGCGTTCGCTTTTCCTTTGCGCATGACATCGAATTTCCATAGAACACTTGAATTTTTTGTGCATTTGTGATATAATCGGGACAGAAGCCGCAGCAGCACGGGATGCCTGCGGCATAAAAAGAAAAGGGCAAATCAACTGTTTATTTTGAGGAGAGAAAAGTTACCATGAAAGCATTTACACACCGGCTGACGGCAGGCATTTCTGCGGCTGTCATCGCGTGCGGCGTCTTTGGTGCGCTGCCTGTTACTGCGGCGGATACTGCGTTTCCGCTGAAAATCGAGGGCGAAAAGCTCGAGGGCGCTGAGCTCTGGACTTCGATCTATGAGACGAAGATTCCGGATTACAGCGGTGAGGGCTTTGCCTATCTGACAAATGCCGCGCTCAGCTTTACGGTCAATGCGCCGGCGGACGGCATGTATGCAATCACCGTGCACGGCGCACAGGTGCTCAATCAGGAGGGGCGCTATCAGACGGTTGAGGTCAACGGCAGCGAATATCATACGACCGTGCCCTATACCGACAAGTGGACAGATTTCGATTTTGGTATGGTGCGGCTCAATAAGGGCGAGAATACGCTCTCCTTTGTCGCAAAATACGGCTATATGGCAATCGACTATGTGGTCGTCTCCGAGGCGGAGTTTCCCGATATGAGCAAAGCGGATGCCGTCCCCTGCGATGCAAATGCTACGCCGGAGACCAAGGCGCTGATGTCCTATCTGCACAGCGTTTACGGTAAGAATATTCTGTCCGGTCAGCAGCAGATTTACGGCGGCGGCAATCAGGTGCAGACCACGATCCGCTACGATGCGGAAAAAGATGCCTGCGTCGATTCCGACGGCAAGACCTATGTCATCGACAAGGAGAGCAAGGATACCGACGAGCAGGGCAATACCTTCTACTGGCACTGCACCGGCGAGGACGGTCAGGTCTATACCTACAGCACGCAGAACCGAAATTATACCTATAATAATTATGACAATGACGTCAATCTGATCTACGAGATGACCGGCAAATATCCGGCGATTCAGGGCTTCGATTTCGGCAGCTACTGCCCCTGCTACCGCTGGGATGACGGCGTCGCGGACCGCATGATCGAATGGACAAACGAAAAGGGCGGCATCTGCACGGCTTCGTGGCATGTCAATGTGCCGACAACGCTTGCTAGCTATACGCTCGGGGAGCCGCTCGATTTCGCCATGACAACCTATACGCAGAATACCGATTTCGTCACCGCAAACTGCATGAAGAAGGGCACAACCGAATACGAATACTTCCAGCTCTGCATGAAGTATCTCGCAGCGGAGCTCCTGAAATTGCAGGATGCCGGCGTGCCGGTGATCTTCCGCCCGTTCCATGAGGCGGAGGGCAACGGCGGCAAGGACGGCAAGGGCGCATGGTTCTGGTGGGCAAAGGAAGGCGCGGAGGTCTATAAGGAAATCTGGGCATTCCTTCAGGATACGCTCGAAAATGAGTACGGGCTGCATAATCTGATCTGGGAGCAGAATCTCTATGCATGGTCGGATGATTCCGCACTCTGGTATTCCGGCGACGACAGGGTTGACATTGTTGCGTTTGATAAGTATAATACTGTATATAACCGCCACGACGGCAAGACATCCGGTCCGAATCTTGATGCGGAGACCGGTATCTTCTATAAGCTGTTCGGTTATGTGGACGGTAAAAAAATGGTCGCTATGGCTGAGAATGATTCGATTCCAAGCCTGACCAATATGCAGGTCGAGCACGCAAACTGGCTCTATTTCTGCCCGTGGTACGATTCCGGCGATGCACGCTTTGTCACCGGCGAAAACTATCAGGACAAGGACGAGGTCAAGAAGCTCTATAACAGCGATTACTGCCTGACGCTCGACGAACTGCCGAAGGATTTGTTCAAGGGCAGCGGCGAGACAAAGACGACGGAAAACACCAAGGCAACCTCTGCAACGACCACAACCACCAAGACAACGACGTCCGCCTCGGGCAGTGAGACAACTGTCTCCGGACAGACCGGCAAGGTCACGCTTGCAGGCGATGTCAATCTCGACAAAATCGTCGATGTTTCGGATGCCGTGCTGCTGGCACGCTTTACTGCCGAGGACAAAACGGCGGATGTCTCTGCACAGGGCAAGCTGAATGCTGACATGAACGGCAGCGGTATGCCGGACAGCGAGGATGTCGTGCTGATCCTGAAAAAGATCGCAAAACTCATATAATATCAGAATTTGCTGCACAGATGATGCTGCGTGTGTCATCTGCGCAGCCGTTCTGCTATTACATAAAACAAGACGCTGGGAAGCATTGTGTTCCCATTTCATCCGCACCGTATTCATATAATTCGGTATGCTTCAGACACACAATTCTTCACAGGGACAAAAACAACAAAAACGGAGGAACCTGACATGAAAAAGATTTTCGCAAAATTTCAGTACAATTCGCCTGTAATCCTGACGATGACACTCATCTCAGCGATTGCACTTTTGCTGAACTTTATTACACGCGGCTGGACAAACCTGCATATTTTCTCCGTCTACGCCTCAGGCTGGACCAATCCGATGACCTATGTCAGACTGTTTACGCATGTGCTCGGTCACGCGGATTATTCGCACTTTCTGGGGAATTTCATGTATATCCTGCTCCTCGGACCGATTATGGAGGAGAAATACGGCTCACGCCTTCTCATGGAAATGATCGCCATTACGTCGGTTGTGACGGGTCTTTTGCAGATTCTGATTTTCAAGGGCGCACTGCTCGGCGCGAGCGGCATTGTTTTCATGCTGATTCTGCTCAGCTCCTTTGCAAACTATAAGAAGGGCAGCATCCCGATCACGCTGATTCTGGTTGCAATTCTCTATCTGAGCGGTCAGATCATCAATGCGGTGATTCATCCGAATGACGGTATTTCGCAGATGGCGCATATCGTCGGCGGTATCTGCGGCACGGCATTCGGCTGGGTGCTTGCAAAGCCGAAGGAGCCGAAGAAGGATGACGCTGCACCGACACTTCCGGCTGTATAAGCTGCAAAGACACGCTGCACTGTGCGGCGTGTCTTTTTCCGGATTGGGGCTTGACAAATCCGGCTGATTGTGGTATAATAGTCGGGTAGTCCGACGGAGGCATAGCTCAGCTGGTTAGAGCGCACGGTTCACATCCGTGAGGTCAAGGGTTCGAGTCCCCTTGTCTCCATAATCATAAAATGCCCTGAATGCGAGGATATCCTGCATTCAGGGCGTTTTTCTTTTCTCACGGTTTTACAGCGCTTCAAAGAATGCTGTGAACTCCATTTCGCCGGATTCCGGCAGGCGCCTTGCGAAGATTGTTCCGCCGAGTGCCGATGCGATCTGCTGCGAAATATACAGTCCGATGCCGCTGCCCTCGGTATTCTGCGCATTGGAGCCGCGCCAGAAGCTGCCGAAGATGAACGGAAGCTCCGATTCCGGCAGCAGATCGCCGCGGTTCCGGACGATGATCGCAAAGCCCTCATCCTGTCGGTTCAGCACAACCGAAATGCCGCTGCCGTCGCCGTATTTTTCCGCATTGCCGAGCAGCTGCGTGATGATGCGGAATAATCCGTAGAGGTCGCTGCGGATGAGCGGATTGGATTCGCATTCGACCGAGAAAGGAATGCGGTTCAGTTCCATGCGCGCGGTAAATTCCTGTCTGGTGAGCGCTGCAAGCTCGCGCAGATAGAATGTGCCGTATTCCGGCGCATAGCTGCTGACAGAGGTCGATGCAGTCTCGATCAGCTCGGATGTGAGCTGCCCGATTTTATCCGCATTTGCTGTGATTTTCTCTGCGATCTGCTGTGCGGATTCCGGACCGGTGCCGTACAGCCCTGTGCCGATCGCATCCGCATACAGCCGGATATTCGTCAGCGGTGTTTTGACGCCGTGCGCAATCGACGCGAGCATTTTGCGGTGCCGCGCCTCCATTTGTCCGATATGTCTGCGGTCAGCCTGCAAGGTATCGTGCAGCATATTCATGCCCCAGATATATTTTCCGAACCAGCGGTCTTTTGATTCCGGCAGCTTTTCTGCTGTCGGGATGCGTGCAATACGTGCCGGATACTCCGACAGCCTTCGGAACGGCGCGAGCATCCGGAAGTATATATACAGCACGGTACCGGTAATCAGCAGCCAGCAGACGGCAATCAGCAGGCAGCCGAGCCGCAGGACCGTATCCGTAATGCGGTCGGGATAGGTGCAGAACAGAAAGCCGGACAGTGTTCCGTCGGCATTCCGAACGGCGCAGGCGGCGGTATTTTTATCAGCGGAGAGAAAGATCGGCTGTGTACGGTCTTCCGCGGAAAGAAAGTGAATCTGCTCAGGGCTTTCCTTGCCGAATTCCAGACGCCATTCCGCTTCATGTGCGCTGACGGCTGCCGCCGGCGTTACAGCTTCGTCCCTGAGAATCGTTTGCAGTGCATCGGTGATGCGGTTGGTCGTGATATAATATGCATGTGTCTGCGCCTGAACTCTGCCGCTGTACAGCAGCGCAAAGCATCCGAACAGCAGCGCAAACACCGCAGAAACGGCAATCAGCAGGCGAATCAGCGGCTTCATCCGGCATCTCCGAACCGGTAGCCGATCTTCCAGACCGTACAGATGACTTTCGGATGTGTCGGATCATCCTCCAGCTTTTCGCGCAGCCAGCGGATATGTACGCTGACGGTGCCGGTCTCGGAAAAACAGTCCGTGCCCCAGACTGCATCAAACAGAAAATTTTTGTCGAGCGCCTCGCCTTGATGCTTCATGAGTACACGCAGCAGGTCGAATTCCTTTGCATTGAGCCGCAGCGGCACGCCCTGCTTTGTGACCTCTCTGGAGACCGGATTGAGCGTGATGCCGCAGCCGGTCAGACAGGCGGCAGATTCTGCCTTCGGTGCCGTGCGTTTCAGAAGCGCCCTGATTTTTGCAATCAGAACCGGAACGGAAAACGGCTTCCCGATGTAATCATCCGCGCCGGTTTCATAGCCGAGCAGCTTGCTCTCGTCATCACTCCGCGCGCTCATCATCAGCACCGGAACAGACTGTTTTTTGCGAATCTCGGTGCAGGTACGGTAGCCGTCCTTGCCGGGCAGCATGACATCCAGCAGCACCAGCCGGAACGGTTCTGTCTGCAATGCGGCGAGTCCCTGCTCAGCGTCTGTGCAGGTGCGGACGGTAAAATCCGCGCGCAGCAGAAAATCGCGCAGCAATGTGCCGAGCTCCGGATCATCTTCGATCATGAGGATATCTGTCATGCAAACACCTTTCCTTTCCTGCTAATCATATCATATTATACGAAAAAAAGCAAGCTGAGAATATCATGTTAATGTTACGCTCAACCTGCCGGAGCGCTTTGATTAAGCGTATGACATTGCTTCTCATATGAAATTATGCTATAATGAAAATAAATTTTCGATTTCGCGTTACCAAAGCTGAAAAACACGAACATAATGGATAGAGGGGGGTGAAGTAATGCATGACGATCAACGTATCATCGAGCTGCTGAATCAGCGCGATGAGCAGGTACTTCAAATCATTCAAAAACAATACGGTGCATTCTGCCGGCAGATTGCATACCGTATCATCGGAAACCGCGAAGATGCAGAGGAATGTGTCAATGATATGCTGATGGGTGTCTGGAATGCAATCCCCCCGAATGCGCCCGATCACCTTCCTGCATATCTTGCTGCACTCGTCCGCAAAGCCGCACTGCAAAAATATGAAAGGGCACACAGGCAAAAGCGCGGCGGCACGCAGTTTTCGGCGGCTCTGGATGAAATCTCCGAAATCATCCCGTCAACGGATTGTGTGGATCGGGAAATGGAGCAGCGGGAACTGACCGCAGCAATTACAGCATGGCTTCAATCCCTGCCGCCTGACACAAAACGCATGTTTATTCAGCGCTACTATATGTCAGATTCTGTGAAAACAATCGCAGAAAAGCATAAACTGAGCGTCGGTGCAGTGAAGATGAAGCTGCTTCGTATCCGGCAGCAGCTTCGGGAATATCTCGAAAAGGAGGGATTCGTATGAATGCAATGCGTTTTATGCAGGCGCTCGGTGACATTCCGGAAGACCTTGTCAGATGCTATTTTGACGAACCCTCTGCCGCTGCGGACAGCCCTGCCCGCTCTGAGCTGCCGGATTCGGACTGTCCGGTATCCGAGCCTGCCGCTGCGCATCCGATCCAGCCGGTCACGAAATCCGATCCGGAAACAGCAGCGCGCCCGATCCGGTTTCCCCTTCCTGTATCGCTTGCTGCCGTTGCTGCGTGTCTGGCTTTTGCGGCTGGCTGGGGCATCCTGATCAGCAGAATCAATCAGAAACCAATCTCATCAACTGATTCGGGTGAAATGATCTATACGCAGGACGATTCCTCGCGCCCGCTGATGACGGAACAGTCAGATTCGCAGGCATCCGGCACGGATTCTTCCCGTCCGGACACAACCGCGCCGACAACGTCATCTGCTGTCCGGCATCAAACATCCGACCGGCAGACAGGACAAAATGAAACCGCCGCCGAAACGGTCCGTGCAGACATTCCGAATCAGCAGGAAACAGAACGCATTTTCACTGAATCTGCCGCAGTGCCGGATACTTCACCCGTGACAGCATCTGCGGGTCCGTCCGTCACAACTGCGGGACAGACAGTCAGCACGACAGCTTCTGAAACGACTGCTGTCCACGAAACAACAGCTGTTTCTGAAAAGACGGTTCCGCTTGTCGGCGAAGACATCATACGCAGCTATATTCTCAATGAATGGAAAGATATCGACTGCGGCAGCTGGGAACATGAGAATCCGCAATATGTATCAAAGCCGTTCTATCAGGCTCTTTCTGATGCGGAAAGGCTGGAGATACAGCAGAAAATCTCGCTGCTGGAATCCCGACCCGCGCTGGGATATGCAATGAAACTCCGTCAGCGGATTATGGGCATGGATTCTGAAAGCCGAATGACCGCAGAGAAACTCAAAGAATATCTTTCTGCGCATACGGTAACAGACGATGCAGCGGAATCCGAGCTCTGTTCGCTGATTGCACGCACAAATCGCTATCCGGATGCGGAATTTGGTTCGGGCAGAAGTTTCGCGTACTATTTCCTTGATGAAAGCGGTCGCTGTGCTGTTTATGAAGTTACCGATGAAGCGCCTTTGTTTGTGTATTATGATGCAGAGAGCGGAGCGCTCGCATCGGTTCCTCTGCGTGACGCTTTACCGATCATTCTGAATCTTTGAAAGGAAGTGTTTATGATGAAAAAGAACGTATTATCATGCATGACCGCAGGTATGCTTTCGCTCTCTCTTTTCACCGGTATATGCCCTGCGGCAAATCTGACACCGGCTTATGCGGAGAATGATTCTGCGGCTTACCGTACCGCAGCCGACTCTGAGGAAGTGAATACCGGAACACAAACAACTGCGCCTGTGCAGACTGCAACGACAACCACCGATGCCGGTCTGCAAGTGCCTGAACTGTACGGATTTGCACTTGAAACGCCGGAGATTATCCTGCATGTCGGCGCATCGCAAAAGCTGCATGTGCTGCTCGACAGTCAGTATTATCATGCGGAATCTCTCGTCTATGTTTCCGATTCCGGCAAGGTTGCATCTGTCTCGGCTGACGGCACTGTGTCGGCATGCAGCGAAGGTACTGCACATATCAAAGTGTCTGCAAAGCTGAATGCGGATAACGTCGAGCTGATGCCGGACGAATCGCCTGTGCGTTCCGTTACTGCAACGGTCACGGTTGTTGATGACACGCTGACTGCCGAACAGAAAGCAGCGCTGCAAGAACTGGAACAAAAAGAAAACTGGCTGATCGGTGAATTCAGACGCGAAAGAGCCGTCATTCGCGGTGAACTTGCGCCGGATGCTCCAAGGCTCACGCATAATGAAGTCAATGCGTTCATCGAATCCTCTGATTCCTTTGAAGCTCTAATGCAGAAACTGCAAGATGCGCAGGCTTATCCCGATTATTTCGGCGGCAGCGGCGTGACACTGATTGAATACTGGCTTGATGCCTGCGGAACAGAAAAGGTGATTGTCATACTGGAGCAGCAGGAGCTTGTCTATATCCGGCTGAATCCGGACGGCAGTCAGAATGCGTGGGATTTATTGTATCCTGTCAGGCAGAATCATGCGCAGTCTTTTGATTCCGCAGCCGTAACAAGAGTATATACGCTTTTCAATGAGATTGCGGACGGCGATGTGAATGCAGACGGTACATTCCGCATCGCAGATGCCGTTCTCCTGCAAAAATGGCTGCTGGATGTCCCTGATGCAAAGCTCATCAACTGGAAAGCAGCCGATTTCAAAAAGGACAATCAGATCAATGCCGTTGACTTTACATTGATGAAGCGTGAACTGCTGAACAAGCAGGCATGAATTCTGTGTCAATCATGTTATCAGACGGAATGTCCTGATAGAGAAGCAATGCCCTCAGCGCGTTCTGAGGGCATTCTGATTTCACTGCGGTATGATGAAAAATGGGATTGTCCGGCAGGTTTCACTGTCAAAGGATTCTTCAAAATTCGCCGAGATTCAGAAACTCCGGCTGATCCGTTACGCCTTCCGTGCCGGTCAGTGCGGCGGTCAGTGTGCGGGTGTGATAATCCGCAAGCAGGATAAATACAACGCCCTCGCTGCGGATATTATCGAGAAATGTACCGGTCTGCTCGCTTGTCATCAGTTCCTCCATGCGCGAAAGCGTCAGCTTCGTTTCATTGCCGAACAGACAGTCATATTTGTGCCAGCGTCCGATATTTTCCGCATACTGCATGAAGTATGACTGGTTCCCGTCAGCTGCAAAGGCATTGACCGCACAGAGACAGCCCGCGGTATTCCATGTGAGTCCGTCGCACAGCTTTGTGTTTTCATCACGCAGAATCGGCGTTCCTTCCTCCGGTGCAGTACAGTTTTCCGCAACAAATGCGTCATTTTCATCGGTGATGAAGACATTGTGGCTGTAGGGGAATGCCGGCGCGCGGCGGATGATATAATCGCCGAATGCCTTTGCTGTCTGACAGGTCTCCAGTCCCTCGCGTACCGCGAAGGTATAGCTTTCCTTTCCGGTGCTGTCATACAGAACATCCATGGAACCGACGTCGAGAACCGCAGCAAATACGCCGTTCTGATTGATGCCGGTGATGACATCCAGCAGCCCGAGCGAGGTGACGCTGGTCAGCGACTGCGCACCGTTTTTGAGATGCAGAACGCAGTGCGCACCGCACATGAGATTGTTTCTGCCGAAATCCCATTCAAGCACTCTTGCAGTCAGGCGTTTGCCGGATGCAGTACGGCTGCCGTCGGCGGTCAGTGCGCTGCATGCGGTATTGCGCAGCACATCCGGCACCAGATGCAGCAGCATGGCTTCTTCTTTGCTCAGCTTTCCGTCCTTGGAAAAGCCCGTTTCGCCCCCGTGAAACGGCGCGGCAAAGCCTTCAAGCTCCGCCTTGTAATCCGCCGGAAGCGCGGCGGTCAGATCGCGGATTCGCTGAGAGAGTGCTTTCCCGATCTCCGTAACCTGCCCTTTCCGGAAGGTCTGCCCGATCAGTTCATTGACATACCGGTCGATGAACGCTTCGTAATCGGGAACTGCCAATAACGCCGCTTCTGCATATGCTTTGCCTGCCGCGCGGTGATCGCCCTGCGTCAGATCGAGCGTGACATTGTAATAGCTTTTCTTTCTGTCAATGACGCAGAGACCGTCGGGGGAGCGAAACGTGGCTTCGGTTTGTTCTTCCGTCGGCGCGATGCCCGCATAGCTGTTGCCGGTCGTATAGGATGAAACCGGCGTGAGCGTGCTTGCGCCCTGCTCCGGTATCACAAAGCCCTCATAGGTCGGTTCACTGCAACCGCAGGTCAGCAGCATCAGCGCTGCCGCGGCACAGAGTATCGGTCGTTTCATAGCCATTCTCCTTACCAGCCGAGATCACTCAGCCATGCATGCAGTCTGCGTTCACGGGCGCCCAGCTCTGAGGGCTCTGTGAGCTTGCCGAGCTGCAATTCGCCCTGAATGCCGCCGTCTATCAGATAGATCACACGCTCGCTCTGCGCGGCGACATGCTCGCTGTGCGTGACCATGAGGATACCGGTGCCTGCGTTATTTGCGGCAATCAGCTCACGCATGACATCGCCGGCAGCGCTGGAATTCAGTGCACCGGTCGGCTCATCGGCAAAGATGATCTTCGGTTCGTTGATCAGCGCACGGCAGAGGCAGGCGCGCTGCAATTCGCCGCCGGAGACCTCCTTGATCTCATGCCCTGCGATTCCGATGATGCCGAGACGCCGCATCAGCATTTCGGCGCGCTGATTGACCGCCTTCCGGTCTCCGCCTGCCTGATAGCCGGGGAGAATGATATTATCGAGGATGCAGAGCTTTTTCATCATGTACATCTGCTGGAAGATGAAACCCATTTCGCGCAGGCGAAGCTGTGTCAGCTCCTTCTGCGGCATGGCGGAGATCGTCTTTCCGCAGAATTTTACCTCGCCGGAGGTCGGCGTATCCATGCCGCTGACCGTATACAGCAGCGTCGATTTGCCGCTGCCGCTCGGTCCCATGACGGAAACGAATTCGCCCTCCTGCATCGTGAAATTGATATTGCAGAGCACATTGTTGCTGTTCTGCCGGATGATATATGTTTTGCAGAGATCAGTGACAGATAAAATCTCAGACATGAAAGACGCCTCCTTATTCTTCATTCAGCAGCCGCAGATCGGTCTGCCCGATATGCCGCAGCCGCAGGACGGTCGGCAAAAGCACAGCCGTCAGCATCATCAGCGGCATCAGTCCCCACAGGAACTGCGGGAACGGCAGGAACCGGAAACCGGTCAGGTCAACAATCTGCTCAAATAGGAATGCCGCCAGCATGCTGCCTGCCGTGCGGAACAACAGAATGGCAATCAGAATCGCGGACGCTGCCAGAATGACAATGCGCAGCAGCTGCCAGAGAAAGACCGTCGAACCGGAGAAGCCGATGCTGCGGAGCAATGCGATCTCCGGCGTGTCCTCGGCGATGAATATATTGAGATAGAGCACGGTGATCAGCACGGTGACCAGCAGCACCATGCCGCCCATGACATAGACCAGAAGCGTCAGCACGCGGTCAAACTGCTCACTTTCCAGCTTGACCATTTCATCTGCGGTCAGGATATTCTCCCTGCCCCAACGGTCAACGATCTGCCGGAACACGCCCTCCTTGTCATCGCTGTCTATGCAGAAGCCGATCCATTTATAGCGGTACTGACTGTCATCCGCATGCCGGTATTCCGAACCGGCGACTGCCTGCGGCCAGCCGGCTTCCATCTGGTCGATAAAACCGGTCACAACAAACGGAATCCTTTTCGTGGACTCCTGCAATGCACCGTCGATGAAATCCATGGATTTACATTCCATTTCGACTGTATCGCCAATCCGGATGCCGAGCTGTTTGGCGGTATGCCAGCTCAGCGCGATCTCATTTGCGAGCTTCGGCGGCTGTCCGCCCGGACGGTAGACCAGTTTCTCCGGATATGCGATATCATAGCAGAACTGATACTGTCGCAGCGCATTGCTGTCCTTGCAGAGCATTGCGATATCGGAATTGTACAGCTCACAGTGCGCGGGAATGCCCGCCGCTTTCAGCTCGGCATTGAGCAGCTCATAAAACGGAATGCCGTCATAATCTGCCCGTTCGTCATATGGCTTGCGCGCTTCATCGGTGAAGTCGGGGTAGAAATCCATGTCCGTGATGATGCTGTATCGCAGAAAATCCGGATTCATGACCGAATGCCGCAGGAATACCGTCAGCAGTACGATGCAGACGCCGAGGATATAGGTAATCAGCAGGAAAACATAGCGCTTGAGGCGTGAGAGAATGTCTGCCGCTGCCAGATAGAGCGGAACGGGCATCCGCCGGCACCGGTGCAGATGCAGCAGCATGCTCCGGCGGAAGCGCTCGCCGCGGTTTTCGCCGTGGATCGCGTCAATAATCGAGATGCGTCGGATTCTGCGCATCACGAAGACAGAAAACAGCATCATGACGAGAATCATGCCGCTGACTGCACATATACTGATCAGCAGCATGGTGCTGCCGGACGGATTCAGTGCGCCGCAGCCGAACATCAGCACAACCTTGCGGGAGAGCGGAAACCCGATGATCGCGCCGAGTACGCCGCCGACGGCTGCAAATGCGATGTATTTTGCTGCGAAGAGCCAGCGGAATTTCAGCGATTCGACGCCGATTGCACGCATGATGCCGATTTCCTTCTCCTCCTCCTTGAGTGAAGCAATGATCGTAAACCGGACAGTCATCAGCACGAGCAGGATCAGGAAAATGCTGATCAGCACAACGAAGACCGAGACAATCAGCGCAATGGTTCTGTCAGCGGTATCATCCTCACGGAAGATCGTGCCGCCCGCTGCATAGGTATTGGTATTATAAATATCCGTGATGAGCGTGTGCAGGTCTGCATAGACAACACCGGGATAATCCAGCAGGAAAAACATGCGCCGCCGTGCAAACTCAGGGGCGATTTGTTCGTAATCTGCGTCGGAAATGATACAGACGCTGCGCTCCGGAGTCTTGAAGAAGCAGCAGATTTCAAACTCATAGACTTTGCCGAGATCGGTTGTGATGCGAACCGTTTCGCCGATCTTTGCGCCGGTCAGCTCCTGCACGGAAACCGGAACCGCGATTTTCCCGTTCGGCACATAGAACGGGCGGTCGTAGGTATCAAAGACGAGATTGTGTCCGAACCACTGCTTTGAGAGCCGGAAAATCCGATTCTGAAAGACCGTGGAATTCTGTTCATCGTAGTGTTCAAAATCGACGCCTTCGGTCGCAGGCTGTACTGTTTCATAGGCGGAATAGCCTGTGATATTCGGGTTTGCGTCCAGAATTTCGCTGACATCTTTTATATGCTGCTCTGTGGAATCGGCAAGGCAGATCGTCCGGATGACTGCATCGGCATTCCGGCAGAGCTTTTTGGTGCGCGCCGAACCGGTCAGGGCAGAGTATACCTGTGCCGCGCCGATCAGCACCAGTGCCGATGCAATGGTGATAAACAGAAAGAGTATGACATTGAGTGCGCGGTTATGCCGCAGATCGCTTTTCAGCATCCGGAAGAACATTGTCTCAGCTCCTTATCCTGTTGCAGTTTCGTTTGTGGAACGGGTTCATTATAACACGGAAGCGATTAAAAAGTCCTTAAAAGATATAAAATTTTTTGTACGCAGAAAAAGAGCCATGCACGGCGTTCACGGGAACGGCAGTCATGGCTCTGTAAATGCGGGGTGCGGTCAGAGCAGATCCATATGCCGGAGCAGTTGTCTGCGGTTTTCGAGAAACAGCTTCGTGATCCGGTAGCTTTCGGTGTCCTCATAGGCGCAGGGGCGGATTGTGCCGCCGTCAAAGGAGAGGATTTCCGCTTCGGGCAGCCCGAGCAGAATCGGCGAATGCGTTGCAATCAGAAACTGCGAGCCTGCCTGTACACAGCGCGAAATTTCCAGCAGGAGCGTTAATTGCCGCTGCGGAGAGAGCGCAGCCTCCGGCTCATCGAGCAGATAGAGGCTCTCCGGACGAAAGTTCTTCTGTACGAGCTTCAGAAAGCTCTCACCGTGTGAGCGCTCATGATAATGCTGCGGAATGCCGTCGATTCGGGTGTATGCATCCTCCGCGGTTGCTACATTGTAAAAGCTCTCCGCGCGCAGAAAATAGCCCCATTCCGCCCTGCGCCAGTTCTTCGTCAGATGCAGCGCATCGCATAATTCAGAGTGCGAGTCGTATGTCGAAAAGCTGTAATTGCGCGTGCCGCCCTCCGGATTGAAGCCGTATGCTACGGCTATCGCCTCGAGCAGCGTGGATTTGCCGCTGCCGTTCTCGCCGGCAAAGAAGGTGACCGGCTGCCGGAATTCCAGCGTATCCAGTGCGGAGATTGCCGGAATCCGCCGCAGATAGCTTTCCTGCGGAATATCCGCCCAGCCGATGCGCAGACCGCGGATGAACAGTGTATTTTGCGCCTCCATGCCGCTCACCACTTCTGACAGAAGAATTCGACCTGCTCGCCGAGCGGTCCGATGCAGAAGCCGACGCGCGCCGGAAAAGCCGGATCGCCGCCGATCTGTACATCCTTCGGTTCAACATGAATCGTATATCCTGCCGCACGGACTTTCTCAATGCAGGCATCGACATCTTCTGCGGCGAATGCAAAATGCCGGATGATGCCCTGCTGCATCGGTTCGGTGCCGTTCCGGAAAATCTCGACGATACCGCTGCCGGTATCCAGCAGCGTGCAGGCATCGCATTCTTTGATGATGCGCAGCTTGAGTAAATCAACATAAAATGCGCGTACCTTCTGATATTCCTCATCGCTTGCCGTCTTCATGGAAATATGGTGCAGCCCCTGTATCATTGCATGCATCTCCTTTTCGCGGTTTTGTTGCCTCTCTAACTATACAATGAAATCCTGTGCTTGTCAAGAGCTGCGGCGCATTTCATGCACGATTTGACAAATCGCCGAACATCTGCACCGTTTTTTTCAGAATAATCTAAAATTTCGGATATTGACATGCAGCGGGCGCGGTGTTATAATATAGAAAGCAGATTTCTGAGAAAGCGAAGTTGAAATACATGAGTGAAAATACATCGGAACAAAAAAATTCTGCATTGAAGCTGCTGCTGCTGGGCGTCTGGGCACTGTATGCGCTGATTGCCTTCTGCATCAATCATACGCCGGAAAACGGGACACCGGCTGCCGCTACGCCGGAGGAGACTGCTGCCGGAACGACGGTTTCCGCAGCGGGCACCGGAGCAACCGTGCTGCCGTCCGGTTCAGAGCCTGCGGCTGCGGTTCCGCGCGATATCTATCTGACATTTGATGACGGTCCATGCAAGAATACGCCGCAGGTGCTGGATATTCTCGACCATTACGGTGCAAGGGCGACATTTTTTACGGTCGGCACATATGTTGACCGGTATCCGGAATATGCGGCGGAGATTGTCAATCGCGGGAATCTGATTGCCTGTCACTCCTATACGCATGATATGAAAAAGTGCTATACTTCGGCGGATGCGTTTATGAATGAGCTTGCGCAGTGGCGGCAGGCGGCGCAGAGTGCCTGCGGGGAACTGCCGGAGCGGCTTTGCGTGCGCTTCCCGGGCGGCTCGACAACAAAGTATGCGGCGGCTGTCAGCGAGGAGATCAAGCAGCGGATTGTCGCGGACGGATACCAGTGGTTTGACTGGAACGCAGGCGACAATGACAAGTGGCAGAAGGGCAATACCGAGCAGCTTCCCGACGAGGAATATTTCATGAAGTCCTACCGTGAAACGATCAGCTGGTTTGACGATGAGCCGGAGACGCCGGTCGTGTTTTTGTTCCATGATACGGAGGACGGGACGGTCAGCATTCTGCCCGCGGTGCTGCAAGACCTCATCGGACGCGGCTACCGCTTCAAGCTCCTTGATTCCCACCCGAAGTGGGGATGATGTATAATGAACTCCGGTCAAACCCGATTTTTATATCATAATAAAAGCGCAGTCGGTCCGGCTGCGCTTATTTTTGTTATGGTGTGCAATGTGATACTATCTTATGGGGCGCATTTCAGCATGTGCTATCCCATAACGTATGTATAAACAGATGAAAAACACCCCCGCAGACCTTCAATCTGCGGGGGTGTTGTGATTCAATATCAGAATCGGGAATGAATTACTTGCGGAGTGCAGCCTGTGCCGCAGCCAGTCTTGCGATCGGCACACGGAACGGCGAGCAGGAAACATAATCCAGACCGATCTGGTGGCAGAACTCGACAGAGGACGGATCACCGCCGTGCTCACCGCAGATACCGCAGTGGAGCTTCGGATTGACCGGCTTGCCCAGCTCGATTGCCATCTTCATCAGCTTGCCGACGCCGACCTGATCCAGCTTTGCGAACGGATCGTTCTCAAAGATCTTGGTGTCATAGTATGCGCCGAGGAACTTGCCTGCATCGTCACGGGAGAAGCCGAAGGTCATCTGCGTGAGGTCATTGGTACCGAAGCAGAAGAAGTCAGCTTCCTTTGCGATGTCATCAGCGGTCAGTGCTGCACGCGGGATCTCGATCATGGTACCGATCTCGTACTCCAGCTTTGCGCCTGCTGCTGCGATGGTCTCATCAGCAGTCTTCTTGACAACATCCTTCACGTACTTGAGCTCCTTGACTTCGCCGACCAGCGGGATCATGATCTCCGGCTTGACGGTCCAGTCAGCGTGCTTCTTCTGTACGTTGATTGCTGCCTTGATGACAGCCTTGGTCTGCATTGCTGCGATTTCCGGATAGGTGACAGCCAGACGGCAGCCGCGGTGACCCATCATCGGGTTGAACTCGTGGAGAGAAGCGATGATCGCCTTGATCTGCTCAACGGTCTTGCCCTGTGCGTCAGCCAGTGCCTTGATATCAGCCTCTTCGGTCGGAACGAACTCGTGAAGCGGCGGATCCAGGAAACGAATGGTAACAGGGTTGCCCTCGAGAGCCTCATAGAGAGCCTCGAAGTCTGCCTGCTGCATCGGCTCGATCTTTGCCAGAGCTGCCTCGCGCTGCTCAACAGTATCTGCGCAGATCATCTCACGGAATGCAGCGATTCTGGACGGCTCGAAGAACATGTGCTCGGTACGGCAGAGACCGATACCCTCAGCGCCAAGCTCTCTTGCCTTCTTTGCATCTGCCGGCGTATCAGCGTTCGTGCGGACCTTGAGCTTGCGGAACTTGTCTGCCCAGCCCATAACTCTGCCGAACTCGCCTGCGATCTGTGCGTCAACCGTCGGGATGATGCCCTTGTAGATGTTACCGGTGGTACCGTCAATGGAGATCGGATCGCCTTCCTTGAAGGTCTCGCCTGCGAGCGTGAAGACCTTGTTTGCCTCGTCCATATTGATCTCGGAGCAGCCGGAAACACAGCAGGTACCCATACCGCGGGCAACAACAGCTGCGTGAGAGGTCATACCGCCGCGGACAGTCAGGATACC
Organism: Oscillospiraceae bacterium; assembly: GCA_017550285.1. Classification (GTDB taxonomy): domain Bacteria; phylum Bacillota; class Clostridia; order Oscillospirales; family Ruminococcaceae; genus Firm-04. The sequence goes on from JAFZPP010000004.1 coordinate 86,293, forward strand.
CTGAGATGCCTTCATACCGGTGATGTCCTCCGGAGAGGTCTCCAGACGAACGAGAACGACCTTTTCGCCGCGAGCGTTCCATGCCTCAGCGTCATCAGCAGTAAAGACAACCTTACCGCAAGCTGCGCCGGGGGATGCACCGAGACCCTTGCCGAGCGGCTTTGCAGCCTTCAGAGCCTTTGCATCGAACTGCGGGTGAAGCAGGGTGTCGAGGTTACGAGGATCAATCATCAGAACTGCCTCTTCCTCGGTCTTCATGCCTTCGTCAACGAGATCGCAAGCGATCTTGAGTGCTGCCGGAGCAGTTCTCTTACCGTTGCGGCACTGGAGCATGTAGAGCTTCTTATTCTCGACAGTGAACTCCATATCCTGCATATCATGATAGTGCTCCTCGAGGATGTTGCAGACCTTGATGAACTCTGCGTATGCATCCGGGAACTCTTCTTCCATCTGTGCGATCGGCATCGGGGTACGGACACCTGCAACGACGTCCTCGCCCTGTGCGTTCTTCAGGAACTCACCCATGAGCTTCTTCTCGCCGGTTGCCGGGTCACGGGTAAATGCAACACCGGTACCGCAGTCATCGCCCATGTTGCCGAATGCCATCATCTGCACGTTGACAGCAGTACCCCAGGAATACGGGATATCGTTGTCGCGGCGGTAGACGTTTGCACGCGGGTTGTCCCAGGAACGGAAAACAGCCTTGATTGCGCCCATGAGCTGCTCCTTCGGATCGGTCGGGAAGTCCTCACCGATCTTTGCCTTGTACTCAGCCTTGAACTGCTCAGCGAGCTCCTTGAGGTCAGCAGCGGTCAGCTCAACGTCCTGCTTGACGCCGCGGTCAGCCTTCATCTTGTCGATGAGCTCCTCAAAGTACTTCTTGCCGACTTCCATAACGACGTCGGAATACATCTGGATGAATCTTCTGTAGCAGTCATAAGCCCAGCGCTCGTTGTTGGACTTTGCAGCCATGGTCTTAACAACCTCTTCGTTCAGACCGAGGTTGAGGATCGTATCCATCATGCCGGGCATGGATGCTCTTGCGCCCGAACGGACAGAAACGAGCAGCGGATTCTCCTTGTCACCGAACTTCTTGCCGGTGATGCCTTCCATCTTGACAATGTACTCTTCGATTTCAGCCATGATCTCAGGATTGATCTGACGGCCGTCCTCGTAGTACTGTGTGCAAGCCTCGGTAGAAATGGTAAAGCCCTGCGGAACCGGAAGACCGATGTTGGTCATCTCAGCGAGGTTCGCGCCCTTACCGCCGAGGAGCTCACGCATGTTTGCGTTACCCTCAGAGAAGAGGTAACAATATTTTTTGCCCATTGGAAAAACCTCCATTCTTTGTATACCGGTGTATTTAGGAGATATCTGCGTGCGCAGCTATCCCCTAGACCGGAGATAACACCATTATAACATACTCAGGAATAAAAATCCAGTCCCCGACACAAGATTTTTAAGAATCCTGCAATTTTCGGCATTTTCAACAAATCTCCGGAACAGGCTTGCAATTTCCGTGAAAATCAGGGATAATATAACAAGCTGCGCGTATGTCTGCGCAGGCAAAACGGAGAAATGAGAGGAGCACGGGCAATCCATGATCATTGAAAACGGTCTGCCGCAGGTGCAGATGTTCTCGGACGGCGCATGCAGCGGCAATCCGGGACCCGGCGGCTGGGGCACGGTCCTGCGGTTTACGGATGCGGCAGGCAAGGTACATGAAAAGGAGCTTTCGGGCGGTGAGGCGCATACAACGAACAACCGCATGGAGCTCATGGGCGTGATCTCCGGACTGGAGGCACTCAATACACCCTGCGCCGTGACGCTGACAACTGACAGCCGCTATGTTGTGGACAGTGTGACGAAGGGCTGGGTCTACGGCTGGAAGAAGAAGGGCTGGATCAAATCCGACAAGAAGCCGGCGCTGAATGTCGATCTCTGGGAGCGCCTTCTGCCGCTGCTGCAAAAGCATAAGGTGACGTTCGTCTGGGTAAAGGGGCACGCGGGGCATCCGGAAAACGAACGCTGCGACGCGCTTGCCGTTGCCGAGCGCATGAAGTTTGCATAGGTCTTGATTTTGCATATTGACCTTTTGCATAAAGTGTGTTATAATAATCAATACAACAGGGAGCTTGTAAGCAGGCTGAGAGGAAGGCGCCTGAGCCTTCGACCTATAACCTGATTTGGATAATGCCAACGTAGGGACATATTGACCCGATATCTGCGGGGAGCTGTGTTTTTGCGCGGCTCCCCGTTTTTTATTTGAACCGGAGGTGTATGCATTATGGTAACAGTCAACGGTGCTCCGTCAGACTGCGCAGGCAGCAGCATTGCAAAGCTCGTTGCGGACGGCGGATATCAGCCGCAGCGCGTTGCCGTCGAGCTGAATGAGCAGATCGTGCCGAAGACGCAGTATGAAAGCACGGTCGTCAAAGACGGCGACAAGGTCGAAATTGTCGGATTTGTAGGGGGCGGCTGATATGACAATTCCGACAAAAGAGGAAATGTATGCTGCACTCTGCGAACGGCACGGCGCGGATATACAGGCGAAATTTGCAGCAGGCGCAGTCGCGGTCTGCGGACTCGGCGGCTTAGGCTCCAATGCCGCAGTGCATCTGGCGCGCGCCGGTGTCGGCAGGCTGCACCTGATTGACTTCGACCGCGTCGATATTTCCAATCTCAACCGGCAGCAGTATTTCCCCGATCAGCTCGGGCAGTACAAGACCGAAGCACTCGCGGAAACGCTGCGCCGCATTGCGCCCTATTGCGAAATCACATCGGAGACCGTGAAGCTGGATGCGAAGAATATTCCGAAGCTGCTGAAAGGATATCCGGTCATCTGCGAGGCATTTGACCGTGCCGATCAGAAGGCGATGCTCGTCAACTGCGTGCTGGAGCATCTGCCGGAGGCGTATCTGGTCTCCGCGAGCGGTATGGCAGGCATCGGTTCTGCAAATGAGATTCAGACACGCAGGATCACTTCGCATTTTTATCTCTGCGGCGACGGCAGAAGCGATGTCGCCGACGGGCTCGGACTGATCTCGGCGCGTGTCGGGGTCTGCGCGTCCCATGAAGCACATATGATCCTGCGCCTGCTTGCAGGGCTGGAATCATCATAACAAAGGAGAATCACAGAAAATGAACGATGATAAACTCATCATCGCCGGACATGAATTTTCGTCGAGATTCATTCTCGGCTCCGGCAAATATTCCCTCTCGCTGATCGAAGCGGCTGTCAAATACGCAGGTGCGGAGATCATTACCTGTGCGGTGCGCCGCGCCAATACGAAGGAACAGGAGAATATCCTCGATTATATCCCGAAGGGCGTCACGCTGCTGCCGAATACCTCCGGCGCGCGCAATGCCGATGAAGCCGTCCGCATCGCAAGACTTGCAAGAGAGCTCGGCTGCGGCGATTTCGTCAAGATCGAGATTATGCGCGATACGAAATATCTGCTGCCCGATAACGCGGAGACGGTCAGAGCGACGGAAATCCTCGCAAAAGAGGGCTTTATCGTCATGCCGTACATGTATCCCGATCTCAATACGGCGCGTGATCTGGTCAATGCGGGCGCCGCGAGCGTCATGCCGCTGGCATCGCCGATCGGCTCAAACAAGGGTCTTGCAACCAGAGATTTCATCCAGATTCTGATTGATGAGATCGACCTGCCGGTGATTGTCGATGCCGGAATCGGCAGACCCTCGCAGGCATGTGAAGCAATGGAAATGGGCGCTGCGGCGGTGATGTCCAATACGGCGCTGGCAACCGCCGGCGATCTGCCGGTCATGGCGGGTGCTTTCCGGCAGGCAATCGAAGCCGGCAGAGCGGCATATCTTTCCGGTCTCGGCAGAGTGCTCGTCAGGGGCGCAGCGCCTTCGGATACGCTGACCGGCTTCCTGCATGACTGAAAGAAGGCGGCATCATGGAAAATGAATTTCTGATTGATTCGGACGCGCTGTCGCCGGAGGCACTCAAACGAAAGCATCAGCTTGAAAATGATCCTTCCTGCCGCACCGATCATATGGCGTACATGGAGGGACAGGAGCAGATTCAGTCCGATATCCGCGAAAAGGTCATGACGGCAGTCGCAGGCTATGATCCGGCACAGTATACCGGCGCGGATGTGCTGCATGCGCTTGAAAAGCAGACACTTTCGGTCGATGATCTGAAAGCATTGCTTTCGCCTGCCGCGGAGCCGTTTCTGGAACGCATGGCGGAGCGCGCACGCATCGAAACGAGAAAGCATTTCGGCAATACGGTCTATCTGTTCACACCGCTGTATATTGCAAATTACTGCGAAAATTACTGCGTTTACTGCGGCTTCAACTGCTACAACCATATCCGCAGAATGCGGCTGACGCCGGAGCAGATCGAGCATGAAATGCAGGTCATTGCGGAAAGCGGCATGGAGGAGATTCTGATTCTGACCGGCGAGAGCCGTGCAAAGAGCGATATTCATTATATCGGCGAGGCATGTAAGCTGGCACGCAAATATTTCCGCATGGTCGGCATCGAAATCTATCCGGTCAATACGGAGGATTACCGTTATCTGCATGAATGCGGCGTCGATTATGTCACGGTGTTTCAGGAGACCTACGACACCGATAAATATGAAACGCTGCATCTTGCCGGACACAAGCGCGTCTGGCCTTACCGCTTTGAAGCGCAGGAGCGCGCGCTGATGGGCGGCATGCGCGGCGTGGCATGCTCTGCACTGCTCGGGCTTTCCGATTTCCGGAAGGATGCGCTTGCATCGGCGCTGCATGTCTATTATCTCCAGCGGAAATATCCGCATGCGGAGGTCTCGCTTTCCTGTCCGCGCCTGCGCCCGATCATCAATAACGGCAAAATCAATCCGCATGATGTCGGGGAACGGCAGCTCTGCCAGATCCTCTGTGCCTACCGCATCTTCCTGCCGTTTGCGGGCATCACGGTCTCCTCGCGCGAGAGCGCTTCGTTCCGCAACGGCATCGTAAAGATCGCGGCAACGAAGATTTCTGCGGGTGTTTCGACCGGCATCGGCGACCACGAGAGCAAATATACCGGAAAGGAGAACAGCGAGGAGGGCGATGCGCAGTTTGAAATTGCAGATAACCGCAGTCTTGCGCAGATGTACCGCGATATGAAGGCGGAAGGCTTGCAGCCCGTGCTGAATGACTATCTCTATGTCTGAACTGATCTGTATCACGAACCGGACACTTTGCAGTGACGATTTTCTTGGCAGAATCGAGCAGATTGCGCAGTTGAAGCCGGACCGGATTATTTTGCGCGAGAAGGATTTGTCCGATTCAGATTATGCATCGCTTGCGGAGCAGGTCATGGATATCTGCCGGAAATATAGCGTCATCTGCACACTGCACGGGCATCCGGAGGCGGCACTGCGGCTCGGTGCAAAGTCGGTGCATCTGCCGCTGCCGCAGCTCCGGACAACCGGCGGGGATATCCTGCGGCAGTTTCATGAGACCGGCACATCCTGCCACAGCCTTGATGAGCTGAAAGAGGCGGAACAATACGGCGTATCCTATGTGATTGCAGGACATATCTTCGAGACGGACTGCAAGCGCGGTTTGCAGGGCAGGGGACTTTCATTCCTGCGTGACATGTGTGCAAATACGCAGCTTCCGGTATACGGAATCGGCGGCATTTCCGCGGACAATCTGCCTTCCGTGCTGCACTGGGGTGCAGCGGGCGTATGCGTTATGAGCGGCTGTATGCAGCAGCCGGAGCCGGCAGATTATCTGCAAAATCTGCGGCAGGCGGCAGAAATGCGCATCGGCAGAAATGAGCTGCTTCTCTACGCAATTACCGATCGCGGCTGCATCGGGCAGCGCGATTTGTATTCTGCAATCGAGGATGCATGCAAAGGCGGGGCGGCAATCGTCCAGCTCCGCGAAAAGCATGCAGATACGAATGCTCTGATTGAAACCGCAGGACAAGCGGCAGCGATCTGTCACCGGTACGGCGTCCGGCTGATTGTCAATGATGACTGGAAGGCGGCGCTGGCAGTCGGTGCGGACGGCGTGCATGTCGGGATTACGGATGCGCCTGTCGCAGAAATCCGCAAACAGGTGCCGGACGGCTTCATCATCGGTGCAACGGCGAAAACCATAGAACAGGCGCAGCTTGCGGAAGCATCCGGCGCAGATTATCTCGGTGTCGGCGCAGTGTTCCCGTCTCCGACGAAAAAGGATGCGATCCGAATTACGCCGGAGCAGTTCCGCGGGATTGCCGGCAGCGTGCGGATTCCGGCGGTCGCAATCGGCGGCATCACAAAAGAGAATATCACCGCTCTGCACGGACTCGGCGCAGCCGGTGCGGCGGTTGTCTCGGCGGTGTTCGGTGCAGCAGATATTGAACGCGCCGCGGCGGAAATGAAGCGGCTTGCAGGAGGAATTGTATGATGAAAACCGCATTGACCATAGCGGGCAGTGATTGCAGCGGCGGCGCCGGCATTCAGGCGGATCTCAAAACCATGACTGCAAACGGCGTCTATGGCATGAGCGCAATCACGGCGCTGACGGCACAGAATACGACCGGTGTTTCCGGAATCCTTGAGGTGACGCCGGGATTTCTGGCAATGCAGCTCGATAGCGTCTTTACGGATATTGTACCGGATGCGGTCAAGATCGGCATGGTGTCCTCGGCGGCGCTGATCGGCGTCATTGCGCAGAAACTGAAACAGTATGACGCAAAGAATATTGTGCTTGATCCGGTCATGGTCGCAACGAGCGGCGCAAGGCTGATCGGCGAGGATGCAATTTCTTCACTGACGGCGCAGCTGATGCCGCTTGCGATGCTGGTGACGCCGAATATTCCGGAAGCAGAGGTGCTGACCGGCAACGAAATCCGCACGCCTTCGGATATGGAGCATGCGGCGCAGCAGATATCCGGCACATACGGCTGTGCGGTGCTGCTCAAGGGCGGTCACAGTCTCAGTGACGCAAATGATTATCTATGTGCAGGTGCGCTCGGACAGTGGCTTTTCGGGAAACGCATTGACAACCCGAATACGCACGGGACAGGCTGTACGCTGTCCTCTGCGATTGCGGCAAATCTTGCCAAGGGCTATACAATAGAGGCGGCGGTCACGCGCGCCAAGCAGTATCTTTCCGGTGCGCTTGCCGCGATGCTTGATCTCGGCAGCGGCAGCGGTCCTGTGCATCACGGATTTGATCTGCACAGCGAATATGCAGAAAACTGAAAGGAATCATTATGAAACAGTATTATACACAAATGGAAGCGGCGAAAAAGGGCATTATCACGCCGGAAATGGAAATCGTCGCAAAGAAGGAATATATGGACGCGGAAAAGCTGCGTGCGCTGGTTGCATCGGGTGAGGTTGCGATTCCCTGCAACATCAATCACAAGGCACTGTCGCCGGAGGGCATCGGCAGCGGGCTGCGGACAAAAATCAATGTCAATCTCGGCATCTCCGGCGATGCGAAGAATTATGATGTCGAGATGCAGAAGGTCGCGCTTGCGCATCAATTCGGCGCGGAGGCAATCATGGACCTCAGCAATTACGGCAAGACCAATACCTTCCGGAAAAAGCTCGTCGCGGAGTCGCCGGCGATGATCGGCACGGTTCCAATGTACGATGCAATCGGGTATCTCGAAAAGGATTTGCTCGAGATCACCGCGCAGGATTTTCTGAAGGTTGTACGTGCGCATGCGGAGGAGGGCGTGGATTTCATGACGATTCACGCGGGCATCAACCGCAGAGCCGTCGAGGCATTCATGCGTGAAGGCAGAAAAATGAACATTGTCTCACGCGGCGGCTCGCTGCTCTTTGCGTGGATGATGATGACCGGCAATGAAAATCCGTTCTATGAGTATTACGATGAGGTGCTGGAAATTCTGCGTGAATTTGACGTCACGATCAGTCTCGGCGATGCACTCCGTCCGGGCTGCATCGACGATGCGACCGATGCCGGACAGATTTCGGAGCTGATTGAGCTCGGCAATCTGACGCTTCGTGCATGGGAGAAGGATGTGCAGGTCATGGTCGAGGGTCCGGGGCATATGGCAATGGATGAGATTGCGGCGAATATGAAGCTGCAAAAGCGCATCTGCCACAACGCGCCGTTCTACGTCCTCGGACCGCTGGTCACGGATATTTTCCCGGGCTATGATCATATTACATCGGCAATCGGCGGTGCAATCGCTGCGGCAAGCGGTGCGGATTTCCTCTGCTATGTCACGCCTGCGGAGCATCTTCGCCTGCCGGATGTCAATGACGTCAAGGAGGGCATCATCGCTTCCAAAATCGCCGCACATGCCGCGGATATCGCAAAGCGTGTGCCGCATGCGCGGGACCTCGACAACCAAATGGCAGAGGCACGCCATGAAGTGAACTGGGAGAAGATGTTTGATATCGCTGTGGACCGTGAAAAGGCACAGGCATATTTTGAAAGCACGCCGCCTGCTGACCGTCACACCTGCTCGATGTGCGGCAAGATGTGCGCCGTGCGGACAACGAACATGATTCTTGCAGGAGAAAAGGTTGAATTCTGTACCGAAAAATAATCCGGAGCCGCGAATCTTTCAAAGGTTCGCGGCTTGTATTTTGCGCAGGAGTATGACATACCGCGCCGTGCGCGGCTCCGATTTTACGCCCAGACAGCAAAATCAAACGATTAATCTCAATTCTCCCATTGCACTTTCCTGCGTATTATGATATAATGAGTGTAATCATTCGCGCATGAAGGGAGAGAATTGAAATGACACTGATGCAGCCTGTCATCCGTTCGGGACGCATTCATTTTTTTGCAGCATCCGATATCACATGCTATGTGCTGCGCGGCAGGGACGGCGATCTGCTGATTGATACCGGTATGCCGCAGACATGGAAGCCGATGCAGCAGTGGCTCCGGAATTACAATATCCGCTGGGTGTTTTTGACGCATGCGCATGCCGACCACGACTGGAATGCCGCAAAAATGCAGCAGAACGGTGCGAAAATCCTGCTCAGTGTACTCGATAAGGAACTGCGGCGGAATTTCCTCATGCAGCGCGTCATGCCGACCTCGAAGCAGTATGCGCTCCGCAATGTGATGCAGTGCGTCAGCGGCGGCATTTTCAAAAGCCCGCCCTATGATGCGGATATCTATTTCGGCAATGAGGACAGCGGTCTGCTGCGGATGCTCGGCTTTGATGCGGAGATCATTCCGCTGCCTGGGCATACCTACGGCTCCTGCGGCATTCTCAGCAAAGGCGTGCTCTATTGCGGCGATGCATTCACGATGATTTTCGGCAAGCCGGAGATCCCGCCCCATGCGGTCAGCCCGCAGCTCATGCAGAATTCGCTGCGGGTGATCGAATCGCTGCATCCGGACTGGCTTGCCTGCGGTCACGGTCTGCCGGTGCGCTATGACCGCGCGGCGCAGGCGATTGCGGATGCGCTCACAATCCGTTATGATTACCGCTGATATCGGAGAAAGGAAACTGTCATGAGCAAGCGCTCGGAACGAAAGGCAAGAGCTGCGGAGAAACGGAAGCAGCAGCGGAAAAACGGGATCATTGTGATGCTGTTTGCGCTGGCTTTTCTCGTGCTCGGCATCACCGGTATCATTCGCAGCCGCAGTGCCTACCGCGGCTATGCCGAATCGGATGATATCCGGCAGGCGGAAGCGGAGATTACCTATGCCGCAGTGCATTCCCGCAAAGGCGAATACGGCAGAAAGGAAGAATACTGGAAAGCCGATTTGCAGTATGAGATAGACGGGACGGTATATACCGGCAAAACGGAGTTTTCTGCGGAAGTGAAAAAGGGCGATGTACGGACCGTTGAGGTCTACCGCACGCCGAAGGGCGATTACCGGATTCCGGTTTACCGTTCGGGCGGCGCATACGGCATCATGAACATCGTTTATATCGGATCGGCGCTGTTCGGGCTGCTGCTCGGCATCATGACTGCGGTCGTCTGCTTTCTGCCGGACAGTCCGCAGAAGAACAGCGGCAAACAAAATAAACCGTAAGGAGAATCAGATCTGTGATACTCTTATCAGCACAGAATATCTCAAAAACATATATGGAGCGCAAGGTGCTTGACAATGTATCCTTCTTCCTCAATGAGGGGGACAGGGTCGGGATCGTCGGCATCAACGGAACGGGCAAATCGACGCTGCTGCGCATTCTCGCGGGCGCCGAGGAAGCGGATACCGGAGAGATCATCCGGACAAACGGCATCCGGCTTTCCTATCTGCCGCAGATTCCCGTGTTCGGGGAGACCGGCAGCGTACTGGAACAGGTACTCGGCGCATTGCCCGAGGATTTGAAGGATGCAAAGGAATATGAGGCGAAATCCATTCTGGAGCAGATGCATCTGCCGGATTATGACCGCCCGATCAGTTCACTTTCCGGCGGCGAACGGCGCAGAGCCGGCATCGCTGCGGCGATGATTCAGCCGAGCGATGTGCTGCTGCTCGATGAGCCGACGAACCACATCGACAATGAGACCGTGCAGATGCTTGAAGGTCTGCTGCGCAAATACCGCGGCGCGATTGTCATGGTGACACATGACCGCTATTTCCTCGATCAGATTTGTCATACGATTGCAGAGATCGACCGCGGCAGCCTGACGCTCTGCGAGGGCAATTACAGCGAGTATCTCGAACAGAAGGCGCAGCGCGAAGCCGATGCGGAAGCCGCGGAACGCAAGAACCGCACGCTCTACCGCAGAGAGCTTGCGTGGATTCGCAGAGGCGTGCGTGCGCGCGGTACCAAATCCAAGGACCGCATCGAACGCTTTGAAGCGCTCCGCGATCGGGAAATCCCGCAGGATGCGCCTGCCATGCAGATGCAGTCCGTTGCAAGCAGACTCGGCAGAAAGACTGTCGAGCTGACTGACGTCAGCAAGGCGATTGACGGCAAGCCGCTGATCACCGATTTTTCGTATATCATCGCAAGAGATGCGCGCATCGGCATCGTCGGACAGAACGGCGCAGGCAAGAGTACATTTCTGCGCATGATCGCCGGACTGGATATCCCCGACAGCGGCGAAATCATCTGCGGCGAAACAGTGAAAATCGGCTATCTTTCGCAGGAATGCGAGTCTATGGACCCGCAGGAGCGCGTGATCGACTACATCCGCGATACGGCGGATATCGTGCAGACGCCGGACGGGACGGTCTCGGCGGCGCAGATGCTCGAGCGTTTCCTCTTTACGCCCGAACTGCAATGGAGCCGCATCGAAAAGCTCTCCGGCGGTGAACGGAAACGGCTGTATCTGCTGAAAATTCTCATGGAAGCGCCGAATATTCTGCTGCTCGATGAGCCGACGAATGATCTCGATATCACGACGCTGACGATTCTTGAGGATTATCTCTCGCAGTTCAGCGGCGCGGTGCTGGCTGTGTCGCATGACCGGTATTTTCTCGATAAGATCGCATCGGAAATCTTTGAATTCCGCGGCGGTGTCTGTACGCGCTTTACCGGCAATTATTCTGATTATGCGGAGAAAGCGGTTTTTTCCGATGCGGCGCCCGTTCAGAAGAAAAAATCCGAGAAAACGGAGCGGACATTTGTCGGCAGCCGCAAGCTGAAATTCTCCTACAAGGAGCAGCGCGAATTTGAGACGATTGACGATGAAATTGCTGCATTGGAGCAGCAGATTGCCGATGCGGAAGCAGCGATTGCGGAGCATGCATCGGATTATCAGAAATTGCAGGAGCTGACAGCGCAGAAGGAGCAGCTCGAGCAGCAGCTTTCGGAGAAAATGGATCGCTGGGTATATCTCAATGATTTGGCGGAGAAAATTGCAGAGGGACAGTGAACAAACCGGAACGGGGGGACGCATGAACACAAAGCAAAAGCGTGCGCTGCGCATCGGCGGAATCTGCCTTGGCGGGATATGCATCTGTATCGGTATCCTGCGCGGCGAATGCGGCGTGATTCTGCAAAAGGCGGTGAAAATATGTCTCGAATGCATCGGAATATAAAGCCGCCGGCGCTGCGCCGCCATAACAGATTCCGGCTGCTGTTTCAGCTTCTTGCGGCAGCCTTTTTCAACGGCTACGTACAGGGCTTTTTCAAGGGCAGAATCTTCACCGGCAAGACCAAGCTGATCTGCGTGCCGGTGCTCAACTGTTATGCATGTCCCGGTGCGCTCGGGGCGTGTCCGGTCGGCGCGATGCAGGCGGTCGCAGGCAGCAGACATCGGTTTTCGTTTTTTGTCCTCGGGACGCTGATGCTCTTCGGGACGGTCTGCGGCAGGCTGCTGTGCGGATTTCTCTGTCCGTTCGGCATGATACAGGACCTGCTGTACCGCATTCCGCTGCCGAAGCTGCATGTGCCGCGCAGGGCGGATCAACTGCTGCGGTATCTCAAATATGCGGTGCTTTTGATATTTGTTCTGCTGATGCCGGTGCTGACAGCCGACGGACCGCTCTCTGCCGGAGACCCGTGGTTCTGCAAATATATCTGTCCGGCGGGGACGCTTGAGGGCGGTATTCCGCTGCTGCTGAAAAATGAATCGCTGCGGCAGGCGGCAGGTTTTTTATTCTCATGGAAATGTGCGGTGCTGCTTGCGGTCATAATCGGGGCGGTGTTTGTCAGCCGGATGTTCTGCCGGTATCTGTGCCCGCTCGGTGCAATCTATGCGCTGTTCAACCGGTTCGCACTGTATCAGATGCATCTGGATCGGGAACGCTGCACCGGCTGCGGGAAATGTGACGCAGTCTGTCCCATGGCACTCGATGTCCGGCAGGAAATCACCGGCGGCGAATGCATCCGGTGCGGCGCATGCAAGGCGGTATGTCCTGCAAAGGCAATCGGCAGCGGCATGCATCTGCCTGATACGGGTGAGAATCATGCCGATCCGGAAAATACATAAAGAAAACCGCGGAATCATTGCAGATGCTTTGATTCCGCGGCTTTTTATGATTCGGATGTGATTGATTTGAGCAGCGCTTGCAGATCGGCGACTGTCAGCAGACCGTCGTCATTGAGATCGTATTCGTCAATCGGACGCAGCGGTTCCGGCAGCTCCTCGGCGAGCAAACGGTTCAGCAGAACAGCGTCCGCAACAGAGATTTTGCCGTCGCGGTTGAGATCACCTTTGCGGTTCGGATCGGCGACGGTGATGCTGCCGTCCAGCGTGATGCGTCTGACGTCCGCAAGCTCGCCCTGCTCCGTGATTCCGTGGCAATTAATCACTGTCAGTCTGAGCGGATAAACAGTTTCCGGCTTCGCATCCTCCGGAATTGTCAGCCAGAAATGAAAGAGGGTTCCGCTCTGCTGGCAGGGATCCACTGAGATGCCTGCTACGCCGATAATATGATCGTTCAAATTGCAGCCGAAGTTGAGCAGCAGATCCTCGGCAGCTTCACCCTTTTTCCGTTTGATTTCATCGGAATCATCCTCTCTCATCTCAGGAGAGGACTCAGGCGGATAATCAATGGCGAGACTGAAGCTGGTGAATCCGGTGTTCTGCGGTATCTCCACGGAAACCATGACCGATTCTCCGGCATATCCGGTGACATTGCTGCATGCAAACACAGTGGTATCCGGCGGATAATCCTCTGCGGATGCCGGAATATGGCAGTGCCCGAATGCTGCCGGAAGCAGCATCAGCAGCGCGGCAAATCTTATGAAATGATGTCTGACTTTCATGTTTTCCTCCTTCTGACGGCGGTTGATGTTTTTTTACAGTATAGCACAGATCGGGAGAAAATGCAATCCTTCGCCTGATACCTTGACATGTACCGCTTTGTGTGCTATAATGCAGACATGGCAGGTATCTGCCGAAATCTGAAATGAAAAGAGGGATTCCGATGAGCGATCTGGAGAATATCCGCTGGTGTCCGACATGCAAAGAGGAAAGTCTGGACGGCGACGAACGCTTCTGCAAGCGCTGCTGCAAGGTGTTCGATCAGCTCTTTCCGGACGGCAAATGGTACGATATGGAAACCGAAGACCTGATTGAGCACTATCACTGCGGTGCGGATTCGGTCCATGTGGATGACGATGAGGATGACAGCGGCATTCCGCCGGTGTCAGATTTGAATGCGCCGAAAAAGGAAGAAGGCAAAAAGAGTTTTTTGCAGGAATGGGGCGCAGTCCTGATTCCGGTCGCTATGGTCGTGATCGGACTCCTGATTCTCTTTTTACTGCGCGATACTTGACAATTTTGCCGATCTGTGCTATACTTCTGAAGGTATGAAACCGTTCGCAGCTTTGCCTGTGGCGAGCTTTAGAAATCGGAAGCCGGCACTGCCGGCAGACAGTTCGTTTGCACCATCCTGTCTATAAACAAAACCAGGGCTGTATCAGAAATTATTATCATGGTACTCCTGTCTGCGGTGCGGACGGGAGTATTTTATTTTAGGAGAGATCAGATGTACAGACTGAAAACATCCGCTGCCTTTGACAGCGCGCATTTCCTTGCAGGCTATCGCGGAAAATGCGCGAATCTGCACGGTCACCGCTGGACGGTCGAGGTCGAGGCGGGTTCGGAGCAGCTACAGGAATCCGGCGAGAAGCGCGGCATGGTCATTGATTTCGGCGATCTGAAAGCGGCAGTGCGTGCACTGGCAGATTCCTATGATCACGCGATGATCTATGAAACCGGCTCGCTGAAAGCCGCAACGCTTGCGGCATTGCAGGACGAGGGCTTCAATCTGATCGAAGTGCCTTACCGCCCGACCGCAGAGAATTTTGCAAGGGCGTTTTATGAGAAGCTCAAAGCGGACGGTATTCCGGTGCTGCGCGTGACGGTCTATGAAACACCGGATAACTGCGCAAGCTACGAGGTGTAATATGGGAAATACATATCAGCTCGCCGAGCATTTTATCAGCATCAACGGCGAGGGACAAATGGCAGGCGCACTGGCGCTGTTCCTGCGGTTTGCAGGCTGCAATCTGCGCTGCGACTGGTGCGATACGGCATGGGCATGCGGCAAGGATGCGCCGCATGAAACCGTAACGCTGAGCCGGATCATGCAGATTGCGGAGGATGCCGTCAGACAGGGCGTGCGGAATGTCACGCTGACGGGCGGAGAACCGCTCTTGCAGGAGAACATCGGGGAACTGATCAAACGCCTCGGCGGCACACTCGGTCTGCGCGTGGAAATCGAAACAAACGGTGCCGTGCCGCTGAAACCTTTTCTGCCGTGCGGCGCCTGCTTTACCATGGATTATAAGCTGCCGTCGAGCAGAATGGAGCAGCATATGTGCACGGAGAATTTTGCGCTGCTGCATGAATTTGATACGGTGAAATTTGTCTGCGGCTCGCGTGCGGATGTGTTCCGCGCAAAGGAGATTGCAGCACAGTACAAGCCCCGGTGTCCGATGTATCTGAGCCCCGTCTTCGGAAGGATTGATCCGGCGGAGATCGTTGAAATCATGAAGGAGCAGCAAATGGGTGATTTCCGGCTGCAATTACAGCTGCACAAGTTCATCTGGGATCCGAATGCGAGGGGCGTTTGATATGGATTTTGCATATTACAATCCGTCCGATGAAAAGAGAAGCTGCGTTGTCCGGACGATGACAAAGCTGACCGGAAAGGATTATCAGACGGTCAGACAAGAGCTGACGGCACTTGCGGAAGAAACGGGATATCCGGATTATAATGAACCTGCCGTCTTTGAACAATATCTGGCAGAGCATGATTATTTCCGCTGTATGGACGACTGCGGCGTGCAGGTGAAGGAATTGATGCTTTCAGACGGTGCATTCTGCGTATTTTGTACAAATCATGAGGAATTTTATCATCTGATGCCGGTGATCGACGGCGTGATCTATGACCGGCGGAATGACTGTCAGGAGCTGTATGTGCTGGCAGTTTACCGGAAGAAAACGGGCACAAATAAAAGAGGAATGAACATGTTTTTGCGGGCATATGAACAGGCGGATGCCGCAGTCATCTGCGAATGGATCAGAAATGAAAAGGAGCTGTATCAATGGTCGGCGGACAGATTCTGCAAATTTCCGCTGACGGGCAGTGATATCAATGAAAATTATGCGCCGCAGATCAAAAGCGGCAGATTTGTTCCGCTGACGGCGGTTGATGATGAAAACCGTGTGATTGGGCATTTTATCATCCGGTATCCGCGGGAGGACGACGATGCATCTGTGCGGTTCGGATTTGTGGTGCTTGATCCTGCATACAGGGGCAGGGGATACGGAACGGAAATGCTTCGCCTCGGCATCGGATATGCGAAAACGAAGCTGCATGCGGCGCGTGTCGATCTGGGCGTATTTGCAAATAATGACAGCGCGAAGCATTGCTATGAGGCAGCAGGATTCAAAGAATACGGCAGACGGGAATGCGAGCTGCCGGTCGGCACATGGGAATGCATCGACATGGAGCTGTTTACGGACGGAGAAAACGCATGACCGGACGCACATTATATGTTTCCGATCTGGACGGAACGCTGCTCCGGAGCAATGAACGGACATCTGCATACACAAACAGCGTCATCAACCGCCTGACCGCACAGGGCATGATTTTTTCATATGCGACGGCGCGGTCATATCACACGGCGCGGAAGGTCACGGCGGGGCTGATTGCCAATATTCCGCTGATCGTATATAACGGCGCGTTTGTGATTGACAATCAGACCGGTGCGCATCTGCTTGAAAATTATTTTGATGCGTCTGTCGATATGCTGCTGGATGATCTGTTTGTACACGGCATTTTCCCGATTGTATACAGCTTTATAGACGGCATCGAAAAGTTTTCATTTGTGCCGGAGAACGCAACCCGCGGAATGCAGTTTTTTCTGGACAGCAGAAAGGGCGATATCCGCAGAAATGCAGTGCGGTGCACCGATGATCTGCGGGCAGGGCGCAAGTTTTATATTACCTGCATTGATACACCGGAAAAGCTGAAACCGCTTTATGAAACATACCGGAATGTGTATCACTGTGTCTATCAGGTTGATATATATTCCGGTGCGCAATGGCTTGAGATGATGCCGCAGGCAGCGTCGAAATCAAATGCGGTCCGGCAGCTCAAGGCATTGCTGCAATGTGACCGCGTGATTGCGTTCGGTGACGGAAAGAATGATATTGACCTGTTTCTGGCAGCGGATGAAGGCTACGCTGTGGAAAATGCAGATGCGGAACTGAAACAATACGCTGCGGCGGTGATTCCATCAAATGATGCGGACGGCGTAGCGCAGTGGCTGGTACAGCATTTCAATGAAAAATCAGGGAGAGAATGATATGATTGATACAAAGGCGATTGAAGAACATATCCGCGGCATTCTGACTGCGCTCGGCGAGAATCCGGACAGAGAGGGTCTGGCTGAGACGCCGGAGCGCGTTGCAAGGATGTATGCGGAAATATTTGAAGGCATCAGCTACTCCAATCACGAGATCGCAGAGATGTTCGGCAAGACCTTTGAGGCGCCGAAGAACGCAGGTCCTGTAGTTGTGCGCGATATTGAGGTGTTTTCCTACTGTGAGCATCATATGGCGCTGATGTACGATATGTCGGTGAATGTCGCATATGTGCCTCGTCAGAAGGTCATCGGGCTGAGCAAAATCGCCCGCATCTGCGATATGGCAGCCAAGCGCCTGCAATTACAGGAACGGCTCGGCTCGGATATCGCCGAGATTCTCATGGAAGCCGCCGGTACGCCGGATGTCGGCGTGGTGATTGCCGGTACGCACAGCTGCATGACGGCACGCGGCATCCGCAATGCTTCTGCGCGGACAGTGACGCAGACCTTCTGCGGCAGATTTCTGGAGGACTGGAATCTGCAAAGAATGCTGACGGAGGGTGTGAAATGAAGGCTTTGGTTTTATTCAGCGGCGGACTGGACAGCACGACCTGTCTGGCGCTTGCGGTCGAAAAATACGGCGCGGACAATGTGCTTGCGCTGTCTGTCAGCTACGGGCAGAAGCATACGAAGGAGATCGACGCGGCAAAGGCTGTTGCAAAGCATTACGGTGTGAAGTTGCAAACGCTTGATCTTGCTGCGATTTTCGCAGATTCCGATTGCTCACTGCTCAAGGGCAGCAGTCAGGAGGTTCCGAAGGAAAGCTATGCTGAGCAGCTCAAAGAAACCGACGGCAAGCCGGTCTCGACCTATGTGCCGTTCCGGAACGGGCTGTTTCTCTCGTCTGCGGCGAGCATTGCGCTTTCGCACGGCTGCGAGGTGATTTATTACGGCGCACATGCAGACGATGCCGCGGGCAATGCCTATCCCGATTGCAGTCAGGATTTCAATGATGCGATCAATGCGGCGATTTATCTCGGCAGCGGAAAGGAACTGCATGTTGAGGCGCCGTTTGTCGGCAGAACAAAGGCGGATGTTGTCAGAGAGGGACTGCGTCTGCACGCGCCGTATCATCTGACATGGAGCTGCTATGAGGGCGGCGAAAAGCCCTGCGGTCTCTGCGGCACCTGCCGTGACCGTGCGGCGGCGTTTGCGGCGAACGGTGTCAGTGATCCGGCACTGCCGCAGAATAAACCGAAAGGAGAAACCCGATGAGCGAAGAAACACATTTTGAGGTTCAGCCCGATACTGTCAAGCTGATCGGCAACGTGATGCACGGCATTGCAGGAACCTATCAGGGCAGACCGGTGACATTTATCTGCGATGTACCGCAGCAGTCGATTCTCGTACCGGAGGGCATGGAGGATGTCTACCATGATATCCTGAACGCCGTTCTCCGGTACCTGAAGATTGTCGGAAAAATATAATCAGGAGGAAACGGCAGTGAGTGAACGCAATAAAGAGCAGGAGGGCATGACGCTCCTCGGCAATCAGCATACGAAATATCCGCAGGACTATGATCCCTCGGTACTGGAAACCTTTGAAAACAAGCATCCCGACCGCGAATATTTTGTCAAATTCAACTGTCCGGAATTCACAAGCCTCTGCCCGATCACGGGACAGCCGGATTTTGCGACGATCTATATTTCGTATGTGCCGCGCGTCCGCATGGTCGAGAGCAAATCGCTCAAGCTGTATCTGTTCAGCTTCCGCAATCACGGCGATTTTCATGAGGACTGCGTGAATATCATCATGAACGATCTGATTCGGCTCATGGAGCCGGCATATATCGAGGTCTGGGGCAAATTCCTGCCGCGCGGCGGCATCTCGATTGACCCCTACTGCAATTACGGCATGCCCGGTACCAAGTGGGAGCAGGTTGCGTGGGAGCGCCTGACGCATCACGATCTCTATCCGGAGCCGGTCGATAACCGATGATGCGGTGCAGCGTCTGCTGCGGAAAATACTGCTGCAATATCGTCGCATTTTGCAGACGCCGGCGTGCATTTTGTCTGTGAACAGAATCCCGTCGGGCATACAAATCATGCCGCAGAGCGTACAGCCATGGCGCTCAAATGGCTGATTCGGCAATACAAGTAGATTGATAAAACACGAAAAACTGCGGAAAACCGCTCCTGACAGGCGCTCAGGGGCGGTTTCTTCTTGTCTGATAGACTGCGTACCACTTGTATGTATATTTCAATACAAATTCAAACGGATTATTACATGTATTTTATCCAGTTTTTCTTGTAATTACACATTGATATTGTGCAGCCGGTAAGTTATAATGAAAGTACAAATATATTTATAAGGGGGAATCTCTATGGAATCAATCAGAAAGAAAATCCGTATAGGCATTGCAGTTTCCGCCATGGTCTGTCTGGGAGTAGTTGGACAGACAAGCGCGCTCGATGTCTCCGCCCAGAACCCGATTGTGCAGACAGCTTTTTCGCCTGACCCTGCACCGGTTGTCTTCGGTGATGAACTTTGGGTCTTCACCGGCTGTGACCGTGACGGCAACAACGATTTCTACTACATGACCGGCTGGCAGGCTTTCTCTACCACCGACATGCAGAACTGGACCAATCACGGTATGTTCCTCAAGGACAATGAATTCTCGTGGTGCAACGAGAATGATGCATGGGCATCCCAGTGCATCGAACGAAACGGTAAGTACTACTTCTACTTTACCACCACAAACAAGGGCGGCGGCGGCAGAGCAATCGGCGTCGGCGTCGCAGACAAGCCGGAGGGTCCGTATAAGGATGTCCTCGGCAAACCGCTCGCAGGTCCGAACTGGGATTAC
>JAFZPP010000041.1 GCA_017550285.1 Oscillospiraceae bacterium
CAGGCGTGTCGTATTGCCCATTTGCAGAATCGCATTCTGATAGAACTGCTGCATCTGCGGAGAAGCCGTTTCCTGATAGCTGTCCCATTCGTTCGGAATATTGACGATCACAGGTGCAGGCAATTCGTTTGTCTGCGCGGTCAGATACTGCACATACCATGCAGCATCGGTTCTGTCAACGCTGCCGTCACAGTTCACATCTGCGGCGGTATTCATTTCTGCTTTGCCGCGTGCAATCCGCTTAACAAGTGTCAGATCTTTTGCCGTAATTGCACCGTCTTTGTCAACATCACCGAGCAAAATATCATCCGCCTTCCGAATTGCAAATATCAGATAATTCACAGAATCCGACTTGCCGCCGTTTGTACCGAGCGTTACCGTTTCGCCGGATTTTGCAGCGCGGCGGAACAGTTCCAGTGTCACGTTATTCGAGGTTTTGATTGTATCACCGGTTTTTGTCCATTCATTCAGCCAGTCGAGGGAGCCGCTCACACGGGAATCAACCGCAGCATAGATATTTGCATCCGCGCCGACTGTAAACGACGCAAGATCGCCGGTATACATTTTGGAATCACAGGCTGTGCGGATATATTCTGCGCCGCTGAACTTTTCCGGCACGTTCGCCGCTGTTATATCGCGGTCGCCATAAATCATTGTGCCGCGGCTGAATCCGCTTTGTACCGACCAGTCAACGGCGTTTTCGGTATCGTTGACTTTCAGATTCTGAATCAGCCGTTCCGATTTGACTTCGGCTGATGATATATCGGTCGAATCTGCGCTGCCGAACTGCCACCAGTCCAGATTATAGAGCGGATCGCTGCCGCTGCCGGAGAATGTCAGATAAAGGTCATGCTTGCCGGATGCACCGGCAATATCACAGGAATACTCCTTCCAGCTCTGCCAGCCGCCTGTTGCGGTGATATTCACCGTACCGATTATTGTACCGGTCTGCGAATCAAGATGCAGATTCAGCGTACCGCCGTTGTTTGCAGACGATGCACTGACCTTGAATGTGTTTGCGCCGTTTCCGAAATCTACACCGGAAACCTTGATATATTCGCCGTTATTGACGTCGCAGACATTCCGCCCGCCCGCGGAACATTCCTCCGTTTTGATGCCGGATGCGTAATTGATTGTTTCTGCTTCGGTACGCTGATACGGATTCAGCGCTTCGATTTGTGCGGGACCGGTCTTTGTGCGTTTGACTACCTGCATACTGCCGTCCGCGTTCCAGATGATTTCATCGACACATTCCGAGCGCGCATAGTCGCCGCCGCCCGGCAGATTGCCGTCATGATAGGTGAGATAGGTTCTGCCCTTGTAATCTGCGATGCCGGGGTGATTTGTGCCGCAGTTGCCGCCTGCATCCTCCATGATGACCTTGCCGAATGTCCACGGT
Source organism: Oscillospiraceae bacterium (assembly GCA_017550285.1). Lineage (GTDB taxonomy): Bacteria > Bacillota > Clostridia > Oscillospirales > Ruminococcaceae > Firm-04. The sequence goes on from JAFZPP010000041.1 coordinate 1,400, forward strand.
CCTGTCGGCGAATCGCTGATGGAATAGGACACATCCTGCGGCAGCCAGTTCGAGGCGTAGATCATATAATACTTCCCGCCTCGTTTGTAGAGATACGGTGCTTCGTCAAATGCTGCGCCGAATGTGCCGTTTTTCGTGTTAATGACAACCGGCTCAGTTTTGCAAGAAATCATATCGTCATTCAGCAGAACATACCGCAGCTCGCCGTTGCCGAAATACAGATACGCCTGCCCGTCATCGTCCACAAATACGGTCGGGTCAATGCATTTCATACCGTCCATCGGGCCGACAAGCGGCTTGCCGATCGCATCTTTGTACGGTCCATCCGGCTTGTCCGCGACCGCAACGCCGATTGCTCTGCCGCCGGTTTTCGCCGTAACCGTCACATAATAATAGAATTTGCCCCCGCGCGCAACGACCTGTGCTGCCCATGCTTCACCCTTTGCCCATGAAAACACATTGTAATGCAGCGGAGAACCGAGGTCCGTCCAGTTCTGCATATCGGTCGTGGAGAAGCAGCGCCAGTCATTCATGGAATAAAAACCGGAATTGCCCTCATCATGACCGGTGAACAGATAAAACGTGTCATTGTATACAAGCGGTGCGCCGTCTGCCGTATAGCAATACTGTACAATCGGATTTGCGGCTGCTGCGGGAATCACAGGCAGACCGCCTGCCGTAAGCAACATGCAGACGATCATCGCCGCAATTCGTTTCGTCTTTGTATTCATTTCAATCCCTCCGATATTTCTGTTGCTCTCAATCTCGCAGAATGCCCCTGAATGAGAATCAGGGGCATCCGTCATGTTATTCATGGAAGAAGTAAGGCAGTGCATCGTAAATATAATGCACGATGTATCCCGTCCACCAGTGTTCACCGCCGTTGCAGAGCAGATAGTAGAAATTGCCCTGCGAGAAATCCGATGTGTATGTAAATGCGTCGGTTCGCTTTTTCATGGATTCGATCTGCGGATTCATGCCGCCGTATGCGATATCCTTTGTGCCGGTCGCTGCAAGGATGAAATATTCATTCTTGGCATAACCGGATTTCAGGCATGCGTTTGCAACTGCTGCCGCCTTTTCATCTGCGGTGTTGCCTGCCCAGCAGTCTCCCGATAGCGGCATATGATATGCAAAATAATCGAGATCGTTGAGCAGCACATACCACGCGCACAGACTGCCCATTGAAAACCCGCCGAATGCACGGTGCATTCTGGATGCTTTCAGGTCTGCGGCAGATGTGGATTTCGCATAGGTCGAATACTTCGATTCGACTGCCGGAACAACATCGGCAGCAAGCTCCTTCCAGAAATTCTTGGCATTCGCTGTCATATCCGAACCAGCTGCATTGTTGAAGGTCGGCGTTACGACAATCATCGGCTCGATATCGCCGTTCATAATCATGCTGTCGAGAATCGGTTTGAGCGCCTTGTCCTCATAGTAAATAGAGTTTTCATTTCCGCCGCCGCCGTGCATCAGATAGAAAATATTGTACTGCTTGGACGGGTCGTAGCCGTAGGGCAGATAAACTAGCGCATTTTTCGTCAGGTTGTTCTGATATACCGTTGTCTTGTAGGTGACCTTCTCGACCTTGCCCTGCTGTGCGCATTCTTTTAAGTAGGAATCCGGCGCCTTGTGATACTGTAAATTGGCATCATATTTGAAATCCGACTGCGGTTTCATAGGTTCTTTTTTCGTAAATGTGCTGATTTTTCCGAGCAGATATTCCTGCATCTGCATGAGATCATCTTTGCTGATCTCGCCGTTTTCGTCAATGTCTGCGGCATTTTTCATGCGGTTATCCGGCGCCCTGCCGAGCAGAATCTGTTTCAGCAGCGTGATATCAACCGCATTAATTCTGCCGTCTGCGTTGAGATCGCCGGCTGTGTAATCATTCGCGGCAGGAACTGCAAGAACGAGATAATTTGCAGAATCGCTCTGTCCGCCGTTTGTGCCGAGTGTGACCATTTCGCCGGATTTGACCGTTTTGCGGAACAGATCCAGCGTCACATCATTGGACGCCTTGATTACATCACCGGTTTTCGACCATGATTTCAGCCAGTCGAGTGAAGCATTGACGCGGGAATCGACCGCTGCATATACGGTCATATCCGTGCCTGCCGTGAACAATACCAGCGTATCGGTATACATTTTGGAATCGCAGGCAGTGCGGATATATTCTGCGCCTGTGAGCTTAGCCGGCACACTGACTGCCGTGATATCACGGTCGCCGTAGATTGCAGCGCCGCGTCTGAAATTTGTCTGAACAGACCAGTCTGCGGCGTTTTCTGTGTCATTGACCGTGAGGCTTTTGAACAGGGTTCCGCCGGTGATACTGACTGCTTGTGTCTGTATTTGCGGCTGCGCGGTTGTTTGTACGACTGCTGCCTGCTGACCCGCGTGTGCCGTTTTATAGTTATATACCGACTGCAAATTGCTGAGCAACTGCGCATCGCTGAATTTGCAGGTCTTGCGGTTATAATGATCGACACCTGCCACATCCCACAGCACCGGACAGAGATTATGACTGTACGCCGATTTTGCAACGGATGACAGATAGTTGCGTACAGAATCAGCATCTTTATTTTTCTTCGGACAGCCGTATTCGCCGATGATGACCGGAATGCCCTTGTCCGCAAAGGTTGTCTGCATCAGCTTCATGTTGCTTTCCAGCTCCTGCTTGTCTGCATCGCTGCCCCATGAATACTGATTCTTGCCCCAGCTTGCATCTTCTTCGAGAATCGCAAAGGTCGAGGGAATATAATAGTGCATTGACACGGCACAGCGGTTCTGCGGATCGTTCGGCATTTTGAACATTGCGTCACAGGTCAGGTGCACATCGGTACCGTATCCGGCAATCAGCAGGTGGCGCTTCGGATTATTGCCCTTTCCTCCGCGTATGAGATCAACAAACGCCTGATTGATCTCATTCACCATTCCGTATGCTTCCGCTTTGCCGTTCGTGCTCCCGGAATACTGATTCCAGACCGTATTCCAGCCTAGTTCTTCGTTCTGGGATTCAAACATCAGATGATCGTCGTAATCCGCGAACGCATCACTGACCTGTGACCAGATTTTCTTATAACGGTTCATACAGCCCGTTTTGTCATTCGGATAGTTTTCGAGCCAGCCGCCGTCCCAGTGCAGATTCACGATAGCGTACATTCCGGTATCAAGCGTCCAGTCCACAACCTCTTTGACGCGGATCATCAGCGCTGGGTCGATCGTGTAATCACTGCTGATACGGTTTGACCATGCGACCGGAATGCGCAGCACACCGAATCCCGAATCGGCATATCCCTGAATCATCTGTTTTGTAATGACAGGGCTGCCCCAGGCCGTTTCGTAATTGGTGATGCTGCTGCTGTCGATCCAGTCGCCGCACGCTTCAAACGTGTTGCCGAGATTGATGCCCTGCCCCATGTCGCGGACGATCTGCATGGTTGTCATTTCGCGCATTTGTCCCGCTGCATCCGCATCAAGCTGCAAGCCCGACATTATGTTGATGCCGCAGACTGCCGCGGCACAGAGCGCAAACCATTTTCCTGAAAACCGGTGTATTCGTATCATATAGAATCCTCCTTATTTCCCATTCGATACAGCCGTTTTTTTCATTATACTGTACAGCATCCGAGAACACAATGAAGAATTTATGCAATCTAGGGACAAAATACGCATTTATATAACAAATGACTAAATTATCCTCAAATTGCACATTTTCTTCATTGAACATCAGGTGCACCTTTGCTATAATGAGATTGACCCGAAAAGGGAAATGTTTTTAAGGGGGAATTTATGATGAAACTGAACAAACTGTGTGCCGCGCTGCTTTCCGGTCTGCTGACATGCAGCGCAGTGACCGCCGTCAAGCCTGAAACCGGCTGGCTTCAATCGGGCAGCACTGCAATTACCGCGGAAGCAGCCGGTACGCTGCGCCGCCCGTGCGATCCGGAGCATCCGATGCTGATTGTCCACATCGACACATGGAATGTCGCTGATCCTGCAAAGGTCATTCAGTCGATTCCGGAGGACATCCGACCGTACTGCGTGTTCAACATCTCGCTTTCGATTTACTGGAACAATCATCAGTGGGGACTCGTGCAGAACGGCTACGAATGTGCAAAATCATGGCTAAAAACCTGTTCCGATGAGGGAGTCTGGTGCATGATTCAGCCGGCTTCCGGCGGTCAGTGTCATTTTCCGGATTATGACAACAGCTACAACATTGTCAATTCGCCGAACAAAAATCTTTTTGTTCAGCACGCGGATGAAGATTACGAAAACACGATCTATGCAGAATTCTTCCGCGATTATCCGGGCTTTATCGGCTTCAATTACTCCGAACAGTTCTGGGGATTTGATTCCGCAGATCATCCATGCACATTCCAGCAGCGTTATCAGCATTTTGCGCATCTTCTGAAATTATGCAACAAATACGGCGGCTATCTCAACATCAACTGGTGCGCGAATCAGTGGTCGGCGCCGCTCAATCCGATCGCAATGCTAAAAACCAATCCGCAGTGGCGCGAAGCCTGCGAAAAATACGGACAGAATTTACAGCTCGAAGAAAAATACACGCAGGGCAGCTTCATTGAAGATGTGGAGAGCGAGGTGCTGGGATTCTATCTTGCCGGATACTGCGGCAGCTTCGGCGTGCGCTATGATGAAACCGGCTGGACAGACTGCGATGATAACGGCAAGGTGCAGTTCCAGAAAAACTACTACCGCCAGATTACCGGCATGCCGATCCACATGGAGCGCATGGTTCTGAACGGCGCAACGGTCATTGACGGACCGGAGCTTGTCTGGCAGGATGATTTCCGTGAGACCAGCTATAATGACAGCGAAGGCTACCGCTGCCGCGGCTGGGAAACAAAGGACATTTATTATGATTCCACACTTGCATTCTTCCGCAAGGTCATCGACGGCACAGTGAAAATTCCTTCGCGGCAGGAGGTCATCGACCGCACGCAGTATGTCATTATTCACGATGTCAATTCCGGCGACGACCACAAGAAATACAGCACCTACGAAACATTATTCGAGGGCTTATACCGGATGCCCGGCGACGGCAATCTCCGCAACAACAATAATCTGTTCAAATGTACCGGACGCTATCCGACCATTCCGACCGTGTATTCCCTGCGTGATGATACGGCAAAATCCTTCAAGTATCAGCTCAAGCAGTCGGAGCTGCCCTCCCGCTGGAACAGCATTGCTTCAAAGCAGGATGAGCTGAACAAGGTATTTCCGGCGCTCTATTCAGGCAACTGCTATGTTGCAAACTATAACAATTCGTGGGTGACTTACAATCCGAATAAAACCGGCAAAAACTGCGGCGGCGTATTCGATCTGAAATACAACACCTGCAAGAGTATGGATGTCAATTTCAACGCATACGGCAATGCATTGATTACAGAATATCCCGACCACATCGACATTCACACCAACAACTTTGACAACAAGGCGCAGACCACTCTGAAAACCGATACATTCAAGATCAACGGCTGCTCCGCACAGCCGACCTATACCGCAAAGGATACCGGACGGAATCAGGCGAAATCGCAGATTGCCGAAAGCTACAGCAATGGTACATATACACTGACCGTGCAGCACAACGGTCCGGTTGATATCACGATCAACTGCACCGGAAACGAAACCAACCGCCTGACGAATACACCTGCAAAGAAGGTTCAGACAATCGCACAGCCTGCACCGTATACCGGCACACGGCAGTATGAGGGCGAATTCTTCGATCTGAAAAACTGCGAGGGCTATGTCGGCAATGCCTGCGGCAGCGGCGTGAACAATGTGCAGGGACAGGGCTTCCTCAAATTCGGCAAGAACGGAAACGCAATGGCAAAGGATACCGTGCATACCGAAAAAGCCGGCGATTTCAAGCTGAAACTGCGCTATTCCAACACCTCAGACATCAACAATGTCGATCTCTATGTCAACAACAGCAAGGTCACAACACTCAAACTCAGCAATACCAACGGCTACTCCAACTGGAAAACCGTCGAACAGAAGATCACGCTGAAGCAAGGCGATAACCGCGTGGAATTCAAGGCAAACGGCGCACTGTCCTCCTCGCTTTACATCGACAACTTCACGGTAGACGGCGATTTCGGTGCGGGCACATCGCAGACTGTTGTTGTCAGTGAGCCGGAGCCGCTCAGCGGCAAGCTCATCAAAAACCTGAATGTCAGGGATACTGAAAATGCATCTGACTGGTCGATTGCAAACGGTTTCAAATCCGGTGATACGGCTTACGGTGACCGCGACATCACTGCATCCAGCGTACCGGCGAATCTTGCAAATGCGGAAATGATCAAAACCGCATGCGATTCCAAGATGTACACATCTGATCTGGCAACATTCACGGCAGGCGCTGATATCACGGTTTATGCGGCGGTTGATTCCCGTATCAGCACAGGTCTGAACTGGCTCGGCAAATGGCAAAAAACCGGTTCAGCGATCATTACCTCAAATGATGTGACGCTGGAGCTCTACAAGATGAATGCCAAAGCAGGTGAAGAAATCACGCTCGGCACAAACGGCGGCGATAACGAATCGGCGAATTACCTTGTATTTGCACTGAATGCTGCGGACGATTATCTGCTCGGCGATGTCAGCGGCGACGGAAAGATCACCGCAGTGGACATGACCCTTGCAAAACGAATCGTCCTGACAGACGGTGCGTTCGACCCCGCAGCGGATATCGACAGGGACGGCAGGATCAGCAGGACAGATATCGAATGGTATGTGAAATTCCTCACGGGTCTGACACCGGATTTTGCTGCATGAAGACATAATCTCATATAAAAAGCAGATGAACCGTCGGTAAGGCGGTTCATCTGCTTTTCTGTATATCCGGAATCAGGATGCACTCATTTTCTGTGCATATTCCGCTGCATTTTATTGTGATACATGATCTCATCGGCGAGAATCAGCACGTCATCCAGTTTTTCTGTTTCTGACAGGCTGCGAAACGTACAGCCAATGCTTGCTGTCACGGAATACGGTTTGCCTGCTTCCTCGGATTTTTGGGCAAGCAAACCATTAAAACGGTTGATTTTCTCAGAACAAATCTGTGTATTGTATTTTCCGATTCCGATGACAAAAAATTCATCACCGCCTGAACGGACACAGATTTCATGCCGGTCGGTGATTGCCATTGCCGCCTCACTGACTGCAAGAATGCCGAAATCGCCTTCGCTGTGACCGAAGGTATCGTTGATATATTTCAGTCCGTCCATATCAATGACGCAGGCAAACAGCATATCATCCGGCTTTGCGCGTTTCAGCATCAGCTCATACTCTTCATACATTCCGCGGCGGTTGAGCAATCCGGTCATTTTATCGTGAACAGACATGACAGAAAGTCTGTTTTTAGAGCGCGTCATTTCCAGTGCCGTATTGACAAACCGCAGCCAGTTCCGATAAACAAGATTGAACTTTTCACAGTCACGCAGATTTCTTTGCAGGACAGCATATCCCAGCGCTTTGCTGCCGAAATGCACAGCCGAAAAATAAAAAGCATACGGTTTATCTCGCTCTGTAAACATTTGCGGCAGCATTTCGGAGGTGTTGAATGTGATATGCTGGTCTTCGTTATAAATTTCCGGCTCGCCGAGTTTGGATGACGCCAGTACAAGACGCATTTTTTCAGGATAACCGGTTGTCAGATCATTCTCCATGTCAAGCCAGTCTTCCCGCAGACAGATATACATATTGGCATAAGGGGAGATTGTGAAGAAAGACTGGAAGATTTGCTGCAAACAGGCTATTGGGGTTTGTGCCGAAGCAAGCTGTTCGGGAATATAATTTTCCATGAGCAGTCCGATGTCAATATTATCATTGAAAGTCTCGTCGGTATAATTTCTTGATACATAATATAAGGATGACTTAATGCTCTCCAGCGTTCGTTTGAAATCCGGAGCGCACCCGCAGCTCATACCAATCCGGAGCATTTCTTTCGCGTCCGGTTCATAGGGAATGACCGGTTCATCTGGTTCAATCTCTGCCCTGATCCGGTCAACCGCATCTGCACCGCACTTGACAAAATTGGATTCAATGGTTGTGAGCTGTATTTCATTTAACGCTGCTTCCGGTGTGGCGTCGAATCCAAGTACACGAATATCTTCAGGGACTTTCATGCCGAGTTCAGTCAGTTTCTCAATAACGCCAAGTGCCATATGATCGCTGACAGCAATCACTGCATCCGGTCTGGAGATCCTGCCGGCTGCAATGTCTTCGGCAAGACGGTTTCCGCTCGTATACCAGAAATCTCCGTAAACGATATGTTCATCGGCAACCGAAAGACCGTGCTTTTCAATTTCATCGCGCATCACGGAAAGCCGTTCCTCAGATTCATGATTGCCCTGCATTCCGGTCAGTATGCATATTTTTTTGCAATGATGCGTCTCGATCGCATGACGGCAAATCTCACGCAGGAGCTCCGAATTGTTGTTGTCAATCGTCGGAATTCCGCCGAACGGGATCCCGATGCCGTATACCGGACATTTTGCCTTTTCTTTGATTCGGGTGCAAAGTGTTTCGATCAGATCGGTTTGGTTCGCGTAAATCAGGCTGATATTGTCAAGAATGATGCCGTCGAATTTCTCATAGTTTATCAGCTCATAGATATTCCGTTCGCCCTGTGCATAATCCTTAAAGTAGAATTCCAGCGTGATCATTGACGCGAATTCCGCAAGATGATAGCCGTATTTCTCACATTGCGCAGCGATGCCTTTTGTCAGTCTGTGCGCATGAAACGACTCCGGCACACAGGTAATGAAACAGAGTGTTTTCCGCTTACTCACAGCCATAATGAACCTCCCTTCCGTATGCGAGCATCCTCTTTGCACTTATTATACCATAACCCGCTGCGAATTGCAAGTTTTTTGTTGAATAATAACCATCCATTGCAGGGCGGTTCCGGTTTGGAGTAAAAATCTTATAATAAGGTGATGCCCCCGATCTGCAATCGGGGGCATCTGTTGTTGTCACTTCAGCGAAGGCTGATACTGTGTTTTCTCATACCGGAACCAGTCTACATCGACATAGCCGCCGCTCTGCTTTGTTGCATAGTTGAAGATCGCATTGCGGTAGCCGGTGAACAGCGTCAGCTTGTATTTCATTGAAAGCTCACTGCCGATCTTTGTCCAGTTTGTGCCGTCATAGGAATACCAGAATGTCGCTTTGTCAATGTCATTAGAGGAAGACATTGTATTCTGATCGAACGTCGAGAACTGATAGTCGATCTTGAAGTATACCGTGTCAGATTTCAGCGGGGTTTCCTCGACAATCTTTGTCACGCCGCCCTTGCAGCCGATACCCTGCTGATTGCCGTCGCCGTTGACTGCCATGAACACCTTTTTGTTGCCGCTGTTGTCAACATAGACGCCGACCTGACCGTAAACCTCCTGGAATGCTGCAAGTCCTGCATAATCGCCGGTTTTCATGTTGGCAGCATCCATTTTGATGCTGCCGGTGCACGCAGGACCTTCGGTACGCTGCGTCAGAGAATTGCGTGCGTTCAGCAGATTATTTGTCACCGCACCGGTTTTCAGTCTGAGCCAGCCCTTGCGTTCCGTCAAAGACCACTTTGTATTGTCAGGATTGTGATTCCACTGCCATTCCAGCGGCAGTGCTGTTTCTTCAAATTCATCGCTGACTGCGAGATTTGTTCCGGTGTAATTGGTGTTGACCGTCAGTGTGGTCGGGACCTTGCCGTTGACACCGAACACCGGCCAGTGATCCTGCCAAGTGACCGGAATCAGGCTCGGAATGCGCCCGACAGCACCGTGATCCTGGAACATGATGCTGTACCATTTGCCGTCTGCGGTGTCGATCAGACCGCCCTGCGCACAGCCTGCCGCATAGCTGCCGACACCGGCAGACATCACCGTTTTGTAGTCATAATTGCCGAGCAGTGTTTTGCTGCGGAAGACCATTTCAGAGCGCGGCCATTTGCCGATGACAAAGTTATAATAATACCCGTCGATTTTATAGAAGTGCGAGCCTTCGCAGAGACCTTCCCACTGTCCTTTCATCAGCACCTGCGATACGCCGCCGTTCTGGAAGCCCGTGACATCGCTGTTGAGCTGCTTAATGCTGATCGTGCCGCTGCCGTAGATCAGATAATTCTTGCCGTCATCGTCAAAGAACAGGGAAGCATCATGATAAACACCGTTGATCGTGTATTTTTTCCATGTGCCGTGCTCAATATCGTCGGTCTGGAAAATATAGGATTTGCCCTGATCGTTCGATGCAAAAAATGCGATATATTTGCCGTTGTGATATTTGAGCGACGCTGCCCACTGCCCGTAGCCGTAGCAGCTTTTTCCGTTCAGCAGATTAGTTGTATCGTTGTTTTCGAGCGTGTCATAAATGTAGTTGCAGATTTCCCATGAAACGAGGTCTTTCGATTTCATGATCGGCGCACCGGGATTGAAGAACATCGTTGTACTGACCATGTAATAGGTATCACCGACACGCAGATAATCCATATCCGGAACATCTGACCAGATCATCGGATTTGCAACAACCGTATCGGTTTTCACTTCAGGAACTTCCGGTTCCTCCGGTACAGCCGCAGCAGCAAATTTGTCGACCTTCGTCAACAGGTAATCACGCAGCATGGTAAGATCGGTGATATCCACCTTGCCGCTTCCGTCCACATCTGCTGCCTTTTCAGACTGCTGATCTGCAAACTGATTCTGTACACCGCGCTTTGCAAGAGAAAGATCAGCGCCGCTGATGCTTCCGTCGCCGTTGACATCGCCCTTGATGCGTGCTGCATTTTCCAGCGGCACTGCCAGCACAATATAGTTTGCAGATTCCGATTCGCCGCCGTTTGTACCGAGCGTGACTGTGTCACCTTCCTTGGCGTTCATGCGGAATAATTCAAGGTCTGTGCCGTTTGATGCAGCAATCTTCTCGCCCGTCTTTGTCCATGTGCTGAGCCAGTCCAGCTTTGCATTGACACGCGAATCGACCGCCGCATATACCGCAATATCCGCGCCTGCTGTAAAGCTGCCAAGCGAACCCGTAAAGAGCTTGGAATCGCATGCACTGCGGATATATTCTGCGCCCTTGACCGATGCCGGAACACCTGACGCCGTAATATCGCGGTCGCCGTAAATCACGCTGCCGGATTGCAGGTTCTTTTGCACCGACCAGTCCGCCGCATTTTCAGTGTCATTTATTTTGAGTGACTGAATCAGCCTGTCGGATTTGACTTCGGTGAATCCGGATGCATTGCCGAACTGCCACCAGTCGAGATTGTAAAGCGGATTGCTGCCGCTGCCGGAGAATGTCAGGTACAGATCATGCTCGCCGGATGCGCCCGTGATATCGCAGGTAAACTCTTTCCAGCTCTGCCAGCCACCTGTACCGGAAATGTTCACAGCGCCGATCTTTGTACCTGTTTTGGAATCGAGATGCAGCTCCAGCGTGCCGCCGTTATTCGCAGAAGATGCGCTGACCTTGAACGAATTTGCACCGCTGCCGAAATTGACGCCGGACACTTTGATATATTCGCCGTTCTGAATATCGCAGACATTTCTGCCGCCTTCGGAGCAGTCTTCGGTCTCGACGCCCTCCTCCCAGCAGATTGTTTCGGCTTCTGTCCGCTGATAGGGATTCAGCGCTTCGAGCTGCGCAGGACCGTTATTTGAGCGTGTCATTTCCTTGATCTTGCCGTCCGCGGTATAAGTCATTTCCTCAAGGCACATGGAGCGGTCGAATCCGCCGCCGCCCGGCAATGTTCCGGTATGATAGGTGAAATACGAATGCCCCTTATAGTCAACGATGCCGGGATGATTGGTAAAGCTGTTGCCGCCGCTTTTCATAATCACACCGCAGTAAGTCCACGGACCTGTCGGGCTGTCGCTCATGGAATATGCAATATTTTCCGGAATGCCGTCCGCGGCAAAGACCATGTAATATTTGCTGTCGTGCTTGTAGAGATAAGGTGCCTCTGTATACTTAGAGTATCCGGAATCGACCTCGACAGGCTGCCCGTTATAAGAAATCATATCCGCATTGAGCTTGACCATATACAGTTTCGGATTGCCCCAGTAGAGATACGCCTGACCGTCATCGTCAATAAACACGGTCGGGTCAATATAGCTCCAGTTCGGACCGCAGAGCGGCTTGCCGATCGGGTCAGCAAACGGTCCCTCCGGATTGTCTGCAACCGCAACGCCGATTGCTCTGCCGCCGCCGTTTGCTGCGGTCACGGTCACATAATAGTAGAACTTTCCGTTCCGTTCGACGCACTGCGCTGCCCACGCTTCTCCTTTCGACCAGCTGAATGTTTTGTAGTCGAGCGCAATGCCGTGATCTGTCCAGTTCTGCATATCTGTCGAAGTATAGCAGCGCCAGTCGTTCATTGTGAAGTTTGTGGAATTGTCCTCGTCATGTCCGGTATACATATAAAATGTATCGTTCCAGACCATCGGTGCGCCGTCTGCGGTGTAGACCGTCTGCACGATCGGATTTGCAGCAGATACAGGCAGTACGCTGAGACTTCCGGCTGCAAGAATGAGTGCGATTGCGGCAGATTTCACTTTCTTTCTTTTCATTCAAATCCCTCTTTCCTAGATTTTCTTGTTTGTATGCGGGTAAAATGAGCAGCACAAACGGGAAGGGGTTTGCCGTCTGCGCTGCTGCTTCTGATTCAATTATACACCCCCTATTATATCATTCTTTGCTTTCATTATAAGCCTGTATGTTACGAATTGCAATGAAGAAAATATGCAATCTAGGGACAAAATTCATCATCTTCACTTGACACTGCCGAGAAAATACATTATAATAAGAAAAAAACAGGGGGATTTCTTATGGCAGAAAGGCGTATCATAGGTGTCATTGCCACACGGACACCGGACACGGAACAGCGTGAGCTTTTGCAGGGCATCATTCCGGCGGCTTGGGCGCAGAACGCGGATGTTGTTGTGATCTCAAACATCTATAATCCGGAATATGACGATGAAAAGCTTGCCGCAGAAAATGACATTTACCGTCTGATCGAATCGCCTGATCTCTGCGGACTGATTCTCGTGACGGAAGCATTTATCAATCCAACGCACCGAGCCCAGATCACATCGCTGATGAACAGCCGCAGCGACATTCCGCAAATTGCAGTCGGCTCAGATATGGCAGGTTTTCATCTCAATCACTGTCTGATGCTGAATACAAGCGACGCTGACGATCTTGCAGATCTGACCGAACATTTGCTTTCGGTACACGGCTTCACGGAAATCGACCTGCTGACCGGCAAGGACGATTTTGCCGCTTCGCACAGGCGCATTGAGGGATACCGCCGTGCGCTGGAACAGCACGGCATCCCGTTTGATGAGGAGCGTGTGATCTTCGGCGATTTCTGGATGCCGTCCGGGGCAAAGCTCGCGGAGGACTATCTCAGCGGTGCGCGCAGGATGCCGCAGGCTGTCATTTGCGCGAATGACTATATGGCTTACGGTCTGCTTGATACGCTTGCCGATCGCGGTGTGAATGTGCCGGAAGCGCTGACCGTTGTCGGCTATGAATTTGTCAGAGAACGCCACTTCCATACACCGATCCTGACAACATTTCAGCGGAACCGCGAGAGGCTCGGCAGAACCGCGGTCGAAATGCTCCTTCGCAAAGCAGATACCGGAAAATTCGGCAGCTTTACTCCGCCCCACGGCAGAGTCATCTGCGGTGACAGCTGTACCTGTGGAATCGCACTTTCTGATCTGAACAGCGAGCTTGCCGCTGCACGCACCAAGAGCTTTTACGAGTTTCTGCATCTGTACAATCAGCTTGAACAGCGCCTGACCGAAGCACAGTCGATGCAGGAATTCCGCATCAAATTCATTGGCTCGGAATATCTGCTGCGCAATGTGAAAACACTTGACCTCTGCCTGTATCAGCACTGGTATCAGGGTGCGCAGCCAGACGAAACAATCACGCACTATCCGATCTACAGCGAAACCTTCACCAATGAAATCAATGTGTTTCCGCGGCTTTCCCTGAAAAGCCTGACGGAACGCTGCCCGCATCCTGCTGCCTATTACTGTTCGCCGCTGTTTTTCAGCGACCGGCCGCTCGGCTTTGTCGTGACGCGCTATGACACGCCGGAAACCTACGATCCGGTGTTCCGAAACTGGATGAAAGCAGTCTCCAATGCTCTGGAATTTCTGCGCATGAAAAATGACATCCAGTATCTGACAGCGTGTCAGAATCTTTCGGAGTATCAGGATACGCTGACCGGTCTGCTGAACCGAAAGGGATTTGCGCACGAACTGCATTTGCAGATTTCGCAGCAGGAAACGGAGCACCCGCAGGTCTGGTGTCTGCTGCTGCAAACCGGCCTGTTCTCCGATCATATGATGCTTGACAACAAGAATGCCGAAATCGGCGCAAGCAAGGAGATCGCCGAGATGCTGCGGCTTCTCACAAAGCCGCCGATGCTCTGTGCGCGTCCGGAACAGAATCTGTACGCGATTGCCGGAATCGGCGACGGCAAGGAAATCCTGCCGCTGCTGCGGGAACGGCTGACCGCCTTGCTGCTGCACGGTGAGCATTGTTTTGCGCTCTACGGGCTGGATTCCTGCTGCATCGCCGGTGTGCAGACTGCATACGAAAGCAGCACAGAGCTGCTGAAATCCGCTGAACAGGTGCTTCAAACGGAATTGCAGCGTTTGCAAACCATGCGGAAGAAGGAGCATTATGAAAAGCTCATGTCTGCACGGATGATGCTGTATCAATCCGAAAGTGAAGCGCCGACGGTCGAGCAGCTCTGCAAGCAGTATCTGATTTCCACGGGACATTTCCGGAAAATCTATAAGGAAACCTTTGAGATCGCATATCATCAGGACGAGATTCGCAAGCGGATGCTGCAAATGATCTGGCTGCTGACAACAACAACGCTTGACCTCTCGGTGATTGTCTCACGCTGCGGCTATGATGATTACGGCTACTGTCTGCGGCTGTTCCGGAAATTTACCGGCTGCACACCGAATCAATACCGAAAAATGAACTGAAACAAGGCGGAATCCGTGAAGGGTTCCGCCTTGTTCATTATTTGGAAGGAGATTATTGGAGCTTCCATGTGTCGATCTGCACATCGCCGCTGCATACGAAAAACAGATTTTGTTCGCCGGAAAGACCCACAACCGCCGCCGTGATCTCCTGCATATTGCCGCCCGCCGGAACCTCCACACAGCCGACCATCTTGCCGGATGCACTGCCTGTGAAAATGCCGATCTTTGCGCCGGAAGGGGACGATGCACGCACCGTGATGCTTTTGGCATTGCCGCAGTCCGCGCCGGTCACACCGAACCAGCTTCCTGCTTTGCCGGCAACGGTGGTATTGCCGGAACCGCTGATCGTCACACCGCCCTGATGCGAGAATGTTTCCGCCTGCACAGTCTCAAAGGCGTTCAGCGGCTGAACCTGCGTGACACCGTTTTTCGTGCCGGTCACACTGCCGAATTTGCCGTCCTGATAGGAAAGCTCGTCGATATGCGTGCTGCGGTAGCCGCCCTTGATACCCATCTGATCCTGCAAGTATTGTGCGTGATAGAACAGATAATACTGTCCCTTGAATTGCATGATCGTGTGGTGATTGTTGCCTGTTGTACCGAAGAAATTTCCGATATTCTTGAATACTTCGCCCGCGTATGTGAACGGCCCCATTGGGTTATCGGAAACCATGTATTCGATTGCCGCGCTGCTCATGCCGTAGGGGTTGCCGCCGGTTGACCAGTTCGAGCAATAGCTGTAATAATACTTTCCGTCGATCTTGTTGATGCCGGAGTCTTCAAACAGATACGGTGCATCGAGCAGGACAGGATTACCGGCAAGACTGGTCATATCTGCGCCGAGCTTGACCACTCTGCCCGTTTTCGGATTTGCACTCTGCTTGACGCCGTTGACCTCCGGCACACCGCCGCCGAAATACAGATACCCGGTGCCGTCGTCATCGACCAGAACCGCAGGATCGAACACCCATGTGACCGTATTGCAGGTTGCGGTATTGCGGCTGATGAGCGCCTTGCCGTTCGGGTCTGTCCACGGACCGGTCGGGCTGTCCGAAGTCAGCACACCGATGCCGTTGGCGTTATTTGCAAAATAGAGGAAGAATTTTTCCTCGCCGCCGATCTTCTTGTGGCAGGCAGTCGGTGCCCATGCGCAGCCCGCCCATTTTGCAATACCGTTTGAACCTGCGACATTGATCAGCCCGTGATCTGTCCAGTTGACCATATCGGCAGAGGAAATCACGCGCAGACAGTTAATGGAACCGTAGTTGTTATCCGTGATATTGCCGTTATTGTAAATCAGATGATCGTCTGTCATGTAGATATAAATGCGTCCGTCATACTCCATGACACCGGGGTCTGCGCCGAAATACTGTGTAATCAGCGGATTGTGCTCATTCGCGCCTTTATAGCATTTTGCTCGGTTCAGCGAGGAGAAAGCCGAGGCATACTGACTGAGATCAACCGCCGGAACAGCCGGTGTGACAACCTTTGCTTCCGGATATTTGTCAGTCTTTGCAAGCAGAAAATCACGGAACCACGCAATATCTTCTGCATCGACCTTACCGCTCTGATCGACGTCCGCCGCTTTGTTCAGACTCATTTTTCCGGCGGCAATACATTTTGCAAGGCTCATATCTGAAGCGGTAATCAGCTTATCACCATTGACATCGCCGAGCAGAAATGCAGACACATCTGTACCCGAACCGGAATCGGTTGATGCAAAAATGAGGAGATTCGCAGATGCTTCACTTGCGCCGTTCGTGCCGACTGTGACAATATCGCCTTTTTTGACAGCCTTTTTGAACAGTTCCAGTGTCACATCATTCGAGGTTGTGATTGCATATGCGGTTTTCTCCCAGCCGCTCAGCCAGCTCAGTGTACTGTTCACGCGCTGATCGACCGCGGCATAGACGGTCGAATCCGCGCCGGCAGTAAATGTACCGAGATCATTCGCATACATTTTGGAATCACAGGCAGTGCGGATCATCTCTGCATTTGCAAGAAACGCCGGCACACTCGACGCAGTAATATCGCGATCGCCGTAGACTGTATCGCCGGATCGGAATCCCTTGACAATCGACCAGCTTCCGGAATTTGTGCGGTCATTGACAAGCAGATTTTGAATTAGCGTACCATTGATCGGTTCCGGCGGTGCAGCTTCACCGGTCTGCACAAGGAATGTCGAGACGGATTTTGCAGGTAGTTGTGCGGCGAAGCTCGATTGGGATGCATTCAGATTATCCGTAAATGCAAGATTTTCGTTTGCTGATGTACGATAGCGGTCTACCTCGGAAATTGTCTCGCTGAGCTTGAAATTCTGCGTATAAGTGCTGTCGCTCTTGTTGATCGCCACGATCGTGAGCTGTCCGTCATTGCTTTTATACGCGGAAATGAACACATTGCTTGAAGGTGATTCCGTGCAACCGATGCGTACATCGCCGGGACGGATAAACTTGGAATACTGCGCCATGCAGTAGCCGCGCTTGGAAAGATTGCCGTTTTCCTTCATCGGGCTGTAGCTGCGGCGGATGTACCACCAGACATAAGCATTGATATTGCCGACAACCAGACCGTTGTGAATATTCTCGGAAACATCGAGCGCGAGCGGATACACATCTGCATCCTGTTTGCTGTCTGTATATACCTCGGTCATCCAG
This sequence comes from Oscillospiraceae bacterium, assembly GCA_017550285.1. Taxonomy (GTDB): domain Bacteria; phylum Bacillota; class Clostridia; order Oscillospirales; family Ruminococcaceae; genus Firm-04. The sequence continues at coordinate 19,095 of JAFZPP010000041.1, forward strand.
ATTTCGCGCTTGTCTTTTTCAAGCGTCGGAAAGTCCATATTCTGACGGCTTGTTCCGTAGAAATGCGTACCCCAGTAATCCGTATTCTGATTTGCTTTGCTGTTCGCAAGAATCTTCTCATAGTAGCTCTTGCGGTAGCTGAATGACTCCGGCGACATCACGGGACAGTCAATTTTATCAGCGTAATTTGCTAGGAAATCCACGCATTCATCCTCTGTCCACCATGTCCAGTCAAAGCCCCAGTCCGGCTCATTCTGAATCGAAATGCACGCGAGATTGACGCCGTTATCCTTCATGTACTTGACGAAATTGTTGAGGTGCTGTGCATAGGCGGCGTAGCTGCTTTTCTTGAGACGCTTTGCATCATTGTCGCCGTTTTTCTGAAATTTTTCGCACATGGATTCCGGCGGATTCCATGGTGATGCAAATACGATTGCACCTTTTGCCTGTGCCGCCTTTGCAGTTGCAAGCGCTCTGTTCCACTGCGAAGAATCATGGTTGACAAAGATGCGGCAGACAGTCAGACCAAGCTGATTGGCACCGTTCCCGAATGCGGTTTCGCGCTGCGCGGCAGTCAGATCGCCGACCCACTCCGGATGATTCATGCCGCCGAATCCGGTGATCTTCTGGTAGGTCGTGCCGCTGTCAATGACGCAGTCACTTGCCGCAAGTGCTTCGAGCGGCTCATTCTCCGGCAGCGTGCAGAGCAACGCACCTGCACCGAGAACACAGCCTGCCAATGCGGAGATTGCCCTTTGGAAGAAAGTTTTCATTTCAGATTCCCCCTTTTTATTTGCCAAAGGCTGTTCCCATTATAACAGACGCTCTGTATGAAGTCTATGTAGAAAATATGCAATATAGGGACAAAATACTCATTACATGGATAAAAAATATGCGGTATCAGCGATAACTGCTGAAACCGCACGAGTGGTAGGGGGATTTCGGAAGCTGCGGAATACTTCTTTCCAACAGATCCCGAAGCAAAACGGCGTATGAAGCCGTGATGTTGTCCTCATTATACGCTGACGGCGCCATGAAATCAATGGAGAAAATATGCAAACTATGGATAATCTTCATATTTCAAGTATGATCATAATATATCATGCACATTTTATCCCTAAATTGCGTAAATACTTCATTGATTTCCGTATACACCTCTGTTATATTGATAACAGCAGCAGCTTTCATCTGCTGAATCTGTACAATGCCGGAGCGAGGCTGTCCCCCTTCACAGCGGCTGTTCCGTTATGTACATGCAAACAGAAAACGGGGGTATGAAACCATGCAGCACAAACGATTTGCGGCGGCAATGACCGCTGCCGGCTGTATTGCAGCCATGATGACAGTCATGCCTATGTCGGTAGAGGCAGCCGAAATTGTTCACAATGATTTCGAGATCAACTACGGCGGCTGGTATGCAGAATCTCCTGACGATTCTGCATACCTCGATGCCGCAACGGGAATCGGCTTCGGCAGTTCCCGCGGAATGCAGATCTCAGGCAGGACATCGCCGGCAGACGGCGCAGTTTCCGAAAAAGATCTGTATCTCATCGGCGGTGAACGTTATGATTATGCAGTATCCGTATTCAGCAAAACACCGCAGACATTCATGCTGACACTGACAACTTCTGACAGCAAAACCGGGAAGGAAACGGTCAAGGTACTCGACAAACAATATGCCAAAGGTGGCGTATGGCTGACGCTTTCCGCATCTTACAAAGCACCGCTGAACAGTCAGTCCTTCAAACTGAGAATCACAACCGACACCACGGATGATTTTATTTTTGATAATGTGTCTGTCAAAGGATACAAAGGGCTGACTGCATACGCTGCTGAAAGAGGATTGAAAGACGAGCTGGTCAATTACGGCATCCGTTCCGGCAATCTTTTGAACGGCGCGACGATCAACAATGATACGATCAAAAATCTGATTCTCAAAGACAATAACGCTGTTGAATGTGAGAATGAGACAAAGCCGGATGCGACGCTGGTACAGAACGGTTCGACAAACACCGATATTAAGGTACGCGACAGCAGCTTTGCGAAAATTGCAGACTGGTGCGCAAAGAACGGAATCGCATTCAGAGGGCATACACTTGTCTGGCACGGACAGACGCCGGAATGGTTCTTCAAGGAAAATTTCCAGAAGGACGGTAAATGGGTCTCTGTTGATGTGATGAATCAGCGGCTCGAAAGCTATATCAAAAATATGTTTGCAATGTATGCGAAGAATTATCCGAATCTGAACCTATACGCATACGATGTCTGCAACGAATGTGTTTCCGATGACGCCAACCGCACAGCAAATTTCGGCGGTGCCAGAGAGCCCGGCTACGGAAACGGCAAATCGCCTTGGGTACAGATTTACGGCAGCAATGTGTTTGTCGAAAACGCATTCGCCTATGCGAAACAGTACGCACCGAAATCCTGCAAACTGTTTTATAATGACTACAACGAATATGCAGGACACAAACGCGACTGCATCTATAATATGTGCAAAAAGATTTACGAGCAGGGCAATCTGGACGGTGTCGGTATGCAGTCACATATCAATGCATCCTGGGACGGCTTTTCCGGCTACGATGCTTATGTTACTGCAATGAAAAAATATCTGTCCATCGGCTGTGATGTGCAGATCACAGAAATGGATGTCAATGTCAAGAGCGGAACCACACTGGACGATCAGGCGAAAAAGTATAAGGCGATCTTACAGGCTGCTATGGACTGGAATAAAGAGCATAAGGACGGCGGACATGTTACGCTGTTCCAGATCTGGGGTCCGAACGATGCAAATTCATGGCTCGGCAGAGATGCCAAGGGTACACTGTATGATGTGAACAACAATCCGAAAGCTGCATACACAGCCGTGACATCCATAATTCCGCAGTCTGAATGGGGCGACGGAACAAAATTCAGCGATGATTTTACACCGCCTGCACCGGAACCGATCAGCGGTACACTCATCAAAGAGCTGACGGTCAACGATACCGCAAATGCATCGGACTGGTCAATTCAAAACGGCCTGAAACGCGGCGATGCTGTTTACGGTGACCGTGATATTACAGCGGCAAGTGTACCGGAAAAGTTCGCAAATGCTGAATTTGTCAGGACAGCATGCGATTCCAAATTATTTTCATCCGATCTCGGGACGTTTACTTCCGGTGCGGATATGAATCTCTATGCGGCAGTTGATGTACGTATCAGCGGCACGCTCACATGGCTGAATACGTGGACGAAAACCGGTGAAGCAATCAAGACGTCAAACGATGTGACGCTGGAACTGTTCAAGAAGGCAGTCAAATCCGGCGAAACGGTGACGCTGGGTACAAACGGCGGACAGTCGGATTCCGCGAATTATCTGGTATTTGCACTTCGTCCGGCAGATGAATTCAATCTCGGTGATGCGGACAGGGACGGTGCAATCACTGCCAAAGACCTGACGGCGGCAAAGCGCATTGCACTCGGCAAAGCGGATATGAACAGCGCAGCCGATGTCAACTGCGACGGCGCTGTGGATGAAACCGATGTAGAATGGTATGTGCTGTATCTGACCGGTCAGACGAACGCATTTCCGGAAAAGGTTGTGCAGGAGGTGCAGCACATGGACGGCAAAACCTATATGGCACAAATCCGGCAGACGCTCACCAACACCGCAGAGCCGAACGGTGCAACTGCCGAGAACGCCGGAACCGCATACGGTACTTACAAAAAGGAAACGATCTATTCTGATGTCTGCAAGCGCAGCAAGAGCTTCAATGTGCTGATTCCGGCAGGATACACCACAAGCAAGCAGTATCCGGTCATGTACTGCATGCACGGTTACTGGGGCGATGAGGATGCGCTGCTTGACAAAGGGGATGCATCCCTGCGGCTCAGGCAGATCATCGGCAATGCAATCGCATCAGGCGAAGCGGAAGATATGATCGTGGTATTTCCCGACATCTACGCAAGCGCGACACAGGACAAATGCAGTGCGCTTGATGACAAAAACAACGCAGCATATGATAATTTTATCAATCTGCTGACAAAAGAAATCATGCCGTTTATGGAGAAGAACTATTCGATTAAAACAGGACGCGAAAACACTGCAATTACCGGCTTTTCAATGGGCGGCAGAGAATCGCTCTATATCGGCTTCACGCGCCCCGATCTGTTCGGATATATCGGTGCGATGTGTCCGGCGCCGGGCGTTCCGCTGCAAAACAGCCAGTTCACATTCAAGCAAGAGGAGCTGCCGTATCTGCTTCATGTCAGTGCAGGCTCGAATGACGGTTTGATTCATGAGATTCCGGCGGGATATCACAACACGATGACACAGGTCGGCACAGACCACATCTGGCATTATGTGCAGGGCGGCGACCACGGCGGCAAAACGATTCGACCGCATATGTATTATTTCGTGAGAGAGGTTTTCAAAGCATAAACACCATAAAGAATCATGCCCCCGATGTGAAATCGGGGGCATATTACGAATAGAAACTGTAGATTACAGAAAGAATCTTCGCTTCATCAGTGTCAAATCCGTTGCATTGAGAATCCCGTCCGAATTCATATCTGCGGCTTCTGTGTCGAGCTGTGTTTCCTTTGAAACCAAATAATCCAGCATCAATTTCACATCCGCAGCATTGATACTGCCGTCATCATTTATGTCTCCCGCTTCCGTGCGGTGCAGAGTGCCGTAAACGGCAAGCTCCGCGATGTTGCAGCAGTATACATCGTCGTGATTGACATTGTTCTGCGGCGCGCCGTCCGGTACGCTGTAGCGCACATAGCGCCCAACCGCCTGCCTTTCGATGAAATGCATCCCGAAGTCTGGTATTTCCGGAATGGTATACACTGTCTGCCAGTTTATCCCGTCCATGGAGACTTCAAAGCGTGCATCGACACAGCGGTTTTCATAGCCCTGACGGGGACAATAGGCAAATGCTGTGAAATCATAGACTGCACCGAGGTCAGCCATTGCGTAGCCGCTTCCGACTCCGTCAAAATATGTATTGAGATTTCCGTCAAAAGCATTGCGATAGGATACTGTTTCATCACCGCGCCATGCGATTGAACCGGAAAGGACAGCATCTGAAAGGTCTATTTGGTCTTCACGGTTCAGGTTCGAGCCGACTCCGTCAATGATATAGGTCGTGATCGAATTCGGCACTAGTGCGGCGTTCAGTTTTCTGCCGGAAAAAGCCGCTGTTCCGGCGTCTGCCCAGTTTTCACTCTGACTTGTGCGGATGATTTTCGCATTTGAAAAGCTGCCTGTAAATTCAGAAAGATCATATTGCAGCTGGGCTGTGCTGCCGGCAGTGTTATATACGGTAATAACAAGCTGCTGCGCATCCGGATCATATGCTGCCATAGTGTTCCCTGTGGTATCGAGCATCAGCATGCCCGGTCGGATATAGCGCGTATACTGCCCGAAGGCATAATATTTTTTCGAGAGAACAATCGTGTTCCGGTCATGGTCTGCGACCGCCGTACCCCAGAACCCGCCGTTGATATCCGGCATTCCGGAATCTTTTTTCCCGTTATAGCCCGCCGCACAGACATGACTGTCGATAATCTGCCACAAAATCCATGCGCTTGCCTGCATTTCGTTGCAGTCTGCGGTGATGTGCTCTGCAAGCCACAGACCGGCACCCATTGCGCCTGCATTGCTGCCGGCGGTTCCTTTTCCGTCAAATTCGCTCATCCAGAGGTTTTTACCGGCGGAAACCGCTGCATTTTTCAGTTCTTTCCGCTTCACACCGCTGTATCCGTGCGTGTCGATGCGGGAAAGTGCAGCCTTTGCTTCGGAAGAAAACGCATTCCATTCGTCAAGCTGCAAGTCGATCGAGGTTTCGTCTGAGGCACAGACGATCGTATCCTGCATTCCGCGTGCTGTAAGGGCTTTTTGCAGTTCGAGCACGATTTTGCTCTGTGAATCGCCCATACTGAAACGGCAGCCCTCCTGCTTGTTGCTCATCGCACGCCAGTAGAAGGTATGCGGCTCGTTCATCGGTTCCACGCTCTGAATCGGGATGCCCCATTCATTCTGATAGTGCGCGCAGACCTCTGCCAGATACGCCGCAAATGCCGGATAACTGTCATCGCGCAGATTATTTTTGCCCGGATCGATAGCGCCGGTCGAGCATCCGCTGTTTGTCATGTAGTACGGCGGAGAATTGGAGAACATTTCGACAATCGCATCTTTGCCGGCAGCCTTCACACACCGTTTCAACACATTCCGCTGGGCAGCATCTGCATCCCAGTCATAAACAGTTTTTCCGTTCTCGATACGGGTATATCCGGGCATATTGGAATCTGTCCGCGTAATGTGATCGTGCTTCGGATCGTCGCCGCCGCCGATGTTGAACCGTGCGATATTCAGACGCAGACCGTTCTCGCCGTAAAACGCATCGGCTGCTTGCTGTGAAAGTGAATCTGAGTAACCGATACGGTTTGCCCACCAGCAAAGCGATGTTCCCCAGCCCTCAAAAACACCGTCATTGACCGTATGAATGCGATATGGCGAAAGCGTTACGGTATTTACCGCAGCGGCAGGGAAAGAAAAAGTACTGCACGTCTGAAACAGCAGTGTGCAGGCGAGTGCGCCGGACATGAGCCCGGAAAAAACAGATCGTTTCATTGTTGCACCTCCGCAAAAGATGAAAAATACGTTCCTGCATTCAGTATAGCATAATACATTATTTGAAACAATCAATGAAATAAACAATCTGTTTGAAATCAAAACAGAAGTCCGAACCATTTTCAATCTGCAATCATAAGGAGATGATGAGAATGCGCAGAAAACTGATCGGCGTGATTTCCACACAAACAGCCTTTTCCGAACAGAGCGAGATCATCCGCGGCATCATCGCGGAAGCGTTCACGCTCAATACGGATATTGCGGTGATTTCAAATATATATAATCCTGCCTACAATGATGACGCGCTGAACGCGGAGAACGACATCTACCGGCTTCTGCTTTCGCCGGATCTGGATGCACTGATCCTGATTACAGAAGCCTTTTCCGATCCGTCGCAGCGCAGACGCATCACAGAGCTGATCCACAGCAGACCGGAAATCCCAATGGTTGCGATCGGCTCGGTTGCTTCCCGCTTTGATCTTCCGAATTGCCTGATGCTCAATACCAGTGATGAGGATGACATTGCTGATGTCACCATGCATCTGATTTCCGAACACGGCTTTACAGACATTGATATTCTGACGGGCCCTGATACTATGATTGTTTCGCATCATCGCGTTGCAGGTTACCGCAGAGCACTGGAACAGAACGGTATTCCGTATGATGAATCCCGCGTGATCTACGGTGATTTCTGGATGAATTCCGGTCAGACGCTTGCGGAACAGTATCTCAGCGGAAAGCGCAGAATGCCGCAGGCGGTCGTCTGCACCAACGATTATATGGCGTTCGGTCTGATTGATGTGCTGTCAAGGGCAAATGTGCACATACCGGAGAAACTGACGGTCATCGGCTACGAATACGCGCAGGAACGGCATCTGCATACACCGATCTTGACCACCTATCAGCGGAACCGCCCGGCGCTCGGTAAAGCGGCTGTGCAAATTCTGCTGCACAAACTTAACAAAGGTGTTTACAGCAGCTTTTCCCCGCCGCGTGGAACGGTCATCCCCGGCAATACCTGTTCCTGCGGTGTCTGCGCACCGGCATTCACGGAAGAGCTGGAAGCTGTCCGCGCTCGCAGTGACAATGAATTCCTGCATCTGCACAGCCGGCTTGAACTAAAACTGATCGAAGCCAAAAGCATGGAGGATTTCCGGCTTGCATTCATCGGTCAGGAATTTCTGCTCCGCAATGTGCAGGAAATGTCCGTCTGCCTGTATGCAAACTGGTATACGGAGGATGAACCGGGCGAGAATGTGATCTCGTATCCAGTCTATTCCGAAACGCACGAAGGCAATTCCGCAGTGTTCCCGTTTACATCATTGCAGGAGATCATCGGGAAATGCAGGCATCCGGCAGCCTATTTCTATACACCTTTGTTTTTCAGCAGGTATCCGCGTGGTTATGTGGTATTGCGCTACGACATCCCGACAACCTACGATCCGGTATTCCGGAACTGGGTGAAATCGGTCTATAATGCGCTGGAATTCCTGCGGATGAAAAATGACATTCAATCGCTGCTTGCCTGTCAGAATCTTTCGGAATATCACGATACACTGACCGGACTTTATAACCGCAAGGGCTTTTCCCATGCGCTGCATCTGGAAATCGGGAAGACAAAGCCGTCGGTTTTCTGCATTTGTCTGCAAATTGGTCTGCGGCATGACTGCCTTGCGCTTGAAAGCAAACTGCCGGAATCAGCCGCAGCCAAATCTCTCGCTAAAATCCTGCATCTAATTGGATCCGAAAAGCTCGTTTCGGCACGCATTTCCGATCAGCGATATGTGATCGCAGCGGTCAATTTGCCGAAAGAAATGCAGCGTGTTCTGACCGACCGTCTGCACGCGCTGCTGCTGCAGAATACGGACTGCTTCCGCATAAACGGTTCCTGCGGGTATGCAGTCGTCACACATGAAACAGCAGAATATCAGAGCAGCACAGCACTGCTGCAAGCGACTGAGAATGCGATGGAGGAACAGCTGATGCATTTGCAGAGCACCAGTCACAGCCCGCATTATACTTCCTTTTGCACGGCACGTAATCTGGTATACGCACACGATAAACCGGTGCAGGATATTGCTGTGCTCTGCCGCAGTTTCTCTTTTTCCGAGGGCCATTTCCGCCGTATATATAAATCTATGTTCGGTCTGAGCTTTCATCAGGATATCATCCGGCGGCGCGTACTGCATTCGATTGCGCTGCTGATTACCACAGAGCTTGACCTGTCAGCGGTTTGTCAGCGCTGCGGCTATGAGAATTACAGCTATTTCATGAGCCAGTTTCACGCTTTCACAGGCATGACACCGAATCAGTACCGCAGAATCATCTCTGCGCATACATAAGAAGAAGCGGCACCGTTTGCGATGCCGCTTCCTTCTGTTATTTTCCGAGCAGATAATCCCGGATTCCTTTTGCATCTGTTGCATTCAGATTATTGTTTCCGTCGTAGTCTGCATTAGAGCGCCCGAGCGGCGTCAGAAGGGTGTCGTCGCCGGTCAGCATCACACGCTTTGCAAGGGTCAGGTCGCGTGCGTCGATCTGTCCGTCACAGTTTGCATCGCCCTTGATTCCAGTGAAAACGAAGGAATCCACATTCAGCAGATAATCACTGCCGCCTTTGAACACAAGGCAGATATCCTGTACATCTCTGACTTCTTCCAGCTTGCAGGTGAAGGTTTCATAATCCTGCCAGCCGCCTGTGTTCGGGATTTCACAGCTTCCGAGCAGTTTTCCGGTCGGCGATCCGACGCGGATTTCGATTGTTCCGCCTTCCGTATTGCTTGCAGCACGCACGGAAAAGTCCTTCGCACCGGATTCAAACTCCAGCGAACGGTAAACCACATACGAGCCGTCTTTGATAAAGCCGAGATTTGCTGTGCCGTCATCTTTTCGCTCGATCTGAGCCTCGCTGACAAAGCTGTATGCTTCTGCCTGCTGTGTCACAAATGCGCTTCGTGCTTTGGCGACAGATGTATCGCCCCACAGTTCCAGTTCATAAACACGCGCTCCGCCCTTATTGTTCTGCGTCGCGGTATTCAGATAAAGCCGCACATACTGCGCTGAAAAAGGCTTGACATTTTTATTATAAACTGTTCGCGTATTGCCGTAGACCGTGTCAATATCCGTCCAGTTCTGTCCGTCATTGCTTGCCTGCAAGCTGAAATCACGAGCGTTGAACTGAATATCTTCAGCGTCTCCCGCAAAATGAAGGGTATACCTTGAAATATTCGCGGGTGCATCAAATTCGACCTGCGCCCATTCGCCGCCCAAACCGTCAACATGACACCATTTTGTCGCGGCATTTCCGTCCGTGAGATTTTCGGCTGCTTCACCGGTTTCTGCACCGGATGCCGTAACCTTCTGATTCAACGCAATGTTCATCAGAGTCTCAGTATCATCGGTGAATTGCAGCGCACCGTTCAGGGAGTAGGATCTGCCTTTTTCTGTCTCAAAGCTGATCTGTGTACTGCCGTATTTCAGATTGCACACGCCGCCCGATTTCGAGAGAATCGTCACATTCCGGAGCTTGCCGTCCGTCCAGTTCATTTCCGTGATCTCAAAATTACCCCGTGCGCAGAGACCGTTTGCATGACCGGTGTTCCATGCTTTCGGCAGTGCAGGCAGCAGCTGGATCATATCATTCTGGCTTTGCAGCAGCATTTCTGCAACACCCGAAGTAAAGCCGAAATTGCCGTCGATCTGGAACGGCGGGTGTGCATCCCATAGATTTGCATATAATCTGCCGCTTTCGCTGCCGTCCACCGGCGTAATCAGCAGCCGGATGAGTTGATAGGCGTGTTCGGCATCGCCGAGCCGTGCCCAGCAGTTCAGTTTCCATGCCTCAGACCAGCCTGTTCCGGCATCGCCTCTGCCTTTCAGCGTTGTGACGGCAGCCTTTGCGGTTGTGCTGTTCGTTTCAGGGTTGACCTCGCAGCCCGGGAATACGCCGTAAAGATGCGAAATATGGCGGTGCTTTTCATTCTGATTGTCAAGATCGGCTGCCCATTCCTGAATCTGCCCCCATTTTCCGATTGTTTCCGGCCTGAGCAGCGTCAGCTTGGATTGCAGCTCGCCGCGCAGTGTTGCATCTTTACCGAGAATGGTCGATGCTTCCGTCACATCCTTAAAGAGCTCGCGGCAGATTGCATTGTCCATTGTCACGCTGAAGCTGCAATAGACATTGTCGCCCCACGCATATCCTGGAATCGGCAATTCCGGCGAAGCGCTCGGGCTGATGCCTGCGTATTCCTGCCCGTTCACAGTCTGCTTCACCATAAGCTGATTGAGGAAGGAAGCGCTGCCCGAAATCACCGGATAGATTTCCGTGAGATAGCTTTCATCCTGATTGAAGCGGTATGCATCATAGAGCATATTGGATATCCACGCACCGCCGACCGGCCACTGTCCCCATGAGCCGTCAATCGGCGCGGTCCGGTTCCAGAGGTCGGTATTGTGATGCAGCACCCAACCGTCCAAGATGCCGTAATGGACACGCGCAGTTTCATTGCCGTTTGCCTGCAATGCCTTCGCCTTCTCCACAAAGGGTTCAAAGCATTCCGCAAGATTGGTCGTAAACGCTGGCCAATAGTTCATTTCGTAATTGATATTCGTGGTCGCCTTGCTGCCCCATGCAGGAAATGAGTATTTATTCCAGATGCCCTGCAAATTCATTGCCTGTGCATCGCGGGAAGCGGAGATCATCAGATATCTGCCGTACTGAAACAGCAGCTTGACCATTTTCGGGTCATTTGTCTGCGAGAATTCTTTGATGCGCTGTTCTGTCGTCTTTGCATTGGAAACATCACTGTTTCCGCCGAGGTCAACATCGACACGATGAAACAGCTCCTGATAATCTGCGATATGCCGCGTATACAGCTCATCGTATGTCATATTCTGCACAGCTTTCATATCGTTCGCGGCATTGCCTTTTTCATCCGCATTGCAGGTCTTGGAATCAACATAATTCGTGCGTACAGTCGTCAGGATCAGAACCTCGTCTGCTCCGCTGACCTGAATTCTGCCGTTTGCTGCGGTCATGGTTCCGCCTTTCGGAATCAGCTTGGTACGCGCCGAAAAATGCACTGCACCGGCAACGCCGCAGTCGCTGTCGCCGTGTCCGTTAGCAACAAGCGTGTCATTGCCGTCCGTTACACCTCCGCCGCCAAGAATATCCGCATAATACGCAGAAAATGAAACACTGGCGCCCGTATTGCAGCGAATGCGCGTCACCATGACCTGATCGGGATGACTGATAAAGGTCTCGCGGGTATACTGTTTACCGCCGGTCGTATAGGTTGAGGAGGCGACCGCATCGTTGAGATCAAGCTGACGGGAATAGCCGGACACATCCTTATGCCCGAAATCGAGCTTGAGCATACCGACTTTCTGATATTTCGCCTGTCCGCCGCCGATCATGCTGTCGGTGATGATCTTGTTCGCATCCTTGTAATTGCCTGCGGCGATCAGATCCTGCACCTGTTTCAGTTTGGAAGCTGCGCCGGATTTATTATTGTTTCCCGGGCCGCTGCTCCAGATCGTGCATTCGTTGAGATCAAACCATTCCTCCGGATAGTTGCCGTAGACGGTTGCGCCGATTCTGCCGTTTCCGACCGGCAGCGCACGGTAGAACGATTCGTCATTCTTCCATGCGTCATTACGGTTGACTGTACCTGCCATGCTGTCATAGCGCATGACGAGATCATCGTCATGAATGACAGCCGCTGCGACGACCGGCGTATGCGGTACATATGACATACCGGAAAGCATCGGCAGCATGACTGCTGCCATAAAAACAGCAAGTATGCTTCGCTTTGTTCTTTTTCGCATTTTCATAACCCCCTGTATCTGATTCATACCCATTTGCGAAAGCGGCGTATCATCCGCTATTTTGATTATAGATTTCCATGCTGAAAAAAGCAATCAACAAACCGGCTTTTCTGTCAGAAAAACGAACATCTAACGGCGCAGAATCATGTTCATTTTCCTGATAGAATACAAACATTCCTGATTGATTTTCAAAGCTTTACGCTCTATAATAGAATTACAGATAAAGAACTGCGTATGCAGAATACGTGAAGGATTGAGGAGGAATTATCATGAAATTACGAAAACTTTTTGCAGCGATGTGTGCCGGGATTCTGACATTCAGCAATGTAGCATTCCGTGTCCCGCAGACGGATGACAATGCAGCAGCCCTCACGGCAATCACAGCATCTGCGGCAAGCACGCTGCGCCGTCCGGTGGACAACGAGCATCCGATGTGGATTGTTCATATCGAAACATGGAACACACCCGATCCGCAGAAGATCATTGCGCTGATTCCGGAGGATATCCGCCCTTATGTCGTGTTCAATATTTCAATGTCGATCTACTGGACAAATCATCAGTGGGGCATGGTGCAGGACGGATATGAGCTTGCAAAATCGTGGCTGAAAGCCTGCGGCGATGCAGGTGTCTGGTGCATGATCCAGCCCTCCAGCGGCGGACAGTGCCACTTCCCGGATTATGACCGCAGTTACAATTCGGTCAATTATCCGAACAAGGGGAAATTTGTTTCACACGCGGATGAAGACTACGAAAACACGATCTATGCCGAGTTCTTCCGCGATTATCCGAATTTTATCGGCTTCAATTACTGCGAACAGTTCTGGGGCTTTGAAGCGGCGGATTTCCCGATTACAGTGCCGCAGCGTTATCAGCATTTTGCACATCTGCTCAAGCTCTGCAACAAATACGGCGGCTATCTCGATGTCAGCTGGTGCGGCAATCAGTGGAGCCCGAATATCAATCCGCTTGCAATGCTGAAGCAGGTTCCGGAATGGGAGGAAGCCTGCCGCAAGTATTCCGAAAATTTCATACTCGAAGAAAAGTACACGCAGGGCGGCTATATTGCAGACATGGAAAGTCTTGTCTACGGCTATTATGTGGCGGGCTACTGCGATAATTTCGGCATACGGTATGATGAAACCGGCTGGACGGATTCCACATGGAGCGGCAGCGGTGCTTCATCCAAGGATCAGTTCAATCAGGTGACCGGTCTGCCGATTTATCTGGAACGCATGGTTAAAAACGGTGCAACCGTCATCGACGGACCGGAGCTCGTAACCGTCGATGACTTCAAGGAAACTTGGGGCTATACGGACAGCGAAGGCTATCATGTGCGCGAATGGAAAATGCTTGACCAGTTCCAGAACGTCGCAATGGATTTCATGCGCAAGATCGTTGACGGCAGCGTAGAGATTCCGACCCGTGAGGAAGTCGTTCGCAATACAAAAGTCGTTCTGATCCATGATGTGAACAGCGGTAACATTGATAACAAATACAGTACTTATCCTTCGCTGTTTGAGGGCTTGTACCGCATGAACGGCGACGGCAATCTGAAAGACAATCACAATCTGTATAAACAGACCGGCAGATACCAGACGATTCCGACCGTTCTGGCGCTGACAGACAGTCTCGCCAAATCCATTCCGGTTCAGGTGAAACACAGTGCATATACTTCCAAGTGGAACAGCATCAGCGCCAAGCAAAACGAATTCAATTCGCTTTATCTGTCCGAATATACTGGAAACTGCTATGTCGGCAGAAACGACAACACATGGATCGCATATAACAACAATAAAAACGGCAGCAACTGCGGTGCAGTCTTTAATCTCAGATATAATTCCTGCAAGAGCATGGATGTCAATTTCAATGCATACGGAAACGCGCTGATCCATGAATTCAATGACCGCATCGAGATATACGCAAATAATTATGACGAAAAGCATCCGACCGAGCTACGGACGGATACCTTCAAAATTGTAGGCTGCTCCGGTGAACCTGCTTTTACTGCAAAGGACAGAGGCGTCGGTCAGGTCAAGAGTCAGATCACGACATCCTATGAGAACGAAACCTTTACCGTTACACTGCGGCACAACGGCCCTGTCGATCTTTCCGTCAACTGTCAGGGCAGCGAGACGAACCGACTGACAGCCCCTGCAAAACACGCTCTGACAGCTCCGGCGCAGCCCTCTTTTTATGTAGGTGTGCGGCAGTATGAAGCGGAAACCTTTGATTACAAGAACATCGAGGGCAATGTGGCAAATGCCTGCGGCAGCGGCGTTTCCAATATCCAGGGACAGGGTTTCCTCAAATTCGGCAAAAACGGAAATGCGGCGGTCAAGGACATTGTCACGACGAAGAAAGCAGGAGAATTCACATTCAAGCTGCGCTATTCCTCGACCTCCGACATCAACAATGTTGATCTGTATGTCAACGGGAGCAAGGTCACAACACTGCGTCTCGGCAGCACAAGCGGCTATTCCAACTGGAAAACCGCCGAACAGAAGATCAACCTCAAAGCAGGCGACAACAAGATCGAGCTGAAAGCAAATGCCGGCCTTTCATCCTCACTGTATCTCGATAACTTTACCGTACAGGGTGTATTTGGTGACGGCACACAGACCATTATCATCAGCGAGCCGGAGCCGCTGAACGGAACACTCATCAAGAATCTGACAGTCAGGGATACTGAAAATGCGGCAGACTGGTCGATCACAAGCGGCTTCAAAGCAGGCGATACCGTCTACGGCGACCGTGATATTACGGCAGTCAGCGTTCCGGTAAATCTTACAAATACGGAGATGATCAAAACCGCCTGCGATTCCAAACTGTTCACATCCGATCTGGCAGCATTCACCGCTGGTACAGACATCGTACTTTATGCGGCAGTCGATGCCCGTGTGAATGCTTCCCTTGACTGGCTGAAATCATGGACAAAGACCGGCAGCACAGTGACAACCTCCAATGATATCACACTGGAGCTGTTCAAAAAGACGGTCAAAAACGGTGAATCCGTCACACTCGGCGCCAACGGCGGGAATAACGAATCCGCGAATTACCTGGTGTTTGCACTGAAAGCAGAAGACGATTATCTGCTCGGCGATGTCAACGACGACGGAAAGATCAACGCAGTTGATATGACGCTTGCCAAGCGTATCGTTCTGACAAATGCCGTATACGATCCTGCGGCAGATATCAACAAGGACAGCAAAGTAAATCTGGCTGATATTGCATGGTATGTGCAGTATCTTACCGGACAAACGGCGGTGTTCCCACAATAATTTTATGAAAAGCAGCACGAACTTCTCCTTCATTCGTGCTGCTTTCCTGTTTTTGTATTGTGCGGCACGAATTGATGTGCCTTTTGGCATCCTTTGATGTTCCAAATTGCCGGTGCTTCTGCTATAATAATGATAACAGCAAAACTATCAATCAATGAAACGGAGGTAAATAATATGAAAAACACAGCTCTTATCACAGGTTCTACAGGCGGACTCGGCTCCTGCTTCGTGAAGATTCACGCGCAGACTGGCGGCGATCTGATTCTTGTCGGACAAAACGAAGCAAAGCTCCTTGCACAACAAAAGGACATCGAAGACCGGTACAATGTCAAGGCTGAGATCATCGTTGCTGATTTATCCGATGCCGCACAAGTAGACAACATCTACAACACCTGTAAGCAGAACGGCTGGGAAGTCGAGTACCTTATCAACAATGCAGGCTTCGGCGGTCAGGGCGATTTTGCCTGTGAGCGTACAATGGAGCAGGATATTTCTATGATCGAGGTCAACATCATTGCACCCACACGCCTCTGCAAACTGTTCTTGCCTGATTTCATCCAACGCGGCCACGGCAAGGTACTGAATGTTTCATCCACGGCGGCGACAATGCCCGGACCGTTGCAGGCAGTTTACTACGCAACCAAGTCCTATGTCACAAGCTGGTCGAACGCGCTCTGGCGCGAATTGAAAGGCACCGGTGTAACCGTAACAGCTCTGATGCCCGGCGCAATGAAAACCGGTTTTGCGAATGCCGGCGGTCTTTCTGATACCAAGCTGTTTGCAAATGCCGTTGATCCGTACAAAGTTGCACTGGACGGCTATAACGGCATGCTGAAAGGCAAACTGAACGTCACATCCGGCTTGCCTGGCTGGCAGACACCGATGATGAAACTGGCGCCGCTGTTCCCGAAGAAAGCAATGCTGAACTTTGTGTACGATCAGCAGATCGCGGGAAGCGCAAAAAAGTGATTGCCTTTCCAAGGAAAATATGGTATCCTATTCATAGAGGTGATGCCGAATGAAACGATTTATCATTGACGGTCGCTATGTCGATCTTTTGAAATACTACAACATCAGCCTTGAGGAAGTCCTGCGGAAAGCTGAGCTTCCCGGCGATGTATTCAGCCATAAAACGCCAACCATGACCGAGGAGCAGTATTTCCGTTTCATAGAAACAATCAGCTGCTTTATAACTGATCCGCATATGCCGATACAGATTGCCTGCACCGACAAGATCGAATCATTCTCACCGCCGATCTTTGCATCCTATTGCAGCAAGAACGGACTAGTGTGTATTGAACGGCTTGCAAGGTACAAGGCACTGATCGGACCGATGCGCTTTCTTTTAACTAAAACCGATGATACATTGACCGTCGAGCTGACTACCGTTGAAGGACATCTGCTGCCGCAGTTTCTGGCTGAAAGTGAGATCGTATTTCTGGTGAACCTAATCCGAAAGGCATCCAAAGAAGAAATTGTACCGGTTTCAGCTGAAATGATAAAGCCGCCTGACGGTAGTGCATTTGCTGAATATCTGAAAACGAGAATCATTCAATCTGAGCGCAATGCTATCACATTTTCACTTGCAGACATGTCACTGCTGTTCATCACTTATGATGAAGCGATGTGGAGCTATTTTGAACCGGAGCTGAATAAGCGCCTTGCCGAACTGGACATTGACGAATCGACAGCCGCAAGAGTTCGCAGTGCGCTGACTGAACTTCTGCCCGGCGGTGCCTGCGGTATCGAAGATGTTGCAGAGAAACTCGGACTATCCAAACGAACATTGCAGCGAAAGCTGTCAGAGGAGAACACCACATTTCAGAAGCAGCTCAACAGCGTCCGTGAAATGCTCGCTAAGCATTATATCCGCAATACTGATATGACCACAAACGATATTGCATTTCTGCTCGGGTATCAGGAGATCAATTCGTTTGTCCGTGCATTCAGTCTCTGGACGGGAATGGGGATCAGCGAATTCAGAGCAAATCGGTAATTCATCAGGACAAATAAGTACGATGTGAGTTTGGGAGTCTCACGATTACACAGCGTAAATACTATCGAAGTCGCATGGCTTGCCAAAGGAGCGAAATTCTTTGTCATATTTGTACCGCTCTGATTCTGAACATTCTTTTTAATTAACCCGAAAAGCAATACTCCCATTTCGTTACACCCTTGCAGTCGCGTTTGGTTATACCCCTGACGCTCCATTTTGTTATACCCTTTGCAGTTAAGTGAAAATGCCGGACAGATCATACACCGGCTTCTGCTCTTGCCGGAGCTGTTCATCAATTTTCCGGTTCTCGGTGCCGCTTTTCAGATGTTTCCCGTTTGCCTCGTTGAACAAAGTGCTGAGAAGATAACGCTCATAGTTACGGATATGCTCCGTGTGCTTCATCGTTTCGATGGTACGCTCGACACAGCCACGGTCGATCTTGAGCATGACCGAACGAATTATTGACCGCGGAAACTCTTGTCCGCAGATACAGTCACTCTTCTTTTCAGAGGTGATCGCGTTGACGATGATCGCCACAATCTCGTCAAGCTCCTGCACCGTCATGTAGTCTCCGGCAAACAGTCGGATCCACTCAGCATATTCCGCATACACGATATTCTTCTTGACAAGCTCAGTATACTGCTCTCGAATCGTCAATCCATCCGATTGATTGATGGATGCTTGATCAGATGATATTTGATTATTTGATACTTGATTACTATTTCTTTTATTATCGCACGGGTTTTTTAGTTCTAGGTTTTCTTGTTTTAGGTTTCCTAGAATTAGGTTTTCTAATTCTAGGTTTTCCGATTCTAGTAGCTCGGTACTGTCCGAGTTTTCAACCGTTTCAACATCTGGCATTGGCTCATCACTGAACAGATACTCCCAGTCAGTGATCTTTCCGTCCGTGTAGATGCGCCTCCGAACAAGGTAACCGGACTTTTCTATATTTTTGAGGGCTGTTGCGATTTTCGTATAGCCATCCGGCAGGATACTGCACAGTCCCTTGATCGAGAAGTTCCAGTTATCCGGCAATGAGAGCATGGTCAGCAGGAGACCTCGCTCTGTTGCGCCGAGCCGCATATCGCGGAGCATGGTATTATGGATAGTCGTGAAATCACGGGTAATCTTCTTTTTAAGCTTCGGCATCCGTTACTCCTTTCCATAAACGCAGAAAGCCCTGCGATCGGTTGGTCGCAGGGCTTTCGTGTGACTTATGTGACTTTTGCGCGTGTTTGAGCCTGAGAATGATTGTATGCTACTACACTTCGATTCTCTGTAAAATGCCGCCGGAATATCTCCGGCGTGTGACTTTTCGTGTGACTTTCTATGCAGTTTCGTGTGATTTTACGCAGTTTGGACGTCACACGCGCAGTTTCAACGGATTTTCAGATAAAAGAAAAGCCGCGTAACTGCTAGTTTTTCAAGCAATTACGCGGTTTTTACGAAAGCGGAAAGAGAGGGATTCGAACCCTCGGTGCGCTATTAACGCACACACGATTTCCAGTCGTGCGCCTTAGACCAGCTCAGCCATCTTTCCACATGGTAAAACTGTCATCGCTCGCCCTATAGGGCAAGAAAAAAAGTGGTGCGAGTGACGGGACTTGAACCCGTACGCCGAAACACACGCCCCTCAAACGTGCCTGTCTGCCAATTCCAGCACACTCGCATTCACTACTCGATTATTATATCAAAACAGAGTCAAAAAGTCAAGGGGATTTTCGCATTTTCTCGGAATTCAGCAGTTTGCACAAATTCCATGTGAAAATCCCCGAATTGTCAGCTTTCACTGAGGAGCAGCCGTTTCAGCAGTGTCAGATCAACGGCATTCAGCTTGCCGTCGCTGTTCATGTCGCCGCGCTGTGCCTGCTCCTTCGTCAGCGTCTCTGATGTTGCCAGATACTTGCAGAGCAGTACCGCGTCTGCGGCTGTCACATCGTTGCTCAGGTTCACGTCGCCGGCAAGTATTGACTGCTCGGGCTTGCTGTCAGACGTCGTTCCGGTTGCAGCAGTGCTCTCCGTTGTCTGCTTGGGCTGTGCAGAAACCTCCGCGAGACTCGGTTCCTTGTCATACCACCAGTCCTCCCACGGATTACCTGCGCGCTGCTTCGCAGCAACCTCGCCCTTCGTCCATGTAAACACATTGTCATAGAGATGGCCTTCCTCGTAATACCACTGTGCGAGTGCGGCGCCTTCATCCGGATAATTTTTATAATAGCCGTCATTGTCGCCGGTGAAATTCGCCCAGCCGGTATTATGTCCTTTCAGTGCACCGCGCACGACCTGCCAGCCGGTCAATTCATAATCGACCATTGCCTGACGGATAAAATGAATGATCTTGCGGACGCCCATATGATTCGAGATAATCGCATCATAGAAATTCGCTTCATTCAGATCATACCACTCAAGCTCGGGAACATCCTCCTCCTGCATGAAGCTCGTACCGGGATCCTTGAATGCAGTGACGGCGGTTTGCAGCGTGCCGTATGCATGCGCGGAGCTGACGCCGAAGCCCTCGGAGAACGCGGTTTCGATGTCGGCACCGTCGCCGTTTCCGCCGAGTGTGGATTCCAGCGTACCGACGCCGAGAAACAGCGCATAGACCTTCTCGCGGTTGGTCTGCCCGAAGCGCAGTGAAATCAGATCCCAGTGTTCGTCGATTTCTTTATAGAGTGCATATTTTACCTGCTGCACTGTCATTTTGTGATTGATCGCGCGCAGTTCTTCGATGGATGTGCCCTCCGGTGCCATGCGCTCACCGAAGTTAAACGGATTGCCGACGCCCTCTTCCTGCACGTTGCGGCTCGGGTCATGTGCGATTTCGGCAGCCGATGCGCTGATTTGCACCGGCGGCATTGCTGTCAGCAGCAGAACGGTGCTGCAAAGCGCTGCAAACAGTTTTCTGCGGATACTCATATAGATCATGCTCCCCTCTGTTCTGATCTGCGGAATGCGCATCGGTACATGCTGCAAACCGCGCAGATGCTCTGTATTCATCTTAGCACATTCCGCATGAAAAGTCAATCGTTTTTGCAGATTATACAGATTTCCGGCATTCCGGAAGAGAAACAAGAAAGCCGTTCCGATGCGCGGATGCACCGGAACGGCTGATCTGATGATATCAGGGAAATGCCTGCAAGCGGTCTGACAGATGCATTAACCGGCGATTTCCTGAATATTGCGGACGATGATATCGTGCAGCAGCTCGACATCATATGCACCGATAATCGGCTCCAGATGCGAATCGCCGACACCGGAATCGTCGGTCAGAAAGACGTAATTGCTGTCTGTCATGATTGAAAGCGCTCTGCCGAAAAGCTCGGTTTCACGCGCTGCATTCGAGGCGACAACCGGCACCACATGAATGCCCTGCTCGGCTGCGGCAGCAACGGCATTTGCAATCATTTCGGCTTCATTCGTACCGTCATGCGGCGGTGCATCAAAGATCAGGAATGCGATTTTGTTCGTATTTTCGTGCCAGTCACCGTTCGCCAGCACTTCATCCAGAATCTCTGCGACTGCTTCAGGCTCATCTCCGCCGCCGTCCGCATATTCCCGATTCAGCGCAACTTGCAGCGTCTTGACATCATCGGTGAACGGGTTGCAGCGTGTGACATAATCATCGCCTTTATCGCGGTAGAAGTTCACGGAGAAGGTCATGCCATCCGCCGCGACCTCGTCTGCGATTGCGGAGAAATCCTTTTGCAGATAGGTGATTTCGTCACCCATAGAGCCGGTTGTATCGAGAATGAAGCACACCTCGGTATCGGTATATTTCTGTGATTCTGCGCCGGTTTCGATTGTATATTCCAGCGTCGGAACCGATCTGCCGCCCTGTCCGGAGGCGTCGGCAGGCGCTTTGAACTGCACAGGCTCTGCATCGGCTGTCTCGATTGTCAGGTCCTTGCCTGCATACGCTTTGCCATAGAACAGATAAGCGTTGCCGTTTTTATCGGTTTTTGCAGTCCAGAGGACGCCGTCCGCTTTCAGCTGCACGGTCTGATTCTGCACCGGTGCACCGCCGTTTTGCAGTGTCACGGCAACACGGTTGACCGGATCAAGCCCGTAGGACGGGAACGAAATTGTGCCGTTATGGACGAGATTTGCAAGGAAGCCCCAGTTCTCGTTGTCGTTCCATTCGCCGGCGGTCAGGATGAAGGGCTGTGCGCCGGTGTCAGCGGGCAGTTCCGGCTCATCGCCTGCAGGAGGCGCATCCGGATCTGCCGGTCTATCGCCGCTGAAATCTGCGTCGAGGGAAGCCGTCAGCGCTGCGTCCGCATTCAGGAATGCATCCGGCATCTCCTCTCCGGAACGGGCAGCCTTTTTGGCTTCTGCACCAAAGGTTACGGCTTCATCCGCTTCCGCTGCACAATACATTTCGGCTTCTCCGCCTGCATCATCCGCCGCATCCGCCGCGGACGCTTCTGCTTCGCTGCTCCGTTCTCCCTTCGAGGCGGAAACGGTATCGTCTGAAAACAGGTCTGTTTTGGCATCCATGACCGCGTCACAGAATTGATCGCCGCAGCCTGTGAGCATGATTGCTGCAAGCATGACTGCTGCATAAGTGAGATGTTTTTTCATGGGTAATCCCCTCCTTTTATCTTCTTTACGTTCCGGCGTTTGCAATTCCTTCTGCAAATCAAAACTTTTGTGAGATTGCACAATCGAACGGCATCTGATTTGTCTATTATCACAATCCCGTGCAAAATGCTCCTTGCTGATACCCTGATTTTATCATACCGGACGCCGGAATGCAACAACAGTACGGTAAATATTCCGTCACAATCCGGTGACGCACGGATAACATTCTGTCAAAAAATACCGCATAATCATTTGACAAAGCATACTTCTATATGCTATACTAAGAATGTCTTTCAATCATGAAAATAAGCGGTTTTTATGCCGCAGATCAGGAGGAATACCAAGATGCTTACAGACATTGAGATCGCGCAGTCCATTCCCATGCGTCCGATCACGGAGATCGCGCAGACCGCAGGCATCCCCGACGATGCACTCGAACAGTACGGCAGATACAAGGCGAAAATCGACCTTGCAAAGCTGCCGGAAACCGGAAAGCAGGGCAAGCTGATCCTCGTGACCGCGATCAATCCGACCGCGGCAGGCGAAGGCAAGACCACGACGACAATCGGTCTTGCAGACGGCATGCGCCGCATCGGCAAGAATGTTATGGTTGCGCTGCGTGAGCCGTCGCTCGGACCGGTATTCGGCATCAAGGGCGGCGCGGCAGGCGGCGGCTATGCACAGGTCGTCCCGATGGAGGACATCAACCTGCACTTCACCGGCGACTTCCACGCAATCGGCGCTGCAAACAATCTGCTCGCTGCAATGCTCGACAACCATATCTATCAGGGCAATGCGCTGAATATCGACCCGCGCCGCATCACATGGAAGCGCTGCGTCGATATGAACGACCGTCAGCTCCGCTATATCACGGACGGTCTCGGCGGCAGAATCAACGGCGTACCGCGTGAGGACGGCTATGATATCACGGTCGCTTCGGAGATCATGGCGGTCTTCTGTCTTGCAACCTCAATCACCGATCTGAAGGAGCGCCTCTCGCGCATCGTTGTCGCATATACCTACGATGAAAAGCCCGTCACGGCAGGCGATCTGAACGCTGTCGGCGCCATGACCGCGCTGCTCAAGGATGCGCTCAAGCCGAATCTCGTGCAGACGCTCGAGGGTACGCCCGCACTCGTCCACGGCGGTCCGTTTGCCAATATTGCACACGGCTGCAACTCCGTTCTTGCGACGAAAACCGCGCTCAAGCTCGGCGATTATGCCGTTACGGAGGCAGGCTTCGGCGCCGATCTCGGTGCGGAGAAATTCCTCGATATCAAGTGCCGCATGGCAGGGCTGACCCCGTCGGCGGTTGTCATTGTCGCAACAATCCGCGCACTCAAGCTGCACGGCGGTCTCGCAAAGACTGAGCTCGGCTCTGAGAATCTTACCGCACTGGAAGCCGGTCTGCCGAATCTGCTGCGCCATGTTGCGAATATCAAAGAGGTCTATCAGCTGCCGTCGGTCGTTGCGATCAACCGTTTCCCGACGGATACCGACGCAGAGGTTGCGCTCATCATTGAAAAGTGCAAAGCGCTCGGCGTGAATGTTGTGCTCTCGAATGTCTGGGCAGAAGGCGGCAAGGGCGGCGAGGAACTCGCACGCGAGGTTGTCCGTCTCTGCGAGGAGGAAAAGGGCAATTTCTCGTTCTCTTATGAACTGAACGGTACAATCGAGGAGAAGATCGAAGCAATCGTCAAGCGCGTCTACCGCGGCGAAGGCATCAATATCCTGCCTGCTGCACAGAAGCAGATTGCACAGCTCACCGCACTCGGCTTCGACAAGCTGCCGGTCTGCATGGCGAAAACACAGTACAGCTTCACCGATGATAAGGATGTGCTCGGCGCGCCGGAGGGCTTTACCGTTACAATCCGCAATGTCAAGGTATCCGCAGGCGCAGGCTTCATCGTCGCGCTGACCGGCGATATCATGACCATGCCGGGACTGCCGAAAAAGCCTGCCGCTGAGAATATCGACGTCGATGCGGACGGCAGGATTTCCGGTCTGTTCTGATGGACGGCATTCATCTTGTGATGCATCTGCCGCGGAACGAGATTCCGGCGGACGACATCATCGCGCTTTCGCATGAGCTGCTGCTCTTTCAGCCGACCGGTTTCAAATCCATGCCGAAAGCGCGGCAGTTTAAGCGGCTCGGCAGCAAGACCTTCTGGGAGCAGCTGCGGCTGAATCTTTCGTATGATGATAAGATGCATATGGACGCGCACAGCGGCATTTATGACAGTCTGTTTTTCCGCTATGAACCGGTAACGGATATCCTTGCCGTTTTCCTTTATTTGAAAGATGACCGCTATGACGCAGTACACGAGATTGTGCAGCGGTTTGTGCAGACGCATCCGGTTTATTCTGCGGCGCTGCGCACAAGAGCAGAATCCTCCTGGAATTCGTATGTCAATTTCTTGCGTGCCAACGAAAACCGGTCGGTCGCCAAGATCAAAGCGGAGCATCCGGAGATTACAGAGGTCAAGCTCGTTTATCAGAACACCACGCCGCCGACGCCGCTGATCGACAATCGGCAGTTTGCAGGTTATACAACCGAGTTTGACGGCGTATGGTTCGGATGCACAAATGAGATGTGGTTCGGCAAGGGATATGACAAATATCTCCCGCTGCAAACGCTCGCCGCGTTCACCGAATGTGCGAACAATGAAACGCTCCGGAACGGCACGGTGCATATCACAATGTATGATACGCCGGATGCGTTCAAAGAACCGGGATCTCAGCGCCGCGCATGGGCGTTCCGTGCGCTGACGGATTATGTGAATCTGGCGGAGGCATGGCGTAAGCGGCTGGCAGCTGCACCGGAACGGCGCGGCTTTGCCAATATGGAGATCGAGGACGGCAGCTTCCCGCACGGCGGCTGCAAGCGCATTCTGACCTATCTCGACGAGAACGGCAGACCGACCATTCGTAAAAAAGCATCTCAGGTTCATATATCGGAACGCGGCTCAGACGGAACAGCTGTGTTTGAAGAAATTGCCCCTATCACGAAGAATCACTGAAAAAAGGAGGATTTTATCAATGGAAAGCAATATCGCCGGTATTCTGGTTACGATTATCGTTTATCTGGGCGGCATGATCGCAATCGGTGCCGTATTCTCGAAAAAAAACAAAGACGTCAGCGACTTCTATCTCGGCGGCAGAAAGCTCGGACCGCTGGTCTCCGCGATGAGCGCCGAGGCATCCGATATGAGCTCGTGGCTGCTCATGGGTCTGCCGGGCGTTGCCTATCTCTGCGGTCTGGCAGAGGCAGGCTGGACCGCAATCGGTCTCGCCGTCGGCACATACCTCAACTGGCTTTTTGTGGCAAAGCGCCTGCGCATCTATTCGCAGAAAACCGGCTCGATCACGATTCCGGATTTCTTCTCCGACCGGTTCCATGATAACAGCCATGTGCTCTCCGGTATCGCGGCACTGATTATCCTGATCTTCTTCGTGCCGTATACCGCATCGGGCTTCTCTGCCTGCGGCAAGCTGTTCGGTACGCTGTTCGGTCTCGATTATCATATTGCCATGATCCTTGCAGCAATTATTATTATCGCATATACGAGCATGGGCGGCTTCCTTGCCGCGAGCTTCACCGACCTGATTCAGAGCATTGTCATGACAACCGCGCTGGCAATCATCGTCATGTTCGGCATCAGCAATGCAGGCGGCTGGAATGCCGTCGCGGAGAATGCAAAATCCATTCCGGATTATCTGCATCTGACCGTGACGCGCTCGCTGAATTCCGACGGCACCTTCTCGCAGACCGGCTACGGCTTTCTGCCGGTTGTCTCGACGCTTGCATGGGGGCTTGGATACTTCGGCATGCCACATATCCTGCTGCGCTTCATGGCGACCGAGGATGAGAAGAAGATCAAGCTCTCCCGCCGGATCGCAAGCGTCTGGGTCGTCATTGCAATGGGCGTTGCAATTCTGATCGGCATTGTCGGCAATCAGCTCTCTGTGAACGGCAAAATCGGGACGCTCTGGGCAGCCGACGGCACCAATACCTCTGAAACAATCGTCATGGAAATGGCAAAGCTGCTCTCGAAGCACGGCTTTGCGGCGGCAATGGTTGCCGGTCTGATCTTCGCGGGCATCCTTGCCTGTACGATGTCCACCTCGGATTCCCAGCTGCTCGCGGCATCCTCCTCGATGTCCGAGAATATTATGAAGGGCGTCTTCAAGATGAAGCTGAACGAGAAGCAGTCGATGCTCGTCGCGCGCTGCGTGCTGATCGTCATTGCGATTCTCGGCGTCATTCTCGCATGGGACCCGAACAGCTCTGTTTTCCGCGTCGTTTCGTTTGCATGGGCAGGCTTCGGCGCAACCTTCGGTCCGGTCATGCTGGCATCGCTCTTCTGGAAGCGCTGCAACAAGTACGGCGCGATTGCAGGACTGGTTGTCGGCGGCGTGATGATCTTCGTCTGGAAGTTCATTGTCCGTCCGCTCGGCGGCGCACTCGATATCTACGAGCTGCTGCCTGCATTCATCTGTGCATTTGTCGCAATTATCGTGACATCGCTCGTCACGAAGGCGCCTGAGAAGGAAATCACCGATGAATTTGATGAAGTCAGCAAACTGATGAAGGCTTAAATCACAACAAAATGCACCGTTTCGCAAGCCGGAACGGTGCATTTTTCTGCATTGACAAACCTGTCCCGAATCGTTTATAATGTATCATGAAAAAATGAACGGGAGAAAGGAATATGACTTTCAATAAGGATTTGTATAAGCGGCTGTTTTCGGTTGTGATGCCGATTGCATTTCAGTATCTCATGGCATCGCTGGTTTCCGCAAGCGATGCATTCATGCTCGGATTTCTCGATCAGGACTCGCTCTCTGCATCCTCGCTTGCCGGACAGATCGCGTTTGTGTTCTGCCTGTTTTACCTCGCCTTCGTGAATGGAATGACCGTTCTGGCAGCGCAGTACTGGGGCAAGGGCGACAGGCAGACGGCTGAGGCGGCATTCATGATTACCATGCGGTATTCGCTGCTGGCGGGACTGATTTTCACGCTCGGAACGGCACTGATTCCCGCACAGATCATGCACTTTTTCACCTCTGACACAATTCTGATTACCGAAGGCGCCAAGTATCTGCGGACAGTCTCACTGTCATATCTGCTGACAGGCTTTTCGCAGGTCTACTTCGGCATGATGAAGGTCTGCGACATGGCAAAGCTCAGCTCCCTGATCGGCTCGCTGTCTGTCGTGCTGAATATCATTCTGAATGCGCTGCTGATTTTCGGCATCGGCGTTTTCCCGAAAATGGGCATTGCCGGTGCAGCGCTTGCAACCGTTCTGGCGCGGGTATTTGAAACGGTCATGGTTCTGATTGCGGTGATGCGCGGGAAATGCACGCCGCTTCAGATCGGTTCGCTGCTGCATTCCGGCAGCGGGATGCTGCACAGAGATTACTGGAAATACACCTTCCCGCTGCTCATCAATCAGCTCGGCTGGGGCGGCGGCGTCACAATGTACTCCGTCATTATGGGACATCTCGGCTCCGATGCGGTTGCAGCAAATTCAATCGCTTCGATTGTCCGGAGCATGATTGCAAGCCTCTGCTGGGGCATCGCAGCGGGTGTCGGGATTGTGCTCGGCGGCATGCTCGGCAGAGATGAGCTTGAGGAAGCCAGAAGCGCGGGCGGCAGCTTTGTCCGGTTTTCGCTTGTGATCGGAGCAGGCTCGGGACTTGTGATTCTCGCACTGACGCCGCTTGTGCTGCGTGTCATTACGCTGGAACCGCAGGCGCAGTATTATCTGAAATATATGATGCTCATGGCAGCCTATTATATCATCGGCAACTCGCTGAATTCAACGGTCATCGGCGGAATTTTCCCCTCGGGCGGCGATACAAAATTCGGCATGTGCTGCGATGTGATTACGCTGTGGGCAGTGGTTGTGCCGCTCGGTATGCTCGGAGCATTTGTGTTAAAGCTGCCGGTTCTCGCCGTTGCGTTCATTCTGACCCTTGATGAATTTGTCAAGATTCCGGTCGTATATCATCATTATATGAAATTCAAATGGCTCCGGAATATTACACAGGAACAGGGGCAGACAACATGAAAGAATCCGCATTCCGATTGCTTCCCTCAGCTTGCTTTTTTCGTGATAATATGATATAATGAGAAGGAAAAAGGCAGAGGGGGAATGTGCATTGACAGCCGTCGGGATGCTGATGCTCCGGCTTGGAAAGATGCGGTATCTGATCACCGGCGCCGCGATTGCGCTGCTGTTCGGACTGATCTGCCGCGGAATCAGCAGGGTGCTGCATCCGCTTACAGTCTGGCAGCGCTTCACCGGAACACTGACTGCCGCGAAACGCCGTGAAAACGATACCGTCCTGACCGTCACATTCACCGACAGCCGCCGCTTGCAGCACACAGCCGCATTTCCGGCTGTCCTGCCGGCACATCAGAAGCTGCAAAACGGTACGGCGATTCGCTTTGCCATGCAGCGGACACTGTTTGAATCGGGCAGCTATCCGCAGCATGCCGCGGATGCATCGGATGCCGCCGGTAAAATTCTGCTCGCGGATGCATGGAAAAGGCTGATCTTCCGGCAGATTCTGCGGGAGCTGATGATTCAGCTCGGAATCTGGCTTGCCGCTGCACTGCTCTGTGCCGCAGCGGTCCGTATCTGCTTTCCGAAGCCCTGACAGAGCATATCATCTCTGCTCTGTGCATATAAAAACCATGGAAACGCCCGTTTGCGGCGAACTGATGAAAAGAGGAAAATCCATATGATCGCAACCGTTACGATGAATCCGGCAGTAGACTATACTGTTTCGCTGGAAGCACCGCTGATGCATAACGATGTCAACCGTACCTCGCAGGAGCGGATCACCGCAGGCGGCAAGGGCGTCAAT
The DNA here is from genome assembly GCA_017550285.1 of Oscillospiraceae bacterium. Lineage (GTDB taxonomy): Bacteria > Bacillota > Clostridia > Oscillospirales > Ruminococcaceae > Firm-04. The sequence goes on from JAFZPP010000041.1 coordinate 48,274, forward strand.
GTCTCGCTGATTTTGCAGCAGCTCGAAATTCCGACCACCGTTTACGGCTATCTCTCCGGCACAACCGGCTCCATGATCGCCGAGCAGCTGCTCCGGACGCAGATTCCGACCGACTGGATCAATGTTCCGAATCAGATGAACCGCATCAATCTCAAGGTCAAGGAGGATCATGCGGTCACAGAGCTCAACGGCAGAGGTGTTTCCATTTCTCCGGCGGAAACGGAGCTTCTGCTGAAAAAGCTCAGCAAATACGGCGACGGCGATTATATCGTACTTGCCGGTTCGGTTCCGGCAGGCTCACCGCCTTCCCATTATGCGGATGTCATGACGGCGCTCGGGGATTCGGGTGTCCGCTTTGCTGTGGATGCCGAGGGTGAAACGCTGCGGCAGGCGCTGCGCTGTCATCCGTTTGTCGTCAAACCGAATCTGCGCGAGCTCTGCTCTCTTTTCGATGACGACGGCACGATTGATACGTGGTGGGATGCGCTGCCCTATGGCAGAAAGCTGATTGAATGGGGCGCACAGAATGCGCTGCTCTCGCTCGGTGCGGAGGGCGCACTGCTCTTTACGGAAGCCGGCAGGGTCTGGCATCTTTCGGCGCCGCACGGTCAGGTCAAAAATGCGGTCGGCTCCGGTGATGCAATGCTCGGCGGATTCCTCGCAGGCTGCGCACAGGGCAAACCGCTGACCGAAGCGCTGCGCATGGGTATCGCGGCAGGCTCTGCAACGGCATTCAGCGAATGGATTGCAAACCGCTCGCAGATGGATAATCTCCTGCGCACGCTCCCCGAACCGACGGAGCTGCTGTAAAATACATACAGAAAAGCCCGAATGCAGAACATGCTGCGTTCGGGCTTTTGATATGATCGGAAAATGTATTTCTGCGGTAAATCAGAATGAACATAGACGGTTCATTTTACGATTTTATCCGAGTGCAGAATAATCAGGTCCTGCGGCTCAAGCGTCATTTCTCCGCGCGGCAGAACGGTCAGCCCGTTTCGCAGCACAAGCAGGATTTGCAGCTGATAATGCGTCTGCACATCGGCAACGGTCTGCCCGCAGAAATCATGCGCCGCGTCAAGCAGCAGCTCCCCGACCTCGCGTACATCCTGCAAACGGGTATCGGCATGCTCCTTCTGCGTATACTGCTCGACGAAACCGGCGCTGATGATACCGGTCGGGATTGCAACCACGCCGACGCCCAAGAATGCAATACAGATTGCCATTGCCTTGCCGACCGTTGTAACCGGATAGATATCGCCGTAGCCGACGGTCAGCAGCGTGGACATGCTCCACCAGATGCCCGAGAACGCATTGCGGAAATTCTCCGGCTGCGCATCATGCTCCGCGCCGTACATGCAGAGCGATGAGGAGAGCATCAGTACGATGATGATGAACACCGAGGAGAGAATCTGATTGCGCTTTTCAAATAAAACAGTGGTGATAACCTGAAACGAATCATACTGCGCATTGATGCGGAACAGATGCAGAATCCGCACGACGCGCAGCATCCGGAAGACAATGAAGCCGTCGAGAAAGAAAAAAGGCAGAATCGTCATCAGATCGACGACGCCGTCAAAGGAGCGCAGAAACCGCAGCCTTGCCTTGACCGGTGAGCGGTCGGGATAGAGCAGATCAGCCGTCCAGATGCGCAGGATATACTCCACACAGAAGATGCCTGCCGTCACGACCTCGATCATCCGCAGAACCGAAAAAACCGGCGCAAACAAATCAAATGTCTCCAGAAACATCACAAGAATATTGAGGATAATCACCGCAACGATAAACCAGTCGAATGCCCTGCTCGGCAAATCCTCGGTATTGCCGATCTGGATGATATCAAAGATTCGCTTTTTCTTCATTTTCTGTACGCACCCCCCCTGTCTTTTCCTCAATTATAGCACATTATTAAGGAAAGTGCAATGGGAAAAATGAGAAAAAGGAGGAAGGTGTAGGAAGTAGAAAGTAGGAAGGACAGCATTCAGACTGATTTTGCAAATGCGCATCCTGAGAACTTTAGATCAATACAAGCGGGTGCTGCCCGCCTTTAGATCAATGCATGCGGGGCGCCCCGCTTTTCCACAATAAGCGCAGCAATTTTTTTCATAGACAACACCCTTGACAAATAATCCCAAACACGATATAATGCTACCATAAACCTGTCCCAAAGTCAACCGACTGTTGATTTTGGAATGTTCTGTTTACTGCAAAATTCAATATATTCGCCGTGAAATCAACATAGTAAGGATTTTGTTGAGGAGATTGTCATGGAAAATCAGCGTATCCGCATTACCAAGCGCATGCTTCGGGAAGCTCTGATCCGGCTGCTCGGGAAGAAGCCGATTGAGAGGATCCGTGTGCAGGAGCTGTGTCAGGAAGCACAGATCAACCGCACGACTTTTTATAAATACTACGGCAACCAGTATGACCTAGCGCTGGCTCTGCTCCGATACACCCGAAACACCGGAATTCATCGCGGATGTCATTCTGAATCTGGCACGCAGACTTTGCAGCTAAACCTGCTGTCACATAAGCAATCGGAACATCATTTTCTGTTTCATCAAAGGAGGCATGCGGAATGTTTGAAAAAAACGATCTGTGTCAAACGGTCAAACGGGGCGTGCGCGGGACTGCCGGTACTGCGGCAGGCTGTACCGATACGAAAAAGGAATTCATCCTGCCGAACGGCACTGTAATTCCGGCGGTCGGCTTCGGCTCTTATCTTGCGACAAAAAACGGTACGCAAACAATCACCGATGCGCTCGATGCCGGATACCGCTATATTGATACGGCAAAATTCTATGAGAATGAGGCGGAGATCGGCGAAGCAATCGCACAGTCCGGCATTCCGCGCAGAGAGATTTTCCTTTGCAGCAAGGTCTGGCCGACCGATCTCGGCAGAGAAAATACGCTTGCATCCTTTGCGGAATCCTGCCGGAAGCTGCAAACGGACTATCTCGATCTCTATCTCATCCACTGGCCGAAGAATGATGCGCACGATCCGGCATGGCTCGAAAAGGTGCAGGCATCCTGGGCAGCAATGGAGGCGCTGTACGAACAGGGCAAAGTGCGCGCAATCGGTCTTTCCAATTTCCTGCCGCATCATATCCGTCCGCTGCTGGAAACCGCACGGATCCGCCCGATGATTGATCAGCTCGAGCTGCATGTCGGTTATATGCAGGAATATGCGCTCGCCTATCTGCGGGAACAGGATATTCTGCCGCAGGCATGGAGCCCGCTCGGCAGGGCAAGACTGCTCTGTGATCCGGATATTTCGCTGATTGCTGAGAAATACGGCTGCTCCAATGCAAAGCTGCTCCTCCGGTATCTGAATCAGCGCGGCATTCCGGTCATTCCGAAATCCTCCTCGAAGGAGCGGATGCTGGAAAATCTTGATATTTTCGGCTTTACAATCTCCGCAGATGATATGTCATACCTTTCCCGCCTCAATGAGCGCGGCTGGTCCGGCGAGCATCCGGATGCGGAATGAGCATCGGACATGAAAATCACTGCACACCGAAGTCTTGCATTTTCTGACCAAATGTGGTATACTGGAGATAATACACTGAACAGGAGGTTTCCGATGAACACTGCATTATCCGAACTGATCAACGCATATCTGGCAAATTATGATGTGCTCAAAAGCTACAGCAAAATGGAGAGCGGCTCAACCAGCTATGCCGCAGCATCCAATCTGCTCTGCGCACATCACATGATCGCAGATACGGCAGGCTTGCTGCAATGCCGCAAACTGCTGCGGGCAAATGAAAAACTGTTTTCGTCCTTCCGTGCATACACCGAACTGTTTTCGGTCTGCGTGCTGTATATTTCCGGCGATCCGGAGGCAAAGCTGCTCCGTGCCAAACAGAATTATACAGAGCTGAGAAAGCATTTCTCCGATTCATCCATGCTGTCTGTTGTTGCATTCCTGCTGGATGAGATTGCAAAGCCGGAGCAGATTCCCGCAATCGCGGAACGTGCCAAGCTGCTGTATAAGAAAATGCGGAAGATTCACCCCTTCCTGACCGGCAGCGAGGATATTCTGTTCACTGCGGTGCTCGCACTGTCCTCCAAGAGCGACGATGACCTGATCGACGAGACCGAGTCGATCTATAAGCTCGTGACGCCGCTGACGGAAAGCAATGCGCGGCAGACAATCTCTCATATCCTTTCGATGACCGATGAGCCGGTCGAAGCGAAATGCGAAAAGCTCTCCGTTCTCTGCACCGGACTGAAAAATGCTGGAATCAAATACAGAAATGACCTTTCGTTTGCAATCCTTGCGATGCTGTCACTGCTGAATGACAGTCCCGAGGAGATCGTATCCGATATTGCAGAGGTCAGCGCGGCGATTGCAGAAAACAAGAAATATCAGGGAATCTTCGGCATTGATACGAAAACGCGCCTGACGCATACCGCGATGATCCTCTCGACCCATTATGCATCTTCCAACTCTGTCTCCGGCTATCTCGGCATTGTCATCGCAGTCATGGCTGCGGTTGAGGCTGCCGAAGCGGCAGCAACAAGCGCTGCAATCATTTCAACAACCTGATACACGCAGATGATACCTTCATATCACAAAACCGCCGCAAAGCGCACAGGCTCTGCGGCGGTTCTTCTTTGGATTCAGGGATTAACCGGCAGCCGGTTCCGTAGTTTTCAGCCATGCTGCTGCAAGCTCCAGCGCTTCATAGAGCGTCGGGCGCGCGGCAGTCTTGGTGATTGCCTCCATGGGGTTCAGGCTCTTGTCGGTCTTCATCAGATAGCATTTGATTTCCGAGGCGGTTTTCAGATCACCTGTTGCTTCCTCAGCGGTGACGTTCATCATCACGACATACGGCGCTGCCATACTGCCGTAATAGATTGTTCTGCCGTTGCGGACAACCGGTCTTGCCTTATAGGTAAAGTAGCGTTCGCTCATAGAAAAACCTCCCATTCTCTGACGGAATCCTCGATTACCATGACATCGTGAATTCCTTGTCTGCGTCGTTATAGATCTTCATATTCGAGATCAGCGTATCCACATAGGATTTGCGGCAGCGGAAGCGTGCTTCGCCGTCCACAACAATATACGCCTTCATATTGCCTGCATCGTAGAACTGGATATCGTAGCTGCGCTTGCCGTCCTGACGGTCAATTTTTACCGTAGCGAGCGGGTCGCCGCTGAGCTTTACATCCTCATCCGGCATGACAAGATCCTCAGCCTTCGTGTTCAGCAGATAGGAATAGAACTTGCGGTAGCGCTCGATGCCTTCCTCATCCTGCTTTTTGCCGTCAAAGGTCACAACAGCGTCCTCCTTGCTCTCACCCTGAACGGTGAAGCTGAGCTTTTCGCCGCCGCCCTCAACGGTCAGCTTGCCGATATCCCAGACATACATGTCAATGACATTTCTGGAGATGATGTCCTCTGCTTTCAGATCTTCATAGGCGATCTGATCCGGTGCAAAGCCATAGATGCAGTCGATGCCCTTGAGCATGCCGTAGTAACGGGTTTCGCCGTCCTCGGTCTGATAGGTGTCGCCGAGGATGAATTCCGTGGTCTTGTGATCGTCCGTTTTCATGGTAACCTTGACGAACGGATCATCGAGACCGGCGGCTTTCTTATCCGCATCCTTCGGGAAGGGCGTCAGCACCTCGGAAGCAGTCAGACCGTAAAGACCGTGTGTTGCTTCCGCAGAGCGGTCGCCGCTGAGCAGTGCCTTGACCGGCTCCTCCATGACATGCAGTGCCATAGCGCCACCGTTGGCATTTTCCTCGTAGTAGGGGTCATAGATAAAATAGAAATCGTAATCGAGGTCCTTGCGCTCGATGCGCACCGACTCGATCTTGGTATCATCGTCGTCCGCCTGCTCCTCTGTGAGCGAAGTACCGAGATAATCCTTGATGCCGTCAAGATACGGCTCCACATTGAACGAGCCAAGCGTATAGACGGTATTGCTGCCGTCCATTGCGACATAGCGGTTGCCGCCGACCGGCGTTTCATTGCCGATGCGGAACTTGATCGGATCGGAATTATCCAGCGAAAGTGTGACCTCGACCGGATGATCCAGACCGTACTTTGCAAGGTCTGCATCCGGCACATCCTCTGCAACGGTATCCTCCGATGTCACGGAGCCTGCGCGCGTTGCGAGCAGACGAATCTGCGTGGTGTTCATCGGGAGCTTCTCATAGCCCTTGAGGTAATAGTTTGCGATGTCCTCGGTTTTTTCGTTGCCGTCGGCATCGGTTGTTTTGGTCTGGTCGAACCGGCGGACGGCGATATAAGAATCGCCGTTCGGGTTCTTGACCTCGATCTGATTGATATCATCGGAATATGCGTTGAAAAGCTCTGTCTGAATGCCGCTGTCGGAGGATTTGGAGGACGAATCCTCGTTCGGCTCCGGCTCGGTCATTTTCAGATAGGCGAATACGCCGCCGAGCATCGCAAGCAGAATACTGCCGCCGATGATCCCTTTCAGCGTCTTGTTCATCTGTTCTTTCTCCTTATATACACGATCACGCCGATCACTGCAACCATAAGCGGAATGATAAAGACCGTTACGTTGCGAATCATGGAGATCTGCGAATCGGAGACCGTGATGCTTGTGGTATCCAGAGACTTCTCTGCAATGGTCATTGCAGCTTCCTTGCCGGTCACGGTATTCATCACATTGATAAAGTAGTTGGAGTTATCGTAGCTGCCCGCGCTCTGTGCAAGTCTGATATCGAGAATCCACGCAGAACCGAATGCGATGATCTGGCTCTTGAGGATATCGCTGCCGCCGGTGAAGGTGCTGTTGGCGAGGACGGCGATATCATAGCTGCTCTTCTCTGCCTTATCCGGATCGAGATCAGCTGCCGCATCGGACAGCGGATAGAGATAAGCGGTGTCTGCGGTCGAGAGCATTGCATACGTATTTCTGCCGGAATTCTGCTCATAGAGGCGCTTGATCGGGCAGCAGTACGGTGCAAGAATCGGCAGCTTGGAAACCTGATAGTTCACATTGATATCGGTTTCCATATTCGGCTTTGCAATCGGAATGCTGCCGACTGCGCCGACAGCCAGTGCTGCAACCTGTGCGGATGCCGCATCGCTTTCGGACACGAACGCATTGCCGTATTCCAGACCCCAGAGTGCAAGGAATGCATCGAGATTCGGCGTATCCGGACTCTTGAAGGGCGAACCGAAGTAAACAAGGTTTCTGCCGTACTTGTTGTCATTGTTGAGATAATCGGTCAGCTTCTGAACCTGTGCCTCGGTCAGATCGCTTGCCGGAGAGCAGAGCATCAGCAGATCATAGGTCTCGTTCAGCTCTGCCGTTGCGATATCGACCGACTCGACCTGATAGTTATTCTTCTCGAGCAGGTCCTTGATTGCCTGATAGTTGTAGGTATCCATCTGATCGTAGATCGCGGAACCTGCGGTCATGTCGATCATGCCGACCGTGACCGGATTGAGATCGGTGACACCCATGAGTGCGGAGACCAGCGACTGCTCACCGATGAAGGAGAGCGAGGTGGTCTGCTGATAAGTCTGGTAGTCCATGCTCGTTTCCTGATTGAACATATAGGTCGAAGGACCGTTCGTTCTGTAGCCGGAGTTGGACATGCCGATGACACGGACGAGATCGTCCTTGGAGATGACGACGTCGCCGGACTGGAGATCGCCGCTGTAATTCTTCTTATAGACGGAGATTGCTTCCGGATTCTTGTTTGCGTCGATATACTCGACGGAGATATGACCGTTCGATTCGGTCTTGAAGCGCGTCAGCGTTTCTGCGAGCACCTTGAGGTTTGCATCCTCAAGGAAGAACGACTCGTTTGCGAGAACGGTGATCTTGATGTCATCGTTCAGCTTGTGCAGGAAATCGACCGTCTGATCGTCGATCTGATAGAGACCCTTCGAGGTCAGGTCGATGTTCCAGTTGTAGCGGCTGTCGAGCATGCCGCAGATCATGTTGATCGCAACGACAATCGCAATGACAACAACCGTAATGACTGCCGCGAGCGTGCCGTACTTGAACTTCTTGCGGCGCTTGACGCTTTTCAGTGCGCGCTCTTTTTCCGCTTCCGGTGTGCGCGCATGCTTTTTCTTCTTGGAATCTTTTTCCTTGTCCTTCTTGTCATCGGAGGCTTCGGAAGCCTCTGCGGCTGCCTGCTCCTCCTCTGCATATTCCTTCAGCGCATCGGCTGCGGACAGCTTTTCTTCGGAGGATTCCAGCTCCTGCTTGATTTCTTCTTTTTCGCTCATCACAGAATCCCTCCTCAGCTCCAGCGTCTGCGCTCAAACACGCGGATTGTCAGATAATTGAAAATGACTGCAACGCTGATATAAAATACAATCGTAGATACATTGAACAGACCGCAGGTAATCGCATAATACTTGCGGTAGAAGCTCAGCTTTTCGAGTACGGTATTGACGACCTTGACCGAGATATAGTTATTGATGACGTCGATCATATAGAGCGCCATCAGTGCAATGAAGCTCAGAACCGCGGCAGCGATCTGATTCTCGGTCAGCGCGGAGACCAGCTCACCGACGGCAATGAATGCCGCGCCGAGCAGGAACAGTGCGAGGAAGTTTGCGAAGATCATGCCCCATTCGACCACGCCGAAGCCGCTCAGGATCAGCGCATAGACAAACGGCATCAGCAGCGCAACCGTATACAGCGCGAGCGCTGCAAAATACTTGCCGAAGACGATCTCGCCGAGGCTGACCGGTGCGGTCAGGAGCCCCTGCTCTGTTTTCTGCTTCTTCTCCTCACTGAACAGACGCATCGTGAGAATCGGAATCAGGAAAATAATAATCAGGAACATGCTCTGGAACATGCGGGACATATCGGTCGTTGCCGAAACCAGACATCCGGCAAAGAAGAAGTATCCGGAGAAAATCCAGAATACCGCAAGGAAAATATATGCGATACTCGATGTGAAATACGCACCGAATTCGCGTCTGAAAATCGCGCCCATTATGCTTTCTCTCCCTTCTTCGCTTCTGCCTGATCCTCTGCATTCGGAATGACGATACCCTCACCCATGGTGATCTTGAGGAAGACATCCTCGAGTGTCATTTCGGCAGAGCGTGCGGAGAGCAGCGGCCAGTCGTGCTCGGCTGCAATATGGAAAAGCTCTCTGCGGATATCGCTGCCCGGTGTTGCCTCCAGCTCATACTCATAGACGCCCGGCTCACGCTCCATATCCGCCTTGACATACTTGATGCCGGTGATTTTGCGCAGTGCTTTGATAATCTCATCGCGCGGACCTTCGATTCTAGCAATGATGCGGTGATCGTTGGAGACATTGCGCGAAAGATTGTCGGTTGTATCATGTGCTGCGACAACGCCGTGATTGATGATGATGATGCGGTCGCAGACAGCCTGAATCTCGCTCAGAATATGCGAGGAGAGAATGACCGTATGATTCTTGCCGAGCTTCTTGATCAGGGTACGGATTTCGAGAATCTGCTTCGGGTCGAGACCGACCGTCGGCTCATCGAGAATCAGCACCGGCGGATTGCCGATCAGTGCCTGCGCCAGACCGACACGCTGCTTGTAACCTTTGGAGAGGTTCTTGATGATGCGGTCCTTGACGTCATTAACCTTTGTCAGCGTCATGACCTCATTCAGATGCGCCTTGCGCGGCAGCTTGCACTTTTTCAGATCGAAAATATAGTTGAGATAGCCCTTCACCGTCATATCGAGATACAGCGGGGGCAGCTCCGGCAGATAGCCGATATAGGATTTCGCCTTGATTGGGTCCTCCAGAATATCGACGCCGTTGATCAGCGCCTGACCGGAGGTGGAAGAAATATAGCCGGTAAGCATGTTCATCGTCGTGGATTTGCCTGCACCGTTCGGTCCGAGGAAGCCGAGAATCTCGCCGTCCTCAACGGTGAAGCTGATATCATTGACCGCGTGCTTATCGCCATAATGCTTCGTCAGATTCCGCACTTCAATCATGGATCAGTTTCAGTCCTTTCTGAAAATAAACTTAATACGGAATTATTCTAAATTTTTCATGTGATAGTTCCGTGTTGAGACAAAGAAAACTGCGGAGATTTCTTTTAGAGCGCAAAGCCTGCCGCCGCAGCGGATATCCCGTCCGCCGGAAGAAAATGCATTCTTGTCCGGATATCGCGCCGAATCTGTGCGCCGAGTGCATCGAGGGATTCAAACGGCTTTTCCGGACGGATAAAACTGCAGAGCGTGACAGGCAGCAGCTTGCCCTCCAGCTCGCCGCTCCAGTCGATCAGATGTGTCTCCGCAACCGGCTGCGCATCGCCGCCTGTGACGGTCGGACGCACGCCGATGTTTGTGATTGCCGGTACCCAGATGTCATTGATTTCTGCGAAGGAGGCATAGACGCCTCTGTGGGGGATGCACTGCCACGGCTCGAACGGCTGATTTGCCGTCGGGATGCCAAGCACCGTGCTGCCGATCTGCTGACCGGTCACAACATGCGCAAGAATCTGATAATCTGCGCCGAGCAGCTGATTTGCCGCTTCGATCTGTCCGCTCTCCAGCAGGAAACGGATATGGCTCGAGGACACCGGAATATCGTTGTCATCGCGCACCTGCCGCACCACATCAACCGAAAAGCCGAGCTTCTCGCCGAAGTGCCGGAGATGACTGACATCGAACGCTGCATCCCTGCCGAACCGGAATTCCTCGCCGACCGCGACGCAATCGACCTGAAGCTGCTCCTTGAGAATCTGCTTGCAGAATGCCTCGCCGTCGAGATCGGCAAGCTCCGTGAAGGGGAGTGCAAAGACTGCATCCGCACCGCAGGTTGTCAGCAGACGCCGCTTCTGTTCATCGTGATAGATATAGCGAACCGGCTTGCCGCGCTTATGCGGCATCGAATCCGCTGCAAAGGTCACAACATGGCAGGCGCCGTGTGCAAGCGCATGTGCAAGCACGCGCCTGTGCCCGAGATGCACGCCGTCGAATACGCCGAGCGCCGCTGCGATTCGGGGACGGGCAGGATTCTGTGTCTCATGCATTTCCTGCTTCATGTGTGCTCATCTCCTTATAGATTTTTATAAACGCGCAGGATACCGTTTTCACGGTCCGCTTCGGCAAGTCCCAGAAAGCCCTGCTCTGCACCGTAAACACGGTAACGCTTTGCCTCTGAAATGCCTTTGATGCGTCTGAGCTCGAGCTTGACGCCGTTGCGGTAGAGCCTTGTCTGCACTTCGCCGAGCTGCAATGCCGGAAGCGTCAGAAAGAGCCTGTCCGTCGGAATCACAAGCGAATCAAGCGTATCTTCGTCCGCTGCCTGCTGCACTTCCGCAAAGGTATGCGCATCGCGGAGCGTAAAACCGCAGGCTGCCGTGCGTTCGAGCGCGGTCATCATGCAGCCGCATCCGAGCACGCCGCCGATATCATGCAGAATCGTCCGGACATACGTGCCCTTCCCGCATGTGATCGCAAGCGTACCGCAGCCCGATGCCCTGTCATAGGCTTCGAGCGACAGTCCGCTGACCGTGACCGTCCGCGCCGGACGTTCGATCTCTTTGCCTTCGCGCGCCAGCTCATAGAGCCGCTTCCCGCCGATCTGCACGGCGGAATACATCGGCGGAATCTGCTGAATCTCACCGATGAACTGCGGCAGAATCTGACGCAGTGCTTCTTCCGGTACATCAAAGGGATGTGTCTCGAGCACCGTTCCGCTGCTGTCCTGCGTATCGGTCACCGTACCGAGCTGAAAACCGGCGCGGTAGGCTTTTCCTTCATCGGGCAGGATATCGCAGGCACGCGCCGCCGTCCCGATCAGCACCGGCAGCACGCCGGTCGCCATCGGGTCGAGCGTTCCGGTATGCCCGAGCCGTTTCATTTTCAATATGCCGCGCAGCTTTCCGATCACATCAAAGGACGTAAAGCCCTGCGGCTTGTTCATCACAAGGATTCCGCTTTCTGCTGTCATCTGAGCGAAGCCTCCGCCGCAGCCATAAGTGCCGCACACGCCTCCTCCGGCGTGCCCTGCCGGATCGTACAGCCGCTCGCCTTGACATGTCCGCCGCCGTCAAACTGCTGTGCGACCGCGGAAACATCCGCATGATCGCCTGCGCGCAGGGAAACGCGGTAGGTACCGTCCTCCTGCTGCTTGCAGGTAATGCCGATCTCCACGCCGATAATCTGCATCGGGAGATTGGCAACACCGTCTACTTCATCGTGTGAGACATGCAGCTCCTTCATCCATGCATCGGGCAGGTAGATCAGCGCGACCCTGCCGTCTTCGGAAAGCTGCACGTTCTGCATCAGGCGCGTATCGAGCCGGATGCGTCCCTGCGATTTCAGCACAAAGAATTCGCGGTTGAGCCGTGCATAGGGCAGATCGGGAAATGCCGCCTTGATCTGTGCGACCGCATCGAATGCGGCTGCATCGGCATTGCTGAACTGGAAGCATCCGGTATCGGTCGAGATGCCGGAATAAAGGCAGAGCGCCAGCTCCCTCGTCAGCGGAATATGATTGTCCTGCATCATGCGGAACAGCACCTCGCAGGCAGCCGCGGAATGCGGATTCCAGTACAGATGCTCTGCATAATGCGTATTGGAGATATGGTGGTCGATGCAGAGCAGAATCTCTGCGTTCTGTATATCATCCGGCAGATCGCCGAAGAGCTTTCTGTCCGCAACATCGACCGAAATATACACCTGCGGCGCAAAATCTTCAAAGATGACGCCCTCGGTGATATCCCGATACATTTCGGGAATCGGATCGGCGCAGCAAACGCGGGAACGAATCCCGAGCTGCCGGAACAAATGATACAGTGCGTATCCGCCGCCGATGCAGTCGCCGTCGGGCGAACGGTGAATCAGAATATACACATCCTGAAGGGATTGCAGCATCGCAAATGCCGCCATACTGTCAATCTCTTTGCAGACAAACTCTGACTGTTCCATGGAGCGCCTCCTTGCTGTTTGATGATCGGACGGATCAGAATTCCGTCTCATCCGGTTCCTCGGCAGGCGCATTGCCCTCCGTCAGACCCAGACCGTTGAGTTTCTCGCTGATATCGGCAGCATACGCAATCGAATCGTCTGCGATAAAATGCAGCTCGGGCGATTTGCGCAACTTGAGCCGGTGAAACAGCTCCTTCCGGATAAAGCCGGAAGCCTTGGTGAGAACTCTGCAAGCCTCCTCCGCCTGCGAAAGATCGGTGAGGCTGGAAATATACGCCTTGCAGTGTCCCATATCGCCGGACAGCTCTGCCCGCACGATTGTCAGATCCGGCGTAATGCGCGGGTCCTTGATCTCCTCGCGCATGATCGCCGTCAGCTCGCGCAGGATATCCTCCTGCAAGCGGCCAATTTTGAAGCTAGCCATGATTCTTCTCCTGTTGCTCAGACTGTGATCGAACTCTCCGCGTCAGGATTATAGTATTCACCGGTCTTGTCGGTCTCATTGAAGAAGCCTTCCTCATCAAAGATCGTTGCCGGATCCGCAACATCCTCCTGTGCACTGAATTCGCCTGTCAGAATGCGCTTCACTGTCTCAAAAAACAGCGTGTCAATCGGACCGAAGTCCGGCCATGCAAGTGCCTCCTCGCAGTATTGCAGCATATCGGCATTGCTCATTCTCTGAATTTCCATGATAATCCCTCCGTTTTTGTGTATATCCCCTCCGCCGCAGATGCACCGCGGCGGATTTGTTTTGCAGTATTGCCGGTACGGATTACTCCTCGCGGTATTCCTCAATGATAAACGCCTCGAGGATATCGCCCTCCTTGATATCGGCAAAGCGCTCGAGCGAGATGCCGCACTCGTAGCCGGTTGCGACCTCCTTGACGTCATCCTTGAAGCGGCGGAGCGAATCAATCTGATCCTCCGCAACGACGATGCCGTCACGCACAACTCTGATCTGGCACTGTCGCGTGACCTTGCCGTCTGTGACATAGCAGCCTGCGACCGTGCCGACGCTGGAGATATGATAAACCTGACGCACCTCGATGCGCGCCATTTCAACCTCGCGGAATTTCGGTGCGAGCATGCCCTTCATTGCGGTCGAAATCTCCTCGATTGCATCGTAGATGATGCGGTAGAGGCGGATATCGACGCCGTCTCTTGCGGCAGCATCCGCAGCACCGGGCATCGGACGGACATTGAAGCCGACGATAATTGCATTCGATGCGGATGCGAGCATAACATCGCTCTCGGAAACCGCACCGACGGCACCGTGAATGACCTTGACGCGGACTTCCTCGTTCGTGAGCTTTTCGAGCGACTGCGTCACCGCCTCGACAGAGCCCTGAACGTCTGCCTTGACAATCAGCGGCAGCTCCTTCATCTCGCCCTCAGCGATCTGCGAGAACAGATTGTCGAGCGTGACCTTGCGGTAGCTCTTGAACTGCTCCTCCTTCGCCTCGTGCTTTCTCTGCTCGACGAGTTCCTTCGCAAGGCGCTCATCCTCAACGGCGTTGAACACATCGCCTGCACTCGGCACCTCGGCAAGACCTGTGATCTCGACCGGTACCGAAGGACCTGCCTCCTTGACGACCTTGCCCTTGTAGTTCGTCATGACACGAACCTTGCCGACTGCCGTACCCGCGATAATGACATCGCCGGTATGCAGTGTGCCGTTCTGAACGAGAATCGTCGCAATCGGACCTCTGCCCTTGTCCAGACGGGCTTCGATGACGGTACCCTTTGCAAGACGGTGCGGATTCGCTTTCAGCTCACGCACTTCTGCAACAAGCAGAATGTTCTCAAGCAGATCTTCAATACCCTCGCCGGTCTTTGCGGAAACCGGAACGCAGATCGTATCGCCGCCCCATTCCTCGCAGACCAGCTCATATTCGGTGAGCTGCTGCTTGACGCGGTCGGGGTTTGCACCTTCCTTATCCATTTTGTTGATCGCAACGATGATCGAAACGCCGGCAGCCTTTGCGTGGTTGATCGACTCGATTGTCTGCGGCATGATGCCGTCATCTGCTGCGACAACCAGAATTGCAATATCGGTAATATTTGCACCGCGCGCACGCATCGAGGTAAATGCCTCGTGACCCGGCGTATCGAGGAAGGTAATGACCTTGCCGTCATGCTTGACCTGATATGCGCCGATATGCTGCGTGATGCCGCCCGCTTCGGAAGCGGTGACATTTGCATTGCGGATGCGGTCGAGGATCGAGGTCTTGCCGTGGTCAACGTGACCCATAACGACGACAACCGGGCAGCGCTCCTCGAGGGAATCCGCCGGATCCTCCTCGTCTGCGATGAGGCGCTCCTCAATCGTCACAATGACCTCGTGCTCGACCTTTGCACCGAGCTCCTCTGCGACGAGCGAGGCGGTGTCGAAGTCGATCTCCTCATTGATATTCGCCATGACGCCGAGACCCATGAGCTTCTTGATGACGTCGCGGACCTGAACCTTCAAACGGGTTGCGAGTTCGCTGACGACGATGCTGTCCGGAATCATGACCTTGAGCTGCTGCTTTCTTGCACGCTCCAGCTCCAGACGGCGCAGCTTTTCCGCCTCCGTCTCTCTGGCAGCCTTGCCCGAGCGAGCCTGCTGCTTGCGCTGCTGGGATTTCTGGTTGATCTTCTGCTTTTTGGCAGCGAGGCTGTCATTCTTGCCGCCTCTGCCCTGCGGTGCAATCTGCTCATAGCGCTCGTTGTATTTGTCGAGATCGACATAGGTACCGCGCGTATCGACCGTATGGCGCTGCTGGCTCGGCTGCACCTCGGTCGCGGTCGCAAAATCGCCTTCCATTTTGACGATCTCACCGCGCTCCTGTGCCTTTGCAGGCTTCTTTGCAGGCTTCTGGACACTGCGCGGCTGCGGCTGCGGTTTTTTCGGCGCAGCAGCGGTCTGTACGGGCTTTTCGGCAGGTGCGGACTGTGCAGCCTTTGCAGCCTTTGCCTCCTGCTCCGCCTTCTGCTCTGCGGCACGCTTGGCAGCTTCCTCCGCCTGACGCTGCTGCTCACGAACCTGCTGATTCTTCTGATTGCGCTCGCGTCTTGCAGCCTTTTCGGCGTGCTGCTTTTCATAGAGTGCAGCGCGCTCTCTTGCACGACGCTCAGTCTCGGCAGCGGTCAGAACGCGCGGTGCGGCTGCTTCCGCAGCAGGCTGTACAGCGGCGGACGTCTGAACCGGAGCGGTTTCCGGCTGTACGGCAGGTGCTTCGGCAGCGGGATTCTCCGGCTGAACCGTCTCCTGCTTTGCGGCAGGCGCAGTCTCCTGCGGCTTGCTCTCCGGCTTTTGCTTAACGGTCTTTTCCGGCTTTGCCGCCTTCTCAGGCTTTGCGTCCTTCTTCGGGCGTGCGACCGGCTCCGGCTTTGCAGCGCGCTTCGGCTTCTTGGTTTCCTGCGGCTGTGTCTGCTCGGAACGGTCTGCGAAATATGCATCGAAATTCTCAACCTGATTGCGCTGCGTATACAGCTCAAGCAGATAGTTCATTTCGGTATCGGTCAGTGCAGCGGTCGGCTTTCTGACCTTGTCGTCCAGCGCTTTGAGCTGGTCGGCGACCTCCTGTGCGGAAAGATTCAGATCTGCGGCAAACTCACTCAGTTTGACCTTTGTTGCTGGCATAGGCAAATACCCCCTATTCGGTTTCCTGCGGCTATGCTGAACCGCAATGGGCTTCATCGTATCCGCAGCCGATTCGGGGCGCAGATACGCTCGTTTTACTTCATTCTTCGGATTCCGGCAGCAGCAAAAGCAGCTTTGCCGCGAATCCGTCCTCACAAACGCCGAGCACCGCAGTCCGTTTCCGGAAGAAGAGCTTCAGCGTATCCATATCAAGCGGCAGCTTCCGGACGGGAAGCGCACCGGCAAAAAAGCGGATTTCCTTTTCCGTCTTGGCGGAGGCATCGGAAGAGAGCAGGAACAGTCTGACGTTCCCCTGCTGTGCCGCCTCCTTGACCGCATCAAAGCCGAGCAGGAGCTTTCCTGCCTTCCGGCACATCGTGAGGCTTGCGGTCAGACGGTTTTCGGCTGCATCAGGCATCGGCTTCTCCCTTCTGTGAAGCAGCCTCCGCAGACTGCATTGCAGCTTCGAGCGCGTCATAGATCTCCTCAGAGATCCGGCAGGAGAAGGATTTTTCCAGTCTCCTTGCCTTGCGCGCTGCCTTTAAGCATGCAAGCTGCGGACAGATATATGCGCCGCGCCCTGCCTGCTTGCCGGTTGCATCCAGCAGAATCGTACCGTCCTTCTGATGCACGACGCGGATCAGTTCGCGCTTCGGCTTCATCTCATTGCAGCCGAGACACATCCGCATCGGTATTTTTTTCGGCGTCATGCTGATCAGACCTCAGCGCTGCCGTCGAGCTGATCGAGCTCTGCGGCATCCTCGAGTATTTCATACCCCTCAGAATGCACATCATCCTCTTCCGGCTCCGGATCGGGGAATTCCGGCTTAATGTCGATCTTATAGCCCGTCAGCTTTGCAGCGAGCTTTGCATTCTGACCCTTATTGCCGATTGCCAGCGAAAGCTGATCGTTCGGAACAATGACCGTTGCCTCTCGGCTGCCGTCATCTGCAATGGTCGTGGAGATGACCGTTGCCGGTGCCAGTGCACGGGTGATGAACTCCTCCGGATCCTCGGAATACGGGATAATGTCGATCTTCTCGCCGTGCAGTTCATTCAGCACGGTGTTGATACGGGAGCTGTGCGGTCCGATGCAGGTGCCGATTGCATCGACATTCGGATCATTTGAGCTGACTGCAATCTTGGAACGGAAGCCAGCCTCGCGGGAGACTGCGTGAATCTCGACAGTGCCGTCTGCGATTTCCGGAATTGCCTGCTCAAACAGCTTCTCGACAAAGCCTCTGTCCACGCGCGAAATGCGGACAATCGGCTTTTTGTCGCGGTTTGCGATTGTAGTAACGAAGACCTTGATGAGCTGACCCTCTTTGAGCGGCTCATAGACTCTGACGGGCTTGCCGTCAACCATGGTCTCAGTAAAGAGCTGCTCATTGCGGGAGAGATACAGCTCGGTGTGATCGTATTCGACGGTGACAGTGCCGCGTGCCGGATCGACCTGCGTAACCTTGACCGTGATGAGCTCGCGCTCCTTGGATTCAAATTTTTCCATCATCTGCTGGCGGTTGATTGCGCGCAGATCGCCGCGGATGCTCTGCTTTGCAAACTGTGCGATGCTTCTGCCGAATTTGACCGGATCGAGCTTACATTCGACCAGATCGCCGAGCTCGCAGTTCGGATCGTGGAGCCGTGCCTGCTCGAAGCTGACCTCATAATCCGTTTTCGGCTCGCCCTCGACCACGCTCTTCTTCATGTAGATGTCGAAGCGGCCTGCGGCAGGCTCGATCTCTACGCGGATATCATCATCCTCCGCATAAGGATACGCCTTCTGCGCAGCCTTGAGCATTGCTGCCTCGATCTTTTCCACGAGCAGAGCCTGCTCTACGCTGTTTTCGCTGCCGAGCGCTGCCAGCGCCTCAAAGAAATCCTTGTTCATGGCATGTTTTCCTCCTGATAGTCTGAGCCCCTTGCCGGAGCTTTACTTGCATGTTTTATTACTCAGCAGAGCTCTCTGCTGCACGTTTGACTTCTGTTTCGTCGAAATCCGCGAGCCTGACGAACGCGATGCCGGAAAGCGGCAGTGTCTTCTCAGCCCCGTCAAGATCAAGCGTGACGGTTTCGCGGTCACACTGTTTCAGGATGCCGGTCAGTTCCTTCGTGCCGTCTTCGAGCGGACGGATCATGCGGACGCGGACCTTGCTGCCCTCGCAGGCATCAAAATGCGTTTCACGGATCAGCTCGCGCTCCAGTCCCGCGGAGCCGACCTCCAGCGTGTAGGTCTGAGGGATCGGGTCGGTCTCATCGAGGAGCTTGTTCAGCGGTCTTGTGACAGCTTCGCAGTCCGCGATATTGACCGGACGCTCCATGTGGTCAAGGAATACGCGCAGATACCACATCGCGCCTTCCTTCTCGAAGCGTACATCCCAGACAATCAGCCCGTGCTCCTCCGCAATCGGGTGCACCATGTCGTAGATTTTGGCTTCGGTACTTCCGAATTTTTTGATTTTCATTCTATCTCCTTCCCCCGCGCACTGCGCGGGCGGGCAGTGCCCGCTTCCATTTCGCTTCGCATCGCGCCGTGCGCGGCTCCGTTTCGCTTCGCCTTTCTTTGGCTGATTGTGCATGACAGTTCGTTGCTCAGTTCATTTTTGGCGGCTCTCCGCCGCCGCCCGAATCGGCACAGCCCTTGCAGCGCTTACGGTCATGCGCTTAACCACGTACCAAAGACGAGTATGCGCGTATGCTTTTAACGGTTCCCACTTCGGTGCAGAATCGGAGCCGCGCACTGCGCGGCGGGCACTGCCCTCCTATCCCCCAAAACAGCATTGCCTGATTGAGGCATAGCCAATCATTTCATCATTCTGAGCCTTCGGCGGACTTCAGATCAATGAAGGCGGGCACCGCCCGCCCGCAAAAGAAAAGACCGGAAGTGGTTTCCGGTCTTTCTTTATCTCATCGTTTTTACTGTATCATATTGTACCACTTTTCCCGCAAAAATGCAAGGGATTTGCAGTCTTTTCCGCGGCTTTTCTATATATTGCACAATTTCACATATAATATGTACGCAAAGTTTGTTCTGATATTTCGTATGATATTGCAAAATCACAGCAATTCTGCCGGATCCTCTGCGGACTCCGGTTCTGCTGCTTCTGCTGCCGCAGCAGACTCCGGTTCCTCGGGCGCATGATACAGCGGGAATTCCAGATGCACCTTAAAGAGATCGCCGTCCGTGCTCAGCGCCAGGATACCGTTTTGCAGTGCGGTCAGATCACGCGCGATGGAAAGTCCCAGACCGCTGCCCTCCGTATGGCGGGATGCGTCCCCGCGGACAAAGCGCTCCATAAGCACCTCCGGCGAGACATTGAGCGGCAGCGCAGAAATATTTTTCAGCGTGATCTTGACGAGGTCATTCTCTGCACAGACATCGAGATACACGCGCGTACCGGTCAGTGCATATTTGCAGGCATTGTTCAGCAGATTGTCAAAGACGCGCCAGATTTGTCTGCCGTCTGCAAGAATTGTCAGCGGCTCCTCCGGCGCATTCAGCACCAGCGAGAGCTCTTTGGCGGCGAGCTGTCCTTCATATTCACCGGCAATCTGCGAGAGCAGCACCTGCAAATCCGTCGGCATCAGCTCGACATTGAGATTGCCGGTCGAAGCCTTGGAGGCATCCACCAGATCAATCGTCAGCTTCTTGAGGCGCGCCGCCTGTCTGCGGAGCACATCAAGATATTCGCCTGCTGCTTCTGTCTGCATCGGTTCACGGCTCAGCAGATCGACATAATTGACAATGGAGGTCAGAGGCGTTTTCAGATCATGCGAAACATTCGTAATGAGTTCCGTCCGCAGATGCTCCGCCCTTGTCTGCCTTGCAACAACATCCTCGATGCTGTGTGTGATATCATTGAGCGAATCGTCAAACCTTGCGAAATCGCCGCCCAGCGGCAGCGGATGCGTTGCAGGTTCAAAATTGCCGCTTTCCATTTCCCTGACATGCTTATGCAGCTCGAAATATGCATAGATGCAGTATACCAGCAGCATAATCACCAGCAGATCCAGTATGCCGACTGCAATCACGGCAAGCCTGCCCTTCGCCGGTATGACAAATGCATTCAGGAGGAACATCAGTCCTGCCAGCAGCATGAGAACAACCGTTGTAAATGTATGATTCCGGAACATGCCGAAGAGAAAGCTGAAAATCCGGATGAAGCCGAAGCTCTTCCAGAATGTACCCGACTTTACGCGGATTGCCGTGGTATAGAGCCAGAGCACGCAGCATGCGGCAATGCAGAGAATCATGCCGATGCAGAAGACTGCAATGATGCGGTACGAGGAACCGAGTTTTGACAGAAACATCAGCAGCGCAACGGATGCCAGCAGCATCACAGGCGGCAGCACCCAGAAGCATTCATATGCGATATTATGGATGCGGGTCGCGGCGATTTTGCCGTATTTGTCCGGCGAGCCTGCCGCGGAGCACATGGCAATCGACGCGATGACCGTAAACACCAGCAGAATGAACATCAGCATGACTGACCATTCCGAATGCCGGAAGAGCAGCGAATAGACTGCGAAATTTGAGCGGATCGTATCGTCGATCTCAAGACGCTCCGGCAGATAATTACGGATATAGCAGGTCATCCAGTCTGTATGCGCCGCACGGATTGTGATATCGAGTCCGCCGGTCAGCAGCTTTTCCAGCTCAGGGTCGGACGCGACAACCGTCTGACCGTTCTGCTTCATTTCATAGTAATGGTCAAGCGTATCATGCCGCTCATCGCAGCGCGCGAAAGCATTGATGCGGACGATGACCCCGCGCTCGTCGTCATTCTGCCTTGCATTGACGACCTGCTCGGAAATATCCGTTTCCGCCTTTGCCAGAAGCGCATCCGGAACCTCCGACGCATCGACGATCTGCCAGCTGCAAAGCTCGCCGTAGGTTCCCTGATAGTCAAAATCCTTTGCGGCGGCTTTGCTGTCAAATTCGCGGTATTCGACGGTCGGGATGTCATAGACGCGCAGATTCAGTCCCTCATGAAAGATCGACGTCACGCGGTCATTTGTAAAATACCAGAGCTGATAATCCTCCGGCGAATCCAGAAACAGCGAGACATTTCCGTATACGATATCCTGATAGGATTCCGCCGGATTATCAAAATGCTTGCCGACCTGATACGTGCTCTCGCCAAGCATCACATCCGTGATAATGACATGCGAGGCAAGCATCGGCTGCTCGCTGACCGGATGCGGATCGTTTGTCAGCAGCAGCTTGCCGTCGCTGTCGGTCGCGGCGAAGCGGAAGTTTGTATTTTCCGGCGCAAAATGCGTTTGATACGTATGCAGCATCTGCGTCAGACCGACTTCGGAATCGTCGCTGTTGATGCTGTGCAGATAGACCTGCAAATATTCCTCAACAAGCGGCTCTTCCTTCTTTTCGGTCATATTGAGGAACAGCGTGCGGAAATCCGCTTTGTTGTCGGAATACCCGATGCCGCAGTTCAGAATAACGATCAGCAGCGTAATGCCGAAGCCCCACATGAAGACAATCGCCAGTATAATCGAAATCACGGAAAATACGCTGTTATGTAATTTTTTGACTGACATGAAAGGTCAGAACACCCCCTGTAGCAACTGCGCCGTTCACGGCTTTTCGAGCTTGTAGCCCTGTCCCCAGACAACCTTGATCTGGCGCGGCTCCTGCGGATTGATCTCGAGCTTTTCGCGCAGATGCCGGATGTGCACGGCGACGGTATTCTCCGAGCCGATCGGATTTGCCTTCCAGACCGCCTGATAGATTTCGCGCGGCGGAAAGACCGTTCCGACATTGTGCATCAGCAGCGAAAGAATCTCATATTCAATCGGTGTCAGCGGGACGGGCACACCGTCGAGTGTTGCCGAACGCGCCTTGATATCGAGCGAAATACTGCCGACGGTCAGCGTATTCGGATCGTCCGCCTCCGCAGCGCCGAGCCGCAGATACCGCCGAAGCTGCGAGCGCACGCGCGCGACAACCTCTGCCGGCGAAAACGGCTTTGTAATATAGTCGTCCGCGCCGACATTCAGTCCGAGAATCTTGTCAGAGTCTTCGGATTTCGCCGTCAGCAGAATCACGGGGACATTGCTTGTCTTGCGGATTTCAGTCATTGCCGCGATGCCGTCCATTTCCGGCATCATGATATCCATGAGAATAAGCTGGATATTCTGGGTCTGTGCAATCTGCACCGCCTCTCTGCCGGAATAGGCGCAGACAGTCTGCCAGCCCTCGGCACGCAGATAAATATTCAGCGCCGAAACGATATCCCGTTCGTCATCACAAAGCAAAATCGTCTCCATAAGAAGGTACACTCCTTTCCGCATACATCCTTCTGTACTCTTATTATACACGCTTCGTCAAGAAGTTGCAAGCCCTGTTTTATAAAGGTTTTCTTAAAATGCCGGATATGCCGCTATGTGAAATCTGTGTGAAAGTTCCGGCAGAGGGCTTGCATTTTTCCGAAAATGTGGTATACTTGTATTAGCACTCGAGACAGCAGAGTGCTAATTTCATTTCGGAAAGGTGACCGTTCTCATGGAACAGAAACTATTTCAGGCAGAATCCAAGCGCATGCTGGACCTGATGATTCATTCGATCTATACACACAAGGAGATTTTCCTGCGCGAGCTGATCTCCAATGCTTCTGATGCAATCGACAAGCTCTATTTCCGCTCGCTGACAGATCAGACCGTCGGCAAGAGCCGCGACGATTTTTACATTGAAATCCGTCCGGACAAGGAAAAGCGTACCCTGACGATCATCGACAACGGCATCGGCATGACCGCAGAGGAGCTCGAGCAGAATCTCGGCGTCATTGCACATTCCGGCTCCCGTGCCTTCAAGACGGAGAATACCCTCGACGAGAACACCGATATTATCGGTCAGTTCGGCGTCGGCTTCTATTCGGCATTCATGGTCGCAAAGCGCGTGACCGTCCGCACAAAGGCATTCGGTGCCGATACCGCCTATGAATGGCAGTCTGAGGGCGTGGAAGGCTATACGATTGACACCTGCACAAAAAACGATGCCGGTACAGAGATCGTGCTCGAGCTGCTCGACGATACCGATGACGAAAAGTATTCCGAATTTCTCGAGGAATTCAGAATCCGTCAGCTCATCAAAAAGTATTCCGATTATATCCGCTTCCCGATCCGCATGGAAATCAGCCGCGAAAAGCTGAAAGAGGGCAGCGAATCCGAATATGAGACACATATCGAGGTCGAAACGCTCAACAGCATGACGCCGATGTGGAAGAAGAATAAAAATGAACTGACCGAGGAAGACTATACCAAATTCTACCGCGACAAATTCTTCGATTATACCGAGCCGCTGCTGCATATCCACAACCGCAGCGAGGGTACCGTCACCTACAATTCGCTGCTCTATATTCCGGCGAAGGCACCGTTCGATTATTACTCGAAGGATTATGAGAAGGGCTTGCAGCTTTATGCATCCGGTGTCATGATCATGGAGAAGTGCAGCGATCTGCTGCCGGATCATTTCAGCTTTGTCAAGGGTCTGGTCGATTCCGAGGACCTCTCGCTGAATATCTCCCGTGAGATGCTCCAGCATGACCGTCAGCTCAAGCTGATTGCAAAATCGCTGGAAAAGTCGATCAAGAATGAGCTCAGCAAGCTGCTGAAAACCGACCGCGAAAAATATACCGAATTCTGGAAGGCATTCGGCATCCAGATCAAATTCGGCGTCTATAACGAATTCGGCAGAAACAAGGAGCTTTTGCAGGATCTGCTGATGTTCCACAGCTCCGGCTGTGACGATGCAGAGGGCTTCTCGACCCTCGGCGAATATGTCACGCGGATGCGCGAGAATCAGAAGTATATCTACTATGCTGCCGGTGAAACCGTGACGCGCTGTGCATCGCTGCCTGCTGCGGAGCTTGTCCGCGACAAGGGCTATGAGGTACTGTATCTGACCGACAGCGTCGATGAGTTTGCAATCCAGATGCTCCAGAAGTATCAGGATAAGGAATTCAAGAATGTCTCCGCAGGCGATCTCGGACTCGAATCCGAGGAGGACAAAACCGCGCTTGAGGAGAAAAATAACGCCGCAAAAGACCTCTTTGCAGCGATGCAGAAGGCACTGGAAGGCAAGGTCAAGAGCGTGCGCCTCTCGAACCGTTTGAAGAATCACGCCGTCTGCCTCTCGAGTGAGGGCGATCTTTCGCTCGAAATGGAGAAGGTGCTCAACACCATGCCGACCGGTCAGAAGGTGCAGGCGGAGCGCGTGTTGGAGCTGAATCCGGAGCATCCGGTCTTTGCAACGCTCGAGCGCTTGCAGACAGAGGACCCCGACAAGCTCGCAAAGTATTCCGATCTGCTCTATCAGCAGGCGCTGCTCATCGAGGGCATGCCGATTGAGGATCCGGTCGCACTCAGCAAGATGATCTGCGAGCTCATGGTCTGATCAGACATATCATGCAAATCAAAAACCGTGCAGACTGGTTATTTCCGTCTGCACGGTTTTTCTCTTTACTTTTCAGAACATTTGTGCTATAATAAAAAGGTCCCTGCAATACGGGACGGATTCAAAAGAAAGGGCAAAATAATATGCAGATTGCAATTCTGATACTTGTCATTGTCAGCCTGCTGATGCAGGGATTCATGCTCGCCGTGCTGTACGGCAGAAATCCGGCAAAGGAGCGTGCCGCGATGCAGGAGCTGCTCCGCCGGATGCAGAAGGAAGAGCAGAAGCTGCGGAAGGAGCAGACCGCCGGTACGAATGAGACCATTCAGCTTTCCATGCAGATGGTCAATGAAAATCTTTCGCATAATCAGTCGCAGACGCGGGAAACCACTGCCGCCCAGCTGCGGCAGTTTGAGGAGCGGATTCAGGGACTCGAAGCTGCAAACGGCAGGTCGATGTCCATGCTGCGCGAGACCGTCACGCAGCAGATGGAGCAGCTCCGCTCGCAGAATGATCAGCGCCTGCGCGAGATTCAGAAAACCGTCGATGATACCTTGCAGGAGCATCTCGAAGCAAAGATGAACGAGAGCTTCAAGCGCGTGACGGAAAGCCTCGAGGCGGTCTATAAAGGACTCGGCGAGATGAAATCGCTTGCAGGCGATGTCGGCGGACTCAAGCGTGTGCTCTCGAATGTCAAGACGCGCGGTACATTCGGTGAGATTCAGCTCGGCAGCATTTTGCAGGAAATCCTCGCACCGGAGCAGTATGCGGCAAATGTCGAGACTGTTCCGGGAACCGGCAAGCGTGTCGAATTTGCAATCAAGCTGCCGACCGAGGACGGCGCGCCGGTCTGGCTGCCGATTGACTCCAAATTTCCTGCCGACTGCTATACACAGCTGCTCGATGCGCAGGAATCCGGCGACAAGGCAGCCGTCGATGCGGCAGGCGCGGTTCTGCGGCAGCGCATCCAGAGCTTTGCAAAGGATATTCACGATAAATATCTGCATGAGCCGGAAACGACTGCATTCGGCATTCTGTTTCTGCCCTTTGAGGGGCTGTATTCCGAGGTTGTCAGCAGCGGTCTGACAACGGTTTTGCAGCAGAAATACTGTGTCAATATTGCAGGTCCCTCAACCATGGCGGCGATGCTCAATGCACTGTACATGGGCTTCCGGACGCTTGCAATCCAGAAGCAGTCCGATCAGGTCTGGCAGATTCTCAGCGGCGTCCGCGAGGAATTCGGCAGATTTGAGGATGCGCTCAACGGCACAAAGAAAAAGCTCGATGCCGCGGGCAGAGAGCTCGATCAGCTTGTCGGCGCAAGAACCCGCGCAATCAACAAAAAGCTCGCCGATATCCAGCGGCAGACAGTGCCTGCGCAGGGCGACAGCGGGCAGCTCCCGCCGGCATTGATCTAAAGGCGGCAGCGCCCGCATGCATTGATCTAAAGGCGGGCAGCGCCCGCATGCACTGATCTAAAGTTCTCAGGATGCGCATTTGCAAATCCGTCTGAACGCGCTCCTTCCTCCCTCTCCTCTTCTTCCTTCTTTTTCTCAACAACCGTAAATGAAAAGTAACTGCTCTCAGCTTGCTTTTTGTGTGATAATATGCTATAATGGAATCGGCATCTCCCGTATCAGCATCATTTGTTTTTACAGAAAGGCAGGTCTTTATGAAAGCATTACGAACCAAAGCAATCGTCTGCGCGGCAGCGCTGGCACTGAGCGGTACGGCGGCATCTCTTCCGGCAATGCCGGTCTCTGCGGCAGCCGTACAGGAAAATCAGACAGGCGTCTATAACGGCATGCAGTATGAGATCATGGGCAGCTTCTGCCTGATCACCGGCTTTACGGACGCGCTTCCGGAGGAACTGGTCATTCCGGAGCAAATCAACGGCTATAACGTGGAATGGGTCCATATGCAGGCATTTGAAAACTGCACAAAGCTGAAATCCGTGACGCTTCCCAAAACAATTCAGGTTCTGAACTATGCCTGCTTCATGGGCTGCACCTCGCTCGAAACAGTCAATTTTCCGGAGGATATGAAGGCGCTGCG
The DNA here is from genome assembly GCA_017550285.1 of Oscillospiraceae bacterium. Lineage (GTDB taxonomy): Bacteria > Bacillota > Clostridia > Oscillospirales > Ruminococcaceae > Firm-04. Next base: position 75,251 of record JAFZPP010000041.1, read on the forward strand.
GGATATCAACAGCACCGCCTTTAACGGTACACCGTGGCTGGAGGCGCAGCGTAAGAAGACGCCGCTGATGATTTTCAATGATATACTCTATGACGGACGCGGCAGCTCCGGCAATGTCGTGATTCCGGAAGGAATCAAAACGATCAATTCGGATGCATTCCGGAAGAATACCGCGCTGACTTCCGTGCAGTTTCCTTCTACGCTCGAAACGCTCGACAGCGGCTGCTTTGCCTACTGTACCGGATTGAAATCGGTTACAATTCCCGGCTCTGTGGAGGAAATCGAAGACGATGCCTTCCTTGGATGCACCGGACTGGAAACCGTTACCATGGAATCCGGCGTTGAAGAGATCGGCGAGGGTACATTTGAAAAATGCACCGCGCTGAAAACAGTGAACTTTCCGGATACATTGATTTACCTGAAAGGACCGTTTTCGCACTGCGAGCTGCTGGAGGAGATTGTGCTGCCGGATTCGGTCCGCACGATCAATTCCGATTCGTTTACATGCTGCACGAATCTCAAGAGCGTGACGATTCCGAATTATTATACGCAGTTTGCCAATAGCAAGCGGATTTTTACGAATGAGGGCGGCGGCTGGCTTGCCAGTGATGACGATCTGATTTATAACGGCGTACTGCGCGGCTATGAAGGCTCGACGACGCAGCAATATGCGGAAGAATACGGCATCCGCTTTGAATCGCTCGGTGCATATCCGACCTCCGGAAGCTGCGGCGGCAATACGGCATGGTCGCTTGAGGGCGATACACTGACGCTTTCCGGCAGCGATCCCATGAACGCCTATATCTATCCGTACAAAGTGAACGGGGAATATTCCTATCAGGGCGTTGCGCCGTGGTTTGTTTACCGCGACCGCATCAAACACGCGGTCATCAGCAAGGATTTTGCCGGTATTTCGGTCGGTGCGCTTGCATTTCTGCCCGCGCTGGAAACCGTCACGATTTATAATCCGTCGCTGATTATGTCGCAGGCGGATACCTTGGAAGGCTCCTTCTTCCCGAAATGCATCAACAGAGGCGTAGACGAGGAAAATCAAAAGATCATCGAGGGCATCCGCATTCTCGGCTATGACGGCTCGACGGCACAGCAGTTTGCGGAGGGCTGGGGCTATGATTTTGAAGCGCTTGAGGGCGATCCGGGCGTTCTGCCGGTCATTGAGACCGTGAAAACCGGAACCTGCGGCGATAAACTGAACTGGAAGCTCGATACCAAAGCAAAAACGCTGGAAATCACCGGCACCGGAGACATGACAAATTTTGATGCAGATGATTCGCCTGCACCGTGGTTCTCTGAGGGGTTCGGCGGCGGCATCCGGCAGATCAGCATTGCGGACGGCGTAACGGGTATCGGTACGGCGGCATTTGCATTCTGCGGCGGTGTGGAGGAGCTGACGCTGCCTGCGAGCGTCAAGCAGATCGGCAACTGGGCATTTGAGCTTATGGGCGAACTGAAAACGCTGACGATTCTGAATCCGGCGTGTGTGATTCCGGACGATGAATATACCGTATGCAGCGGCATCAAGGATAACGGAGGCTATTTCACCGGTACGATCCGCGGCTATGCAGGCTCGACCGCCGAGGCATATGCAAAGAAATACGGATATACCTTTGCGGCAATTCCGGAAGGAGAAGCCGTCACCGGCGATCTCGATGGCAGCGGCGATGTGTCGATCAGCGATGCGCAGCTTGCCTTGCAGGCATATACGGCGGCATTTTCCGGACTGGATACCGGTCTGACCGAGGCGCAGCTGAAATCCGCAGACGTCAACGGCGACGGTACGCTGACCGTTGAGGATGCGCAGCTCATCCTGCTCTATTACACGGAGAACAGTGTTGCGATGAATCAGGTCACCTGGGCGGAGCTCATCGAATCACTCAAAAAATAAACACAGCAAAGCCGCAGAACACCGGTTCTGCGGCTTTTTGATACATTCATTTTGGATGCTGCTCAGAATCCTGCGTTCTTTCTGCCGTAATAAAGCGAGACCGGCAGAAGAATCAGCATCAGGACTGCGAGCCCTGCGATGAGGATGCTCATAGGCGGAATCCTTGTACCGTCGGCAAGCACTGCCTGAAGTCCGTCCCGCGAGCAGGCAATCTCCACGGACGATCCTTCCGGATACGGCGATTTTACCGCGACAATCTTGGTGCTGCGTGCGTTGCCGTACTGATCGGTATAATTGATCGTCAGCGTGTGATTATAGACTGCGGCGCGGTTGTCATCTGCCGAAAGGTAAACATCGCTCTGCTCACATTTAACCACAGTGCCGGAGAGCTGATTCGGATACTCTTTTTGCAGCTTCTTTGCCGGCAGAATCATGCTCGCCGCAATGATCGCAAAGGTCAGTGCCATGCCGATCAGAAACAGCGGATACAATTTGAAAGGACGTTCCTCGGAATAAATTGTGCTCATCTGATATGCTCCTTTTCGTTTATTGTGCATCAGCGGAATGCTCAGGCTGTTTTCTGCTTTTTGAAGATATGCGATACCGACACGATCAGTGCCGCAATCAGAACAGCTGCCGCCGCGACGATCAGCGGCATATACCATGTACTCATATATTCCGGATGCCGGATGCGGTCGCAGTACAAGTAGAGCAGCACGATCACCGGCATATGCCAGAGATAGACATGCAGCGAGCAGGCGCCGCCGAGCGTACAGAGCGGCGGAAAGATACGCTTTTCCGGTCTTTTCATTGCAAAGAGAAATGCCGATACCGCTGCGGCGAGCTTGAAAATCTGTGTGATATTCCAGCGGAACGGGGTATAGATCACCAGCAGGAACAGACAGATCAGTGAGACAATGCCGCAGCCTGCCGATACGGCAGCCGGAATCCGGAGACATGTTTCCTTCGATTCCGCGATGCAGTAACCGAGCGTCATCAGCGGAATCGCCGCAACAAAGACATTGCTGCAAAAGCGCCAGTCCTTATCCGCTGCATATTTATAGGTCTCCATGCAAATGCGGAACAGAATCAGCAGCGGCATCGCAAACTTTGCAAATCGCATCAGCCGCAGCTTGTGCATCACCCAGAAAAACAGATACGCGCCGAGCAGTGCACAGATAAACCACAGCGGGTCGCCGTGGATTGCTTCCAGATCACAGGGGAACAGCAGCCGCAGATAAAATGCCGGCTTTGTGAATGTCCGGAGCCATATTTTGAGGTCACGATCAAAAAAGCGGTGCTCGATGTACGATACGGCAAAATAGACTGCAATCGCCGTCAGCGTCAGCAGCAGATTGCGCCGGAAACGCTTCATCAGCTTCGGGCAGATTTCCTCTCTGTCGCCGTATGCATGATAGCCGCTGATGAGAAAAAACAGGATGATGCCGCAAGAGCCGATTGCGCTCATGCATTTACCGAATTTTCCGGGAAATGTAATATGCACAAAAACGACGCCGAGCACTGCGATGCCCTTGAAAAAGTCAAGGCATCTGTTCCGGACGGGCGGCTTCGGCAGGTCGATGACCCGTACAGGCTCGGAATCCAGAATATCCTTCATAGATGCTCCTTTCATATGGCAGATTTGTGCTGTGATGTTTTTTCGATAAGAAGCACCGCCTGCATCGGCGCAGACGGTGTTTCGCTTGGGCATGCTTATGATTTGCCGGAATTGTCTGCATAGGGCTGATACACCAGAAATTCACGCAGCTCCAGCGGCTTGCCGTAATAATATCCCTGAAAGCTCTGGATATTGAACTGCTGGAGAATATCGCGCATACCGGAGGTCTCTATGCCCTCGACGCAGACCTTTGCACCGAAGGTCGAAGCCATGGTCGAGAAGGTCTGGATGAGCGAGCGCTCCTTTTCGTCCTCCTCGATTTTCAGCACGAAGCTGCGGTCGATCTTGATTGTATCGAACGGCAGATTCTTGACCAGTCCGATTGAGGAGAAGCCCGTTCCGAAATCGTCCAGCGCGATTTTGATGCCGTGTCCGCGCAGATTGACAATCACATTTTTCAGCAGATACATATCGAGCAGGCGGCAGCGCTCGGTGATCTCGAGGCAGAGATGCTCCGGCGGGAAGCTCTCCTCCTTGAGCGTCCGCAGAACCATATCGACAAAATCCGGCTTTTCAAGCTGCGAATAGGAAAGATTGACGTTGATGACGAAATCCGGATGATCCTCCATAATCAGCTTTGCGCCGTTGATTGCCGTGCGCAGAATCCATTCGCCGAGCTCGCAGAACAGCGGGTCCTTTTCGAGAATCGGGATGAAATGATCCGGCGGCACCATGCCGTATTCCTCGCTGCGCCAGCGCAGCAGCGCCTCCGCACCGATCAGCTGCTCGGTTTCTGCATCGACAACCGGCTGATAGAGCAGATAGAAGCCCTTGTAATTCTGCCGCACCGATGCGCGAATGACATAGAGCTTTTCCAGGCGGTGCTTGTTGCCTGCATTGAGCTCGTCATAGAATTCGACGAGATCGCCCTGATGCCGCAGCTTGGATTCACTGTAGGCAAAGTTCAGGCAGGCGTAGACGGTCTGATAGTCGATATCGAAATGCTCGACATTCAGCAGACCCGCGCTCAGGTCGAGAATGAGGAACTCATTGTTGATAAAGAAGCCCTTGCGGAAGTGCTCGCGCAGATCCTGATAGCGGATATTGAGATCCTCGGGCGTCAGGATGCGGGAAAGCACGGCAAATTTCGTGCCGTCCAGACGGTAAACGTTTCCGCTGTTGCCGATCTGCTCGAACAGATAGCGTCCGAAGCGCTGGAGGATTGTGTTGCCGAACTGGTAGCCGTAGACCTCGTTGATTTCGGAGAATTTGCTGATGACGATCATGCAGACACGGATATCGGAATGCTTCTGCATATAGCTCTGCAAATCTTCAAAGAAGCCGTACTGATTCCGCAGACCCGTCAGGGTATCCATTCTGCCCTGAATGCCGTGATCACGGATTGCGCCGCAGAACCATTCCGGCGTGCCGTCCGGTTCGCGCAGCACGGTGCCGCGGCAGGTGCAGACGTCATAGGCGCCGTTCGGACGCTTTGCGCGGTACTGCATATCATGTCCGGACGCATTGCCGGTGAAGATATCGTTCATGCCGTTGATGTAGATTTCGCGGTCCTCCGGATGAATGTATTTCGCCCAGATTTCGCCCGCATTATACATATATTCACCGGGCAGATTGAAAACGGAAACCGCTGCCCTTGACCACCGCGAGTAATTATACTTCATATTGCAGAGAAAGACATAGGAATCCTCTGCGATCAGTTCCATCGCATGGAACAGGATATCGAGCTTATGCTTTTCCTCCTCGGGCATGGCGTTCCGGTTGTCCGGCTCATCGTAGTAGCCGGATTTCAGGCGCGCCTTTTCCTCAAACATATGGTTTTCTGCACGCAGGAACACCTCGGAAATCCGGTGATCGACTGTCGGCACAAAGACCGACATGCCGGAGGCGACAATCGGACCGTCATTCTGGCGCCGGTTCTGGAGCACCTGATCGTGCAGACGCTGAAAGAGCGCGTCGCGGTTCTGATAATCGGATGTGCTCAGGAATACGACAAATTCATCGCTGCCGACGCGAAACACCGGACTGTGCGTAAACACATTGCAGATGAGACGGCTTGCCGCACGGAGCATCTCGTCACCGGCAAGGCGTCCGTGTGCATCGTTTGTTTCATCAAGATCATTGATATCGCAGACGACGAGTGCAAACGGCAGATATTCCGCGCCGCCGTCGAGCCGGTTCTGCACGGATTCGCAGAATTCCTGATAGGCAATCTTATTCTTGATGCCGGTCAGTCCGTCCTGCTGTGCCTGTTTTTCCGCGATGCGCAGCGCCTTTGCGCGCTCTTTTTCCTTGCGCATTTCGGTGTCGATATTCTCCACGCCGATGATCAGATGTACGCGGTCACTTGCCCACATGGACGTCAGGCGTGTATGACGCGGCTGCCCGCCGATCATCAGGCGATAGTCGATGCTGTGTTTTTTTCTGTCCTCAAGTGCATGAATGAGGTAATCCTGCCGCAGAACGGCAAGAACGCGCTCGCGGTCCCGCGGATGCAGCAGCCTTTCGGAATTCTTTTGTACATCCGTAAAAAAGTCCTCGCCGTCCTCCTGCATTTGCAGATTGCCGTAAATATTCTTGGCGGTATACTCCGTGTAATGCCCGTCGTTCACGTTGATGTAGTAGAGGACATCATAATGCGCGGCAAGTGTCTCGGCAATCAGCTTGAAGACAGCATTTTCCTCTGATGCTTTCTGCGCTGCATCTTTTTTCCGGTTCATGTTTGTTTCATCCATGATACCGAGCACAAAGCAGTCATCCTCCGTGCGGATGCCGCGCAGCAGTATGACGGAGAAATACAGCGGCTTCTCTTCCGCTTTGAGCCGGAAGTTCACGGGCTGCATCGTATTTTCCAGAATGCGGGGCAGGAGTGTTTCCTTCCGGAAGCTCTCGATAAATGTCTCTCTGTCCGGCTCATAGACAAACCGCCCTGTATCTGCGATAAAATCCGTAAAGAAATCGTCTCCGCTTTTCCGGAGCGGCAGACATCCGAGCACCGGATGATCGGACAGGAAACGGAACGCTCCCGTACATGCGTTGACAAAGAAAATGCCGGAATAATCAACGAGCAGCGCCTGTGCAATATTTTGCAGTATCGCATCCTGATGCAGCATATCGTCTCCTCCCTTCTCAGTTGCACCGGCTTTCACCTCAGAAAACAGGTACAATCAGGCAATCAGATCATGGGAATCACAGGATTCTGAAACCGAAGCAGCCTCCGCGGGCAGATGATGCCGGAGCGTCCGGTTTCTTTTGCGGGTCAATCCTGCGGTTTCGGCAGGCGCTCATTTCGCAGTATACGGCATAGAATCATTCGGCGTTCCTTGCAGGAAAACTGCCTGCGCCGCGCATATACGCCTGCTTATAATCATATAAGAATATTATAGCATATCTTTGCCAAAAAGTCAAACAAAATCGCTTGTCATTTTGAATAAAATTTATATGAATTCCTAGGAGAAATCGACGCAGTCTATGCTTCGGACGGTCGGGCAGCCCCCTTCCTCATGCTGCTGTCTGCGGACTGTGTGCGGGACAGCATATCAGACTGCCTTTGTCAAGCCGAAAAAATTGAAATTCAGGGTTGACAAAAGCGGAAATAAATGCTATAATCTTAACGGTTAGCGAATGATAACCAATCGGTGAAGGGCGAGTCTGCGCTCGCTCTGTGTTTTTGAAGCGGCGTTAGCTTGCTCTAACTAAAGGAGGTATCTATGAGTTTAGTCATCGTAGGCGGAAATGACCGCATGGCAGCACGGTATCAGGACATCTGTAAGCAGTACCAATGGAAATCCAAAGTCTTTACACAAATGCCTGCGGACTTTGAAAACAAGATCGGGCAGCCGGATCTGCTGGTGGTTTTTACAAGCACCTGTTCCCATAAAATGCTTGCAGGCGTGAAGAACCGCTCTGAGAAGCACGGCATTCCTGTGAAGCACGTTCACAGTGCGAGTGTCAGCGCGCTGAAAAATCTGCTGGAGCAGTACCGGCACAGCGGATAAAATGTTCAATACAGAGTAATCTGTTTGATAAATAAAACATGATGGAGGAATCTTTATGAAAACAGCAGTCATTTACTGGAGCGGTACGGGCAATACCGAAGCAATGGCAAATGCAGTTGCAGAGGGCGCAGGCGTGGACGCGCTGACCGTTTCCGATTTCAGCGGCAATATTGCAGATTTTGACGCAATCGCATTCGGTTGTCCGGCAATGGGCGCAGAGGTGCTTGAGGAAGACGAATTCGATCCGTTTTTCACCAGCATCGAATCGGAACTCAGCGGCAAAACGGTTCTGCTTTTCGGCTCCTACGGCTGGGGCGACGGCGAATGGATGCGCAACTGGACAGAGCGCGTCAAGGCGGCAGGTGTAGCTTTGCTTGGCGACGAAGGATATACCGCGAATGAAGCGCCGTCGGAGGATGATCTTGCAAAACTGAAAGCACTGGGCGCTGAGCTTGCAGGCGCACAATGATAACCGATAGTTGGTCATATCTAACCAAAAGGAGAATCTGAATGAAAAAAACTGTACTGATCTCTGTCGCAGCGATTCTCGCTGTTGCCGCGGCGATGCCGTTTTCTGCATCTGCTGCGGATGATGTGGTTTACGGCACCATGAATATCCCGTATACCGATTTTTATGCAGCGGAAATGGGCGAATCTGCCGGTGAGGTGGATGCCGTGACCTCTGCTACAAAAAAGAAGGTACTGATGAACGGCGAAGACCAGATGTTTGCGGGGACGTATAACAACGGCACGGACACAATGCTCGGCGTTGTTTATCCGGTTGCGATTACGCAGGCGGAGCTCGATGCACTCGGCGAGAACAATTACGGCTTCACAAAGCTCGATGCAGCACCGGAAGCATACAAAAATGTCACCGTAAAGGACGGAAAAGCCAGCTTTTCCGCGGTGCAGGATGCGGCGCCGGAAACACTGAATCTCGGCGTGAAGCTCTCGACGGAAACCGGCTACGGCGATTATCTGATTGACCTGACCGACCAGCCGGAGGGCTTTGACACGAAATACAGCGGTGCGCTTCCTCGTATTCAATCTGTTCTGCGCACCGTGCTTTGCCGCAATCGGCGCAATCAAGCGTGAAATGAACAACGTAAAGTGGACATGGTTCGCAATTCTCTATCAGTGCGGCTTTGCGTATGCAATTTCGCTGATGATTAACCAGTTCGGCGGCGCACTTACCGGTCATGTCAATCCGATCGGTCTGGTCTTTGCGATTGTCATTCTCGCAGGAATGCTCTATATGCTGTTTATCAAGAAGTACAAGGAATCCACTACGCTGACGGAAAAACTCAGAACGCAGGGGAGCTGATTTTCATGCTTGCATGGCTGACAGAGAACCTCGGAACAATCGTCGTTGCGCTGATATTACTGGCGGTTGTGACTGCAATTATTGTATCAATGATCCGTGATAAAAAGAAAGGAAAATCGTCCTGCGGTTGTGACTGCGCACACTGCGGCTGCTGCGGTTCCTGCCATAAGCAGTAAGACAAGCGGGCGGCATATCGGAACATGCCGCCCGTTTTTAGGAGATTGACAATGGAAACAAATGAAAAACTCACTGCGGCAAATATCCGCTATCTTCTGTCGATGAAGGCATTTGCGGATGCCGGCAGGCAAATCCGCAATGCCTATCTGGCAGAATATCTGAACTATAAGAAATCAAGCATTCACTCGATGCCCAAATCCTTAACTTCAATCGGAATGATTCAGAAAGATGATGACAATATCATTTATCTGACTGAAAAAGGCGCTGAAACCGCATTGCACTATCAGCAGTATTACACGAAACTGAATCTCATGATGAAAAAGTGTTTTCCTGA